>NZ_JABANZ010000003.1:0-657923 GCF_013074405.1 Erwinia sp. JH02
CAGGCATGCCTGACCCCTACGCGATACGGTACTGTACATATGGTGCACTATTTGTCGGGTCAGGCATGCCTGACCCCTACGCAATACGGTGCTGTGCATGTGGTGCACGATTTGTCGGGTCGGCATGCCTGACCCCTACGCAATACGGTGCTGTACATGTGGTGCACGATTTGTCGGGTCGGCATGCCTGACCCCTACGCAATACGGTTCGGGGCATGCTGTGCATGCTGTGCATGATGTGTAGGGGCGAGGCATGCCTCGCCCTCCCACAGCGATGTTTTACAGCGAGCAGGACACGCAGCCTTCAACTTCGGTGCCTTGCAGTGCCATCTGGCGCAGACGGATGTAATACAGCGTCTTGATGCCTTTTTTCCAGGCGTAAATCTGAGCTTTGTTGATATCGCGCGTGGTGGCGGTATCACGGAAGAACAGCGTCAGTGACAGTCCCTGATCCACGTGGCGCGTGGCTTCCGCGTAAGTATCAATAATCGCTTCCGGGCCAATGTCATAGGCATCACGATAGAACGCCTGGTTATCGTTGTTCATAAACGGCGCAGGGTAATAGACACGGCCCGTTTTTCCTTCCTTGCGGATTTCAATGCGCGACACAATCGGATGGATGCTCGATGTGGCGTGGTTGATATAAGAAATCGAACCGGTCGGTGGGATCGCCTGTAAATTCTGGTTATACAGCCCGTACTGCATCACCGATTCTTTCAGTGCCTGCCATTGTGCCTGCGTAGGGATGGCGATCCCCGCTTTGGCAAACAGCGCAGCGACCTGAGCCGTGCGCGGCTGCCAGCTCTGTTCTACATATTGATTGAAGTATTCACCGCTGGCATAACGTGAGTCGGCAAAGCCACTAAAGCTGGCACCACGTTCGCGCGCCAGCAGGTTTGAGGTGCGCAGCGCGTGATAGGTGACGGTATAGAAGTAGATATTGGTGAAATCCAGCCCTTCGTCGGAACCGTACTGAATGCTTTCACGCGCCAGATAGCCATGCAGGTTCATCTGTCCCAGGCCGATAGCGTGCGACTGCGCATTGCCCTGTTCAATGGAGGGCACGGAATGGATATGGCTTTGATCTGACACCGCTGTCAGGCCACGTACAGCAATCTCCACCGTGCGTGCGAAATCGACAGAATCCATGGCATGGGCGATATTCAGCGAGCCGAGGTTACAGGAAATATCCTTACCGATGCGCTTGTAGCTGAGGTCATCGTTATATTCCGTAGGGGTATTGACCTGCAAGATCTCCGAACACAGGTTGCTCATATTGATGCGGCCATGAATCGGATTGGCGCGGTTAACCGTATCTTCGAACATAATGTACGGGTAGCCGGACTCAAACTGGATTTCGGCCAGCGTCTGGAAGAATTCGCGCGGATTAATAAAGGTGCGACGGATGCGCTCATCGGCCAGCATTTCGTCATACTTCTCGCTGATGCTGATATCGGCAAAGGGCAGGCCGTAAATGCGTTCGACATCGTACGGCGAGAACAGCGCCATCGGCTGGTTGTCTTTCGCCAGCTGGAAGGTGACATCCGGGATCACCACGCCAAGCGACAGCGTTTTGATACGAATTTTTTCATCGGCGTTTTCACGCTTGGTATCAAGAAAACGCAGGATGTCGGGGTGGTGCGCATTGAGATAGACAGCCCCTGCGCCCTGGCGCGCACCCAGCTGATTGGCGTAGGAGAAGGCATCTTCCAGCATCTTCATCACCGGGATCACCCCGGAAGACTGATTTTCGATGCGCTTGATTGGCGCACCGGACTCACGCAGGTTTGACAGCAGGAAGGCAACACCACCGCCGCGTTTGGAGAGTTGCAGCGCGGAGTTCACCGCACGGCCAATCGACTCCATATTGTCTTCGATGCGCAGCAGGAAGCAGGAAACCAGCTCACCGCGTTGCTGCTTACCGCAGTTCAGGAAGGTTGGCGTGGCAGGCTGGAAGCGGCCAGCGAGAATTTCATCGGTCAGTGACAGGGCGAGCGCCTGATCGCCTTTTGCCAGCGTCAGGGCCACCATGCAGACGCGTTCAGTGAAGCCTTCCAGATAGCGTTTTCCGTCGAAGGTTTTCAGCGTATAGCTGGTGTAAAACTTCCATGCACCGAGAAACGTCTGGAAGCGGAAACGACGGTCGTAAGCCTGCTGAAACAGCGAACAGACGAACTCAAACGGATAGGCATTCAGAACGTCAGCTTCGTAATAGCCTTCGGAAACCAGATACTGTAAACGGTCAGCAATAGAGTCGAACTGAACGCTATTAGGGATCACGTGCTGGATAAAATACTGACGCGTGGCCTCACGATCTTTCTCGAACTGAATATGACCTTCAGCATCGTACAGATTAAGCATGGCATTAAGCGCATGGTAATCCGGCGTTGCTGCGGTGGCCTCTATGAGTGTGCTGTCTGTCGCTGCCAAAATTGGGTTACTCCCTTGTGTACGTTAGCGATATCGTCAGAGGTGCCCATTAGCTCAAAGCGATAGAGATAAGGCACCTGACATTTTCGCGCAATAATGTCGCCAGCCAAGCAGTAAGCCTCGCCAAAATTGCGGTTGCCAGCAGCGATAACGCCGCGGATCAGCTGACGATTATTGGTGTCATTCAAAAACTGAATCACCTGTTTAGGGACCGCACCCTGAGCCGTGCCGCCGCCGTAGCTGGGCACCACCAGAATGTAGGGCTGATCAACCTGCAAGCACTGCGCGTAGTCCAGTGGAATACGCACAGCAGGCAGATTTAAACGGGTGATAAATCGATGGGTATTTTCAGACAGGCTGGAAAAGTAAACCAGCGTGGTCATGATCTCATCCCCGCGCCGCAGCCAGGTGGCTCAGCGCATGGATTTTGTCCGGACGAAAACCGCTCCAGTGATCCTGTTCAGCCATCACCACCGGCACCTGGCGGTAACCGAGAGACTTCAGTGTCTCCACATGTGCAGGTTCGCTGTCCAGATTGATCAGCTGATAATCGATGCCTTTCTTGTCCATGGCATTTTTTGTGGCATTGCACTGGACACAGTTATCTTTAGTGTAAATAATAATGCGCATGATTCGTATTTACCTTGTGGGCTGGTTATCTTGAGTATCTGGCGCCAGTTTACTGCCCAGGAAGCGCCACCACTGCCACACCATGTTGTGTGGTCTTGATGGGGTAAATACTAGATATAGTGCCGCCGAAATGCAACCACACAACATATAGGATTTTAGTATTTGTTAAGTCAGCTCACACTGAAGCCTTGTGCCACAAGGATTGCGCCCGATTAAAAAGTTTTGCTGACAAAAAAAGCCCGCAGCTTTCGCCACGGGCCTCTTTTTCTAACGCAAATTTTTCGACTATCTGCTGGATGTGGTGGTGGCAATAAGCGCCCCAACGAGGATACCCAGTGCTGTACCGATACCTACACCATGCCAGGGCTTATCGTGGATGTAGTTGTCGACATGATTTCCGGCGTCTTTCGCGGCCTGGGTTACGCGGTTGCGGCCATGGAGTTTGGCCCGCGTCTCTTTCAACAGGGATTCGGCCCGAGAGCGTGCCTCATCCGCTTCTTCCTTTGATTTGCTTCCCCAGGATTTCAATAAATCATCCAGGCTATCAGCCAGCAGAGAAACATCCTGATTCAGGTCTATATCGTTATTTTTTGTGGTCCGGTTGAACATTTTTTGCTCCCTTACTCTGAAAACGTACTATTAAGTATAGAACACACGCAGAGAACGCCATGCACGACAGGGCGTTTATGGACTATTCCGAAAGCGCTGACTGTGCAGCCTGTTGTAAGGTTGCCGGGTTAGCAGACTTAGAGGAGCAAGTATGTATTTACGACCTGATGAGGTAGCTCGCGTACTGGAAAAAGCGGGATTTGAGATGGATGCGGTCACCGCAAAAACTTACGGTTACTGTCGCGGTGAAGACTATGTGTATGTTAACCGTGAGGCACGTCTGGGTCGAACCGCTCTGGTCATTCACCCAACGCTCAAGGAGCGAAGCCAGGCGATCGCCACGGCATCATCGGATGTTAAAACCTGCGACCATTACGTCCGTTTCCCGATGTATCTGGTCGGGGAATCAAACGATCACTACGGCATCCCTCATGGTTTCAGCTCACGCGTTGCGCTGGAACGCTATCTGGAAAGAATGTTTGGTTAACCCCAGCGTGCCAATGGCTGAATAAACCACCAATTCGTCGCGCTATTAACGCGCTAGCTTGCCTTATCTGACGCGTAGACTGTTAGCATGATGGATTCAGGCAGGATGAATGATGAAACGGCTGATAGCAGCGCTGGCAGCAGCGTGGATGTTAAGTGGTTGCGCCACGATTGTCGGTAGTGAAACCCAGGATGTGACGCTTCAGACTCAGCCCCCAGGGGTGAAGTTTGTGGTACAGGATGAAACGGGTAAAGCGGTGGCCGAAGGTTACACGCCAAAAACCGTTACGCTGCAGAAGTCTAACGGCAACTACTTCGGTAAGAAAAAGTATCTGGTGATGCTGGAGCGCGCAGGCTATGTTCCGCAAACGCTCCCACTGAAAGAGAGCCCGAACCTGTGGTATCTGCTGGGCAACATTCCGCTGCTTGGCATCCCTGGCTGGCTGGTGGTCGACCCGTTCTACGGGGGCATGTACAAGATTGAACCGGAACGCTTGCAGACCATCATGAATCCGGTTGGCGCGCGAGGCGGCTAAACGAACAACGGCAGGTCGGGCTATCCCACCTGCCGTTGTTGTTTACTGCGCCGTGGTTTTGACCATACCCTGCGCGGGTTTAAATTTTTCCAGATACTGATGCTGGAAAATGCACATGCGGATGGTATTGCGATATTCACCGTTGATAAAGAACTCGTGGATCAGCTCGCCTTCAATTTCAAAGCCCAGCTTACGGTAAATATGGATGGCCTTTTCGTTCTCTTTATCGACGATCAGGTAAAGTTTGTAGAGATTAAGGACCGAAAATCCGTAATCCATCGCCAGTTTCGCGGCTTTACTGGCCAGCCCTTTTCCCTGATGGCTGGGGGCAATAATTATCTGAAACTCTGCACGACGGTGGATATGATTAATCTCCACCAGTTCAACCAGCCCGGCATTACTTCCATCGTGTTCAACCACAAACCGACGTTCGCTCTGATCGTGGATATGCTTGTCGTAGAGATCGGACAGCTCAACAAACGCCTCGTACGGCTCTTCAAACCAGTAGCGCATCACGCTGGCGTTGTTATCCAGCTGATGAACAAAACGCAGATCCTCGCGTTCGAGCGGGCGCAGTTTCACACTGTGATCAACAGACTTGGCAGACATAAAAATTCCTTTTAGCGGACGCAATATTGCCGGAGGAGTATAGCGGTTTATTGCAGGCAAAAAAAACGCGCCCGAAGGCGCGTTATGTCAGCATTGGGGATATCCCCGGGTTATCAGAAGTTGTAACCGACAACCAGGTAGTAACCGAAACCGTTTGATTTCACGTTAAAATCACCTTTACCGAAGTTCAACTCGGTGCCGTCATTCCACTGGCCGCCGTTGTGGAAGTAACGCGCCACAACAGAGTAGTGCCAGTGATCATAGCCCAGCGAGAGAATATGGCTGGACGCGATAGAGTTGCTGGTGCGTGACGGGCCGGCTTTATCGGCGAGGTCAGAACCCCAGTCAAAGTTGGTAAAGCCGATATAGGTCAGGTTGCCGCCCCACAGCTGAGTCAGTGGAACGAAGTATTTCACCTTGAAGCGGTAGCCGTCCCAGCTGTCTTCATTGGCTGCACCGTAGTTTTCCCACTGGTATTTGGCATACACGTTCAGTGACAGGCCCACATCAGAATGGGTGTCGATGTCGGTACCCAGACCCATATACCAGGTATTCTGGCGGCTCGCCTTGTTGTCGCCCATATCGTAGATATAGTTGTTGGCGAAATACCACTCTTTGAACGGACCAAAACCAAGGTTGGTGCCGGTCAGTTTATCAATAGAGAAGCGCGGTTCGATCTCCATGAAGAACGGAGAACCATCATCCCACGCGCCGACATCGTTACCGTTACCCACGCCGAAGAATTTAGGAACGTCGATGTAGCCGTAGAAATCGAACCAGTCCTTTTTCGCAAACGCTTCATATTCCAGATAGACGTCGTTGTTCAGCTGCGGCCCGAAGCGGGTGTGATAGCTTCCTACGACGTTCACGCTCTGATGCCACCAGTCAGAAACATATTCCGGACTGTTGGTTTCGGCGAGAGAAACATTGGTATAGGAAAGTGCTGCCAGTGCGCCAGCCATCATAATTTTATATTTCATTATTATTACCACATGCTCTGAGACCCTGCTCGGCAGCCAGCGCGCTGGTCGGGTCATGTTATCTACGGGCGACAAATGGGTGCTTGTGACTGTAACAAAAACACCCGCCATGAATACTGCGGCAGTGTGCCGCTATCAGGGCATTAGGAAATAGAGATTGCTCACACTTGTCAAATTCAGTTTCATTTTAATTCAGTTAAAGTGTGATGAATGTCACATTAAAGTGCCGTGTGAGGGGAACTTTTCCCGTAATGGGGTTTAGGGCCGTTTGTGGCAAGGCGAAAACGGTTGCCTGCCGGAAATGGCAGAAATACGGGGAGAGTGGACATACTGAAACACCAGGAGTGTGCTTCACGCTCTCTGGTTATTAATAATATTTTCTTATATTACGGAGGGTTGGCAGGGGGGCGTTAATCACACTGGTTACCGATTTTTGCCAGGGCGTGGCGGTCATTTTTTGCTGCCTGTTGCGCCAGAGTGACAAAATCATTATCGCTATACATCAATGACGGCGAAGGCAGGTTAGCCATATGATCACCGCGCCAGATTTCAAGTCGTGCAAATTGTGACAACGGACGATGGTCAAAATGATCGGGTAACGTCAGCCACAGTTCCGGCACAGTATCCGCAGGACGCGACGGCAGCCGCTGGTGACTGACGCTGTAGTTGCGCAGACGCACCAGAAATTTGTCGGGCAGGCGACAATGGTTGTTCCACCATATGCCATCCAGCATATCAAAGTGAAAGCGGGTGGCTTGCGGGCTGACGGCTTGTAGCTGTGCGAGCGCCTGCGGAAGCATCTGTGCCATCGAATATTGATACTGCGGCAGTGATGATGCTCCGCCCGCATTAAGTATATCTGTAGCCATGCGCGCCCCGAGCAGATTGGAATAGAGATCTTCTGGTGAAAATGCGGAAACGGTTTCAGGATAGCCGGGTACGGACTCGAAGCCATACCACTGAGCGACCTCATGCCAGGCGGCGAGCTGAAAGGCGAGGTAAGCCGCCAGACTGACACTCAGATTGTAACGCGCCAGCGTGTCTTCAGGGGGCGAGAACTGCCGTAGTCGGATAATGCGTTGCCCGAGTTCATCGCTCATCTTTATCGTGGTAGCACGCCCCAGCGCTGGCCAAATTTTGCTGAACAGCCATAGCGTGTTGTCCGCGGTATCACGCACATGAGCAAGGTCAATAAATCCGCCCCGTCGGGTATAGATAATACCGTTGAGCTCACTGTTTATTCCCGTCAGTGTCGTAAAGATGCTTTTCCAGCTGTCGTTATAGTGATGCTTTCCCGTGTTATCAGGATCGACGACATTACGTAATTGAAAAAAGGGGACAGGAACCCCTAAAAGCTTAGCCCGAATGTTATAGCCAAAAGCACAACAAGGGCGCAGACCATCAGGAGGAGGGAGTGGCAGGATCGCTGGCCAGACGTGTTGCGCGGGTGGGGGCGGAAGCTGAAAATCACCCGGCGTTATCGGCTTATCAGTCAGGGGAATGCTGGCATGGCAGGCGTTAAGGAACAGGCATAACAGGAGCAGTACTTTTTTCATCAGAAGGCTTCTCCTACCTGAAAATAGAAGCCTGAGCTTTTCTGTCCTACACCGTAATCCAGACGCAAATTCATTCTTTTCTTAATTTCAAAACGATAGCCGATACCGACAGAAGGGAGCCAATGCCCGTCCACAACCTCACTGGGATGGGGAGACATGCTGCCTGCGCCAGCCCAGGCAACCATTCCATGTCGCCAGCTGAGTTTTTTACGCAGTTCAATCTGCGTAGTGAGCACATTGCGATCGCGATATCGTCCCTGGTAGTAACCGCGCAGGTGATGGCTGTCGCCGAGTGTGCCGTCCATCGTCCAGGGCACATTGCCGCCGGCAAAACGGCCGTACAGATCCCATGCCAGCAGCGTGGTTGGGTTGACGGCGTGGTAAAGGTTGTATTGCATATCCCAGATGGAGAGTCGGTTATCTCCGCCTAATTCCGGGAGGTAATCGGTGTAGCGGAGATTCAACAACTGTCCCTTAGAGGGGTTAATGGTGACATCTCGTGTGTCGTAGCTGAATAGCAAACTGACACCGGTGTTAAGCTCGTTTAGCGGTACCGGATGCTGGAAGAAACTGCCTGCCGCCTTATTCTGTAGTCCGGTTGCCTTCTCATAGGCGAGGGCCCCCCCCATACCGACATAGGTATGCGCCTGTAATCGATACAGGATCTCTGGATTGAACGACAGGGTGCGCGAGTTATAGGACTGTTTCCCTCGCTGGTGATGGCCCTCCGCATATCCCTGGCCCCAATAATCCAGTGGGCGATAGCTGACATCGCCGCTCAGAATAAAACGCCATTGGTCATTACGCAGAAATGTGTTGTTTTCGTAACCAACGCCAAAGGCGCCTGTAGAGCTGACAAATCCGGTCAGTGAGAGCGACGAAATCGGGGCCCGCTGTTGTTCTTCATCGGGACGATAAAAGCCTACAGCCGCCACCCCGATGCCAATGCCCAGCTCGGGAGTATAAAAGGGGCCTGGCACAACGCCCCAGTCGATCCTTTTGTGCATATCAACAGGGTCTGAGCTGAATCTGGCAAGATAGCCGTCGACTGTCGCCCTGCTGGGTAATAATGTTGCCTCAGACAAAGTTGGAATTAACAATAACCCCACTAACAGGGCGCGGAAATAGCGCATATTTAGAAACGGAACTCGCCGCCAACCATAATACTATTACGTTTCTCAAAGCCCACTTCAGTCATGACATTAAAGTTACGTGTCAATTCGTACTGACCACCCACCAGTATATTCCAGGGTGACTGGAGGTGCTGTTTGACACGAAAGCGTCCTTCTTTGTCTTTATTAACGAAGTTAACCAGGTTAATCAAATTAGCCGGCATATGTAGATTGCTCAGATTGCCACCAAAATTCTGGGAAACATCCTGGTACATGCTGCCAACCCATAAACTGGCGTGAGAAACGGGAATAGAATATTTCGTTGATCCAGGAACGGTAAAACGATACCCAATGCGCGGCGTAAACGTATAGGCGGTAGTACTACCGTCAAGGATATCAAAGTTCGTACGGGTATAATTGAAATCCATAGTGCCAAACCAGTTATGGTAGCCATAGGCCATGGTTGTGCCCGCACCATAGGTGGTCCCTTTGAATTTCAGGATAAAATCGATATCTGACATTTTTCCGATGATGGGTGCATTAACGGAAACAGTAGAGTTTGAACTTCCCTTGGTATGCCCGACAACCGCGTAAACATTTAAGAAAGGGAATAACCAGGTGTCCAGTTTCGCGGTATCAGTCAGAGACCTTTCCCGCGTGTGGCCGACATCGATTTTAAAAATGCTCTGAGGGATAGGAAAGCCGAAAAGTTTAAGTCCGGAAAAGTCGATGCTATTAACTTTGATGTTCTGGCGCATATTCATATGGTTATAGCCAATCCCATAAGGATCGGGCAAGTCATAACCCCGCTTGCGTATTTCTTCACCAAAGAAAGGCAGCGGTCCTGTCGTTGGGCCAAATAAGTCTGGGGACTTTGTTGCTTCTGCTTCTTTTGCTTCTTTTTCTTTCTTTAAATCGACATTATCACCGTTATAGTCGAGTGAAAGCGGCGTACGTATTGCGTTTGGGACACCGGCAAGGGCGGCTGTGACCGGGGCTGTACAAAAAAAAATGCCGAAAAGCAGTCTCGCTGTCGCGTGAGGATAATTCTTCATCATAACAATCCATGTATTTTAAGAAGTGAGGGACTGCAGCATAACGACAGCGAGAGGGGGTTTCATTTCAGAAAATGCGATGTCTTAAGGAGGAGCACTTTGTAGCGGCTGTTAGGGAAGGGAGGTATTAGATTTTATAACATGGCAAGGTATCACATTTTTCTACGCTATCGGTTCAGTGTTAAATAAGCCCACCAGTATTAACCTTGTGGGCTGTCATCATCCTGCTGCTGTAACCTGGCGCACTCTCTTATTAATCTTCGCGTTCCTGGGCTGCTCGCTGACGGTCGTAAAACTCATCTTCTGCTGAGATGATTTCATCCATCAGGGAATCCATATCCACATCATGGACCTCTTCAACGAACAGACCGGTGAGCGGGGCTTCTGGTGTTAATTTGCCGTCTTCATACAGCAACCAGATTTCTTTCGCATAACGTGTTTGCAGAAGCTGTGGTGCGAACTGGCCGTAGTAAGTAGTGATGTTATTCACATCACGTTCAAACATGGATTCAGCATGATTATTAGCGGCGGCATCAACGGCCTGGGGCAAGTCGATAATGACCGGCCCTTGTGCATCCAGCAGCACGTTAAACTCCGATAAATCACCATGCACAATCCCTGCACACAACATGCGCACGATATTGCGGATCATCTCGTGGAAATCAGTAACGGCCATCTCTTCCGTTAAGGTCACATCACTGAGACGTGGGGCAACTCCACCGTTTGCATCAGTGACCAGTTCCATCAACAACACCCCGTCCATACAAAGATAGGGCTGTGGCACGCGAACTCCGGCATTCGCCAGGCGGAACAAGGCATCAACCTCTGCCGTTTGCCAGGTCTCTTCCTGTTGCTTACGGCCGAACTTTGAGCCTTTTTGCATGGCACGGGCATTACGGGTATTACGGACTTTACGCCCTTCCTGGTACTGCACGGCTTGCTTGAAGCTACGCTGGGTTGCTTCTTTATAAACTTTGGCGCAGCGGATGTTGTCACCGCATAAAACGGTGTAAACGTCTGCTTCTTTACCGCTTTTTAGTCGCTGAAGCACATCGTCTATCAGGCCATCATCAACCAGAGGCTGGAGTCTGTTGGGAATTTTCATGCGGCTTTATACCTTATTTCAGCCGATTTTCGTATCAATAACAAAGACGGCGGTACTGGAAAAAATGGCAAATTTTGAATCTATATTATACCAGGCCGAACCGGTGCCAGGAGCGTAGCGATGATACCCGTAGACAGGCCCGGCAGAAAGCGAAACTGTGACGCCATAAGATGCCCGGAATACGCCACGGCTGCCCCTGTGCGTAGCAGTGCAAATCAACGTGGGGGATGCTAAAAAACCGGGGGATGGTGCCATCCTGCTAACGGATTGTACATGATGACGTTACAGTCCGGCACCATACCATGAAACCGTAGAGGATGTCAGATGAACCCGGGTAAGAAAGGCCTCTGCGGCTTCGGGGGGGTATGGGATGAGAATTGCCACAAGCAACAGCAGTCAAAGACGGCGCTGATTGCCATCGACTATCTGCGCCTGATTCAGCTGAAGGAAACAGCCGTCACGATCTGGTCGTTGGTGAGGTGTCCAAAGGACTTACATCACTGGCTAAAACCATCCGCACACCTGTGGTCGCACTCAGCCTGCTTTCCCGCAGCGTTGAGTAGCGGGCTTCATATTTATTCGTCACGCTTTTGCTTCAGGTAAGCTGAGAGCCAGGTCAGGAAGTCGATTAACGTTGGGGGGAAACCCGGCGCAATCGCCAACTCTGTTTTCAGTAATTAGGTTCATGGCTGGTCCAGCCAGCTCATTTGTTGGATATTCAGCAAGAAATTTATCGATTTCATCAATAAGATCATTATCTATTGCACCAATAACGTCTATCGAAGAGTCCACAACTTCAGGGTAAGTTTCTCCATACGCATCGATATCATTACCGAGAAATACAGAGAAGTATGTTCTGATATTTTTGTAATCAATCATGATTTCACTTCCCATCCAGACTGTGTGCCCCCACAATAATGCATCCCGCTTCACTCCGGTAGGTTCCGGGACCAGGCAAAGGGCGGTGGCACCGGCCAGCTCCAGCACACTCCCGAGAAACCCGATGCCACCCCAGATACGCTCAGTGAGCACAGATTCATCAGCCATGACGGCTGCCAGCTGGACCGGGGTCATTGCAATACTAAAACCGTTTTCCATAACCTTTCCTTGTTATCAAGCTATCCAGAATTGATAGTAATGGCGCGGAGTGAACGGGTAAACGTTATCCTGTACGCCATCATCTTTTTCGTAAAAACACTTATTTTCATAAAGCTGGCATATTCTTCTTTTGAGTTTTCTCAAAGGCCTTACCGATATTAACGCTATAAACAACGCCAATAAGCCCGGTATTTTTGGCGTATACCATCACCTCATTAACACGCTTGCTTGAACCGGCTGTATGGCTTTGAGCAGAGCATTGGCTTCGATGTCGGTAATGCAGATTTCACCAATAACAGGAAAAAAATCTCTCTCCAAAGACCGCCAGATATCTTCAGCATAATTTTCAGTTACGCTTGTTTTCTTCACGTTCCCCCAACATTCGGCAATCAATTTGAAAGTTTTGATTTTGGCTTCTTGTGAAGATCGAAGCTGCTCTTTCTGATGTTCAAGAGGATCGATCTGCTTTGCAAGTAATGCACGCGATTCTGCTCTCAGCTTCCATGCGTCGGAAAGTGTGACCGAGGGGGGGGGGAGGTTCCAAAACTCTGCCGGTTGCCTGGATATGCAGCCAACATGAAGTGATCTCTTCCCTTTGTTCTTTGTTCAGTACCGGCATTAATTGGTATACATTATTGGGATTCATCTTTCTGTATACCAATATTCACCGGATTTGGCTGAATCTCTATGGACAGCTATAAATACAAAAAAGCCCGCAGGGCTTACGCCTTTGGACTGAACCCATATAGCGGGCTTTATATTTATTCGTCACGCTTTTGCTTCAGATATGCTGATAGCCACGCTAGGAAATCCAGTAAAGTTGGGGTGTAATAGCGAGTGTCCCCAGCAGACCCTTTTGTCAGAAGATTAAGAGCGACAGCAGCAGATTCATTGTCAGGGTAAGTTTGACGAAAATCATCTATGTTGCTGATTAGATTATCGAGATAAGAACCGCCGCCTTCGGCATAATCGTTGAAAGCAGAATCGACGATCTCAGGATAATTTTCGCCATATTCATCACTATCCTGACCGAAAAATACAACGAAAAAATTACTTATATCAGTAAAGTCTTTCATTTTTAATGAACCGGGTAAGCTGTCAAAATGTAATAGGGCATATTATTGTACAATTGTTTTTTTAAAATAATTTCTATTTTTGTGGTTTTAGCTGTACTGGTTTCTCCATATTTAACGAGGATACCTACATACTCTTTTACGTCATAACGTAAAACCAGATTATGTTTTGAGCCTGCACTGGTATTTTTTGCCCACTGGCGAATTTTGTTTCGGTTGGCTTTAAGCGCTTTACTTGCTGCTTTCTCTGCAATTTTAAGCGAAGAAAATGAGCTGGCCGCATGGGTGGGTTTAAAGGTACCTGACTGTGTGCCCCTGGCAACTTTATCGACTAATTCTTGTGCGGTTTTACCGACGTGTTTTCTGATTGCATGCCCACCCCCACGGGCACGCGTCAAAGCCTCATGTCGCATAAGTTGGACCTATCCCAATCTGACCGAAGCAACCCGCGCAGCGCCAGCTACAGAGAACGGGAGGATCACATCCACGGCGATACCAATCTGGTCAGCAGTGGACTTATCTGCTCCCAGCTCTCTTGCGATACCCGCCGTAGCGCGAGCGGTCACTGAGGCTGTTGGTCTGCCGGAATACACCTGATAGGCAGAAGCACTCATCCCATCCAGACTGTGCGCCCCCACAATAATGCATCCCGCTTTTGTCACTCCGGTAGGTTCCGGGACCAGGCAAAGGGTAGTGGCGCCGGCCAGCTCCAGCACACTCCCGAGAAACCCGATGCCACCCCAGATACGCTCAGTGAGCACAGATTCATCAGCCATGACGGCTGCCAGCTGGACCGGGGTCATTGCAATACTAAAACCGTTTTCCATAACCTTTCCTTGTTATCAAGCTATCCAGAATTGATAGTAATGGCGCGGAGTGAACGGGTAAACGTTATCCTGTACGCCATCATCTTTTTCGTAAAAACACTTATTTGCATAAATCTGGCATATTCTTCTTTTGAGCTTTCTCAAAGGCGTTACCGATATTAACGCCCGGAACAGCGTCAATAACCCCGGTATTTTTGGCGTATACCATCACCTCATTAATGCGCTGGCTTGAACCGGCTGTATGGCTTTGAGCAGAGCATGAGCTTCGATGTCGGTAATGCAGATTTCACCAATAACAGGAAAACCTCTCTCTCCAAAGACCGCCAGATATCTTCAGCATAATTTTCAGTTACGCTTATTTTCTTCACATTCCCCAACGTTCGGTAATCAATTTGAAAGTATTGATTTTGGCTTCTTGTGAAGATCGAAGCTGCTCTTTCTGATGTTCAAGAGGATCGATCTGCTTTGCAAGTAATGCACGCGATTCTGCTCTCAGCTTCCATGCGTCGGAAAGTGTCATCGGGGGGGTAGGCTTCAAAACTCTGCTTGGTGAAGGGGTGATAGTAGCGAAATTGCCAGAGTTTACTTCCACTGGATTTCATTAAGAGCGTCAGCCCATCATTATTTAAAGTTGGTAATAGACGTCTTTAGGTTTGGCGGCTTTGATTTCCGTATCGGTCAATGGCTATGGTTTGACTTGCCATGCTCAGTCTCTGCTCCTGGAGGCCCATCGAAAAACATAATCGTTTTCATTGGGCCTATCAACCGGCCTAAAATGTTCGGATTTAATGAGTTGAGTTCGGACTTCACGGGGCAAATCGAGGGCACAAAAAAGCCCGCAGGGCTTACGCCTTGCGGGCTTTTAGGGCTGGCGGAATCTGACTTTTATCCATAAGTATATGTTTTTTTGGTTTTTTTGTCTAATTCAATTTCAGTTGATATACCTAAGCGTATACCAATACTGTTTAGTCTGTGACTTTTCTACAGCTTACAAGTTAAGGCCGTAGGAAACTAAATTCTCAGATTATCATCAGAAAAAAAAGATTTTACGAAAAAGTGTTCACCCTGTTCACTTTTTATTTTTATGATGATTAATCATGAGGTTAATTGGTGATCAC
This sequence comes from Erwinia sp. JH02, assembly GCF_013074405.1. NCBI lineage: Bacteria > Pseudomonadati > Pseudomonadota > Gammaproteobacteria > Enterobacterales > Erwiniaceae > Erwinia > Erwinia sp. JH02. The sequence continues at coordinate 15,225 of NZ_JABANZ010000003.1, forward strand.
TTAGGCGAGTACTCTTCACCACTCTTCACCCGAGTTAACACTATTCACCCACAGGCGTAAAAAGTGAACAGATCGGTTTGATTTTTTTCACATTGCGCAGGTGAACAGCTTTACTGTTTGGCCGAGCGCACTTGTAGGAGTTAAGACTAAGATTACTGAGCATGTCAGGGCGTTGTGAAATTTCGTATTTCTAGCTTGTCACTAAGGCATAGTATAACTGCTAAGCATAAAGCTTGTGTCATACGTTGGGAAGGAGATGGAAAACATTGTGCTTGATTTTTAATTCGCATCACGAATAAGTAATGACTGGCAAATATAAATATTATAGAAATAATATCAAAAATAAATTCATGGGCTGAAGTCTCGTTCAGCCCCTAGGTATCAGTTGAACCCAGATATGAAGTTTTTGTATGACCCCTGTGCGCTTGCTAAATGTGAATTCAGTTCCTGAAGAGGACGGCCAAGTTTGAAACGACGTTGCTGCCCTGCACCTCTGTTCTCAATTTCTTCGATGATTTTAGTTTCTATTAATTCTGGTAATGTTATATCGATAAATGATTTACCTCTATCGCCTAATTTAATCTTAATGACAGATTCGCTAATGTGAGTGCTTCTCATGAAGTATCGTAGTAGTTTTTCAACATTTACAAGTTCATCGTCCATAGACATCATTTCAATATCAAATGATGTTAGCAGTTCTCTACTTGGTGTCGTGGAATTGTATTTGCCAAGATAAGATTCAATTGCCACTGGCTCCCAGATTTCAAGGCCTGCGTATTCTACTCTCACCGAATCAAACTTACATTCTGAGAATAAATTATTTTCTATTTTACTAGATGCATGTATCCTCATTTGACCAAAGTTACATTTTTCAAAGTTGCAGAGTTCAACTTCAGTATTTTCATAACTACTTTGTGAGAAATAACAATTGATGAAAGTGACATTTTTCAGTTTGCAATCACGAATTGCATCAATACCAAACATCATGTCCATTAACTCTAGTCCATTTGAGTCAATATCACTAAGCAATTTCAAAATTATATTGCCACAGTTTTCTTTTGTGTAAGATGCTTGTCCATCTAGTTTATTTACAGATGATAAGAAATTTGCAACTTCGATGATTCTGTCTAAATCCTGTCGTTTAATAGATCTAATTAATTCCAGCTGGGAGTTTTCAGGTAAAATCCCGCGACGTAAAATACTTAATGTTTCTGATGAAGATGTTTTATTTAATGGAATTATAGCACGCGCAAGTCCATCACCAAGAAAATACTGACGGAATTCATCGTGATCGAACTCAACGGCAAGGCTAATATCTGATGAGGATACTAAAAGAGCATGCCCTTTAATTCTCTCCCTTATTTGTTGTGATTTTTGGGCTGATAGTTTTTTTGATTCGCAAAAAAATTCTGTGACGACATCTAGGTGATCTTGCTTTAAATATTCTATGCGGCTTTCCCACATGTTTATTGCAATTAGCGAAAGTAACTCGCAATGCTCATCGACTGTTATAAGTGTGGCGCCAATATCACCAGAACGATCTATCCATTTTTCATTGGCTTCTCGTTCTATTATACTTCTAACGAATACTGAAAAGAAATCCGAACCGGAAGAGTGAATTTTCTCTATAAATTTATCTATTGATATACTTTGTTGCGCGATATCTACTAGGCGCTTGACTAAAACTGGGCGAGTTAATAAAGAATGATCTTTCCCCAATCGCTCAGCAACTCGATTGTAAATATCTTCAGGGTTTATTAATTTGCGATTTTTACAATATTGTAAAAACTGCACTTCTGCCCAGCGGTGTAATTCAACCTTTGAAAACCCAACGGAATAATTACTAATGGTATCATATAACTTTTCTTGAGATCTAAGGTTTTCAAACTCAAAGTAGGCTTTGCGTGCAGCTATCGCTACAGTCCCTGTAGAATCTAATGAACTAACTAATATGCCCATTGCAGATAATGCTTCACCAGAACTATTTTCAACAAACATTTCCTCAAAACCATCGAAAGCTGGTACGATAACTCCCATTCTTACCAATGCTAGAAAAGAGTTATAATAAAGAAATGGAAAACGATATTTATTTTGCAATGCACCTACAGTAATGTCATCGAATCGTAAAAAGTGTCGGCCACCTAAGATAATTGGTACTAAAAGCCAATCTGAAGAACCATTATTAAATTTTTCTGCCTGTCTTCTGGCTGCGGAATTAATTAAGGATGTCTTACCTTCTCCTGCGTCACTTGTAATATATAAAACAGAGGTTTCCAACGGGCTTTTTGAATCCAAACTTAATAAAACTTCATTAAGAGCATCTGATACATGAAGTGATTTTTCGTCCGGGTTAGACTCAAGTGTGTTAAGAAGATCTGCAGTTGGAGATACATAATTAGGTTGCTCTGGAATTTGGTCCAAAATGCGAGAGCTTAACAAATTTAATTTTGCCAGTCTTTCTACAATCCATTTGCTTGCATGCATTTTACCACTTGTATCATTGATGTAAATATCCCCAAGATTAGCGGTTATTCCAATATCAATAAGATCGCCATTTATTGTAAACATCATTCTCTGACTATCATGTATTATTTCCGATCCAGGATCTGCAAAAGTTGAAATAATAGATTTGAATGTGTCTATTTGCATTTTATATTCCTAATTCAATGAGTGTTTTCGCACCTATTTTTATAGGGGGTGGCGAATTTCTCATTTGTGGATGGACTCGAATTATTTTTTTACCCTTGAGCATCAATGTTCTAATTGGAGGTAAGAAATCGTCATCTGCACTCACTATAAAAAGATAATCATTATTTTGTCCTGAAAGATATATCAGGTCACATGTAAGCATCGTATCAACAAGTTTTTGCTCATGTCTATACACAATTGAATTACTCTGTGAAACACAGCCTAGAGCAGGGCAACGCCCTTTCTGTAAAACTTTTTTCACAAGAGGTAAAGGGCAATCATTTGAATTGCAACCAACTGATGAAGGTGTTTCAACGCGGATATTACTTGGGCGACCTTTGCGACGATATGTATTAAATAAATGATGGCCGGGCTCTTCTAATAATGAAACTGCAAGCTCCGCAGTTACTTTAATAACTGCGACCTGCCCGGCTTCTGTTAAAACACGCATTACGGCGGGGAATTCTCTTTGGATACTAACTGATACCTGTTGGGATACAATACTTAGTGTATCACCTTCATACCAGCCTCCATATAATCTAATTTCACATTCCCCTGCGTTTTCATCGAACAAATAAGATGATTGGGTAAAAATCCTTTGAACAACATCAAATATCCCTGCATTTTTTTGAAGCAAGCTCAGGTTGTCGTAATCAATACATACTGTTATTTTCATTCATCGGTATACCTAAAATATTACTGCTAAATAAAGTTGTCAGCCAGATGGGTGAATATTCTTATTTGAACTAGCTTTAAAATAAGATCTCCACCAAATAGATGAATATACTTAATTGTTATGGTTTGATGATCAGGTATCATACTATTAAATATAATAACCTTGTGAACACTTAACCCGAAAAAATTATAACTTACTATATTGCAATATCTTACTATAGATTTACATTTTAAATCACATTCAATGAATATTAAGTATAACTAATGTTATCCGTCAAGTAAGTTTTTACTCTACTATTTTTTTACATTGGTAATCGGTGTAATGCATTGATTTTAAAGTGCTTTATTTATTCTGTTTTTTTGAATTTTGGTTGAGTATTCAAACTCTCTGGAATTTTAAGATAGGACGCCCAATAAGATCAAACCGGCCGGAGCCGATTTGATCTTATTGGGTTGATTATGCGTCGCAGCGCGGGAGCCAGTCAGACTCGCAGTCGCCACTCAGCTCAAGGCTGGTCTGGACACCGTTCTTCGTCTTGCGCTTCAGCAGCTCTATCTCGTACTCCTTCAGCGTCTGCGGAATAGCCTGCCCGAATGCCGTCAGGCTCATGGGATGCTGGTGCCCCCTGGACTCCATAAACGACAGGTACGCGTGGTACAGGTAGCGCTTCGGGTTCAGGGGCCGGATGTTGGCGTTGCCAATAAACAGCCCGGTCGGGGTTGCCAGCGGCATCAGGTAGCCGCAGAAGTCGACCAGCGGGTCGGAGTGGCGTTTGATTTCCAGCGCCTCGCCTGAGGTCTGCTGCGCCTGCAGCAGCTTTCTGGCCTCCTCCGGCTTCGCAAAGCGCTGCATCAGGTGGCGCACGATAACCGCCAGCTCCAGCCGGATTTTATCCAGCAGCTGCGGATCGCGCTCGTCCGGCGGTATCGTCTCCGGGAACGGCAGGATAACCCGGCGGCGGGACACGCCCCCGCTGCGGTCGCTGAAGCGCATCGGGTTGTTGTTCACCGCCAGTATCACCGCCGGAATATAGGCCGAGTAGGCGTCGCGGTACTTCGGGTCAATCGCCACCGCATCGCCGCCGGTGATGGCCTTGATGCCCGCCCCGTCGCCGCTCCACTTCTCCTGGTCAGGCAGGGTGATAAACGAGTAGCCGACCACGCTGGCGCGCTCACGCGGCGACTCCAGCGTTTCAATGCTGGCCGAGGTGGTGTTGTCCTTCCCGGCCAGCAGGGTGCCGATTTCCGCCATCATACTTTTCCCGCTGCCGCCGGGGCCGGTAACCTCCAGGAACATCTGCCAGTCATAGCGGTTTGCCAGCACCATAAAGAGCGCCGCGAGAATACGCTCCTGCTTGTCGTGGCTGCGTCCGGCGGCCCGCGTCAGCCACTTCCAGAAGTTCGGCGCGTGCTCCGCGAGGCTTTCGCCCGGCTTCGGCGCGGTGTAGCTCACGCTGTTCACCGAGCGCAGCCAGTTCTCCCGGTCGTGCGGGCTGAAGGTGCCGGTGGCAGTGTCATACACCCCATTGCGGAAGCCAATCAGGCGGCGCGCCGGGTCGCCCATCTGCGGCACCATCAGCTTCAGGGTGTCCAGGATGCTGTTAATCCCGGCGGCAGAGAATGGGGCGCGGGCGGTCTGGAACAGTGCGGCAATCTCCCGGCGCAGCGTCTGCTGCGGCACGACCAGCCAGGCACCGTTTTCGTAGCGGCAGATTTCCTCGCCCACCGGCGGCACGGCCAGCGCGTTGCCGTAGTGCGCAACCAGCAGCTCCGCCTTTTCGCTGGCGCTCATGCCCTTCAGGTCGGCCTCACTCACCGACTCAAACGGGCCGGGCGCAGCCGGCTGCGTGAACGCGGCCAGCAGCGCACGGGCGGCGGTGTCGCCCTGCGTCTGCCACAGGTCGTTCCAGTCGCCCGCCACCGGCGGCAGGGCCGTCTTTCCGTCGCAGGCTTTCGCGGCCTCTTCGGCCTTACGCTGGCCAGCACCGTTGTCGTCGCTGTCAGCGGCCATCAGCATCAGCGCGTCCGGGTACTGCTCCCGGAGCTGGCGCGCCAGCTCCGGGAGGTTGTTCGCACTCAGGGCTACGTAAACCGCCTGGCCGGTGAGGCGGTGCACGGTCAGGCCGGTGGCAACCCCTTCGGTCAGCCAGAGCGTTTTACCGTCCGGGACGCCGCACAGGTGGAAGCTGCCCTTTACCCGCCCGTCCGGCAGGGTGCGCTTGTCGCCCGCCGCGTTAATGAGCTGCACGTTAACCACGCCGCCCTCCGCACCGGTGAGCGGCACCAGCAGGTCACCGGCCTGAAAGGCGACACCGCCGCAGCGCAATCCGGCGGCCAGCGTCAGCGCCCGCGTGCCGTCCAGCCCCTTCGCCAGCAGATAGGCGTTATCCGTGCGGGCCACGGCGGCGGCAATCAGCCCGGCGGCACGTTCAGCCGCGTCAGCCCGGGCGCGGGCTTTCTCCTCCGCGCTCTTTTCTGCGTTCACCGGCAGGCCGGATACGGGCAGCGTGCCGAGCATGGCAGCGACCTTCAGCGCGGCCTCCTTTGCGCCCACTTCCAGCACCTTCTCCACCAGGTTCAGGCCGTCACCGGCCCCGCACTGGTTGCACAGCCAGGTGCCGCGACCATCGCGGTCGTCAAAGCGGAAACGGTCTTTCCCGCCGCAGGCCGGACAGGGGCCGTGATGGCCGCCCGTAGTAACGGGGATGCCAAGTGCAGGCAGCAGCAGCGGCCACTGACCGGCGGCGCTTTTTACGGTATCTGAGACAATATTTTTCATGGTCTGCTTCTCCCTCAGTGCAGCGTGGCGCGGCTGGCGGCAGAGAGCTGACCGCAGAACAGCTCGTCCATCATGGTGACGCCGAGCGGGGTCAGGCGCGGCGGTGCGGTCAGCAGGTCAGGCCCGACCATATCGGCCAGCATGGTGCAGGCCATCTCCATGCCTGCCTCCGGGCCGTGGCGGCGCACGTAAAAGCCCTCCAGTTCAAGGGCGATGGTCATCTGCAGTTCGTCGAGGGTGGCCGCCACGCGGATGCCCTGCTGCCCGCAGGCGTTAAGGTAGCCCTGCGCCAGCGCACGGCGGTAAACGGCGGTGCGCACCTCCACCGGGAGGCAGGAGTGGTTATCGGTCATGGCACAGCTCCTTTTCCAGAAAACCGTTTTCGCAGGTGGCAACCACCTTGCCGAGCTGGTCGGTCAGCAGGGCAATCACCGAGGCCAGCGCCTCGCCGTCAGGGACGTGACGGCTGTCGCCGGTGGCAATGACCAGTGAGAACATGTCGAGAACGGTGACGCCGACGCCGTGGGCGTGCCGGAGGCGCAGAAAGTCGGCGTGAGGAATGGAATAGGTTTCGTCGCCGTGCATACGTGCAGAAAGGGTATTCATGCGGCCACCGCCTTAACGGGCACTCGACCGGCAAACGACAGCATGTAGTCACGCACCAGGCTCAGGCGGGCGGTGCGCTCGTCGGCGGCCACGGTGCGCAGCATGCAGGGACGGGCATCGGCGCGTGAGCGACGGACGGCGGCAAAGATAAAGGTGAATTCGGGGTGAGCGGTAAGGTGAACCGTAGCCATGATGGCAGTCTCCATTGAGTAGCGGTTAACGCTACCACCAGAGTTCCTACACTCAGGGGTGGTAGCCCAGACGGGGGTAGGAATACCGGCCTCAATGAATACCGGCCAGCCCGAGGGCTGCCCCGCCTGAGCCACCATTATCTTAAAGTCACAGCGGCACAGAAACCGCTGCGCAAAAAATTGGCGCACTGAGGCTACGACGTAAAAAAACACGCATGGCGCGTGTTGTGTCGCCATTGAGTAACTCGGGTTCCTACGCCCGGCTGCCGATTTTGCGGCAGCGGGAAAACTATAGACCGGCGGCTCGCCAGAGAAAAGGCTTTTTTCACACATCGGGGCGTTTTTCTCAGCAATCGGTCAGGACGTGATCGGACTGCTGCGGATTTGATCGGAATGTCTCTTTCTTATCTCCTCCGTTTTTAGCATCGGACTTCTGGCTCGCGGTACGCACGCAGATATGCCCGTGTGCGCCGCTGTTAAAGGCAGGAATGACTCCGCCCTTACCCGTCGCAGCGGCCAGCAGGTTTTCAGCCACGTAAGCCGCTTCGTCAGGCGTCAGCGGGAAAGTACGGGTGCCAATGTTGAGGGTGATCATGCTGCACCCCCTGTGCGCTGCGCGATACGGGTCTGCATCCAGTCGTCAACCTCTGACGCCAGCCAGGCGACGTTCTTGCCGCCGAGGGAAATCTGTGACGGGAACTGCTCACGGCTGATTAAGTCATAGATGGTTGAGCGTGACAGGCCGCAGGTGCTGATGACTTCGGGCAGGCGCATAAAGCGGTCACGCGGATAGTGCAGATGGCCTGCTGGCGGGATGGCTGGGGCGGATGAAGGTGAAGCTAACTGCATTGTGTTACCTCGTTTTTGTATCCGGGCGGCGCTGGCCGGTTCCGGCGGTGTTGTTTCGGTAACTCCCTATTTTCAGCATATTTTTCCCGGATGCAACAAGCCCCATCTTGCCCATAAATGAGCAAAACAGGTTTTTGCGCAACGGGCTTACCCTGAGATGATAGTGAGTTAACACCTATGCCGGTTTTGGCTATTGATTGTTGCTTTATTAATAGATTTAAACATTAAACAAGGCTTGCCAGAGAAAAGGCTCATTTTCAGGAAAGGTGAACAGTGGTGAACACTTAGTGAATACTCACCATCAAAGTGTTCACCCCTTTACTTACTGTATTTACTATCTTTTTTATAAAGGTGAACAGTAGTGAATAGTTTTTAGTAAAACTAAAATCTCAAGGTGGGTATGTCAGGACTGAAGCGGGTCTGTTTGCTCACTGACAGGCAAGAGGCAATGAAATGATTTGTTTGTTGGTACGCCGCAGAATGGCCTCACCTTTACAGACGACGAGATATCACCATGAGCAACGCAGAGCCGCAGACCGCAACAGAGAAGTTCGAAGCAGCCAGGACGAAACACACGGAGAACATGAAGCGCTATAACATTATCTGCGCTGATATTTTACGCTGTGATAAAGAGCGAAAGGCGGCAGTTGAGGCGGGAAAGGAAGCCGAAACCAACTGGCGCAGCCGTTTTCGTACTCTGCGGGGCCAGCTAACCGACGAGCTAAAGGCAGAGCACAGTCAGCGTATTGCCAGCCGCGAGCTGGCCGACGAGTTTACAGGTCTGATATCGGTGCTTGAACTGGATAAACAGAGTGCAATGCTAGACTGCTGCGCCAGCGGCAGGGCGTATGTTGAGGCGTACCGGACGGCCTTTGCGGAAATCACCGACCGGCACTGGGAAGCCGCGATGAAAACCATCAGCCCAGAGCTACTGTGGGCCATTCGCCTGCGGCTTCAGCGCGAGGAAGTCCTGCCCACGCACGGTGAAGGTGGCAGCGCATCTGGCGCAGTCGCGGGAGTGATTGGCAGCAGACTGACGAGAACGGCATCGGCGCTGCCTCTGAAGATACTGGAGGAGATGCCGGAGCTGAAGAACATTGGCATGCACACACCGCCTCTGACAGGTGTTGATATGGACCTGTATCGCAGTCCGATATCCCGCATGAAGCTGGGGGAGCGTATCAGTGCACAGCGCGAAGCCATTGAAGGAGGAAAAGCATCATGATGCACTGCCCGTTCTGCAAAAGCTCTGCACACGCCAAGTCTAGCCGGTATATGTCCGAACAGGTGAAGGAGCGCTATCACCAGTGCACTAACATCGACTGCTCATGCACGTTCAAGACGCATGAAAACATCACTAAGGTCATTACCTGCCCGCCTCAGCAGGAACCGCAGCCGGTGGCTCCAGAGCCACAGAGTAAGGCGCAGACAATCGGGCGCTATGGTTCATCCTTCCGGTCACATTAATCCCTGATGCCGCTGCCACCCCAGCGGTTTTTTTTGCCCGGCGTTTGCCCTTCGAAAGCCCTTTTTCTGGCCAGCCCGCTTTGTAAAGAGCCGTGCATGCATAAGGTGCATGGATTTGCATGCAGTTGCAGGGCACATAACCCCCATTGAAGGCAGGCATGGCGGGGCCTGAGCCACCTAATGCAGTTGCATTAAATGCGACCGATAAAGCGGGCAGGCGAGGAGGGGGTAGTATTGCGCGCTGGCACCTTTGCAGGTGCGGCGCAGGCGCAGCATGCTTCACTCTGACGTGCGCACGGGATTGTGATTAATAGCGTGATGCGAAAATGCAGAGGGCGTTAGAGGGCCGCTGAGGGCGTTACAGTGGGGCGTGTTTTGGTGGTAGTTAGGATGAAAGAAAGGGCAAGGTTGTCGTGCCATGATCGCATTACCTGCAATGCGTGTTGTTGAGGTTGAATTGTCAGAATGTGACTACTCAGGCCGCTGGGCTGTGCGGATCCGATAGCCAGGCAGTGCACGTACTGGCTATCGTTTATTATCTTAACCAAAAGCGTAGTATGAGCCTTTTATACCGCTTTAATCAGTTGGTGATGCTTATAAACAAAAGCACCCCACCAGTTCATCAAATCGATACGTTGCTCAAGATATGTCGAACGGTTGTATGCTCTGCGAACTTCATTTTTATCGCTATGGGCCAGAGCGGCTTCAATAACGTCAGGATTAAAACCAGCTTCATTTAATGCTGTACTGGCAATTGAGCGCAGTCCATGTGCAACCAGTTTGCCGCCATACCCGATACGTTTCAACGCTGCATTAGCTGTTTGACTATTCATTGGTTGCTTTGGATCGTTCCTACTCGGAAATGCATATTCACGATGAGCGCTGATAGGTTTCATCACTTCCAGAATCTCCAGCGCTTGCGGTGATAAAGGAATGATGTGTTCACGCTTTGCTTTCATCCGCTCGGCTGGAATCGTCCATAGCCTTGCATCGAGATCGAACTCTGCCCAGCGGGTGCCTGAAGCCTCAGCCGGTCGCACGAGCGTCAGGAGCTGCCATTCAATCAAACAGCGGGTCGATACGGATAAATTCGACATTATCAATGAGCGCATAAGCTTCGGTAGTTCTTCTGGCCGCAGGGTTGGCATATTTTGCTTTTTAGGTTTTTCAAACGCCATCCCAATACCTGATGCAGGGTTAGCATCTATCAGCCCGGTATTAACTGCATAAATCATTATCTCGTTAATACGCTGTACTAAACGGCGAACAGTTTCGAGAGCACCACGGGCCTTGATTGGCTCCAGCGCTTCAACCAGTTTACGGGCTTTAATTTCCTGCACAGGGATATCGCCGATTGCAGGAAAGACATCTTTCTCAAGAGAACGCCAGATATCCTTTGCATAATCCGGGGTGACATTTGCCTGCTTCAACGCAAACCAGTTAGCGGCCACTGTGGAGAAAATGCTGTCTAACGCTATCTGCTGTTGCTCTGTAGCCTGTTCGGCTTGCGTTTGTGGATCAATGCCATTAGCCAGCAATGAGAGGTAATCAGCGCGCAGGCGTCTGGCATCTGCAAGCGACAGTGCAGGGAAAGCACCGAGGCCCATCATGGTGCGCTGCTTTGTTGCAGGTCGTTGATAGCGAAAACGCCAGAGTTTCTTCCCGGTCGTTTTTACCACCATGAAAAGCCCGTCACCATCATGGAGCGTCAAATCTTTATCGATGGCTTTGGATCGAAGAACTTCTGTGTTGGTTAGAGGGCGCGTAGTCCGTGCCATGCGGGGCTTTCCTGCGTCAATTGGTATACGTTATTGGCATACATCTTACTGTATACCAATTCGTATACCAATAATCACCGGATTTAGTCGGATGTCTATGGATTACTACAGACACAAAAAAACCCGCAAGGCTTGCACCATGCGGGTTCTCAGGACTTCTATGGATGGCTCTGGAACCATCTTCGAAGAATTTTGGTGGAGCTGGCGGGAGTTGAACCCGCGTCCAGAATTACTACACCGTCGGCACTACATGCTTAGTCCATCTTTACATTCGCCGGTCAGCTGCGAACGGACACGCCACTGACAAACTAGCCTGATTAGATTTTAGCGCTTCAACCCCAGGCAAGGTATTCACGCGAGTTCTTTTAGGTTTGACCTCTCTTGATCCCCGTCTTAAGAACGGAAGCTAGGGAGAGAGGGCTCTAAGCAGGTTATTAAGCTGCTAGTGCGTAGTTTTCGTCGTTTGCAACTATTTTTTTGCGGCTTTTTACGAGGCAAACCGCCCCTCGGCATGCTCCTAGGGCTTTGCAAATCCTGTCGAATCCAGAATCAGCCCCAAGTACTGTTTCGCAGTATATCAGAAAAACCTGTCGTTGTACCAGTAGGTTAGCGATTAGCGTGCTTCATGATACGTGCTTTGTCTTGTTTCCACTCACGATCTTTAATGTCATCGCGCTTGTCGTGCTCTTTCTTACCTTTGGCCACGCCGATCTTCAGTTTGGCCCAGGCATTCTTCCAGTACATCGACAGTGCAACGATAGTAAAACCATCACGATTGGCTTTACCTATCAGGCTATCCAGCTCGCGCTTTTTCAGCAGCAGCTTACGGCTGCGCGTGGGATCGCAAACATAATGCGATGAGGCGACGCTCAGAGGCTGGAAAGTTGACCCGAACAGGTAGGCCTCGCCATCGCGTAGCATGATGTAGCTATCACTGATGTTGGCCTTACCAGCGCGGAGAGATTTGACTTCCCATCCCTGGAGCGAAAGCCCGGCTTCGAACTCTTCTTCAATGAAGTATTCGTGGCGGGCGCGCTTGTTCATGGCAATGGTCGCGGAACCGGGTTTATGTGCTTTTTTCTTTGTCATAGTGCCACTTAGTGTACATGAAGCAGTGATTAATGGCATCCCCTGTAGCGCCAGGCATGGGGGAAAAGCCTATTCTAGCAGATGGTTAGCAGGAGAGAATTTTTGTTTGATTGCCGGCGATGGTATTATTGGTATGTTTAGAAAATGACAGGAATCGATATGTCCCAGATTAGTCGTTCGGCGCTGGTGCCGTACAGTGCGGAACAAATGTACCGCTTAGTGAATGATGTTCACAGTTATCCGCAGTTTTTACCGGGTTGCACCGGTAGCCGGGTGCTGGATGCCAGTTCCGATCAAATGACGGCCTCGGTGGATGTCTCTAAAGCTGGAATCAGTAAGACATTTGTCACGCGTAACACGCTGACGGATAACCAAAGCATCCATATGCAACTCGTTGACGGCCCGTTCCGCAAACTGAGCGGCGGCTGGCGCTTTACGGCGTTGAGCGATGAAGCCTGCAAAGTGGAGTTAAATCTGGATTTCGAGTTCACCAATATGCTGGTCGAACTGGCTTTTGGCCGTATTTTTAAAGAGCTGGCCAGCAGCATGGTACAGGCTTTCACCCAGCGCGCGAAAGAGGTGTACAGTGCCTGATATCGCTGTGGAAGTGGTGTATGCATTGCCAGATAAACAGTACCTTTACAGCGTAAAGGTCGCAGAGGGCAGCACCGTTGAGCAGGCCATTGTCGCTTCTGGTCTGCTGGCTCTGCGCAGCGATATTGATTTGCAGGAAAACAAAGTAGGCATCTTCAGTCGCGCGGTGAAACTGCATGATGTGGTACAGAGCGGCGATCGTATTGAAATCTATCGTCCGCTGATCGCCGACCCTAAAGATCTTCGTCGTCAGCGTGCTGAACGCGCGGCAAAAAAATAAGGCGCAATCTGCGCCTTATCTTGTTGAGCTCACAACCTGCTTTTAGCCTGCGTTAGCAGACAGAGCAGCTTTGTTATCAATGTTAGTCAGTGTGCCGCTCTGATCGAAGGTCAGGGTCAGTGTCTGCTGCTTCACCGCCTCGTGGCCTGGCTGCTGGCGGAACACGTAATACCAGACGTTGCTGCCAAACGGATCATGCATCATCGGCGTACCCAGGGTATAGGCAACCTGCTGCTGGGTCATCCCCGTATGAATTTTAGCAACATCGTTCGCAACCAGGTAGTTGCCCTGGTTGATATCCGGGCGGTAAACCACGCGCTCCAGAGTGGAACAACCCGCGGTCATCATCAGAAGAACCACCGCAGCAGCAGTCAGCGTTTTACAGCGCATAATCAATGTTTATTCCTTTGTGGCTATATTCGTTTCCCCTGAAACCGCAGCTCCGGGTCTTTCGGGTTTATCAGTGTGCAATGATGATACCAGCGTAACTTGCCGATGATAATAAACCTTTCCGCAGTTTAAAACCTCTGCGAAGCAACGATATGACCACAATCCGGTAAAAAAGTGCAATCTTCACGCGGCTAAAAGTTCTTTTGCGTTCGCCAGCGTGTTGCGTGTGACTTCGCTGCCACCCAGCAGGCGCGCCAGTTCTTGCAGGCGTGCACGCTTATCCAGGGGCTTCATATGCGTCTCTGTCATCGCGCCATCGGTCTCTTTGCTGACATAGAAATGCTGATGACCACAGCCAGCGACCTGCGGCAGATGCGTCACGCACATAACCTGCGTGGACTCACCCAACTGACGCAGCATTTTACCGACTACCGCGGCGGTGGGTCCGCTGATACCGACATCCACTTCATCGAAAATCAACGCCGGTGTGTCCATCTTACGTGCAGTAATGACCTGAATCGCTAACGCAATACGTGACAGTTCCCCGCCGGAAGCGACCTTCGCTAACGGTTGAACCGGCTGGCCTGGGTTGGTGCTGACGCGGAAATCAATGCGGTCAGCGCCTTCCGCAGTCAGATGCTCGGGGTTGAACTGGATATCAATCGTAAAGCGCCCGTGGGGCATCGACAGCATATGCATGCTTTCGGTAATTAACCCGGTAAGCTCATCAGCAAAGTGAACCCGCCGCTCATGCAATTGCCGTGCGCAGTTGAGGGCAGCATCGTAATGAAGGCTGACGGCCTGGCTCAATTCATCCTGGTCGCTTTCCTGCTGATCCAACAACAACTGTTCAGCGAGAAGCTGCTGGTAGAAAGTCGGCAGTTCTTCAGGAGCGATGTGGTGCTTACGCCCGAGGCCGATCTGGCGTGACAGCCGTTGTTCCAGTTCATGCAGACGGTTAGGATCGAGATCCAGCCGATCGCAATAATGGCGCAGTTCATCACTGGCCTCGCTGATCTGGATTGCGGCTTCTTCCAGCATGGCAAAAACGCCGCTGAGCTTATCATCCATCTCAATCAGCTCGGCCATCAGCTGGCGTGCGTTATACAGCTGACTTTGCAGATTGTTATCGTCGCCATCAGCCAGCATCAGCAGAGTCTGCTGGCTGGTGGAGAGGAGCTGTCCGCTGTTCGCCAGACGTTTGTACTCTTCATCAATCTGCTCATATTCACCGCTGATCGGGGCGAACTCATTCAGCTCTTTGAGCTGATACTGCAACAGTTCACGACGGGCTTCACGCTCCTGTGACTGTTGCTGATGCTGGGCAAGGGTGCGACAGCTCTGATGCCACTGGCGATAGTGTTGCGCCATGTTTTGCATCAGCAACGGCTCGCCCGCATAGGCATCCAGCAGATTTTTTTGATGTTCAGGTTTGAGCAGGAGCTGGTGAGCATGTTGACCGTGGATCTGAATCAGCGCCTGGCCGAGATCGCGCAGCTGTGAAAGAGGCACGGCGGTGCCGTTGATAAAGCCACGCGAACGCCCATCGCTGCTGATCACCCGGCGTAGCAGACATTCATTGCCATCGTCGAGTTGATTGTCGGTTAACCAGCGCTGGGCTGATGGAGTATCTTTCAGCGAGAATCGCGCACAGATGTCGGCGCGTGCCGCACCCTGGCGCACCATATCTGCATCGGCCCGGCCCCCCAGGCATAAACCCAGCGCATCGATAGCGATGGATTTACCTGCGCCGGTCTCACCGGTAATGGCCGTCATTCCGCGCTGAAAGTCGATCTCCAGCTCACGTACAATCGCGAAGTTACTGATGGTCAGTTGTGCCAGCATGATGGTATTCCTGTATGAAAACACAGATATGGTTTTTCATACAGTATATACTGGTTTTATAAACAGTAAACCCGCTGGCAGCAGTTTTAGAATAATTTTTTTGACCAACCCAGCTTTGAGCTTAGCGTGTTGAAATAATTGTAATTTTTAGGGTGTATCAAGTTGAGGTGGTAATCACTTCGCCGGATTAATACATCTTCACCCTGTTGAATGGGGAGTGCTATCTGGCTGTCACAACTGATCTCCAGATCGCTGCGCATATGAGAAAAACGCAGACGAATCGTACTGCTGCTATTGATCACTAGCGGGCGAGCCGAGAGGGTATGGGGGAACATCGGTACCACGGCGATAGCATCCAGCGATGGCGTCAGAATAGGGCCACCTGCTGACAGTGAATAAGCCGTCGACCCGGTCGGCGTCGATATGATCAAGCCATCCGAACGCTGTGAAAACGCGAAATTTTCATCAATGTACACTTCGAATTCGATCATATGTGCCACTTTACCCGGGTGCAGCACCACTTCATTGATAGCCGTACCAATACGCGGGCTGCCGGACTGGCGGCAGACCTGAGCTTCCAGCAGGAAGCGGCTCTCGATGAAGTATTCTCCTTCCAGCACGTCAGCGAGTTGCTGCTGAGCGTTATCAGGATCGAGATCGGTGAGAAACCCGAGATTGCCGCGATTAATCCCGATGACCTTAATATCGTAACGTGCCAGCACCCTTGCTGCGCCCAGCATATTCCCGTCACCGCCTACCACCACCGCCAGGTCGGCCTTGCGGCCAATCTCTGCCAGCGTTCCGGTCTGCACGCCTTCCAGTTTTAACTCACGCGCAATCTGCTGCTCAATAATCACCTGATAGCCTCTCGCTGTCAGCCAGCGATAGAGCATCTCGTGGGTGGTTAGTGCAGTGGGATGGCGTGGATGGCCGACGATCCCGATGCAGTTGAAGTGGTTATTCATGTTCCTGGCATTCCTCACGAGGTAAACTCCCCCGACAATGTGACTGGTTCCCTTGAAACCGCGATTCTGATCCCCATAATAAGCGAACCAGCGAGATGAATATGCACAAACGCGGAGAAATTCATGAGTAGTAAAGAACAGAACACACCTAACGAGCAAGTCTCAGACGAAATTGAGATGGAGCAGGCGCAAACCCAGGACGCGGAGACAGCAGAAGTGGTGGACCCGCGGGATGAGCGTATTGCACAACTGGAAGCCCAACTGGCGGAGTCGCTGGGCGGTGTGCGTGACGCACAGCTTCGTGCTCAGGCTGAGATCGAAAACATCCGTCGCCGTAGTGAACTGGATGTGGAAAAAGCGCACAAATTTGCGCTGGAAAAATTTGCCAACGAGCTGTTGCCAGTGATTGATAGCCTGGAACGCGCTCTGGAAGTGGCGGATAAATCCAATCCTGAGTTGGCCGCTATGATTGAAGGCATCGAACTGACCATGAAATCCCTGCTGGGCGCTGTGCGCAAGTTTGGCGTGGAAGTGGTGGGGGATATCAACGTGCCGTTCAACCCGGAAGTCCATCAGGCAATGTCTATGATGGAATCTGAAGACGTTGCGCCAAATCATGTGCTGATGGTGATGCAGCGTGGCTATACCCTGAACAGTCGCCTGCTGCGCCCGGCGATGGTTGCAGTATCGAAAGCTAAAAATTAATTGCTGTAGGGGGGGACCTTTTTTTCCGGTCGCCCCTGTGTCTGCCTGTTTAAAATAGCCGCCTTGTGCGGCTATTTTTTTGCCGGTGAATTAGTGGTAAGCGGGTTCATTCACCTTAAACACGCGTATTGCCAGAGACAGTTGTTCGGCCTGTTCCTGCATTGACTGGGCTGCCGCTGCCGACTGATTCACCAGCGCCGCATTCTGCTGAGTCACCTGATCCATCTGCGTGATGGCCATGTTGATCTCATCAATGCCGCTGCTTTGCTCGGCGCTGGCGATAGTAATCTCACCGATAATTCCGGTCACGTTTTTCACGCTGCTGAGAACGTCGTCCATGGTCAGCCCGGCTTTTGCGACCTGTCGACCCCCTTCATCAACCCGTGCAACAGAATCCTGAATCAGCTGTGCAATCTCTTTGGCAGCGGATGCCGAGCGCTGTGCCAGGCTGCGAACCTCCGAAGCCACAACGGCAAAACCACGCCCTTGCTCACCTGCACGGGCGGCTTCTACCGCCGCATTCAGCGCCAGGATATTGGTCTGGAAGGCAATACCGTCAATCACACTGATAATATCGACGATTTTCTTCGATGATCCGTTGATCATTTCCATCGTGCTGACCACCTGCTTCACCGCATCGCCGCTCTGTTCCGCCACCAGAGAGGCCTGAGCGGCTAACTGGTTAGCCTGGCGAGCGTTATCGGCGTTTTGTTTCACCGTGGCGGTAATCTGCTCCATCGCAGAGGCGGTTTCTTCGAGGGAGCTGGCCTGTTGCTCAGTGCGTGAGGAGAGATCCATATTACCCGCTGAAATCTCACTGGATGCCGTGGCAATCAGGTCCGTACCGGAACGGACTTCGTTAACAATTTTCAGCAGATTGTCATTCATGTTTTTCAGCGCCAGCATCAATTGACCGGTTTCATCCGTCGAGTTGACATGAATGGTGGTGCGCAGATCGCCAGCGGCAACATTTTCAGCAATGCCGACGGCTTCACGCAGCGGGCGCACAATCGAACGGGTTAAGAAGAAGCCGAGCAGCATCGCCGCAGCGATAGCCAGTAGCGAGAAAATCAGCGTGATGTGAATGGCGGTGGTGCCATCACTGACGGCATTGGCTCCTTCAGCCTGCAACTGTGAGGACTGTGAATCCGCAAAACTCACCACTATATCGAGAAACGCATTCTGCGAGGTGGTGATTTTTCGCAGTACATATTCCGTGGCCGGCGCAACATCTCCTGCACGGATGAGGGTCAGCAGTTCTTGTTTATCACTCTCAAAACGCTGGGCGGCATCTTTGACGTCCTGGATTTTTTTAATCCCCATCTCAGTGCTTTGCAACTGTGCGATTTTTTCAATCGCCGCATTGGTTTTCTGCGTCGCGCCATCGAGCTGCTTAAACCGTTTGATGTTACTGTCCGGACGGGCAATATCCAGAACCATACCGCGCAAATATTTAATCTGTTCGTTGACGCCATCGCGTACATCAAATGCCAGCCGGACTTTGATATAACGATCGCTGACGATACTGTCTACCGCCTGATTAATGTTGCCAATTTTGAGTGTTGCTGTGGCACTAACGATAATCAATAACAGTATCACCAGGCCGAAGGCGGCGCCCAGACGGACACCTACTTTCATATTCTTCATGGATAACATCCGTTCTTCTCCCCTGAATGGACCAGCCAATCTTGGGCGCATGAATATGCACCCTGAAGCCGATCAGATCGGCAGGGAGAGGGAAATCTTGATAAAAAATTGTGACGAAAATCGCATTATTACGTGTGGGAATGTAAATGAACAGGATGCCCGTGCCTGACAGGGGGTTGATACCCCCTGATAATCGAGCTTACTCGGAAGGTAAGTGCGGAACCCAGTCAATGGGGGTTTCGCCGTGCTCACTGAGCCACTGATTGGTTTTCGAAAAATGGGCAGAGCCGAAGAAACCGCGATGCGCAGAGAGCGGGGAAGGGTGGGGGGCTTGTAGTACGTGATGGCGGTTACGGTCAATAATCGCGCCCTTTTTCTGCGCGTGAGAGCCCCACAGCAGAAATATCACGCCCTCACGATGCTGATTAATGGCCGCAATCACATTATCCGTAAAGGTTTCCCAGCCGAATTTAGCATGTGAATGTGCCTGGCCCGCTTCCACGGTTAGTACGGTGTTGAGCAGCATCACGCCCTGACGTGCCCAGCTTTCGAGAAAGCCGTGTTTTGGTCGCTCAAAACCAGGAATATCCGTGACCAGTTCTTTATACATATTCACCAGTGAAGGGGGTACCGCAACACCAGGCAGAACGGAGAACGCCAGCCCATGTGCCTGATTCGGACCGTGGTAGGGGTCCTGACCTAAAATCACCACTTTCACTTCGCCCAGTTCAGTGAGACGAAATGCGTTAAAAACGTCTTTTTGCGGTGGATAGACGGTCTTACCGGCTGCGCGCTCTGCCGCGACTTTTGCCAGTGTTTCCCTGAAATAAGGCTTCTCTTTTTCCTCGGCCAGCACGTCGTGCCAGGTCATGGTATTGACCATTACCGTCTCCTTCTCATCATCAAAGTGCGTAGCTTATCGCGCTTTGCCACAAGGTAATACTTAAAATAAAGTTGAAAATTTGCAAAAAAAGAAGAATTTTTTGATTTGATAAAATTGATATAAAACAGAAAGTTGCTGTTTTCAGGCTTTAAATTCCTCCTCGCAGGTTGATTTGTATCAAGGAGACACCATTCTGGTGCTGGTATACAGATCCCAGAAGATCACGGTTTTTTTCATCAACCTGGCGCTGGAAATGAGAGCAGCGCCGTATTGCCTGGGAGGCGACTCACATGATTACCGGAATTCAAATTACTCAAGCATCCAACAGTGCATTACTGAATTCATTCTGGCTGCTGGACAGTGATAAAGCGGAAGCGCGTTGCGTTTGTGCCAAAGCAGGTTATAGCGAAGATCAGATCGTGCCAGTCAGCGAGCTTGGCCAGATCGAATATCGTGAAATTCCACTGGAAATGAAACCGCAGGTGCGCGTGGAAGGCGGCCAGCATCTGAACGTGAACGTCCTGAGCCGTGAAACGCTGGAAGAAGCCGTAAAAAACCCGGAAAAATACCCACAGCTGACTATCCGTGTTTCGGGCTATGCCGTGCGTTTTAACTCATTGACGCCAGAACAGCAGCGAGATGTGATTACCCGTACCTTTACTGAAAGCCTGTAAGCCTGAACGGGGTACGATAAAAGGGCCGGGGGTGAAAAATACACCTTCGGTCCTTTTTTATTAACATCATGATTACATTGTGCAGAATCTGTTTTTAACAGGCCGGGGATGTAACGAAAATTATTCATTTGTATTAGAACGTGAGTTTTCTTGCTCTGACCCCTGTTTCTGTCAATTTCAGGCAATAAAAAACCGCCCCAATAAGGCGGTTTTTTGTCATGCAGTGTGATTATTCAGCACTGTCAGTTTTTGCTGCTGTTGGCTTACGACGTTTACCCACATTTTTGGCATCGCGATGACGCTCTTTAACGCGCGGCTTCTCTTCCTGCTTCTCTTTATCTTTTAACTGCTTGCGCTTGGCTAACACTTTCTTCGAGGGTTTGCCTTGCAGCTTTTCGCTGGGTGCGCGCGTGACCGGGCGCAGTTCATCAACGGTGCGCGCTTTCAGCGGCTCCTTGATGTAACGAATGATTCTGCCCAGCAGCATGTTGTCGTGCGCTTCAACCAGTGAAATAGCGATACCTTTTTTGCCTGCACGGCCGGTACGGCCAATGCGGTGCAGGTAGGTGTCGGCGGTCACTGGCATATCGAAGTTAAACACGTGGCTGACATCGTCGATGTCGATGCCGCGTGCAGCAATATCGGTTGCGACCAGGACGTTTACACGACCTTCAGCCACACGTTTAATCGCTTCGTTGCGCTTCGCCTGAACCAGTTCCCCTTCCAGATAGCTGGTGTTAATGCCTGCTTCACGCAGCCAGCCACACAGCTCGTGCACACGCTCACGTTTACGCACGAAGACCACTGAACGGGTCACTTCCGGCTGTTTCATCAGGTGGATCAGCAGCGCAGTTTTGTGTTTGATATCATCCGCGCGGTAGTACCACTGCTGGATTTTCTTACGCTCACGGCGCGCCGGGTCGGCTTCAATTTCAATCGGCTCGTTCAGAATGCGCTCGGCGAAATCTTTGATCGCTTCGCCTTCCAGCGTGGCGGAGAACAGCAAAGTCTGCTTACGCCAGCGGGTTTCAGCCGCAATGGTTTCGATATCCTGAGCAAAGCCCATATCCAGCATGCGGTCGGCTTCATCGAGAACCAGCGTTTCAACTGCACGGCAGTCAAAATTCTCTTCTTTAATGTATTGCAGCAGACGCCCGGTAGTCGCTACCACGATGTCCTGGTTTTCACTGAACACTTCGGCATGGTTCATAAACGCAACGCCACCCGTGATAGTGGCAATATCCAGATGCGTATGTTTGGCCATTTCACGCGCCTGGTCTGCAACCTGCATCGCCAGTTCGCGCGTTGGGGTCAGGATTAAAATGCGTGGCGGGCCAGACTTCTTACGCGGGAAGTCGAGCAGATGCTGTAATGCGGGCAGCAGGTAGGCCGCAGTCTTGCCTGTACCGGTTGGTGCCGAACCCAGAACGTCGCGACCCTCCAGTGCTGCCGGAATAGCTTCTGCCTGTATGGCAGTAGGACGCGTGTAGCCTTTCTCCTGCAGGGCTTGCAGTAGGCTCTCGTCTAGTTCGAGTTCGGAAAAAGTGGTTACAGTCATGGTCTACCTCAGTTTGGGGCGCTGATTATAGACAGATTGAACACGATCTTCATCTGTTTGTGTGGAGTTAATGACTTTTCCTTCGTCACAGTTTGTCCTATGCTAGCGCCGTTTCCCTTTCAGGTCAGTCAAATGTCACAACAGAAAGCCATTCTCCGCGCCAACGGATTCACCTTCAAACAGTTTTTTGTCGCCCACGATCGCTGTGCCATGAAAGTCGGCACCGATGGTGTGCTGCTCGGTGCATGGGCCCCTGTCGCGAATGTACAGCGAGTGCTGGATATCGGCACGGGCAGCGGCTTGATCGCGTTGATGATGGCGCAGAGAACGGCAGAGTCCGTGAACATTGATGCCGTTGAACTGGATGAAATGGCGGCCGCGCAGGCGCAGGAAAATGTGGCGGCCTCGCCCTGGTCGGGAAGAGTGCATGTGCACCAGGCCGATATTGTCGAATGGTCTCAGCGCTGCGATCAGCGTTATTCGCTTATCGTCAGTAACCCCCCTTATTTTTCACCGGGGTCGGAATGTGCATCGCCTGAGCGGGCTTCGGCGCGCTATACCACCGATCTGACGCATGATGTGCTGTTGGTGTGCGCGGAAAACTTGATCGCGGAAGAGGGCTTCTTCTGTGTGATCCTGCCGGAGTCGGCGGGAAGTAAGTTGGTTGAGTTGGCTTTACAGCGCGGCTGGCATCTGCGTTTTCGCACTGATGTTGCCGATAATGATACCCGGCCGCCCAATCGGGTGCTGCTGGCGTTATCACCCAAGCCGGGCGAGCAATTACTGGATCGCATGACGATACGCGGGCCGGACCATCAGTATTCCGATGCTCACTGCAGCCTGACCCGCGATTTCTATCTGTTCCGCTAATCAGGGCGCCAGAATCGTTGGTAACGCCTCGCCCAGGGCTTCCGGATAGTCGAGGGTGTAATGCAGGCCCCGGCTCTCTTTACGTGCCATTGCACAGCGTACCATCAGCTCAGCGACCTGCACCAGGTTACGCAGCTCCAGCAGGTTGTTGGAAATGCGAAAATGGGCGTAATACTCGTCAATTTCCTGTTGTAGCGTCGTGATGCGGCGCAGCGCGCGCTCCAGCCGTTTCGTGGTGCGTACAATCCCCATGTAGTCCCACATAAATAACCGCAGTTCATGCCAGTTGTGCTGGATGACCACGCGCTCATCAGAATCATCCACGCGGCTTTCATCCCACGCGGGCAGGCCCTCGACCCTCTCAACAGCAGGCAGGCGCTGATTGATGTCTTCTGCCGCAGACCAACCGTACACCAGGCACTCCAGCAGCGAGTTCGATGCCAGGCGGTTGGCGCCATGCAGCCCGGTATAACTGACCTCTCCAATAGCATAAAGTCCGTTAAGGTCGGTACGCCCTTGCTGGTCGACCATGACACCGCCGCAGGTGTAGTGCGCTGCCGGAACAATCGGGATCGGCTGTGTGGTGAGATCAATGCCCAGTGTCAGCAGTTTCTCGTAGATCATCGGGAAGTGCGCACGCACGAACTCCGGCGGCTGGTGGCTGATATCCAGGTACATGCAGTCAGCGCCAAGGCGTTTCATTTCGTGGTCAATGGCGCGTGCCACAATATCGCGTGGTGCCAGTTCGCCTCGTTCATCGAAGTCGGGCATAAATCGGCTGCCATCCGGGCGTTTTAACACCGCGCCTTCTCCACGCAGTGCCTCGGTCAGCAAGAAGTTACGTGCATCCGGGTGGAACAGGCAGGTCGGATGGAACTGGTTGAATTCGAGATTAGCGACCCGACAGCCCGCGCGCCATGCCATCGCAATACCGTCCCCGGAGGCCACATCTGGGTTGGTGGTGTACTGATAGACTTTTGCTGCACCCCCGGTGGCCAGTACCACGGCACGTGCACGGCAGGTTTCTACGGCTTCTCGTTGACGGTTCCAGATGTAAGCGCCCACCACGCGGCGCTCGCCAGGCAGGCCGATTTTATCGGAGACGATCAGGTCAACAGCATTACCGCGCTCAATCAGGGTAATGTTTGGGTGACTTAACGCCTGGCTGACCAGCGTGTTTTCCACGGCTTTCCCGGTGGCATCCGCGCTGTGCAGAATGCGGCGATGGCTGTGACCGCCTTCACGCGTCAGGTGATAGCGTTCTTCGCTGTCCACCGGGGTTTCTTTATCGAACAGCATGCCGTTATCAATCAACCACTGCACACAATGGCGTGCATTACTGGCGATAAACGAGACGGCCTCGCGATCGCACAGGCCGCCCCCTGCAATCAGCGTATCTTCAACGTGCGACTCAATGCTGTCTGTTTCATCAAACACGGCGGCAATCCCGCCCTGGGCATAAAACGTTGAGCCTTCACTGACCGGACCTTTACTCAGTACGGTGACCTGATGTTTCTCTGCCAGGCGTAATGCCAGTGATAAGCCCGCCGCGCCACTACCAATAATCAACACATCACAGCTGTAATCGGAAGAAAGAGTCATGTTGTTTAATTTACTAAACAGATTGTTTGTTGAGCATAGCACTCACTTATCCAGGCAAAAAGGCTTTTTATTGGCCCCTCTCCACAGTGGGAGCTAAATCAAAAATTGAACAAGCCTCACGGCGTTGGTGACATCACGTAAATGCACCAGGCAGGCTTTACTCTGGCGAACTGTCACGTGTTGACGTGATTATAAGGTGAAAAAACTGGCTTCTTGCGTTACTCTGCGGGCGTCATCAGGCTCCTGATCGATGATGTTCCGGGAGTGAGAGAGAGGCAGTGGCCCACAGGTCAGCGAGAATGCATAAAAACGCGTGCTGGTTTGTCGATGTCCCCTGATGGCACAACAAATATAATGGCGTAATGGAACTTTTCCGATGAATGCGACTCAGACTGGATGCTTGTTCATAATGATTGAGTTATTGCTGGAAGTGCGATTACGCGTGGAGACAAGTTTGGGGAGATCTTACCTCGGATGAGCGAGCAGCTAACGGATCAGGTCCTCGTTGAACGAGTGCAGAAGGGAGATCAGAAGTCATTTAACTTACTGGTGGTTCGCTATCAGCATAAAGTGGCCAGTCTGGTTTCCCGCTATGTGCCGTCAGGGGATGTGCCTGATGTAGTGCAAGAGTCGTTTATTAAAGCCTATCGTGCGCTGGAATCTTTTCGGGGCGACAGTGCTTTTTATACCTGGCTCTACCGGATTGCCGTCAATACGGCCAAAAATTACCTGGTTGCTCAGGGACGTCGTCCACCATCGAGCGATGTGGACGCTATCGACGCCGAGAATTTTGAAAGTGCGGGAGCGCTGAAAGAAATTTCGAACCCTGAGAACTTAATGTTGTCGGAAGAATTGAGACAGATAGTTTTTCGTACCATCGAGATGTTACCCGAAGACTTGCGTATGGCAATCACCTTACGTGAACTCGATGGCCTGAGCTACGAAGAGATAGCTGTGATCATGGATTGCCCGGTCGGTACGGTTCGTTCACGTATTTTCCGCGCCCGTGAAGCTATTGATAATAAAATTCAACCGCTTATCCAACGCTAGCGATAGCGACACAGGAAGGGTATTGAGGCATGCAGAAAGAACAACTTTCCGCTCTTATGGACGGTGAAACGCTGGACAATGAATTGATGTCTGCGTTGTCTAAAGACGTTGTGCTGCAAAAAGACTGGGAAAGCTATCATCTGATTCGCGACACACTGCGCGGCGATGTCCCACAACTGCTTGATTTTGATATTTCTGCCCGTGTGATGGCAGCGATTGAGAATGAGCCAGCAAAAAATATTACGCATCTGATTCCGGAAGAACAGCCTGTGCCGGCACAGGTCGCAGCCATGCCATTTTGGGCGAAACTGCGTCCATGGGCGGCTCAGATTACTCAGGTGGGCCTGGCTGCCTGCGTTTCACTGGCGGTGATCGTCGGTGTGCAGCAGTACAACAAACCGGCTGATGTCCAGTCCCCAGATTCTCCGGTATTCAATACGTTGCCGATGATGGGGCAAGCCTCTCCGGTCAGCCTCGGTGTGCCAGCGGACAACGCCAGTACGCAGCTTAATGCGAATCAGCAGGTGCAGGATCAACGTCGCCGCGTTAACGCGCTATTGCAGGATTACGAACTGCAACGTCGTCTGCATGCTGAGCAGTTACAGTTTGAGCAAAGCCCTGATCAACAGGCTGCTGCTCAGGTTCCAGGTACTCAGTCGTTAGGAATGCAACCGCAGCAATGAAGCCGTTTTGGTGCGCCGCCAGTTTTATCGCTGGCTGCCTGATTTACTCCTCTGTCGCCCCGGCCGCGTCAACGCCCTCCGGGGCGTTGTTACATCAGATGGAACAGGCCAGTCAGTCTCTCAGCTATGAACTCGCCTATATCAACGTATCGCGACTGGGCATCGAGTCACTACGCTACCGTCATTCCATCATCAACAACAAAAGCTATGCGCAGTTGCTTCAGATGGATGGCCCGCGCCGCGAGATTATCCAGCGTGGCAATGAGGTCAGCTATTTTGAATCGGGCCTTGAGCCGTTCACCATGACGGGGGATCATATTGTCGATTCGCTGCCTGCGCTGGTGTATGCCGATTTCGACCGTCTGGCTGAAACCTACGATTTTGTTTCCGTTGGACGCACGCGTATTGCCGATCAGCTGTGTGAAGTGATTCGCATCGTCCCTCGTGATGGCACTCGTTACAGTTATATCGTCTGGTTGGACAGCGAAACGAAACTGCCTTTGCGGGTTGATCTCCTCGATCGTGATGGCGAGACACTCGAACAGTATCGGGTGGTCAGTTTCGCGGTGGATGACGGCGTTCGCAATATCATGCAGGGGTTGGAAAGCGCCAAGCTTCCTCCGGTGTTATCTGTCCCTACGTCAAATGCCGTGACATTTAACTGGAAAGCGGGTTGGCTGCCAGCAGGGATGAAGGAAGTGGCGAAAAGCCGCCGTCAGCTTCCCTCACTTGACCGTCCGGTTGAAACCATCCTCTTTACTGATGGCCTGTTTAGCTTCTCCATTAACGTGACGCTTGCCGATAAAACCAGTTCGCCACAGCAATTGCGCACTGGTCGTCGTACGGTCCAAACTGAAGTGCGTAATAATGCGGAGATCACGGTAGTGGGTGAACTGCCACCGGCTACCGCTAAACGTATTGCTGATAGTGTCACTTTAGGGGCCGCGCCATGATGAGAGAATGGGCAACGGTAGTGTCGTGGCAGAATGGTATTGCCACGCTGCACTCCGAAATCAAAACATCCTGTAGCAGCTGCTCGGCACGCAAAGGCTGCGGCAGTCACATGCTGGATAAGCTCGGGCCGAAGAACGCGCATGTGATGAAAATCGCCAGTGCGCAGCCGCTTACCCCCGGCCAGCGTATCGAACTGGGCATTGCTGAAACCAGCCTGCTCAGCTCGGCGTTTCTGGTTTACATGACCCCGCTGATCGGGCTTTTTGTCCTGGCCGGTGTGTTTCAGATGT
Organism: Erwinia sp. JH02; assembly: GCF_013074405.1. Classification (NCBI taxonomy): domain Bacteria; kingdom Pseudomonadati; phylum Pseudomonadota; class Gammaproteobacteria; order Enterobacterales; family Erwiniaceae; genus Erwinia; species Erwinia sp. JH02. Next base: position 42,337 of record NZ_JABANZ010000003.1, read on the forward strand.
TGTTTCACAGCGATCTGGCGGCTGCCTGCGGTGCGCTGCTGGGCGGCGTGGGCGGGTTTATTATTGCAAAAGGTATCTCCGGAATATTGGGCCGTTCTGCCTCTTTCCAGCCGGTGATCCTCAGCGTGGCATTGCCACCTGACGCTATTCACGTCAGTACCGATGCCTGACCCGCGAAAAGACGGTTGGCTGTATTCCCTCGCCAACCGCCTTATTTCACCTCGTCATCTTCCCTGTTTCCCGTTCGATATGGTCATGCATGCGTTTTTGCCTGACCGTGAAGATTCCACCCCTTTGATATGTAGTGTAGAATGCTGCCTTTCGGGCCAGTGTTCGCCTGTGATATCACGCTCTCCTGACTTCGCATCGCGAGAGTTCCAGAATTTGTAAGGCAGAAAAATCTCAATAATGAAGCACATAAGAAACTTTTCTATCATCGCCCACATCGACCATGGCAAATCAACGCTTTCTGACCGTCTGATCCAGATTTGTGGTGGATTGTCTGAACGTGAAATGGCTGCGCAGGTTCTGGATTCTATGGATTTGGAACGCGAGCGCGGTATTACCATTAAAGCGCAAAGCGTTACCCTCGATTACCATTCGCCAGATGGTAAAACTTACCAGCTCAATTTTATCGACACCCCAGGTCACGTAGACTTCTCGTATGAAGTTTCACGCTCTCTGGCCGCCTGCGAAGGTGCATTGCTGGTGGTAGATGCCGGGCAAGGCGTAGAAGCCCAGACCCTGGCAAACTGCTACACCGCAATGGAAATGGAACTGGAAGTCGTACCTGTATTGAATAAGATCGATTTACCTGCTGCCGATCCCGATCGTGTTGCCCAGGAAATTGAAGACATCGTCGGCATTGATGCCACCGATGCCGTGCGCTGCTCGGCAAAAACGGGTATTGGTGTGCCTGACGTGCTTGAACGTCTGGTCCGTGATATCCCGCCACCACAGGGTGACCCGGATGGCCCGCTGCAGGCGTTGATTATTGACTCCTGGTTCGACAACTACCTTGGCGTCGTCTCTCTGGTGCGTATTAAAAACGGCACCATGCGCAAAGGCGAAAAAATTAAGGTGATGAGCACTGGTCAGACGTACAATGCTGACCGTCTGGGCATCTTCACCCCGAAACGCGTTGATACCGATGTCCTGAACTGCGGCGAAGTCGGCTGGTTGGTCTGTGCGATCAAAGACATCCTCGGCGCACCAGTAGGGGATACCCTGACGCTGGCTCGTCACCCGGCAGACAAAGCACTGCCTGGTTTCAAAAAGGTTAAACCTCAGGTTTATGCCGGTCTGTTCCCGATCAGCTCTGATGATTATGAAGCCTTCCGCGATGCGCTCGGTAAACTGAGCCTGAACGATGCGTCTCTGTTCTATGAACCAGAAAGCTCTACCGCGCTGGGCTTTGGTTTCCGCTGTGGCTTCCTTGGTTTGCTGCACATGGAGATCATCCAGGAACGTCTGGAGCGTGAATACGACCTTGAGCTGATCACTACCGCGCCGACGGTGGTTTATGAAGTCGTCACAACGGACAATCAGACCATTTACGTTGATAGCCCGGGCAAACTGCCACCGCTGAACAACATCGAAGAATTGCGTGAGCCGATTGCAGAGTGTCATATGCTGTTGCCGCAGGAGTTCCTCGGTAACGTGATCACGCTGTGTATTGAGAAGCGTGGCGTGCAGACCAACATGGTTTACCACGGTAATCAGGTTGCGCTGACGTATGAAATTCCGATGGCGGAAGTGGTGCTCGATTTCTTCGACCGTCTGAAATCCACCTCTCGCGGTTATGCGTCACTGGATTACAACTTCAAACGTTTCCAGGCATCGAACATGGTGCGCGTAGATGTGTTGATCAACTCCGAGCGCGTGGATGCGCTGGCGCTGATTACGCACAATGATAACGCGCCGTACCGTGGCCGTGATCTGGTTGAGAAGATGAAAGAATTAATCCCGCGTCAGCAGTTTGATATTGCGATTCAGGCGGCGATTGGTAACCACATTATCGCCCGTTCTACGGTTAAACAGTTGCGCAAAAACGTCCTTGCCAAATGTTATGGCGGTGACGTCAGCCGTAAGAAAAAGCTGCTGCAGAAACAGAAAGACGGTAAGAAACGCATGAAACAGGTCGGTAACGTTGAGTTACCGCAGGAAGCGTTCCTTGCCATCCTCCACGTGGGTAAAGACAGTAAATAAGCCCGGCTTCGGGCTTCGAGGGAACTGGAATGGCTAATATGTTCGCCCTGATTTTGGCGATAGCAACGCTGATTACCGGCATTGTCTGGTGTATCGACAAATATAAATGGGCACCGGCCCGGCGTGCGAAACGTGCTGCCGCGCAGGCACAAGGTATCGAAGCCACCAAGGCAGACAAACAGCCAGGTTGGGTAGAAACAACGGCTTCGGTTTTCCCGGTGCTGTTCGTGGTGTTTGTGGTGCGTTCGTTTATTTATGAGCCGTTCCAGATCCCGTCAGGTTCAATGATGCCGACGCTGTTAATCGGTGATTTTATCCTAGTGGAGAAATATGCCTACGGCATTAAAGATCCGATTACCCAAACGACGCTGATCGAAACGGGTCATCCGAAGCGTGGCGATATCGCGGTGTTCAAATACCCGAAAGATCCCAGCATGGATTACATCAAGCGTGTCATCGGGTTGCCGGGCGATCGGGTGACTTACGATCCGCTGAGCAAAACCGTGTCGATTCAGCAGACATCTACTGCGCTGCCCGTCACTTACTCGGATGTTGAAGAGAGTGACTTCATTCAGACCTTCAGCGGTTTCAGTGGTAATGAACTGGGCAACGGGTTCTTCCAGAAGCCGAAAGGTGAAACGATGCAGGGTGGCGTGCGTTTAGCCACCCGCAACGAGACGCTGGGGGATGTCACTCACCGTATTTTACTGATTGCACAGGCACCGAGCCAGCCAGGCTCTTACTACCAGCAGGCAGGTCAGCCGCAGTCCACCTGGGTCGTGCCTGAAGGCATGTACTTTATGATGGGCGATAACCGTGATAACAGTGCTGACAGCCGTTACTGGGGCTTTGTTCCTGAGCGTAATCTGGTGGGTAAAGCGACCGCAATCTGGATGAGCTTTGATAAGCAGGAAGGCCAATGGCCAACCGGCGTTCGCCTGAGTCGTATCGGCGGCATTCATTAATGATCGCCTGCGGGCGACATTAGCAAAGGGTGGTCTGCCAGGTTTGGCAGGCCACTGCACACGAAACAGATCGTGTTGGTGTTCAGGCTCAGCCCTGTTCCGTGTGCAGGATAATTGACGCATTAAGAAATTGGTAACGCATGAACCCCATCGTAATTAACAAGCTTCAACGAAAGCTGGGCTACACTTTTACCCATCAGGAATTGTTACAGCAGGCGCTGACTCACCGTAGTGCCAGCAGTAAACACAACGAAAGACTGGAATTCCTGGGCGACTCTATTCTGAGCTACGTGATTGCTAATGCCCTTTATCAGCGCTTCCCGCGCGTGGATGAAGGTGACATGAGCCGTATGCGTGCCACGCTGGTTCGCGGCAACACGCTGGCAGAGATGGCACGGGAATTTGACCTTGGCGAGTGTCTGCGCCTTGGGCCGGGTGAACTGAAAAGCGGCGGCTACCGCCGTGAATCGATTCTGGCTGACACCGTAGAAGCGCTGATTGGCGGGGTATTCCTCGACAGCGACATTCAGTCGGTGGAACAACTCATCCTGAGCTGGTACGCCAGCCGTCTTGATGAGATCAGCCCGGGCGATAAACAAAAGGATCCAAAAACGCGTCTGCAGGAGTTCTTGCAGGGTCGTCATCTGCCGTTACCATCCTATCTGGTGGTACAGGTTCGGGGCGAAGCGCACGATCAGGAATTTACTATTCACTGTCAGGTAAGCGGCATGGCAGAACCGGTTGTGGGAACCGGATCCAGCCGTCGCAAAGCTGAACAGGCAGCAGCCGAACAGGCGCTGATTAAGCTGGGAATTGAATGAGCGAACAAACTACCCATTGCGGCTTTATTGCTATTGTAGGCCGTCCGAACGTTGGTAAATCTACCTTACTGAACCAGTTACTGGGACAGAAGATTTCCATCACCTCGCGTAAGCCACAAACCACGCGTCACCGCATTATGGGCATCCATACCGAAGGGGATTATCAGGCGATCTATGTCGATACCCCGGGCCTGCATATGGAAGAAAAACGGGCGATCAACCGCCTGATGAACCGTGCTGCCAGCAGCTCGATCGGTGATGTTGAAATTGTGATCTTCGTTGTTGAAGGGACCAAGTGGACCGCCGACGATGAGATGGTACTGAATAAGCTGAAAGACGGCAAAGTACCGGTGCTGTTAGCGATCAACAAGGTCGACAACCTCACAGACAAAAGTATTCTACTGCCACACCTGCAATTCCTGGGTCAGCAGATGAACTTTATGGATGTGGTGCCGATCTCAGCCGAAAAAGGCACCAATGTTGATACTATCGCCAGCATCGTCCGTAAGCGCCTGCCGGAAGCGGAACACCATTTCCCGGAAGACTACATCACCGATCGTTCCCAGCGCTTTATGGCGTCTGAAATTATCCGTGAAAAACTGATGCGCTTCCTCGGTGCCGAACTGCCGTACTCCGTCACGGTTGAGATCGAACAGTTCCTGACGAACGAGCGTGGTGGTCTGACGATCAATGGTCTGATTCTGGTCGAACGTGAAGGCCAGAAGAAAATGGTGATCGGTAACAAAGGCGCCAAAATTAAAGTCATCGGTACGGAAGCTCGCCGTGATATGGAAGAGATGTTTGAGGCGAAAGTCCACCTTGAACTGTGGGTGAAAGTGAAGTCCGGCTGGGCGGATGATGAACGCGCCTTACGCAGCCTGGGCTATACCGACGACCTCTGATACTGATGGATGGCTGGCAACGCGCATTTGTCCTGCATGGACGTCCCTGGAGCGAAACCAGCCTGCTGCTTGACCTGTTCTCTGAACAGCATGGCAGGGTACGGGTGCTGGCTAAAGGCGCCCGTTCCAAGCGCTCAAGTCTGAAGGGCGCGTTGCAACCCTTCACGCCGCTGCTGGTACGCTGGGGCGGCCGTGGCGAGGTGAAAACCCTGCGCGGCGCTGAACCTGTGTCGCTGGCGCTTCCTCTCAGCGGTACAACGCTCTACTGCGGCCTCTACGTCAATGAACTTCTTTCGCGCGTGCTGGAAGATGAAACCCCCTTTAGCGAGCTTTTCTTCGACTACCTGCACTGTATTCAGGCGCTGGCGGCTGACGCCGGGTCACCCGAACCTGCACTCAGGCGTTTTGAACTGGCTATGCTGGGTCATCTTGGTTATGGCGTCGATTTTCTTCACTGCGCAGGCAGCGGCGAAGAAGTCGCCGATGGCATGACGTACAGTTATCGTGAAGAGAAGGGGTTTATTGCCAGTCTTGTGGTCGGGCATCGCAGTTTTACCGGTCGCCATTTACGCGCACTGTATCTGCGCGAATTCCCGGATGCAGACACCCTGCGCGCAGCCAAACGTTTTACCCGCATTGCCCTTAAACCTTATCTGGGGGGCAAACCGCTAAAGAGCACGGAACTGTTTCGCCAGTTTTTGCCGAGAAAACGACCAGATGCAGCCCTTCCTGGTGATGAATAGCCACGGGTAATATCCCTGCGTGCCGTGAACGTTGTACACTCCCTAAAACCTTTCGCGATCTTCAGAGGACTATCATGGCAGAGCTGTTGTTGGGCGTTAATATCGATCATGTTGCTACCGTACGTAATGCACGTGGTACGCATTATCCGGATCCGGTACAGGCGGCATTTGTCTCTGAGCAGGCAGGAGCAGACGGTATTACCGTGCATCTGCGTGAAGACCGCCGTCATATCACCGATCGCGATGTGCGCATCCTGCGTCAGACCATCCAGACACGCATGAACCTGGAAATGGCCGTTACGGATGAAATGGTGGACATTGCCTGTGACATCCTGCCGCACTTCTGTTGTCTGGTCCCTGAGAAGCGCGAAGAAGTGACGACCGAAGGTGGGCTGGATGTGGCCGGACAGCAGGACAAAGTGACGGCGGCGGTAAAACGGCTGAATGATGCCGGCATCCTGGTGTCACTGTTTATCGATGCTGACCATCGCCAGATTGATGCCGCTGTTGCTGCCGGTGCACCTTATATCGAGATCCACACCGGTGCTTACGCTGAAGCCGAAGAAGGCACGGCACGCGATGCTGAGCTGGCGCGGATTGCTGAAGCTGCCACCTATGCCGCCGGGAAAGGCCTGAAGGTCAATGCCGGACACGGCCTGACGTACCACAACGTGCAACCGATCGCCGTTCTGCCAGAAATGCACGAGCTGAACATCGGGCATGCCATTATTGGGCGTGCTGTATTTAGCGGTCTGGCTGAGGCAGTGAAAGAGATGAAACTGCTGATGCGTGAAGCACGTCGTTAATGGCAATCCTGGGTCTGGGTACAGATATTGTCGAGATCGCCCGCATTGAAGGGGTGATCTCCCGGTCCGGCGACCGCCTGGCAAAGCGTGTGCTGAGTGATAATGAGTGGGCACAGTACCAGGCACACCAGCAGCCGGTGCGTTTTCTCGCCAAGCGTTTCGCGGTAAAAGAAGCGGCAGCCAAAGCCTTTGGCACCGGGATCCGTGGTGGCCTGGCGTTTAATCAGTTTGAAGTCTATAACGACGAGCTGGGTAAACCCGGACTGCGTTTTTTCCAGCATGCTGAAGAAGTGGCGAAGAAGCTGGGGGTGGCGCACGTGCACGTTACGCTGGCTGATGAACGACACTATGCCTGTGCGACGGTAATTATTGAGAGCTAGCCCGCAGGATGCAGCACCACGAACTTTTCCCACAGTCGGTCATGACTCTCGATATGCAGCGGATCAACGATAATCGTATGATCAATCGGGCACACCTGCTGGCAGGTGGGGGAGTCGTAATGGCCGATGCACTCCGTACAGCGATCGGTATCGATCTCGTAGAATTCATCCCCCATTGAGATCGCTTCGTTAGGGCACTCCGGTTCACACATATCGCAATTGATACATTTTTTGGTGATCAGCAGTGCCATAATTCTCTCAAGTCATTAACAGGATAAAGTGCGCGGGTATTATACGCGCACTCCAGGCTCAAACCAGCTTTTTCACCAGCGCTTCACTGTGGCGAATATGACTGGAAGCACGTTCTGGATCGCGCTGAATCAGCGCCATAAACAGCAGGTCTGTCAGCGCCAACTGCGCAGTGGTTGACGAGATGGCGGCGCTGCGTGTTGTCTGCTCTTCTGCAACGGTATACAGACAGTGGCTGGCCGACTGTTGCAGTGTATTCGGTGTAAAGCCTGTAAAGGCCAGCACGGTGGCACCAATGCGCTGTGCTTCCTGTGCTGCGAGGTTGATTTCGCGGCGTTCACCGGTATAGGAGATAGCCAGTAGCACATCACCCACATCTAGTGCCTGCACGCTGGACAGCAGTGCATGCATATCCTGCTCGGCCACGGCACTGATGCCAATCTTCATTAGCTTCCAGGAAAAATCTTTCGCTACCAGACCTGAAGCACCAATCCCGACCAGCACAATACGCCTTGCCTGCTTCAGCAGACGCAATGTCTCCAGCAGCATCTCTTCACTGTTAATATCCAGCGTAGCGCGAATGGCAGAGCTTTTCTCGGTGAACAGTTTTTCGCCAACCACCTTCAGCGCATCATCGCTGAGAATATGGTTATGCACGGTAATCGCATCTTTCTCGGCCAGCGATTCACTCAGCGCCAGCTTCAGTGCAGGGAACCCTTTATAGCCGAGTTTTTGCGCAAATTTTACCACGCTTGACTGACTGACGCCTGATTCATCCGCCAGCTTTTGTGAACTCAGGTGGCGTGCCCGGTCAGGCTGCGACAGCAGGTAGTCAGCTAACCGACGTTCGTTCAGCGCCAGGCTAGGATAAAGCTGACGGATACGCAGCAATGAACTCATCATTTTTCCTCTTGCGAAATCAGGCCCATCATATTGAATTATCTGTAATGATAACATTCAGCAGGCTAAGTCTAACGCGACATTTAATGGTTTCCATGATTAAGAACGGGAAAATGTGTCGTCGCGTAGAATAAAATATTCATTTATTATAACTTAAGTGCGAATTAAAAATTCAAAAGGAGAAATAATGAATCTCGGTTCACTGGTATCAGAAACGCGTAACCCGGACACATTCGACCTCGACAATCTGTCAACGCTTGAGATGGTGTCTAAATTTAATCAGCAGGATGCGACCGTTGCTGCGGCCGTTGCCCTGACATTACCGCAGGTTGCAATGGCGGTGGATGCGGCCGCTGCTGCGCTCACCGCGGGCGGCCGCCTGATTTATATGGGGGCGGGCACCAGCGGCCGTCTCGGCGTGCTGGACGCATCCGAATGTCCTCCTACCTTTGGGGTGGCGCATGGCGTTATTGTGGGGCTGATTGCCGGTGGCCCTGGTGCGTTACTCAAGGCGGTGGAAGGAGCGGAAGATAACGAGCAGTTGGGCATCAGCGATTTACAGGCGCTGAATCTGACGGTGAACGACATGGTGGTGGGTATTGCCGCATCTGGCAGAACGCCTTACGTCATTGGCGCGTTGCGGTATGCCCGGCAGTTTGGCTGCCGCACTGCGGCGATCTCCTGTAACCCGTACTCACCGATCGCACACGAAGCAGAGATTGCTATTTCACCGGTTGTCGGGCCTGAGGCGCTGACCGGGTCGACCCGTCTCAAGTCCGGTACCGCACAGAAGCTGGTATTGAATATGCTCTCTACTGGCGCCATGGTGAAAATCGGTAAGGTGTACCAGAACCTGATGGTGGATATGCAGGCGACCAATATCAAACTGGTCGATCGTGCGCGGCGTATGGTGTGTGAGGCGACGGGCTGCGATGCAGAACAGGCCGAAACAGCCTTGCTGCAGGTGCACTACGAAGTTAAGACGGCCATTTTAATGATCCTGGCGGATCTCCCGGCCGAGCAGGCAAAGCAGCGGCTGACACAGCATAAAGGATTTTTACGCGCGGCACTTTCTAACGAATAACGGAAAAAGGATCCCTCATGGACAAATCCACCCGGCTGGCACAGGCGCTGTTACAGGGCATTGGCGGAGCTGCCAATATTGCCCGACTGGAAAACTGTATGACGCGGGTACGCGTTGAAGTCATTGATGAGAGCAAACTGGCGCTGGATAACCTGCGTCAGCTGGAGGGGATAAAAGGGTACGTGAAGCAGGGAAGTCAGCACCAGTTTATCGCAGGTCCCGGAGCGGCAGCAAAAGTGACGGACGCGATGCGCAACCTCATCTCACCCGCAGGCGTTATCGCGGCGGGCGACACTGTGCAGCAGAACAAGGCACAGGCGAAAGCGAAATATCGTGCGCCGCTGAGTGATGCATTACGTCAGTTGGCGAATGTGTTTATCCCGCTGATCCCGGCATTTATTGCCTCCGGTTTGATCACCGGGCTGATCAATATCATCAAACGTCCGGATATCGTGGGGAATATTGCTACGCAGTACCCTAATCTGATCGGTCTGGCCGCGATCTTCGGCAGTGCCGTTTTCACGATAATGAATATTCTGGTTGGGGTGAATACCGCCAAAGTTTTTGGCGGTTCCACCGCGCTGGGTGGCGTGATGGCGGGCATTCTCTCCAGCCCCGCACTGGCGCAGATCACGTTATTTGGTGAGCCGCTACAACCGGGGCGCGGTGGGGTAATAGCGGTTCTGCTGGTGGTGGTACTGATGTGCTGGATTGAAAAACGTCTGCGCCAGCGTCTGCCCGAATCGCTGGAGCTGATCCTCAACCCACTTCTGACTACACTTATTACTGCGTCACTGGCTATTGTACTGTTACAGCCTGTCGGTGGGATGATCTCTGATACGATTGCCCATGGGGCGATACTGGCGATCGACCGCGGTGGTGTGCTGGTCGGTGCCTTGTTGGCCGGAACCTTTCTGCCACTGGTGCTGACCGGTTTGCATCAGGGACTGGTGCCGATCCACGTTGAACTGGTTCAGGCGCACGGTGCGAATGCGCTGCTGCCGATCCTGGCCATGGCCGGGGTAGGGCAGATTGGCGCATCGCTGGCGGTACTACTCAAAACACGTAACGCAAGGCTGAAAAAACTGGTCAAAGGTGCACTGCCGGTAGGTATTCTTGGGATTGGCGAACCGTTGATTTTTGGTGTCACCCTGCCGCTGGGGCGCCCGTTTATTGCCGCCTGCCTCGGCGGCGCCGTTGGCGGAGCGGTCATTAGCTATGCTAAGGTCGCCACGTTGATTACGTTTGGCCTTTCCGGGCTGCCACTGGCACTGACGATTGTGGCCGGTAAGGTCATGATGTATCTGGCAGGCTGGTTGACCGCAGTTATCTGTGGTTTCCTGTTTGCCTGGTTTATGGGCTTCAATGACCCTGAGGAGTAAGGTTTGACAACCAGTCGGGAACGACGCGTGGTATTTTTTGACCTTGATGGCACCCTGCACCAGCAGGATATGTTTGGCACTTTTATGCGCTGGCTATTGTGGCGTCAGCCGCTCAATTTATTGCTGGTGGTGCCACTGCTGCCGGTGACAGGGCTTGGGTTGCTGATTAAAGGTCGTGCGGCGCGCTGGCCGATGAGCCTGCTGCTATGGTCGATTACGTTTGGCCGCAGTGAAGCGCGTCTGGCAGAACGAGAGCAGCAGTTTGCCCATTGGTTCCGCCAGCGAGTGACCGCATTTCCCGTAGTGCAGCAGCGGCTGACAGATTATCTCAGCAGTGAAGATGCCGATGTCTGGCTGATAACCGGTTCACCGCAGCCGCTGGTCGAACAGGTCTATTTTGACTCCGCATTTTTGCCGCGCGTCAAATTGATCGCCAGCCAGATGTCACGCGCTTATGGTGGCCGGGTACTCTCGATGCGCTGCCTCGGCCATGAAAAGGTCGCGCAGCTGGAAGAGCAAATTGGCACGCCGTTACAACTTTACAGCGGTTACAGCGACAGCAAGCAGGATAACCCACTGCTGTTTTTCTGCCAGCATCGTTTCCGAGTGACACCTGTAGGTGAGTTACAACAGTTGGAATAAGCGTCTGGCAGGATAGTCTCTCCGCGACATTTAACGCTATAATGCCGCGCTTTTTTTTGCTGGAGACTCAGGTGACCGACATTAACGATGAATTCTGGATGCGCCACGCGCTTCAACTGGCTCAGCGCGCCTGGGACGAGGGCGAAGTGCCGGTGGGTGCCGTTCTGGTGCATGAAGGAAGGGTGATTGGTGAAGGCTGGAACCGCCCGATTGGTCACCATGACCCAACGGCGCATGCCGAAATGATGGCAATACGTCAGGGCGGCAAAGTCATTGAAAATTACCGCCTGCTGGATACCACACTGTACGTCACGCTGGAACCCTGCGTGATGTGCGCGGGGGCGATGGTACACGGTCGTATTGGACGTCTGGTCTTTGGCGCGCGAGATGCAAAAACCGGGGCAGCCGGTTCGCTGCTTGATGTGCTGCGACACCCGGGGATGAATCATCAGGTGCAGATTGAGCAGGGGGTCCTTGCTGAAGAGTGTGCTGCGCTGCTGAGTGAATTTTTCCGCCAGCGGCGTGCCGAAAAGAAGGCCCAGCGCCCGTAGGGACGGACCTTCTTTTTTCGGTCCGCCTGTCTGAGCTGAGTCATCAGTTCAATGCGATTTTCGCTTCAACCGTTGGATAGCCGTTACCCAGTTCGGCTTCCGTTGCCGCCTGTTGTGCCAGCTTTCTTTCCTGATCCTGCAAATAGCCGACAAGGCTTATCTGGTATTTGCGGATATTTTCCACATAGGCATAGGCTTCATGGCCGCGGGCATAGCCGTAACTGGTCTGGCTGTAATAGCGTTTCTGGCTGAGCATCGGCAGGCGAATCTTCACGTCGGCCCAGCTATCCGGATTACCCTTCTGTTTATCCGTCAGTTTACGCGCGTCCAGCATATGGGCGTAACCCATGTTATACGCCGCCAGAGCAAACCAGATGCGTTCGTCTTCAGGGATCGTTGGCGGTACCTTTTCCATCATACGCACCAGATACTCACTGCCGCCACGAATGCTCTGTTCCGGATCGGTCCTGTCACTGACATTCAGGCTATCCGCAGTATTGCGCGTCAGCATCATCAGGCCACGCACGCCAGTCGGGGATGTGGCCTGTGGGTTCCAGTGGGACTCCTGGTAAGAGATGGCTGCCAGTAAACGCCAGTCAATAACCTGCGCGTACTTCTCGAAAAGTGGCTGGAAGTCTGGCAGCGTTCCGTCAATGGCACGCAGAAAGGTGCGAGTATCGACATAATCGAACGTGCCGACGTGCCCCAGGTACTTCTCATCCAGACGGGCCATTGCGCCTTCTTCGCCCATCTGATTAAAGAAGTCGAGTAGCGCGGCATTCATGCTGTCATCCTGTTCACGCTGGACATACCAGGTGACCGGCTCTTCATCCGTGATATCAAAAGCCACTGCCAGCTGTGGATGGATGCGCTGCATCAGCGCGATAGTGACGGAATCGCCCACGGTATAGTCGAGTTTGCCATCGGCCACGGCTTCCAGCAGGCCCTGAGGCGTTTGATCGGTCGAGATCGCCCAGTCAAGATCGGGGTACTGATGCGCTTTCATTTCACGCAGGGTCGACAGATAAGCCGATCCTGACGCCGCCGTCAGGCGCCCCTTCAGATCGCCCAAATTTTTCGGCCGTGGTGCGCCGATACGGTACACCAGCTGTTGTGAAACAGAATAGTAAGACGGACCCGCACGAAAACGCGCCAGTCGTTCATTATTGTAAATTAACCCTGCCGCCAGCATGTCGGCTTTATCATCTTCGAGGTCATCAAACAGATCGCCCAGGTTCGGACGCACGGTGATTTCCAGCTTAACCCCTAAATAATCGGCGAAGCGCTTCGCCAGCTCATAGTCCATACCCGCTGGGGATTGATTGACTGTGTAGTAAGTCAGCGGAGAATTTATGGTGCTGATACGCAGCACTCCCCGCGATTTTATCTGTGCGATACGGTCGGTCGAACCGCCGTACCACGGTATCGAGGGCCACAGTGCCAGCGCAAGAAGCACGGTGATCAGCCCGACCAGCAGATAATTAAATTTAAGGCGTTTCAAATAGTTATCTCTCGATGGTTCTCAGGTATCTGTCTTCTATGGCAGTATTTATTGTCTATAATTGGTCCTGAGCGTGGGGCATTCTGCTCAACTCCGCGCAGCTCCGCAACTGAAATCCACCTGTTTTGTGCGTTTTTCAGTCAATTCCTTATCGCGATTAATTCTGCGCAAACGGTTTCGTAACCGGTGGGGATTCTCTATAATACCGCCCGTTTTCCCCTGTTGCGCCCAATGAAGCGTCGCCCGGCGCTTCGAGACGAGAGATCTTTAATGATGGAAATTCTGCGTGGTTCGCCCGCTCTGTCGGCATTTCGTATTAACAAACTGCTGACCCGCTTTCAGGATGCTCACCTGCCGGTGAGTGATATTTACGCTGAGTACGTCCATTTTGCCGATGTCAGCGCGCCGCTGAGCGAGGATGAAAAATCCCGTTTGCAGCGTCTGCTGAAATACGGTCCCTCTCTGGCTGAACATACCCCGGAAGGCCGCCTGCTGCTGGTCACTCCGCGTCCCGGCACTATCTCGCCGTGGTCTTCGAAAGCGACAGACATCGCCCACAACTGCGATCTCCCTCAGGTACTGCGTCTTGAGCGCGGCTTGGCCTTCTATGTGAAGGCACCGCAGTTGAGCGAAGCGCAGTGGTCAGAGCTGGCTGCACTGCTGCATGACCGCATGATGGAAACCGTCTTTGCCGATCTGAGCCAGGCCGATGCGCTGTTTGCTCATCATCAGCCTGCACCGCTGCAAAGCGTCGACCTGCTGGGTGAAGGCCGCAACGCGCTGGTTCAGGCCAATATCAAACTGGGCCTGGCACTGGCCGATGACGAAATCGACTACCTGCAGGCGGCGTTTGAAAAACTCGGGCGCAACCCGAACGATATCGAGCTGTATATGTTTGCTCAGGCTAACTCTGAGCACTGCCGTCATAAAATCTTCAACGCCGACTGGGTGATTGATGGCAAAACGCAGCCGAAATCGCTGTTCAAGATGATCAAAAATACCTTCGAGAAAACCCCGGACCATGTGCTGTCAGCGTATAAAGACAATGCGGCCGTTATGGAAGGTTCTCAGGTAGGGCGCTTCTACGCCGATCCACAGGGCCGCTATGATTTCCATCAGGAAGATGCACATATCCTGATGAAGGTTGAAACCCATAACCACCCAACGGCGATTTCTCCGTGGCCGGGTGCGGCGACCGGTTCCGGTGGCGAAATTCGTGATGAAGGCGCAACCGGGCGTGGCGCTAAACCGAAAGCGGGTCTGGTCGGCTTCTCTGTTTCTAACCTGCGTATCCCGGGCTTTGAACAGCCGTGGGAAGAAGATTTCGGTAAGCCGGACCGTATTGTGACGGCACTGGACATCATGACCGAAGGCCCTCTGGGTGGCGCGGCATTTAACAACGAATTTGGTCGTCCGGCGCTGACGGGTTACTTCCGTACCTACGAAGAACGCGTTAACAGCCATAACGGCGAAGAGCTGCGCGGTTACCACAAACCGATCATGTTGGCAGGCGGTATCGGTAACATTCGTGCCGACCACGTGCAGAAAGGTGAAATCACCATTGGTGCCAAGCTGATCGTGCTGGGTGGCCCGGCAATGAACATCGGCCTGGGTGGCGGAGCGGCGTCTTCAATGGCCTCAGGCCAGTCTGACGCGGATCTCGATTTCGCTTCCGTACAGCGCGACAACCCGGAAATGGAACGTCGTTGCCAGGAAGTGATTGACCGCTGCTGGCAGTTGGGTGAAGAGAACCCGATTCTGTTTATCCATGACGTGGGCGCGGGCGGTCTGTCTAACGCCATGCCGGAGCTGGTGAGCGACGGCGAACGTGGCGGTCGTTTCAACCTGCGTGACATCCTTAACGATGAGCCAGGCATGAGCCCGCTGGAAGTGTGGTGTAACGAATCTCAGGAACGTTATGTTCTGGCTGTATCGCCGGATAGCCTGGCGCTGTTTGATGCGCTGTGTAAACGTGAGCGCGCACCGTACGCCGTGATCGGTGAAGCGACCGAAGAGATGCACCTGTCGCTGGCTGACAGCCATTTCGACAACACGCCAATTGATATGCCGCTGGACGTGCTGTTGGGTAAAACCCCGAAAATGACCCGTGACGTGACCACACTGAAAGTGAAAGGTGACGCGCTGGTGCGTGAGGGAATGACTGTTGCAGATGCCGTGAATCGCGTACTGCACCTGCCAACCGTGGCGGAAAAAACCTTCCTGATCACCATCGGTGACCGTTCGGTAACCGGTATGGTTGCCCGTGACCAGATGGTCGGCCCGTGGCAGATCCCGGTAGCGAACTGTGCGGTGACTACCGCCAGCCTCGACAGCTACTACGGTGAAGCGATGTCGCTGGGCGAACGTGCTCCTGTCGCGCTGCTGGATTTTGCGGCCTCCGGTCGTCTGGCCGTCGGCGAAGCACTCACCAACATTGCGGCAACCGACATTGGCCCGCTGACGCGCATCAAGCTGTCAGCCAACTGGATGGCCGCTGCCGGTCACCCGGGTGAAGATGCCGGCCTGTATGAAGCGGTGAAAGCGGTGGGTGAAGAGCTGTGTCCGGCGCTGGGTATCACTATCCCGGTCGGCAAAGACTCTATGTCGATGAAAACCCGCTGGCAACAGGGGAATGAGCAGCGTGAGATGACTTCTCCGCTGTCCCTGGTGATCACCGCATTTGCCCGAGTGGAAGACGTGCGTAAAACCGTCACACCGCAGTTGCAGACCGGTGATAACGCGCTGCTGCTGATCGATCTGGGCAAAGGGGCCAACGCCCTCGGCGCAACGGCGCTGTCACAGGTTTACCGTCAGCTGGGTGATAAGCCTGCCGATGTGCGTGATGTGCAGCAACTGGCTGGCTTCTATAATGCCATCCAGGCGCTGGTGGCCGACGGCAAACTGCTTGCCTACCACGACCGTTCTGACGGCGGCCTGCTGGTCACGCTGGCTGAAATGGCCTTCACGGGTCACTGCGGTGTAGACGTCGACATCGCGGCACTGGGCAGCGATAGCCTGGCTGCCCTGTTTAACGAAGAGCTGGGTGCGGTGATTCAGATCGCAGCGGCCGATCGGGCGGCGGTTGAGCAGGTCTTTGCCTCTCATGGGTTAGCTGACTGTGTGCATGTGCTGGGCCAGGCCGTGGAAGGGGATCGTTTTGTGATCACTTCCGGCGGCTCTGCCGTGTACAGCGAAAGCCGTACCACGCTGCGTACCTGGTGGGCTGAAACCACGTGGCAGATGCAGCGTCTGCGCGATAATCCAATCTGTGCCGATCAGGAACATGACGCGAAGAAAGACGATCGCGATCCGGGCCTCAACGTTGCACTGACCTTTAAGCCACAGGAAGATATTGCTGCGCCTTATATTGCGACCGGTGCACGTCCTAAAGTGGCTGTGCTGCGTGAGCAGGGCGTTAACTCTCATGTTGAAATGGCTGCGGCCTTCCATCGTGCCGGGTTTGATGCGGTAGACGTGCATATGAGCGACCTGCTGGCTGGCCGTCGTGGTCTGGATGACGTGCAGGCGCTGGTTGCCTGCGGCGGCTTCTCTTACGGTGACGTCCTGGGTGCGGGTGAAGGCTGGGCGAAGTCGATTCTGTTTAACGCCCGCGTACGTGACGAATTCGAAACCTTCTTCCACCGTCCACAGACACTGGCTCTGGGCGTCTGTAACGGCTGTCAGATGATGTCTAATCTGCGTGAACTGATTCCGGGCAGTGAAGAGTGGCCACGCTTTGTGCGCAATCAGTCCGAGCGTTTTGAAGCCCGCTTCAGCCTGGTTGAAGTGGCTGCCAGCCCGTCTCTGCTGCTGGACGGCATGGTCGGTTCCCGTATGCCAATCGCCGTATCGCATGGTGAAGGCTTCGTGGAAGTGCGTAATGATGCTCATCTGGCCCAGCTGGAAAACAAAGGTCTTGTGGCGCTACGCTTTGTGGATAACTTTGGCAAAGTGACCCAGCAGTACCCGGCGAACCCGAACGGTTCCCCGAACGGAATCACGGCGGTGACCAATGAAAGCGGTCGCGTGACCATCATGATGCCGCACCCGGAGCGTGTGTTCCGCACGGTCAGCAACTCATGGCACCCGGCAGAATGGGGCGAAGACAGCCCGTGGATGCGTATCTTCCGCAATGCGCGTAAACAACTGGGCTAATCCTCTGCGTTGACGCGATGGTAATAAACCGGCCTGAACGTGTGGCCGGTTTTTTTTCGCCTGTCTTAAAGGGATTAGCAGGGGAGTGTTGCCATTTCACAACAAATTAGATGTGAGTTGTCGTTAAATGGAGACGTTTAATTTATTGATTTTAATGGTAAAAATTAAATTTATCTGTGGGTGTTGTTGTATGGCGACACTTAACCGGACCCGATGGTCAAAATCACCTGCCCGATGAATACTTCCAATGTATAAGGTTTTATTTATTAATGGCTTATAAATTTATTTTCAATGTGGCATGTTAATTGCTATAATCACCTCAGTGGCTCATTCACCTGGTTATGACAGCCCTGCGTAAGCGGACAAGTGCTCATAACACCCAGAATGACGCACAATACGGTGCCTGTCGTCCACCTCACCGATAATCGTTCACTCTGTGACGTTATCAAACATCGGACGCAACGTTGAGTAAGGCACCACCTATTCAGTTACGCTGGCTCACCGGCGTAACGCCAGTGGCCGGTTCAGTGAACCGGCCATTTTCATTTTACGCTTTCACACTTTCTTCTCTGCTCACTCTCAGCTAGCATCGCCCTAACTCCTGGAAAGAGAAATTGTGTCGTGAAGAAATGGCGTCTGTTACCGCGATCGCTACGTCAGCTGGTGCTGATGGCGTTTTTACTGGTGTTATTACCGCTGCTGGTGCTGGCCTGGCAGGCATGGGAAAGCCTCTCGGCGCTGAGCGACCGGGCGGCCGATACCAATCGCACCACGCTGACCGATGTGCGTCGCAGCGAAGCCATGGCCCGTACCGCCCTGGAACTGGAACGTAGCTACCGCCAGTATTGCGTGTTAGATGATCCGATGCTGGCACGCCTCTACCAGACGCAGCGCAGCCGCTATTCACAAATGCTGGATGCCCACGCCCCGGTACTGCCGGATATTCGTACCTGGCAAAGCCTGCGTCAGAACCTTACTCAACTCAGCCAGATGAAATGCGAAAACAGCAGCCCGGTGTCGCAGGCCGCCGATCAGCTCGAGCTGTTCTCTGCCGCCAACGGTCAACTGGTTCAGGCTACACGTGAAGTGGTGTTCTCACGTGGGTTACAACTGCAACGAGAGATTGCCGAACGCGGCCAGTATTTTGGCTGGCAGGCATTGATTCTTTTCCTGCTCAGCCTGGGGCTGGTGTTGCTGTTTACCCGTATGATTATCGGCCCGGTAAAAGCGGTAGAGCGCATGATTAATCGTCTGGGGGAAGGGCGGCCGCTGGGGCACAGTCTGGCGTTCAAAGGCCCGCGTGAGCTCCGTTCACTCGGACAGCGTATTATCTGGCTCAGTGAGCGGCTGGCCTGGCTGGAGTCGCAGCGTCATGAGTTTCTCCGCCATATTTCCCATGAATTAAAAACACCGCTGGCCAGCATGCGTGAGGGCACTGAATTGCTGGCTGACGAGGTTGCCGGGCCGCTGACTGCTGACCAGAAAGAGGTGGTCAGCATTCTTAACGACAGCAGTCGTCATCTGCAAACGCTGATTGAACAGCTGCTGGACTACAACCGAAAGCTGGCTGATGGCCCGGTAGCGCTGGAAGATGTTCAGCTGCGGCCGCTGATCGACTCACTGGTTGCCGCTCACAGCCTCACGGCCCGCGCTAAACAACTCCATATCAACATCGACCTTAAGGCTGACAGCTGTCGTGCCGAACCGACGTTGTTGTTGAGGGCAATCGATAATCTTTACTCCAATGCGGTACACTACGGCGCTGAATCTGGAAATATCTGGATCCGCAGTCTTCAGCAAGGAAACCGCGTGGTGATTGAGGTCGCAAATACCGGCCCGCCTATTCCTGCGGCTGAGCGAGCAATGATCTTTGAACCGTTCTTCCAGGGAAATCTACAGCGCAAAGGCGCGGTAAAAGGAAGCGGGCTGGGATTAAGCATTGCGAAAGACTGCCTGCGCCGGCTGCAGGGCGATCTGCAACTGATCGACAGCGTTGATGCTGATGTCTGCTTTCGCATCGAATTAAACACTACCGCCGGGACGTTATTATAATGCAATCATCACGTTTTTCTGCCTTACTGCAACACGGGCGTATGGGCAGACTGACCGGCGCCTTCATACTGGCGTTTGGCCTGCTGGGGTGTAGCCAGCAGCCGTCGCAAAAGGTGGCCAGCCGCGCCGATATCACACTGAATGAGCCTGATGTTAAAATCGTCGACTATCAGCTGGTGTCCTGTGAGCATATATGGGCATTTAACGATGAGGCCGCAACGGGTAATCCTCTTTACTGGCTGCGCGCTATTGACTGTGGCATCCGGCTATCGCCAGCCGATGCACGTGCTGAAGCACGGCGCTGGCCAACGGATAACTGGCAGAGTGCCTTCAAACAGGCCGTATTGTTGAATAATGGCAATATTACCCCCGTTGAGCGTCGCCAGTATTTGAACCGTCTGGACAGTTACAGCTATGATTATCCGGCCTCTGTGCGCCCGTTAATGATGTTGTGGCGTGAAGGGCAGGGATCGCTTTTACAGCTATCCGAAGAGCGGATGCGTTATGCCCACCTTCAGGAGAGCAGTGATGGTCAACTGGATGGGCTGCGTCAGCAGCAAATCGCCCTGAAGAACGATCTCGCTGTCACCCGGCGCAAACTTGATACGCTGACGGATATTGAACGCCGACTCTCTTCGCGTCGCTCCCCGGATGCCACTGACACCAACAGCCACGGTAATGACAAAAACAACCCGGCTGATAACGCGTCACAGGATGATGACAATCCATGATCAAAAAATCGGCACGGTTACTGCTGGTAGATGATGACCCCAGCCTGCTGAAACTGCTGGGGATGCGTCTGAGCAGTGAAGGGTTCAGCGTTACTACCGCTGAAAGTGGTCCGGACGCGCTGCGCGTGCTTAACCGCGATACGCTTGATCTGGTGATCAGCGATCTGCGTATGGACGAAATGGACGGTATGGCGCTGTTCGCTGAAATCCAGAAGCTCCAGCCAGGCATGCCGGTCATTATTCTTACCGCCCACGGTTCCATTCCGGATGCCGTGGCGGCAACTCAGCAGGGCGTATTCAGTTTCCTGACTAAACCGGTCGATCGTGATGCGCTGTATAAAGCGATAGATGATGCCCTGGTCCATCGGGCGCCGACCAGCGATGAAGCCTGGCGCGAAAGCATTGTCACCCGTAGCCCGCTGATGCTGCGCCTGCTGGAGCAGGCGCGCATGGTGGCGCAGTCGGATGTCAGTGTACTGATTAACGGACAGAGCGGAACTGGCAAAGAAGTGCTGGCGCAGGCTATCCACGCGGCCAGCCCGCGTGCAGGTAAAGCCTTTATCGCTATTAACTGCGGCGCGTTACCGGAACAACTGCTGGAATCAGAACTGTTTGGTCATGCGAAAGGGGCCTTTACCGGTGCCGTCAGCAGTCGTGAAGGGCTGTTTCAGGCCGCAGAGGGCGGCACGCTGTTCCTCGATGAAATTGGTGACATGCCGCAGGCGTTGCAGGTGAAATTGCTGCGCGTCTTGCAGGAGCGTAAGGTACGCCCGCTTGGCAGTAACCGCGACCTCGACATTGATGTGCGTATTGTCTCTGCCACCCATCGCGATCTGCCAAAAGCGATGGAAAAGAAAGAGTTTCGCGAAGATCTGTTTTATCGTCTTAACGTGGTGAATCTGAAGATCCCTGCACTGCATGAGCGGGCAGAAGATATTCCCCTGCTGGCCAATCATCTGTTGAAGCAGTCGGCTGAACGGCACAAACCTTTTGTACGTAGCTTTTCCACCGATGCCATGCGACGTCTGATTGCCGCTGCCTGGCCGGGCAACGTCAGGCAACTGGTGAATGTGATTGAACAGTGTGTCGCGCTGACCTCCGCGCCAGTGATTGGAGAGGCGCTGGTGGAACAGGCGCTGGCAGGAGAAAATACCGCGCTGCCTACTTTTGCTGAAGCCCGCAACCAGTTTGAACTCAATTATCTGCGTAAATTGTTGCAAATGACCAAAGGCAATGTGACTAACGCGGCAAGGCTGGCGGGGCGTAACCGTACTGAGTTCTATAAACTGTTATCGCGTCATGAGTTGGATGCTGCCGATTTTAAAGAATAATTTTCACTGCGGTAACGCTGCCTGATTATGGTAGTTTAGCTGCCTGAAAAGAGACGGACGTCCGGTATACCTCAGACATGTTCGGTCTGCTGCCCGTGCGCAGGCAGGCTGAGCGTAACGGGTATATAGTTAACTGATTATCCGTCCGGGCACGGAGGGAGAGAAAAGGGTCTGCCATGAAAAAGATTGATGCAATTATCAAACCGTTCAAACTGGATGATGTGCGTGAAGCGCTGGCGGAAGTCGGCATCACCGGGATGACCGTGACTGAAGTGAAAGGCTTTGGTCGTCAGAAGGGCCACACCGAGCTGTATCGTGGCGCAGAGTACATGGTCGATTTTCTGCCAAAAGTGAAAATCGAAATCGTGATTGCGGACGACATCGTGGATACCTGCGTTGATACCATCATGCGTACGGCGCAGACCGGTAAAATCGGCGATGGTAAAATCTTCGTGTTCGACGTTGCGCGCGTGGTGCGTATTCGTACTGGCGAGGAAGACGAAGAAGCGATCTGATTGTCGTTTTCGGGGTCCCAACGGGCTGACCGCATTGCGCGGCCAGCCCGTTTGCTTTTATAACACTTTATGCGGCTATAACGCTTTATGCGGCCCGAACACTTCGTAGTGGATGTGCTCTTTTTTAACCCCTAACTCTAGCAGCCCCTTTTCTTCCGCTTCCATAAAGGCCAGTGGGCCGCAGAGATAATAGTGCATCGCCGGATCGCTGACGCGTGATTCCAGCGGCAGCAAGTTCATCAGCCCACGCTGGTGATATTTCCCTTCATCCTGCGCCTGCGGATGGTTGTACCAGATGTGTTGCCAGAACTGCGGCAACTGCGCCCCCAGCGCGGTCACTTCCTCAGCGAAAGCATGGGTTGCGCCATTCTCGGTGGCGTGCAGCCACTGTACTGTGGCGGGATGTTTATCTTTCGCCAGCTGGTTTAGCATCGCCAGCATCGGCGTCAGGCCGACACCACCCGACATCAGTGTCACCGGCGTCTCAGCCGTGATATCAAGGAAGAAATCCCCGGCAGGGGGGGCCAGATGAACGCGCTGGCCGGGCTGCTGCTGATGCAGCCAGCTGGACATCACACCGCCTTCATCATGGCGCACGGCAATACGATAGTCACGACCGTTGGGCGTGCGCGTCAGGGAATACTGGCGAATCTCCTGATTCTCAAAACCCGGGTCTTTCACCCATACCGCCAGATACTGCCCGGCTTTATAATCTGCGACCGGTTGGCCATCGACGGGAGTCAGGATAAAACTTTTGATCACGGAACTCTGCGGGACGATCTCGCTGATAACAAATTCACGATGGCCACCGCGCCAGCCGCCGACTTTTTCTTCGGTTTCTTCATAAATCTGCTCCTCACGCTGTACAAAAATTCCGGCCAGTACGCCGTAGGCTTTGCCCCATGCTGCCAGCACCTCTTCACCCGGATGCAGCATTTCATCAATACTCGCCAGCAAGTGCTCACCGACGATCGGATAGTGATCGGGACGAATAGCGAAACTGGTGTGTTTCTGCGCAATTTTCTCTACGGCAGGGCCCAGCGCGGCGAGGTTATCCAGATTGCTGGCGTAGGCGCAGATGGCATTAAACAGCGCTTCCGGCTGATTACCTGTGCTCTGGTTGCTCATATTAAAGATGTCTTTCAGCTCAGGGTTGTGGGCAAACATCCGCTGATAGAAATGCGAGGTCAGGCGAGGGCCGAGTGCAGCAACGGCGGGGATAGTAGATTTGACGATGGCAATGGTTTGGCTGTCCAGCATGGTGTGCTCCTTAGCAAGAAATTAAACATGTATTTAAAATGCATGTTATTCGCAACATACTCCGCTGTAAATACACCTTTAGAGTGAGAGGGTATTTTTCCGCACGCGATGTACGGTCTTGTTGAAAAAACAGCATCTGGCAGATGAGGAGAATTCCTTATCCGGGACTTGCAAAGAACAGTAACTAACCCTTGCCACACCTGAAGCCAATCGTTTGCGTAAAAAGGCAGTGGTTAAGCTATTCAACAGGTGCATAAACAGTTTAAACTATTGCCCATCGCTCCCCAGCGGGGGCATTCATTATTGCAAGTCAGTTGAGTCAGGAGATGCAAATGTTAAAACGTGAAATGAACATTGCCGATTATGATGCCGATTTATGGCAGGCGATGGAGCAGGAGAAAGTGCGCCAGGAAGAGCACATCGAGCTGATTGCTTCAGAGAATTACACCAGCCCACGTGTTATGCAGGCTCAGGGATCTCAGCTGACGAACAAGTACGCTGAAGGTTATCCGGGCAAGCGCTACTACGGTGGTTGTGAGTACGTGGATATCGTTGAGCAGCTGGCTATCGACCGTGCTAAAGCCCTGTTTGGTGCAGACTACGCCAATGTGCAGCCACACTCCGGTTCCCAGGCTAACTTCGCGGTATACACTGCGCTGCTGCAGCCGGGCGATACCATTCTGGGTATGAACCTGGCACACGGCGGTCACCTGACTCACGGTTCCCCGGTTAACCTGTCTGGTAAGCTGTATAACGTCATCCCTTACGGCATCGACGAGACCGGCCAGATTGATTACAACGAACTGGCTGAACTGGCGAAAAAGCACCAGCCAAAAATGATCGTTGGTGGTTTCTCTGCTTACTCTGGCGTGTGCGACTGGGCAAAAATGCGCGAAATCGCAGATACCGTTGGCGCTTACCTGTTCGTTGATATGGCGCACGTGGCGGGTCTGATTGCAGCTGACGTGTACCCTAACCCGGTACCTCATGCGCACATCGTGACCTCCACCACGCACAAAACCCTGGCAGGCCCACGTGGCGGCCTGATCCTCGCGGCTGGCGGTGACGAAGACCTGTACAAAAAACTGAACTCTGCTGTCTTCCCTGGTGGCCAGGGTGGCCCGCTAATGCACGTTATCGCGGGTAAAGCTGTCGCCTTCAAAGAAGCGATGGAGCCTGAGTTCAAAACCTACCAGCAGCAAGTGGCTAAAAACGCTAAAGCAATGGTGGAAGTGTTCCTGGCACGCGGCTACAACGTGGTTTCTGGCGGTACGCATAACCACCTGTTCCTGCTGGACCTGGTAGACAAAAACCTGACCGGTAAAGAAGCTGACGCAGCCCTGGGCCGTGCCAACATTACCGTGAACAAAAACAGCGTGCCTAACGATCCGAAAAGCCCGTTTGTGACTTCAGGTATTCGTATCGGTTCCCCGGCTGTCACCCGTCGTGGTTTTAAAGAAGCAGAAGTGCGCGAACTGGCAGGCTGGATCAGCGATATTCTCGACAATATCAATGATGAAGGCGTGAGCGAGCGTGTGAAGAAGCAGGTGCTGGAAATCTGTGCACGCTTCCCTGTATATGCATAAATCCGTCCTTACCTCCTGATTTAATGGGAGCCTGAGTACAGATAGCGGGACACGAAAGTGTCCCGCTATTTTTTTATCCTGTGCGGCGGTGTACATTAGCCTCCACTTTGTCGGAGGGAAAATGACGATACGTTCCACGTACTGGCTTGGACTGAGCTACTTCACCTATTTCTTCGCCTATGGCGTCTATTTACCGTTCTGGGGCGTCTGGCTAAAAGACAGCGGCCTGCAACCGGAAAAAATCGGCCTGCTGCTGGGCTGCGGCATGATTGCCCGCTTTGCCGGTAGCCTGCTTATCGCCTCACGCGTCACTAACCCTTCACGACTGATTAGCGTCCTGCGTCTGCTGGCTTCGCTGACGCTGTTATTTGCGCTGGGCTTCTGGGCAGGTTCCCAGTGGGTGTGGCTGCTGCTGGTGATGGTCGGATTCAATCTGTTCTTCTCACCGCTGGTGCCGTTGAGCGATGCGCTGGCCGCAACCTGGCAGCGACAGATCGCCCTGCCTTACGGTCCGGTGCGGTTGTGGGGTTCCCTGGCGTTTGTGATCAGCTCGGCGCTTACCGGTGTGCTGGTGACACATTTTTCCTATCACGCCATCCTGATGCTGCTGTGTGTGGGATGCGGGGCGATGATTGCAGGTATGATGCTACGCCCGGCGGTGATGCCGCAGGGGATGGAAAAACAAACCGAACATAGCGGATGGGCGCAGTGGAAGCAGATGCTCAGTGAAACCGCCGTCTGGCGCTTCCTGCTATGCGTGACGCTGATGCAGGGGGCGCATGCCGCCTACTACGGCTTCAGTGCCATTTACTGGCAGGAAGCAGGCTACTCGTCGAGCATTGTGGGCTATTTATGGTCGCTGGGCGTCGTGGCTGAAATTGTGGTGTTTGCCGCCAGCAACCGACTGTTCCGCCGCTGGAGCGCACGCGATCTGCTGTTGCTGTCCTGTGTCTGTGCTGTTTTACGCTGGAGTATGATGGCGTCGTCCACGGAACTGGGTTGGCTTGTCGTTGCACAAATTCTGCACTGTGGCAGTTTCACTATTTGTCATCTGGCGGCTATGCGCTTTATCGCTGCCCGCGACGGGAGCGAGGTGATCCGCCTGCAGTCAGTCTATTCCGCACTGGCAATGGGCGGTGGCATTGCTCTGA
This sequence comes from Erwinia sp. JH02, assembly GCF_013074405.1. Lineage (NCBI taxonomy): Bacteria > Pseudomonadati > Pseudomonadota > Gammaproteobacteria > Enterobacterales > Erwiniaceae > Erwinia > Erwinia sp. JH02. The sequence goes on from NZ_JABANZ010000003.1 coordinate 68,252, forward strand.
TGACCATGGTGTGTGGTGTGCTGTTCCAGCACCTGCAAGGCGGCGTGTTCTGGGTGATGGCACTGCTGGTTGTGCCAGTGCTGTTCCTGCGGCCAAAAGTGACCTGATTATGACTCCAGCAGCAGGCGGATACTGCGCTGCTGGTGTTCGCCCAGCGGCAGTTCAGCATGGATCAGCGGTGGTGAGTAGAGCGGCAGCGGCGTGGCATAAGGCGTGATCACCAGCGCGATCCCTTTCGGTGCGCTGTGGCGCTGAAAGTCGGCAACATCCTGGTACTTAATCGTCAGCGGCAGCAGCGTCAGTTCACGCAGCTGCTGCTCAACCTGCTGCTCCAGTTCGCTATCACGACCAATCAATAACAACACCTGCTTCTCTTGCAAGGCGCTTTCCTGCATCAGCCATGCGCCAAAAATAATCGCAATCAGACCCATCTCTTCATCGGTGAACTGCACGCTGTATTGTTGTTCCAGCGCGGCGATAGCCTCACGCGTAGTACGCAGCAGACGCGGGTACTGCTGGGCGATATCGTCAACCAGATTGTGATCGATGCCGATGGAAAACAGAGTACGCTCCAGCGCCTGCGCCAGATGCGTATAAAGTTGTGCGCTTAGGCCCGCGTCATTACTGAATACCATGCCAGACAACGCCTGAAAGCGCTGAATTAACAGCTCCACGGACTGGAGAAGTTGGCGTTCATGAGCGCTGAGGGTGTGTTGTCTCTGGGGAACATGCAGTTGGCTGAAGAGCAGGGCGAGTAACGCAACCTCATTAACCGCCGCCTGATAGCCACGTTTACTCCAGCAGCGGGCAATCGCCTGTGCCAGTGAAAACTCCGGTTTACCTTCGATCCAGTGCAGTTGCTGTGCGGTAAAGTCCGGCTGGCAGTGCCAGGCGAGAGCATAGCGCAGCCAGACCTGTAAAAATTGGGTATCGCGAGCGCTGAACTCGCGGTCCAGATGAAGTGAACAATACTGGACCAGTGCTGCCAGGTTATGCTCATCGTACAAGGCCTTATCCACTGGCAGCGTCTGAAGTTGTTGCTTAATGACGGAGGAAAAGTCGTTATGGATAAACGCCGGAGACAGCCGCAGAGCCCGCCGTAAGTTATGTAGCATGCACAGACGCTGATCTAAATGCGTTCCACGAAGGCGCAACGCGCCCAGCTCATCCAGCTCAATGGCAAGATGGTGATAGCGCTGGATTTCCTCTGCCACCTCCGCTATATCTTGCCGGGTTACGGCGTGATCCACACCGTTAAGCTGGCAAACCGATTCCACAGTGACGAAGGATTCAGGCAGGCAGAGCATTAAAAGCAGGTGGCAACGGCGCTGTGGACTGGAGAGGACAGACATTTCAGGTGAGTGTGTACTCATCATCTGTGATCCCAGTAGCGATTGATTATGCTAAGAATAGCCTTAGCCAGCCACGTTGTGGTCAATCGAGTCAGTTTTATTCAGAGCTTTTAAGACAGGTCACAAAAATAATCGACAAAAACTGGAGTGGAGTTTAATTTGTTACATTATAACAGGTGTGCAGTGGGGGCCGCAGGGCTGATAATCGTTTTGTCCCCGGTTGCCATGGCGCATCCGCACAGCTTTATCGATATGCAGACCACGCTGGTTCATCAGGGCGATCGGCTCACCGGGCTGAAAATGCGCTGGGTGATGGATGAAATCACCTCTGCCGATCTGTTATACGATGCAGGAACGGCAAAACCGGATTCAGTGGTTTGGAAAAAACTGGCGGCAGAAGTGATGGCTAATGTGTTAGGCCAGCATTACTTCAGCGAATTCTGGCACCAGAAGCAGCCGGTGAAGTTCGATAATCTGCCGCCGGAATACCATCTTTCACGGCAGGGGCATCAGGCGGTGCTGGAGTTTATTCTGCCGCTGGCACATCCGCAGTCGCTAAAAGGCCAGCGGTATACGTTTTCCACTTTTGATCCCACTTACTTTGTAGATATGTATTACGACTCTGAAAAAGCACTGACAGTCCCGGCAGAACTGGTATCACAATGTCATTTCGAGCTGCAAACCCCCAAACCGGATGCCTCCATGCAAGCCTATGCGCTGTCACTGGATAAAGCAGATGCGCCAGCGGAAGAGATGGATCTTGGTCGCCAGTTTGCCCAGACGGTGACGCTGATATGTCAGTAAGTGGCCTCAGCCGCGCTCCGCGTAGAGGGGCGATATGGCCGTTCGCGCTGTTGATGTCAGGGATGCTCCTGGGAGGGCTGTGGATTTGGCAGCACTGGCCGCAAATCCTGTTGCAAAGCATTATGTGGCAGAAGAGTCTGCATCAGCAGATGACCGGGCTGTTACAACAGGTTGCCAGCAATCCTCATCAGGCCGGGCTGGCGCTAATGGGTTTCAGCCTGCTTTATGGCGTATTACATGCGCTCGGCCCCGGCCATGGCAAAGTGGTGATAGCCACCTTTCTTGCTACCCACCCGACGAAAATGAAAACCAGCCTGCAACTGACGCTGGCCGCGGCTGTAGTGCAAGGGGCAGTGGCGATTGCGCTGGTGACGATAATGCTGGGCGTGTTGCAACTCTCTTCGCGCCAGATGCATCTCAGCAGCTACTGGCTGGAAAAAGGGAGCTATCTACTGGTGATCGGCCTGGGCCTGTGGCTGTGCTGGCGAGCCCTGAAAAAATTGTGGCTGCAGCTGCGCCCGGCACCTGTCCGAATGACCATCACCCGTATTTTGCCTGCGGGGCATCAGCACAGTGAACACTGTGGCTGTGGGCATCAGCATGTGCCGGACAGTGCGATGTTGTCGCAGGCGACGGGATGGAAAACGAAGGTGGCAGTGGTACTGTCGATGGGGTTACGACCCTGCTCGGGGGCCATTATGATGTTGCTGTTTTCAAAGGTGATCGGTGTTTACTTCTGGGGGGTGCTATCCGCGCTGGTCATGGCACTGGGCACGGCGCTAACGGTATCGGGCATGGCGCTGGTGGTACAGCTCTCGCGCTCCCTCGCACAGCGTTTAACACGTAATACAGGATCTGCTGCCTGGCATGTAGTGGCATTGAACTGTCTGGCTCTGACCGGTGGCGTGCTGCTGATTGCCGCTGGAGCCATGCTGTGGCTGAGTGCGCAACCCGCGATGTCAGGCGGTATCCGACCGATGTTCCTGCAGTAAATCTTGCGCAGGGGGCAGGCATGCCTGACTCAGGGCGCGGCATGCCGCGCCCCTGGGACGAATTAACGCTTCAGCGCTTCACTCAGTTCATCACGCATGTTGGCCAGCATCGCTTTCACGACGCGTGGGTTACCTGCAACGATGTTACCTGAATGCATATAACCATGCGCGCCAACAAAGTCAGTCACCAGACCGCCAGCTTCACGCACCAGCAGCTCACCCGCGGCGAAATCCCATGGCTTCAGACCAATCTCGAAGTAACCGTCCACGCGACCCGCAGCCACATAGGCCAGATCCAGCGCAGCAGAACCGGTGCGACGGAAGTCAGCACACTGGGTGAACAGTTTGCCGAGGATATTGATATACGGAGTGGCGTGCTGCTTCAGTTTGAACGGGAAGCCGGTGGCCAGAATGGTGCCATCCAGATCGCGGGCGGTGCCGCCGCGCAGACGATAGCCGTTAAGCTGGGTGCCCTGGCCGCGTACGGCGCTGAACAGTTCATTACGCATTGGATCGTAAACAACGGCAACTTCAGTACGGCCTTTGATGCGAACGGCAATAGAAATACAGAAGTGGGGAAGGCGTTTGATGTAGTTGGTGGTGCCATCCAGTGGATCGATAACCCATTGCACATCCTGGTCTTCGCCTGGCAGTTCACCGCACTCTTCAGAGATGATGGTGTGCTGTGGGTAAGACTTGCGGATCACTTCAATAATCTGGCGTTCCGCTTCACGGTCAACATTGGTGACAAAGTCATTGCTGCCTTTCTGGCTGGCTTCGACGGAGTCCGGGGTTTCATAGTGCTTGGCAATTACGTTTCCGGCCTTGCGCGCAGCGCGCACGGCAATGTTGAGCATTGGATGCATAGTTAAGTTTCGTCTCGCTGGATGTTAAAGAACGGTTTACCCTTCATGCTTGAAGCTGTCGCTGTGTTAGCTGCACTCACTCACCCGAATCACTTACTTAAGTAAGCTCAGCGGGATTCGCTCTCTTGCTGCCTTGCTACAGCATCAATCACTTTGGATAAATATCATAATCTGATAGAAAACGGCGCGTAGTATAGCAGGGCAGAACGGCAAATGTCCTTAAAATATGTTAGCATCGTCGAATTAACTCTCAGACCCCAGAATCCTTATGCTGCAAAATATCCGAATTGTGCTGGTGGAGACCTCTCACACTGGCAACATGGGCTCTGTCGCTCGTGCGATGAAAACCATGGGTTTAACGAACCTTTATCTGGTCAATCCGCTGGTTAAACCGGACTCACAGGCTATTGCCCTGGCGGCCGGTGCCAGCGATGTGATTGGCGATGCGAAAATTGTCGACACTTTCGATGAAGCGATTGCCGGGTGTGGCCTGGTGGTCGGCACCAGTGCGCGCTCGCGCTCTCTGCCGTGGCCGATGCTCGACCCACGCGAGTGCGGTTTAAAAAGTGTAGAAGAGGGCCAACAGGCGCCTGTTGCGCTGGTATTTGGTCGCGAACGCGTTGGCCTGACTAACGAAGAGTTGCAGAAGTGCCACTACCACGTCGCCATTGCTGCTAACCCGGACTACAGCTCGCTGAACCTGGCGATGGCTGTGCAGGTCATTACCTATGAAGTGCGTATGGCCTGGCTGCAGTCGCTGGAAGCGGAGCAAGAAGCGCCGGTTGAGTCACCTTATCCACTGGTCGATGAGCTTGAGCGCTTCTATCAGCATATGGAGAAAATGATGATCGGCAGCGGTTTTATCCGTGAAGCCAGCCCGGGGCAGGTGATGAGTAAAATGCGTCGCCTGTTTACCCGTGCTCGCCCTGAACGTGACGAGCTGAATATCCTGCGTGGGATGCTCTCTTCACTGGAGAAGCCACGGGGCGAGTAAGGGTGTATCGGTGAATAAAATAACAGCATAATAGTTGAGTATTTTACTTGGTTAAATAGTTGAGTGTTTTAGTAGGTTAAATACTTGACCAATTTAGTCAGGAATGTCAGACTTGCGTCCATATTTTGTTAACACCCATCCAGGGTTATAACCGAGGTTGTAAACGCCATGAGACTGACATCCAAAGGCCGTTATGCTGTTACCGCTATGCTTGATGTTGCACTGCATTCCCATGAAGGCCCGGTGCCTTTAGCGGATATTTCAGAGCGTCAGGGCATTTCCCTTTCTTATCTTGAGCAGCTGTTCTCCCGTCTGCGTAAGAATGGTCTGGTGGCCAGCGTACGTGGTCCGGGTGGCGGTTATCTGTTGGGCAAAGGCTCTGATGCCATCGCAGTGGGCGCAGTGATTACTGCCGTTGACGAATCTGTCGATGCCACTAAATGTCAGGGTAAAGAAGGCTGCCAGGGCGGCGAGCGTTGCCTGACTCACGTGCTGTGGCGTGATCTGAGTGAGCGCATCAGCGACTTCCTCAACAATATTACACTGGCAGAACTGGTCAATAACCAGGAAATCCTGGAAGTGGCTGACCGTCAGAACAGCAATGAAATCCGTCGTGCGCCAAACGGCCGCATGCAGGAAACAATTAACGTCAATCTGCGCGCCTGATCGCAGTCCGGGCGGGGTTTGTTCTTCGCCCCCGGAAATGAATAAAAGGCCTGACGGGCCTTTTATTCATTTCTGCTTCCAGCAAAGATTTCAGGGCGCAGAAGGGCGGCAATCAAGAAACCTCCCGGAGCTTAACGAGCAATGAAATTACCGATTTATCTGGATTATTCCGCCACCACACCCGCCGACCCTCGTGTGGCCGCAAAAATGATGCAGTATCTGACTCTGGACGGAACCTTCGGTAATCCGGCCTCGCGATCGCATCGTTATGGCTGGCAGTCAGAAGAAGCGGTGGATGTTGCCCGCAACCAGATTGCAGAGTTAGTGGGCGCTGACCCACGTGAAATCGTCTTTACCTCCGGTGCAACAGAAGCCAACAACCTCGCCATCAAAGGTGCAGCCACTTTCCATCAGGAAAAGGGTCGTCACATCATCACTTGTACCACGGAGCATAAAGCGGTCCTGGATACCTGTGCTCAGTTAGAGCGTGAGGGATTCAGCGTCACTTATCTGAACCCGCGCCCTGATGGCACGTTGGATCTGCAACAGCTGACCGCGGCGCTGCGTGATGACACGGTGCTGGTGTCAATTATGCACGTCAATAATGAGATCGGGGTGGTGCAGGATATTGCCACTATCGGCGAACTTTGCCGTGAGCGCGGGGTGATTTTCCATGTTGATGCCACGCAGAGTGTGGGTAAATTACCTATCGATCTGAGTATGCTGAAAGTCGATCTGATGTCTTTCTCTGCGCATAAAATTTACGGACCGAAAGGCATCGGTGCGCTCTATGTCAGCCGTGCACCGCGTATCCGTCTGGAAGCCCAGATCCACGGTGGCGGTCACGAACGCGGTATGCGTTCCGGTACGCTGCCGGTGCATCAGATTGTGGGAATGGGTGAAGCCTATCGCATCGCCAAAGAAGAAATGGCCAGCGAGATGGCACGCCTGGGTGCGCTGCGTAGCCGCCTGTGGGCGGGTATTGGCCATATCGAGGAGGTGTACCTCAATGGTTCACTGGAGCAAGGTGCGGCGAATATTCTCAACGTCAGTTTTAATTACGTTGATGGTGAATCACTGATTATGGCGCTGAAGGATCTGGCGGTCTCAACCGGCTCAGCCTGTACCTCTGCCAGTATGGAGCCGTCTTACGTGCTGCGGGCCATTGGTCTCAACGATGAGTTGGCACACAGTTCGATCCGCTTCTCTCTCGGGCGTTTTACCACCGAAGAAGAGATCGACTACACCATTCAGCTGGTGCAAAAATCCCTTAGCCGTCTGCGTGAGCTCTCCCCTCAATGGAAAGCGTTTAAAGCCAGCGGTGCTGTTCAGGCAGGTTGATTCTCACTCCCGCACAAACAGTAACGGGCCAGATTCTGGCCCGTTCTGCGTAGTACGCCGCATCCCGCGAAAACATCCCTGTCACATTTCTGTTAGTCTGGTTGTACAATCCTCCTGCGGAAAAATCGCAGCGGCCGGTCAAACCCCGGTCTGAAAGATGAAATAATGAAAAGGAGCCATGCGATGACCACCTCTATGAATATTACCCTGTCAACGGCTGCGGCCGATCTGCGTTGGGGCGAAAAAGCGATCCTGAGCAGCAACGACAGCGGCCTGACTATCCATCTTACCGGCAGTGAACCGCTGGCCACTATCCAGCGCGCTGCGCGCAAAATTGATAGCCAGGGTATCCGTCATGTCAGCCTGAGCGGCGATGGCTGGGATCTGGAGAACAGCTGGGCGTTCTGGCAGGGCTACCGTGGTCCAAAAGGCGAGCGCGAAGTGCAGTGGGCCGCGCTGGCAGATGCCGAACAGGCGGAGCTGAACAACCGTCTGAAAATTATCGACTGGGTGCGTGACACTATTAACCTGCCCGCTGAAGAGCTGGGGCCGGAACAGTTAGCCACCCGTGCCATTGACCTGCTGTGTGATGTGGCCTGTGATGCGGTCAGTTACCGCATTACGAAAGGTGATGACCTTAAAAAGCAAAACTATCTGGGGCTGCATACTGTCGGGCGCGGTTCATCGCGCAGTCCGGTACTGTTGACGCTGGATTATAATCCCGGTGGCAACGATGAAACCCCGGTATACGCCTGCCTGGTCGGCAAAGGAATCACCTTTGATACCGGCGGATACAGCCTGAAACAGAGCGGCTTTATGGACTCCATGAAGTCGGATATGGGAGGGGCGGCAACGCTGACCGGTGCTCTGGCGCTGGCAATCAGCCGTGGTCTGAACAAACGTGTGAAACTGATCCTGTGCTGCGCGGATAATATGGTCAGCGGCAATGCCTTTAAACTGGGCGACATTATTCGTTACCGCAATGGCAAAACCGTTGAGGTGATGAATACCGATGCTGAAGGCCGTCTGGTACTGGCCGATGGGCTGATTGATGCCAGTGCGCTTAACCCTGAACTGATTATTGATGCGGCGACCCTGACGGGTGCAGCAAAAACCGCATTAGGTAACGATTACCACGCGTTGTTCAGCTTTGACGATGCACTGGCGCAGTCGTTGCTGGAAAGTGCTGCCGGGGAGAACGAGCCGTTCTGGCGTCTGCCGCTGGCGGAGTTCCACCGCAGTCATCTGCCGTCAAATTTTGCTGATTTGAACAACATTGCCAGCCCGTCGCACTCTGCCGGGGCCAGCACCGCCGCTGCGTTCTTGTCGCATTTCGTGAGTGAATACAAGCAGGGCTGGCTGCATATCGACTGTTCTGCTACCTACCGTAAAGGTGCCGTGGATCAGTGGTCTGCGGGTGCCACCGGGCTGGGTGTGCGTGCCGTTGCGAACCTGCTGTTAAACAAAGCGTAATATAACGGGCCGATCGCAACACGATCGGCCCTTGTAGGGACGGACCCTTTTTCCGGTCCACCCGCAGTCTTGTCTGGAACACATTCATGAACGATCTTAACCCGCGGCTGGAAGAGGTGCTGAAACTGGCAGCAGTAGAGCCGGCGCACCGTCCGGAGTTTTTTGCCCTGCTGATGGATGCCAGCGTTGTGGTCCCCGGCGAAAGCGCCCAGCCTGAGCAGGCGATCGATGCCAGCACTCCAGTTGATTTACAGCACTGGGAAAAAGAAGACGGCACCAGCATTATTCCGTTCTTCACCTCAGCGGAAGCACTGCAACAGGCCGTGAGTGGCGAGCAGGCTTATCTGGTGATGCCGGTGCGCACTTTGTTCGAAATGACTCTGGGCGAAGCCCTGTTTCTGAACCCCAAATTGCCTAACGGCAAAGAGTTTTCTCCGCGTGAAATTGCCCACCTGTTAGATGAGGGCAGCAGTGCTCTCAGCCAGCAGACGGTGCTGGAAGGCGGAACCTCGCTGTTGCTGTCGGAAATTGCTGAGCCTCCGGCACAGATGATCGATTCGCTGACCCAGCTTTTTGCCAAGTATAAAACCGTGCGCCGCGCCTACGTGGCGGAGATCAAAGAACATGCTGACCAGCCCGCTAATCTGCTGATTGGCATTGAAGGCGATGGCGATCTTGAAGCAGTGATTCAGGCGGCCGGCAGTGTGGCAACGGATACGCTGCTGGACGATAGCCCAATTGATATTTGCCAGGTCGTGGAAGGGGAGAAAGGTATCAGCCACTTCTTTATTGCCCATATCACGCCATTCTATGAACGGCGTTGGGGAAGTTTCCTGCGAGATTTCAAAGTCAAAAACATCGATTAACGATCGTTTGCTGCATGGGACGACCCTTTTTTAGTCGTCCCACGGGCGATCCCCGTTGCTGCTGGCGGATCGAAGACGATCCGCCGCTACAGTGAATCGTTAACGATCGGCAGGTCGTTACGGGCTCCCCATTCGCCCCAGGAACCGTCGTATAACGCGACGTTTTTCACGCCGAGGCTGGTTAACGCCAGAATCACCACCACCGCGGTGACGCCAGAACCACAGCTGGCAATCACAGGCTGCGACAAATCCACACCCTGCTGACTGAATATTGCCTGTAATTCCGCAGAGGGTTTCAAACGCCCTTCGGTGACCAGCGAGTTCCAGGGAACGTTCAGGCTGCCTGGAATGCGTCCACGGCGCAGTCCAGGACGCGGTTCATCCACTTCTCCGTGAAAACGGTTAGCAGCACGGGCATCAATAATCTGCGCGCCACCTTCATGACTAACCAGCAGGACATCAGTGACGCGTTTGACTTCGCCTTCACCCTGTTCGGCCTCGAACTCGCCTTCCGCGATGTCCAGGGCACCACTTTCCAGCGGCAGTTGCGCCTGTTTCCAGCCCGCCAGCCCGCCAGCCAGAATGGAAATTTGCTTCACACCAAAGTGACGCAGCATCCACCAGGCGCGGGGAGCCGAGAACAGATTGCCCTCATCGTAGATAACCAGATGTTTGTCATCGCTGATCCCCAGTTCACGCATTGCCACTGCGAACGTTTCCGCTCGCGGCAACATATGCGGGTAAGCACTGGTATGGTCCGACAGGGCCTCAATATCGAAGAAGGGCGCATTTGGCAGATGCTCTGCCAGATACTCTTCCTGGATGTTGCGGGTTTTCTCCTGCCCTGGCGGCAGCATACGTGCGTCCAGAACCTGGATGTTGTCATTGGTCAGATGCTCTGCCAGCCAGTCAGCAGAAACAAAAAGAGAGGGAGTCGTCATCGCGGCCTCATTGTCAGTAACGTTTAGCTGAGTGTCAGCGATTTTGTTAGCTATCACAAGGCGAAATGACACTATTCAGAGCCACCTCTGGATTCCTGCAAATTGTTTGCATTCGCAGATAGAAATTGCGCAGATAAACTATTACTCTTTGACCAATTTTGTAACAGGGAAGGTTCTATCTGATGGATGTGCTCAAATTTCTCCTGCGCTTACCGTTCACCGTGCTGAAAGCACTGTGCTGGCTGCTCTCGCGCCTTTTTCGCGTGCTGGGACTGTTGCTGCGCCCGCTGCTGGGTGAGATCAACTGGCGCGGCCCAGGCTGGGTTTCACCCCTTAAAGCAGGCTTCGCCCGGCTTGAGCAGGGGATTGACCGACATCCGAAGACCATTGCCCTGAGTGTGCTGCTGCTGGCGGCTGCAGGTGTTGCCAGCGTGTATGGCTGGCAGTGGTGGCAGAACCGACCTAAACCGATTGACGTTGCCCCGCTGGCCATCCAGAACAGCAGGGTAGAGGTCGTCAACCCGGAAGGGATTGACTACACCGCCGCAAAACCTGCCGTGCAGGTGCTCACCCTGAGGTTCAATCAGTCGGTTGCCCCGGTCACGCTGGTCGGAAAAAAGGTCAGCGCAGGGATTAGCCTGAAGCCCGCCTTAGCCGGGGAATGGCAGTGGCAGAATGCCTGGACGCTGATTTTCACCCCGCAGCAGCCGCTGCCAATGGGGGCGAGCTATGAGGCGACTCTTGAGCCTGACACTTTGCTGGCCCCGCAAATCCGTATTGAACAGACGCGCCACCGCTTCATTGTGCCTGCTTTTGACTATCAAATTGGCAGCAGCGAGTACTATCAGGACCCGCAGGACAGCAGCCAGCACAGCGCTATTTTCAATATCAAATTCAACGCGCCGGCCGATGTGCAGAGCGTGGAAAAACAGTTGTCGCTCGGCCTGAGCGCCGCGCAGGGGCAGCCAGAACAGCCGCTTAAGTTCAGCGTAACCTGGGATGAAAAGAAACTGAATGCCTGGGTGCGTTCCACTGCGCTACAGCCAATGGATCACGGCGGAGCTGTGCATTTGCAGGTGAGCAGCGGGGTGAAATCCTCACGTCCTGGCAATCCGGTGACGCGTAAAAGTGATGGATGGGTGACGGTCCCGAATCTTTACAGCCTTAGCCTGAGTGATGTCAGTGCGGAAGTGGTCGATAAACCCGGCAGCCAGGGCGAACGCGCACTGATTGTTGGCTTTAGCGATGCCGTACGTGACAACGATGTTCGCAAAGGGGTGAAAGCCTGGCTGTTGCCACAGAAGGACCCACGTCGTCCGGCCAGTGAGCAAACAGAAGAAGAATTCATTCCCTGGGATGTGAGCAATATCGATCAGAGCGTGATTAACCGCTCTCCGGTCGTGTCGCTCAGCCTGAACGAAGCAGAAGAAACCTGGCAACCGCAGTTCAGCTTCAAATTTGATGCCCCGGCAAAACGTTATTTGCTGGTGTCGGTGGATGCTGCGATGACGTCCAATGGTGGCTACAAAATGCCGGAAAAACAGTGGCGCGTGGTTCAGGTGCCAGACTATCCGAAGCTGCTGCAGTTTGCCGCTCAGGGGGCGCTACTGTCAGTTAACGGCGATAAACGCATTAGCGTGGCCGCACGTAACGTGCCGGGGCTGCGCGTGGACATCAAACGTGTTATTCCCAGCCAGTTGCAGCATATCGTCTCATTTAAAAGCCGCCAGTTCGCTTCGGCTGATTTCAATCGCCTGAACGACGAATACTTCACCGAGCGCTTTCGTTATCAGACGCCGGTGAATAATGATAAACCCGGTGAGGTCAGCTATCAGGGCATCGACCTGTCGCGCTATCTCTCAACCCGTCCCGATTCCCATCGCGGCATCTTCCTGCTGACCCTGTCTGAATGGTCTCCACAGCAGAAAGAGGCCCAGCCTCAGGAAGAGGAGTATCAGGAAGAGGAATCGCAGCAGGCGATCACCGGGGATTCACGCTTTGTGGTGGTGACCGATCTGGGCATCATTGCCAAACGTTCGCAGGATAAAACGCGTGACCTGTTTGTGCAGTCGATCAGCGGCGGTCAGCCAGTGGCGGGTGCGCAGGTCTCGGTCGTGGCGAAGAACGGTGAAAAACTGCTGACCCGTCAGACGGGCAGCGATGGTCACGTCAGTTTCCCGTCGTTGGAGGTGTATACCAACGAACGTGAACCGGTGATGTTCCTGGTGGAAAAAGAGGGGGATGTCTCCTTCCTGCCGACCGGCCGTGACAACGATCGTGGCCTCGATTTCTCCCGTTTTGATGTGTATGGCGAAACCACACCGGACGATACCCGCACTCTCGGAAGCTATCTGTTCTCTGATCGTGGTGTCTATCGCCCGGGCGATACCTTCCATATTGGTCTGATCACCCGCGCCGCCGACTGGTCCGTGCCGGTAGGCGGCATACCGGTTCGCGCTGAAATTCGCGACCCGCGCGATAAACTGATGCGTACCGTTCCGTTGACCCTCAGCGCCAGCGGATTTAACGAACTGAGTTTTACCACGGAAGAAAGCTCTCCTACGGGCGAATGGAATATCTATCTCTATCTGCCGGGTAAAGACGACGACTCAACACGCCTGCTCGGCAGCACGGCGGTTAACGTCAAAGAGTTCGAACCGGATCAGCTCAAGGTCAAGCTGACCCTGACCCCCGACCATCAGCAAGGCTGGGTCAAGCCGGATGCACTGAAAGCCAATATTGATGTCCAGAACCTGTTCGGCACCCCGGCACAGGGGCGCCGTGTGGCGTCCAAAATGACGCTGCGTCCCGTCTACCCGGCGTTCGATCGCTATGCAGATTACGCCTTCTATGAAGCGCGTTCGGCCAGTGACGGTTATGAAACTGAACTGGAAGACAGCACCACGGATGATAACGGTGCGGCAGCGATTAAACTGGATCTGAGCGGTTTCGGTGAGTCGACCTATCAGCTGCAATTACTGTCGGAAGCCTTTGTCGCTGGCGGCGGTCGTTCAGTGGCAGCTACCGCCCGTACGCTGGTCTCTCCGTATGATTATCTGATTGGTGTGAAAGCCGATGGAGAGTTGGGTTACATTCATCAAAATGCCCAGCGCAACGTGAATCTGATCGCGATTAATCCGTCGCTGGATACCATTGCGCTTAACGGCCTGACGCTGCGCCTGTTAGAGCAAAAATATCTGTCGGTGCTGACGCGTCAGGAGTCCGGTGTCTATAAATATCAATCCAGGCTGAAAGAGATCCCGGTTTCCGATGCTGCATTTGACTTGCCTGCCAGCGGTCACTCGATGGCACTGGCGACCAATAAGCCCGGTGATTTCGTGCTGGTGGTAGAAAATGCCAAAGGTGAGGTGCTGAACCGCATCGCTTATAGCGTGGCGGGTGAAGCCAACCTGACCCGTTCGCTCGATCGTAATGCCGAACTGAAACTAAAGCTAAACAGCGACAAGTATCAGCCGGGCAGTGAAATTGAAGTGGCGATCAACGCACCCTATACCGGCAGCGGCCTGATCACCATTGAAAAAGATCGTGTCTACAGCTGGCAGTGGTTCCACACCACCACCACTAACTCGGTGCAGAAGATCCGCATTCCGGCAGAGCTTGAGGGCAATGCCTATATTAACGTGCAGTTCGTCCGTGATATTAACTCGGATGAGATCTTCATGAGCCCGCTCAGTTATGGTGTGATGCCGTTTAAAATCAGTAATGAAGCGCGGAAAAACACCCTGAAACTCGATGTGCCAGAGGTGATTAAGCCAGGTGAAGATCTCACCATTAACGTCACCACGGATGCCCCGCAGCAGGTGGCCGTTTTTGCCGTAGATGAAGGGATCTTGCAGGTGGCGCGTTATCGTCTGACCGATCCCCTGGATTACTTCTTCCGTAAGCGTGAACTTAACGTTGAGAGCTCGCAGATTCTTGATCTGATCCTGCCAGAGTTCAGCAAGCTGATGTCGCTGACTTCTGCCCCAGGCGGTGATGGCGGTGAAGGCCTCGATCTACACCTCAACCCGTTCAAACGTAAACGGGACAAGCCGGTGGCGTACTGGTCGGGGATCACCGAAGTGAACGGCCACGCACAGTTTACTTATCCGGTGCCGGACTATTTCAACGGTAAAATTCGGGTGATGGCGATTTCGGTCACGCCAGAAAAAATAGGTAAAGCGCAAACCGGCACCACCGTGCGTGACAACTTTATTCTGACGCCGAACGTCCCCTCAATGGTCGCTCCGGGGGATGAATTTGACGTCAGCGTGGGCGTGAGTAATAACCTGGAAGGCCTGGGTGATGGCAAACTGCCGGTGGCAATCAAGGTGACGCCTCCGCCGCAGCTGGAAGTGGTCGGGCAGCCGGAACAGTCGCTTGAACTGGCGGCTAAGCATGAGGGTGTGGTCAACTTCCGTCTGCGTGCTAAATCTGAATTGGGTGATGCGCCACTGGTCTTTAGTGCGCAATACAGTGATAAAACCAGCCGCCGGACGATCAGTACCTCGGTACGCCCGGCAATGCCGTTCCGAATCCAGACGGTGATGGGACGCATGAGCGGGAATCAGCAGCAGGTGGATAATTTACGCCAGATGTTCGGTGCTTATGCACAGCGTCAGGCTGCGGTCTCGAACTCACCGCTGGTGTTAACCAGCGGGCTGGCAAGTTATCTGGCGGACTACCCGTACTACTGCTCTGAACAGATTGTCAGCCAGTCGATCCCGCTGTTGCTGCAGAGTGAACACCCGGAACTGCGTGGCAATCTGAATGCGGATAAAGTGCGTCAGCAGCTGAAAGGCATTCTCGACGTGTTGCGTTCACGCCAGAACGCTGACGGTGCTGTCGGGCTGTGGATGGCGTCACCACAGGCCGATCCGTTTATCACACCGTATGTGGTGCAGTACCTGCTGGAGGCGAAAGCCGCCGGTTATCCGCTGCCTGCCGGTATGCTGGACGATGCCAATGTTGCACTGCGCGCACTGGCGGCCAACGGTTATGAAGACCTCTACCACCTTCGACTGCGCGCCTGGGCCGTTTATCTGCTTACGCGGCAGGGCGAAATCACCACGAATGCGCTGGCCTCAGTGCAGGAGACACTGAAAAAACGCTACCCGGACAGCTGGCAAACCGATCTCAGTGCGCTGTATCTCGCTTCCTCATGGCGCTTACTCAAGGCCGATGATGAAGCTGAACGGTTGCTGGCGCCGGGTTGGAAGGCGCTGGACAAGGCCTATAATAAAAGCTGGTGGACGCAAAACTACTACGATCCGCTGGTGCAGGATGCGACCCGGTTGTACCTGATTACCCGTCACTTCCCGGAAAAAGTATCGGCTATCCCGCCACAACTGCTGGAAAATATGGTGCAGGCACTGAGGGAAGAGCGTTACACGACCTTCTCCGCGGCGATGAGCATTCTGGCGCTGGAAAGTTACTCAGAACAGGTGGCACAACAAAACGATCCGCAGGCGCTGACGATTAACCAACTGGGGCGTGACAATAAAGTTCCTCAGCTGATTTCTGCGCTAAAGGGGCGGTTTGCACAGGGTAACTTCAGTGGGGATGCGGCTTCTGTTCAGTTCCGCAATGCAGGAAACGCACCCGCCTGGTATGTGGTCACACAGGCCGGTTATGACCTCGCTGCACCAGAGAAAGCGATCAGCCGTGGGCTGGAAATCAGCCGCGATTACACCGATGCCGCAGGTAAAACGGTCGACAAGGTCTCACTCGGTCAGACCATTAACGTGCATCTGAAAATCCGTGCGAATTCAAAAGCAGCGCTGAGTAATCTGGCGATAGTTGACCTGTTGCCGGGTGGATTTGAAGTGGTCCAGCAAACGCCTCCACCGCCAGAGACAGATGATGAGGAACAGCAGGATGCGCCATCCGCAAGCTGGCAGTCGCCGCTGGCGGCAAGCGGATCAACCTGGGCACCGGACTTCAGCGATATTCGTGAAGATCGTGTGATCATCTATGGCAGTGCCACCACGGAACTGCAGGAGTTTGTTTACCAAATCAAAGCCACCAACACCGGAAGTTTTGTCATTCCTCCGGCGTACGGTGAAGCGATGTATGACCGTGAAATTCAGGCGATGTCAGCCAGCGCAGGCAAGATTGATGTGGTACCGGCTGAATAGCCGGGCTTCGGGTAGCATGAACACATGAAACGTCTGTTGCAAAATCTGGCAATGGCGCTGGGATTACTGGCGCTGCTGGTGGCAGGCTTTCGTTTGTGGCCACATCCGCCGTTATCACAAGGTGTCCCGCTGTCCACGGCATGGTATGACCGTCATGGCACATTGCTAAGGCTGTCGCTGGCCAGCGACGATCGATATCGTCAGTGGACGCCTCTGGAGGCGATTTCGCCGTTGGCGGTGGACGGACTGTTGCTGCATGAAGATCGCTGGTTCTGGTACAACCCCGGCGTAAACCCGCTAAGCCTGGCGCGGGGCTTCTGGCACAGCTATGTGCTGGGCGGCAATAAGCAGGGCGGATCGACCATCACCATGCAACTGGCGCGCATGGTGTGGCAACTGAATACCCGATCGCCAAAAGGCAAGATAGTTCAGGTGTTGCGCGCCCTTCAGCTTGAACTCAGTTACTCCAAACACGATATCCTGGAAGCCTATCTGAATTACGCTCCGTATGGGCGTAACATCGAAAGTATTGGTGCAGCCAGCCTGATCTACTTTGCCAAACCCCCTGCACAGTTGACGCTGGCAGAGGCGTTGACGCTGGCGGTACTGCCTCAGTCACCCAGTTTGCGTATTAATCCTCGCAGTGATGAAGTCAGCCCGCCGCTGATGCAGGCGCGCAACCGCTTGTTCCTGCGCTGGCAGCAGCATTATCCCACCGACCACAGCCAGCAAGCGCTGTTTCAGCTGCCGTTAGCCCTGCGTCAGCCGCAGGATTTGCCTTTTATCGCACCGCACTTCATTGAACAGTTGCAGATCGGAGAACGTCAGCCCCGGGTGGACACCACGCTGGATGCCAGTCTGCAACGGCTGGTTGAAAGACAGGTCAACGCGTTTATTCGTCGTAATCAGAGCCGGGGGATTCATAATACCGCCGTGCTGCTGGTGGACAGCCGCGATATGGGAGTACGTGCTATGGTCGGCTCGGCCGACTATTACAACCGCCAGATTCAGGGGCAGGTGAATGGCACAAACGCTAAACGTTCCCCGGGTTCCGCGTTGAAGCCCTTTATTTATGCACTGGGGATGGAGCAGGGCGTGCTGCATCCGATGACCGTTCTGAAAGATGTGCCTTACTCCTTCGGCAGCTATGCGCCCGAGAACTTTGACCGCCGCTTCCTCGGGCCGGTGACTGCGACCGACGCCCTCAATTTCAGCCGAAATATTCCGGCGGTGACCATTGCTTCACGGCTGCGCCAGCCGGGTTTCTATCAGTTTTTACAGTTGGCGGGTATCAGTAATCTTGCCAGCGAAAAACATTATGGACTGTCGCTGGTGCTGGGGGGGGGAGAGGTGACTGCCCAGGAACTGGCGAAACTCTATGCGATGCTGGCTAACCGGGGCGAAGTTCGCGCGCTGCGGCTGCGTCAGCAGGACCCTCAGTCGCCGGCATTTCGCCTGCTGAGTGAAGAGGCCAGTTTTATGACGCTGGATATTCTGCGTCAGCACCGCCGCCCTGGCGATACATTAGCGCAGCGCCCGTCATCGCTTCCTGTTTACTGGAAAACCGGCACCTCCTGGGGCTTTCGCGACGCATGGAGCGTCGGTATTTTTGGTCCTTATGTGCTGGTGGTGTGGCAGGGGAACTTTAACGGGCAGGGCAATAACGCGTTTGTCGGCGTTGAGGCTGCCGCACCGTTGTTTTTCAATATTATCGACAGTGTGATTGCCAGCTATCCGGGACTGAGTGAGCCTAAGCATCGCTTCCCGGTGCATCTGAAACGTGTGGAAATCTGCCTGCCGAGTGGCGATCTGCCCACGCAGTGGTGCCAGCAGCGCGGCAAAAGCTGGTTTATTCCGGGTAAATCCCCGATTAAAGTGGATACGGTTTACCGCCCCTTACGTATTGATAATCAGAGTGGGCAACCCGTCTGTGCCCCCTGGGATACAGAGACCAGCCATATTGAAGTGTTTGAGTTCTGGCCCTCCGATCTTGCCAACGTCTTTATGCAAGCCGGGTTGCCCAAGCGCCAGCCGCCAGCGGTTACCTGCCAGCAGGGCGCAGTGGGAGGAGATGCACCACGCATAACGTCGCCGTTGAAGAACACCACTTACCAGCTGCGTCAGTCGCAGAAAGGGCGGGACAATATCAGTTTCAGCGCGGTGACCGATGCGGACAGTGCCACTGTTTACTGGTTTGTTGATGATGTTTATCTTGGTAGCAGTGCCAGTAAAACGCCCCTCGACTGGCGGCCCTCCCGCCCGGGAAAATATCGTATTCGTGCGGTAGACGACCGTGGCCGTGCCGACAGTCGTCTGATTAATGTGGCGTTGATCAACTAATTTCAGACGGATCCCCAGGCGCTTTTCTGGTCATCAATCCACGGGCTGCGTAAAATAGCCGCAGGTGGGGAAAAAATGTCGCGATGAGGATCGGGTTTTTCATTAAATTATTGAATCTCCGATAGGCATCTCTCGCGATGCCCCCTATAATCTGCGGCCATTTTCCCGGCCGGGAACCGTTTTCGCGGCTAAACTCGAAAGATAATACAGGGGTCAACAATGACTATTGAGCGTACATTTTCCATCGTAAAACCAAACGCTGTGGCAAAGAATGTTATCGGTGCCATCTTCAACCGTTTTGAAAGCGCTGGCTTCAAAATCGTTGGCAGCAAAATGCTGCACCTGAGCAAAGAGCAGGCTGAAGGTTTCTACGCTGAACACCAGGGTAAACCTTTCTTTGATGGCCTGGTTGAATTCATGACCTCTGGTCCGGTTGTTGTTTCCGTACTGGAAGGCGAAAATGCCGTACAGCGTCACCGTGACCTGATGGGTGCAACTAACCCGGCGAACGCGCTGGCGGGTACGCTGCGTGCTGACTACGCAGACAGCTTCACAGAGAACGCGACTCACGGTTCTGATTCTGCTGAATCTGCTGCCCGTGAAATCGCTTACTTCTTCGGCGAAGGCGAAATCTGCCCGCGTACCCGTTAATTCGGTTGCCTGACGGAAAAGGGTTTACAAAAAAAGTGTGTTTGCTGCTTTAACCCTTACGAAGTCATGAGTACAATAATGCGCCCCTGACGTTGTGTTCAGGGGCGCTTCTATTTTATTCACTTCAAACCCAGAGCCATAACGTGTAACAACGAGGCCAGAGAATATTATGTCAGAACTTATTGTGACGCCGTCGTCCGAATCTCCTGCAATTGCCATCCCTAAAAAAGACAAAATCAACCTGCTCGATCTCAATCGTCAGCAGATGCGTGAGTTTTTTGCCAGCATGGGTGAAAAACCGTTTCGTGCCGATCAGGTGATGAAATGGATCTATCACTACTGCTGTGATGATTTCGATGAGATGACCGACATCAACAAGGTTTTCCGTAACAGGCTGAAAGAGGTCGCTGAAATACGCGCACCAGAAGTCGCGGAAGAACAACGCTCAGCCGATGGCACCATTAAATGGGCCATTCAGGTGGGTGGGCAGCAGGTAGAAACCGTCTACATTCCAGAAAAAGATCGCGCCACGCTGTGTGTCTCTTCCCAGGTGGGCTGTGCGCTGGAATGCAAATTCTGTTCAACGGCGCAGCAGGGCTTTAACCGTAACCTGCGTGTATCCGAAATTATTGGTCAGGTATGGCGTGCAGCTAAAATCATCGGTGCCGCCAAAGTCACTGGCCAGCGCCCTATCACCAACGTGGTGATGATGGGGATGGGTGAGCCATTGCTCAACCTGACCAATGTGGTTCCGGCAATGGAAATTATGCTGGATGATTTTGGCTTTGGCCTGTCAAAACGCCGCGTGACGCTATCCACGTCGGGTGTAGTTCCTGCGCTGGATAAGCTGGGCGATATGATCGATGTGGCGCTGGCGATCTCGCTGCATGCGCCTAATGACACAATTCGTGACGAAATTGTACCGATCAACAAAAAGTACAATATTGCGACGTTCCTGGCATCCGTCAGCCGTTATATCGGCAAGTCTAATGCTAATCAAGGGCGTGTGACCATCGAGTACGTGATGCTCGATCACATCAATGACAGCACTGATAATGCGCATGAATTGGCCGCGTTGTTAAAAGATACGCCGTGCAAAATTAACCTGATCCCGTGGAACCCCTTCCCGGCAGCACCTTATGGTCGCAGTTCGAACAGTCGCATCGATCGCTTCTCTAAAGTGTTGATGGATTACGGTTTTACTACTATTGTGCGTAAAACCCGTGGTGATGATATTGATGCTGCGTGTGGTCAGTTGGCAGGTGATGTTATTGACCGTACTAAGCGCACGTTGAAAAAGAAATTGGCTGGAGAAGCCATCTCTGTGAAGGCGATCTGAAACCCGGTGTTTTCCTGCCTAATTCCGTATTGAACCTGGCAATATTGGCGTACGATAAGTGGCTGATAAAAACAGGGAGAGACAGGGATGCGGGCAGGGATAATCGCCTTTGTGCTGATAATGTTGCTGGCGGGATGTCAGACTTCGCCACAGCCAGATGCACTGGTTGAAACACGGATTCAGTTGGGAATGGCCTGGTTGGCGCGCGGTAACAATGATGCTGCACGCAGGAATTTGCAGCGTGCAATCGCCATTGCACCAGGCGATTACCGTACCCAACTGGCGATGGCTCGCTACCAGCAGCAGACAGGCAACAACAGCATGGCGCAGCAACATTATCGTCACGCCCTGAAATTAGCAGCGCAAAACAGCTATGTGCTTAATAATTACGGTGCGTTTCTCTGCGGATTAGGGCAGTATGATGCGGCACAACGGCTGTTCAGCAGGGCAATGGATGATTCAGCAAATGGGCTTCGTGCCGACAGTGTTGAAAATTCCGGCTATTGTTTTTTGAATGCCGGCCAGCATGAAAAAGCGCGAGAAGCGCTGAAGGATGCGGTGAAAATCGATCCGACCAAAGGAATGCTAATGCTGGCAGAAGCCGAAAGGCGATTTGGAAAGGGGAGTCGTGCAGATTCACGGCTCCTGTTAGATGTTTATCAACACAACTTTCCTGTTTCGGCAGAAAGCCTGTGGTTAGAGATTCGCTTCGCCGCGCAGGTCAATCAGCCCGATGAAGTTCATTATTATGGGGCTCAACTTGCGCGAATTTTTCCACAATCGATACAGTACCAGCATTTCTTAGCTAATGAATACTGAAGCCACTCAAGACAAACCTAACGTAAATTCAACAGGCGAGCGCCTGCGTGGTGCCCGTGAACTCATGGGCCTGACTCAGCAGAATGTTGCTGAACGCCTCTGCCTGAAACTTTCCACTGTTCGTGATATTGAAGAGGACAAGTCGCCTGCCGACCTGGCATCGACCTTTTTGCGTGGCTATATCCGTTCTTACGCGCGTTTGGTTCGCGTGCCGGAAGAAGAGCTGCTACCGATGATGGCCAAGCAGGCCCCGGTCAGAGCCGCGAAAGTTGAACCGATGCAAAGTTTTTCCCTCGGTAAACGCCGCAAAAAACGCGACGGCTGGTTGATGATTTTCACCTGGCTGGTGTTGTTTGTGGTGGTGGGATTGACGGGAGCCTGGTGGTGGCAGAATCACAAAGCCGCTCAGGATGATCTGGTTTCAATGGCCGATCAAAACGCGTCGTCCGAAGGGGATAACAGTCAGTCGATCCCTTTGACCGACAGTAATGCCAACAGCGCCACTGATAGCAGTGGGCAAACGGCCATTCCACTGGATACCACACCAGCAGCAGATTCTGCGAACACGGGCAGCACTCCAGCTGCCACGGCGCAGGTACCTGCGGCAAATACTCAGGCTGATAATTCTCAGCCTGCTGTGGTTTCACCAAGTCAGGCACCGGCTGAGGCCGGTGTCAGTGGGCAACTGCCTACCAGCAGCGCCGGCGTCAGCCAGCCTGCTGTTGACCCAAACGCCGTAGTGATGACTTTTTCCAGCGATTGCTGGCTGGAAGTAACCGATGCAGCAGGCAAGAAACTGTTCAGCGGTATTCAGCGTAGTGGTGGTAAACTCAGCCTTGCCGGCACCGCCCCCTATCGTTTGAAGATTGGTGCGCCGGCCGCAGTACAGATCGAATATCAGGGTAAACCTGTCGATCTGAGTCGTTTCATCCGTACTAACCAGGTTGCTCGCCTGACTATCGGTGCGCAATAACGCATCTTCCTCTGGTCGCGAGTGATTGTGGAGAAAGAATATGCATAACGAAGCACCCATTACCCGTCGCAAATCAAAGCGCATTTACGTCGGCAAGGTGCCCGTGGGTGACGGTGCACCTATTGCCGTCCAGTCCATGACCAATACCCGCACTACCGACGTTGCCGCTACGGTCGCTCAGATCAAAGCTCTGGAGCGCGTTGGTGTCGATATCGTGCGTGTGTCCGTACCAACGATGGATGCCGCAGAAGCTTTCCGTCTTATCAAACAGCAGGTAAATGTCCCGCTGGTCGCTGATATCCATTTTGACTACCGTATTGCCCTTAAAGTTGCCGAATATGGCGTGGACTGTCTGCGCATCAACCCCGGCAACATTGGTAATGAAGAGCGTATTCGCTCTGTGGTGGATTGCGCGCGTCATTACAATATTCCCATCCGCATTGGTGTTAACGGCGGATCGCTGGAAAAAGATTTGCAGGAAAAGTACGGTGAGCCCACTCCGCAGGCGCTGCTGGAATCCGCGATGCGTCATGTGGACATCCTCGATCGCCTCAACTTTGATATGTTCAAAGTCAGTGTGAAAGCCTCCGACGTGTTCCTGGCCGTTGAGTCCTATCGACTTCTGGCGAAGCAGATCGACCAGCCGCTGCATTTGGGCATCACCGAAGCGGGTGGTGCACGTGCGGGTGCCGTCAAATCGGCCATTGGCCTGGGGTTGCTACTGTCGGAAGGCATCGGCGATACGTTGCGTATCTCGCTGGCGGCCGACCCGATTGAAGAAGTAAAAGTCGGCTTCGATATCCTTAAGTCGCTGCGTATTCGCGCGCGCGGTATCAACTTTATCGCCTGCCCAACCTGTTCACGTCAGGAATTTGACGTGATCGGCACGGTGAATGCGTTAGAAGAGCGGCTGGAAGATATCATCACACCGATGGATATTTCGATTATCGGCTGTGTGGTGAACGGCCCGGGTGAAGCCACCGTTTCCACGATGGGCGTCACTGGCGGCAGCAAGAAAAGCGGTTTCTACGAAGATGGCGTGCGTCTGCGCGAGCGTCTGGATAACGACAATATGATCGATCAGTTGGAAGCCCGCATTCGTGCGAAAGCCACCATACTGGACGCATCGCGCCGGATTGATGTCCAGCAGGTCGAAAAATAAACTGCAAGGGGCGGCCTTTTATTTCGGTCGCCCCTTGCTGAATCAAATTGATGAGAGAAAACTAGTGGCGAAGAATATCCAGGCCATTCGCGGCATGAACGACTATTTACCTGCTGATACCGTGGTATGGCAGCGTATCGAACAGATCCTCAAGCAGGTGCTGGGCAGCTATGGATTCAGCGAAATTCGCCTGCCGATTGTAGAGCAGACCCCGTTATTCAAACGCGCTATCGGTGAAGTGACCGATGTGGTTGAAAAAGAGATGTACACCTTTGATGACCGCAACGGTGAAAGCCTGACGCTGCGTCCTGAAGGTACCGCGGGTTGTGTACGCGCGGGCATTGAACACGGTCTGCTGTACAATCAGGAACAGCGTCTGTGGTATATCGGCCCGATGTTCCGCTATGAGCGTCCACAAAAAGGGCGTTATCGTCAGTTCCATCAGATTGGTGCTGAAGTGTTTGGTCTGCAAGGCCCGGACATCGATGCGGAACTGATCATGATGACGGCCCGCTGGTGGAAAGCACTGGGTATCTCTGAGCATGTCAGCCTGGAGCTGAACTCCATCGGTTCACTGGAAGCCCGTGCCAATTACCGTGATGCGCTGGTGGCCTTCCTCGAACAGCATATTGACGTGCTGGATGAAGACTGCAAACGCCGCATGTATACTAACCCGCTGCGCGTGCTGGATAGCAAAAACCCGGATGTTCAGGCACTGCTGAATGATGCACCAACGCTCGGTGATTATTTGGATGACGAGTCCCGCGAGCATTTCGCCGGGCTGTGCAGCCTGCTCGATGCAGCCGGTATTGCTTATACCGTCAACCAGCGTCTGGTGCGTGGCCTCGACTATTACAACCGGACCGTGTTTGAATGGGTGACCAGCAGCCTCGGTTCACAGGGCACCGTCTGTGCCGGTGGACGTTATGATGGCCTGGTTGAACAGTTGGGTGGACGTGCAACCCCGGCGGTCGGTTTTGCGATGGGCCTGGAACGTCTGGTCCTGCTGGTGCAGGCGGTTAATCCAGAATTTGAACCGACGCGTATTGTTGATGTCTATGTTATCGCTTCGGGTCAGGGCGTACAGAGCGCGGCGATGCTGCTGGCAGAACAGCTGCGTGACGCGCTGCCGGAACTGAAGCTAATGACTAACTTTGGTGGCGGTAACTTCAAGAAGCAGTTTGCCCGTGCAGACAAGTGGGGCGCCCGCATTGCACTGGTACTCGGTGAAGATGAAGTGGCCAATGGCCAACTGGTGATTAAAGATTTGCGTAACGGCGAGCAACAAACGCTGGCACAAAGTGCTGCGGCAGCTACGCTGGCATCGATGTTACAGCGTTAAGCCTCTGCGGCGGCACGATTTAAAGGAGTAGGATTGCGTGGAAGTGTATAGCAACGAGAACGAACAGGTAGATGCGCTGAAGAACTTCTTTGCTCAGAATGGCAAAGCGTTAGTGGTTGGCGTTGTTCTGGGCGTCGGCGCATTACTGGGCTGGCGTTACTGGAGTAATCATCAGGACAGCGGATCGCGTGAAGTGTCCGCGTCTTATCAGCAGGTGACGTCGGCGCTGGACGCCACGAAACCCGCTTCGCTTGACGCAGTAGCTAAATTTGCCAGCGAAAACAGCAATACCTACGGTGCACTGGCTTCTCTGGATTTGGCAAAACGCTATATTGACAACAATCAGTTGGATAAAGCGGTAGACCAGTTGCAGAGCGGCCTCAAGAGCACCAAAGATGCTAACTTGCAGTCGGTTCTGAACCTGCGCCTTGCACGCATCCAGTTACAGCAGAAGCAGCCTGACGCCGTGTTGAAAACACTGGAAAGCGTTAAAGGTGACGGCTGGGCAGCTATCGTGGCTGATGTACGCGGTGAAGCGTTACTCAGCAAAGGCGATGTCAAAGGCGCACGCGATGCGTGGAGCAAAGGAATCGCTTCTGATGCGTCTTCGACGCTGAAAGAGATGCTGCAAATGAAAGTGAATAATCTGCCGGGCTAAATAGCTCCTTGTACATTTGGCCTTACAGGCACAAGAGGGATTTCATGGAATTGCGTAAGTTACTTCTGCCGGGACTGATGTCAGTCACCTTGCTCAGCGGATGTTCATGGTTCAGCGGTGAAGAAGATGTTGTCAAAATGTCACCGTTGCCGACAGTGCAGAATCAGTTCGAACCAGAAAAAGTCTGGAGCACCTCAGTGGGCAATGGCGTAGGTGATTTCTACTCCAACCTGCACCCGGCCTGGTCTGAGAATACCGTCTATGCCGCTGACCGCCACGGTGTGGTCAAAGCGCTGAACTCAGGCGATGGCAAAGAACAGTGGAAAGTCGACCTGGCAGAAAAAACCGGTTGGTTATCCAGCAATATTCCCGCGCTGCTCTCCGGTGGCCTGACCGTTGATGCGGGTCATGTCTATGTCGGTAGTGAGCGTGGTCAGGTTTATGCGCTGAACACCAGCGATGGCTCTATCGCCTGGCAGACTAAAGCGGCCGGTGAAGTGTTGTCCCGTCCGGTTGTCAGCGATGGCCTGGTGCTGGTTCATACCAGCAACGGCATGCTGCAAGGTCTGGATCAGACCAGCGGTAACATCAAGTGGACCGTTAACCTCGACGTGCCAGCCCTGAGTCTGCGCGGTGAGTCTGCACCTGCGACGGCCTTTGGTGCTGCCATTGTTGGTGGTGATAACGGCCGCGTCAGCGCGGTGATTATGAACCAGGGCCAGATTATCTGGCAGCAGCGTATCTCCCAGCCAAGTGGTGCGACGGAAATCGATCGCCTGGCCGACGTAGACACAACGCCGGTTATCGTTAACGGTGTCGTGTATGCCTTAGCCTATAACGGTAATTTGACCGCGCTGGACCTGCGTTCAGGCCAGATTCTGTGGAAACGCGAAATCGGTTCCGTTCACGACATGATCGTCGACGGTGGCCGCATCTTCCTGGTAGACCAGGATGACCGTGTGATTGCACTGAATACCGACGGTGGCGTGAGCCTGTGGCGCCAGAGCGATCTGCTGCACCGTAACCTGACATCACCCGTTCTGTATAATGGCTATCTGGTCGTCGGTGACAGCGAAGGTTATCTGCACTGGATCAATACTGACGATGGCCGTTTTGTTGCTCAACAGAAACTGGACAGCTCCGGTTTCCAGACCGAACCGGTTGTTGCCAGCGACAAGCTGCTTATTCAGTCTAAAGACGGTGAGGTTTACGCGATTACGCGTTAATTCCTCAGCAAGTCTGTGCCCCACAGAATTCAGCCTGCCGCGACTGCAGCGGGCTGAAAGTTGAAGGGTAAGCGGCTCCTGATTGTTCAGGGGCCGTTTTGTTTTATCCAAGGCGTGTTATTCTAGGCGCCATCGGCCTGAGTACAGCGGCAGTTTATCTGCCGGAACAGCGAATAATATCGCAGCCAGGCGCTTATTTTTTAGTTATGAGGCTTTACTATGGTACCTGTGGTCGCGCTTGTCGGGCGTCCCAATGTGGGAAAATCCACCCTGTTTAACCGTTTAACGCGTACACGAGATGCGCTGGTGGCGGATTTTCCAGGGCTGACTCGAGATCGCAAATATGGTCGCGCCGAAATAGAAGGGCGTGAGTTTATTTGTATCGATACCGGTGGTATCGACGGCAACGAAGAGGGCGTGGAAACACGCATGGCGGAACAGTCGCTGTTGGCGATTGAAGAAGCCGATGTTGTGCTGTTTATGGTCGATGCGCGTGCCGGGCTGATGCCTGCTGACACCGCTATTGCCAAGCACCTGCGTTCGCGCGATAAGCCAACCTTTATCGTCGCCAACAAAACCGATGGCCTGGATGCCGACTCAGCCGTGGTCGATTTCTGGTCACTCGGTCTGGGCGAGATCCATCCGATTGCTGCCTCCCACGGGCGTGGTGTGACCAGCCTGCTGGAACTGGTATTGCTGCCATGGATGGATGTTGTTGCACCAGAACGTGAGCTGACGGAAGAAGAAGAAAACGAAGCCTACTGGGCGGAGTTTGCGGCAAAAGAAGCCAAAGCCAATGGCGAAATGCCGGAAGACGAAGAAGATGATTTCAACCCGCTGGATCTGCCGATCAAGCTGGCGATTGTCGGTCGTCCGAACGTAGGTAAGTCAACGCTCACTAACCGTATTCTCGGTGAAGAGCGCGTGGTGGTTTACGACATGCCGGGTACCACGCGTGACAGTATTTATATCCCGATGGAGCGTGACGGGCGTGAATATGTCCTGATCGATACGGCCGGGGTGCGTAAACGCGGAAAAATCACTGAAACCGTTGAAAAGTTCTCGGTGATCAAAACCCTGAAAGCGATTGAAGATGCCAACGTTGTTCTGCTGGTCATTGATGCGCACGAAGGTATTTCCGATCAGGACCTCTCACTGCTGGGCTTTATCCTCAATAGTGGGCGCTCACTGGTGATTGTGGTCAACAAGTGGGATGGCCTGTCACAGGAAATCCGTGATGAAGTGAAAGAGCAACTGGACTACCGTCTGGGCTTTATCGACTTCGCCCGTATTCACTTTATCTCTGCTCTGCACGGCAGTGGCGTGGGTAACCTGTTTGAATCGGTGACCGAAGCTTACGACTGTTCAACACGTCGTGTTAACACCTCCATGTTGACGCGTATTATGAACATGGCTGCCGATGACCATCAGCCGCCGCTGGTGCGTAGCCGCCGCGTGAAGCTGAAATATGCCCACGCCGGGGGATATAACCCACCGATTGTGGTCATCCACGGAAACCAGGTGAAAGATCTGCCGGACTCCTACAAACGTTATCTGATGAACTACTTCCGTCGTTCACTGGAAATCATGGGTACGCCAATCCGTATTCAGTTCAAAGAGGGTGAGAACCCTTATGAAGGCAAACGTAACCTGCTGACGCCAAATCAGCAGCGTAAGCGCCAGCGCTTGATGAGCCATCTGAAAAAGAACAAACGTTGATCCACAAGGGGGCCTGATGGCCCCCTTTGTTTTATGCTGAAAAGCAAAGACGATGGAGAAACCCGATGGACAGACTTTGCCCGCATTGCCAGCACCCCCTCACGACCACGGACAGCGGTGTTTTCTGCCCGCACTGCCAGCATCATTTCGTTGCCTGTTGCCCTGATTGCCATCTTCCTCTGACTGTCCTGAAAGCCTGTGGCGCAGTGGACTACTTCTGTGAGCATGGGCACGGCTTGATGTCCAAAAAACACCTGCTATTACTCCCCGTTGATAATCCATAAACCCCGGAAATAATCACGATAATCATTTTGTGCGATTTCCCGTCTATAGTTATCGAAGATAGACGGGTTGTTAATTTTCTGTTTATCAGATTATGAACCTGGTGGTACAATTCTGCCGCTTGCTACCGGTGCTCAGCCACGCCAGCCGTGAGGTCAGAGCATCAGCGGTGAAAGCAGGACGGGATCGCTTCCGTGTAACATGTTAATAAAAATAAGGTATTCATAAAAAGCTGCCTTATTTTCTCCAGGAGTATTTCTGCTATGCCTCAAATAAATGCCGGGTCATCTAAATGGCTGGGCCTGTGGTGTTTCTTGCTGGGATTAATTTTACTGGCAACAGGCCTTTACTTTGTCATTGGTGGGGGAAAATTAGTTTCACTCGGTGGGAGCTGGTATTTCGTGATTGCCGGTATTGTCACCGTGCTGTCCGCCATCCAGTTCTTCCGTCGCCGGGCTTCCGCAGTGGTGATTTTTGCCCTGGTGTTTATTGGTTCCGCTATCTGGGCAGTGCTGGATGCCGGTATCGACTTTTGGCCGCTGGTTTCCCGCCTGATGTTCCTGGCAGGTATGCTGCTGCTGGCGTTGATCACCTGGCCGTCTCTGCGCAAACATGAAGGCAAACCTGCCTGCGCGAAAGGGGCTTATGGCCTTGGCGTGGTGACCGTGGTTGGCCTGCTGGCAACCCTTTATGGCATGTTCCAGCCGCATCCGACCGTCGCAAATGGTCAGGAGCTGCCGCTGGTGCCCGTTGATAAGTCAACGGAGCAGAAAAACTGGGATAACTACGGTAACACCGCAGGCGGTAGCCGCTTTGTGGCTCTGGACCAGATCACCCGCGATAACGTGAAAGATCTGAAACCTGTCTGGACCTACCACACCGGTGATATCCCGGAAAGCCCGACCGGCAGCGGCGCTGAAGATCAGCAAACGCCATTGCAGATTGGTGATCGCGTATTCCTCTGTACTCCGCATAACAACGTGATTGCTCTGGATGCTGATACCGGTAAGCAGCTCTGGAAAACCGAGATTAACGCACAGTCTCAGGTCTGGAACCGCTGCCGTGGCCTGGCTTATTTCGATGTCAGCAAACCGCTGGAACAGCCTACCGTTCCTGACTCAACGCCTGTCACACCTGTGACGCTGGCTGCGGGCGATACCTGTCAGCGCCGTATTCTGATGAACACCATCGATGCGCGTCTGGTCGCGATCAACGCCGACAATGGTGAAATGTGCCAGAACTTCGGTGACAAAGGTTTTGTTGACCTGAAAGCCGGCCTGGGCGATGCCAGCGATCCGAAATATCAGTTAACCTCAGCGCCAACTCTGGCCGGTACGACTGTTGTCGTCGGTGGCCGTGTGGCGGATAACGTGCAGACTGATATGCCTGGCGGCGTACTGCGCGGCTTTGATGTGATCACCGGTGAAATGCGTTGGGCCTTTGACCCGGGCAACCAGGATCCAAATGCGAAACTGGAAGAGGGTAAAACCTTCGTTCGCAGCACGCCGAACTCCTGGGCACCGATGTCCTATGACGCGGGCATGAACACCGTGTTCCTGCCGATGGGAAGCTCTTCTGTAGACCTGTGGGGGGCGAACCGTAACGCGCTGGATCATAAATACGGTGCCTCGATTCTGGCACTGGATGCGACCACCGGTAAAGAGAAGTGGGTTTATCAGACCGTGCATAACGATCTGTGGGACTTCGATATTCCGATGCAGCCAAGCCTGATCGACTTCCCACAGAAAGATGGCAGCACGAAGCCAGCGGTGGTGTTTGGTACGAAAGCGGGCCAGATCTTTGTGCTGGACCGTCTGACGGGTCAACCTCTGACGGAAGTGAAGGAAGTGCCGGTTAAACCAGGTAACATCCCGAACGAGCAGTACACCCCAACGCAGCCGAAATCCGTAGGTATGCCGGAGATTGGTGCGGGTACGCTGAAAGAGTCTGACATGTGGGGCGCGACGCCATTTGATCAGCTGGCTTGCCGTATTGGTTTCAAAGCCATGCGTTACGATGGCCTGTACACTGTACCGGGGACTGACCTCTCTCTTAGCTTCCCGGGATCGCTGGGTGGCATGAATTGGGGCAGCCTGTCGACCGATCCGAATAACCACTACATCTTCGCCAATGACATGCGTCTGGGCCTGTGGGTGCAGATGGTGCCGGTGAAAGCCGATGCGAAAGCCAGCGATGGCGGTGAAGCGGTTAACACTGGTATGGGGGCCGTTCCGCTGAAAGGCACGCCGTATGCCGTGAACAAAAACCGCTTTATGTCGCCAATGGGTATCCCTTGCCAGAAGCCACCATTTGGTACGCTTTCGGCTATCGACCTGAAAACACAGAAAGTGGTATGGCAGGTTCCGGTTGGCACCGTGCAGGACACCGGTCCGCTAGGCGTGAAAATGCATGCACCGATGCCGGTAGGTATGCCGACACTGGGCGGTACGCTGGCAACACAGGGCGGCCTGGTGTTTATCGCAGGAACGCAGGATTACTACCTGCGTGCATTCGATACCTCAACCGGTAAAGAAGTATGGAAAGCCCGTCTGCCAGTGGGCAGCCAGGGTGGCCCGATGAGCTACAAATCACCGAAAACCGGTAAGCAGTACATCATCATCTCTGCGGGCGGTGCGCGTCAGTCCCCCGATCGTGGTGACTATGTGATCGCTTACGCACTGGACAAATAAGGCGCAGCGACTCACTCGCTAACCTGATGTCAAAAAAGCCCCTTCATCGCTGAAGGGGCTTTTTTTGTCGGTCACTTTGTGGAGTTAACACTATCCGTCCTGGATGAGAGGGTAAAATCATGCAATTATCGGGTCTTTTGAGCCAGGGCGGGAAACACTAAGCGCGCTGTTATAATTGAGTCATAACGTTTATCCCCTCTGATAATGAATAAAAGGAGAGATTAATGGAAAAGATAGAAAACCTGATAATAACACTGAAACAGTGCATTCCAGCATTGGATACCGCGCCATTACAGAGCGAAAAACCACTTAATGATGAGCAGTTTACGCTCTTAGAGTGGCTGTATAAGCACCTTAGCGCGCAAAACCTCATGGTCTATAAGGAATGGAAAGAATACACCGGTGATATTCCCGCATTAAAAACGCTGTCTGATTTATCTATGCCTGAAGCACCCGCGGACTTTATTTTTTCAGCTATCGAGAAAATAGATTGGTCAACAGCCAGTATTGATCCCTATGAGATAGCCTATTTCGTGCCGTGGCTCGAGCATATTAATTTTTATTTAAAGCCGCACGCATTAAGGTTAATCACCCTGCTGCCATTTGAAAATGCCTATATTTTCTGTGTGCGGGATGATGAAGTCTTACTGCAAAAACTGGAGGCAAGCCTGCAAGCTTTTGACATGGGCATCCATGACCGGCAGCCAATGGATCAACAACAGGTATTAGCGGACATCGAACAGCTGATTTCTGAATAACGAGCCGCACCAGACATTCGCCGGAGAAAAGAGTCAGACGGCCTCAACAACCGCCAGACTCATTTGCGTGACAAAGACTCGCTGCGTTTATTATCCCTGAATTGAAGCGTCATTCAGGACGCGTTGCGTTTACGTGCTTTCTTCACCGGCGTAATGGCGGTGACTTCACTCTCCACCCAACCGTCATCCAGGCGGGTTTTCAGCACGTCACCAGGGTGTAGCTGTTGCGTCTTTTTCACGACCTGGCCGTCTGCCGCTGTGGTGACACTGAAACCACGTGCCAGCGTGGCCAGCGGGCTGACCCCTTCCAACTGGGCCGCAAGATTGCCGAAGCGCTGTTTATTGGCGTTGAGCTGCTGCTGCATGGCCTGTTGCAGTCGGTGATGCCACTGCTGGAGCTGCTGTCCGGCGCGCTGGACGCGCATTTCCGGGCGAATGGCACTCAGACGCTGCCCCACGCGCTCCTGCTGGCGTACTGCCTGGCGAAGCCTGAGCTGCATGGCATCATCCAGTCGGCGCTGTAGCTTCATCAGCGCCGTCTGCTGGCGTGCCAGACGCAGTTGCGGGTGCTGTTGTTGCAGACGATGTTGAATGCGGGTGAAAGTCCGCTGCTGCTGCGCGAGGTAATAATCCATCGCCATTTCCAGCCGCTGCTGTTGTGACTGGAGCTGGCGCAGCAGTTCGATCTGATTACGACTGACCAGCTCCGCTGCCGCAGAAGGCGTGGGCGCGCGCAGGTCGGCCACAAAGTCGGCGATGGTCACATCGGTTTCATGCCCGACGGCGCTGACAATCGGAATGCGGCTGGCATAAATTGCCCGCGCCACACGCTCATCGTTAAAACTCCAGAGGTCTTCCAGCGAGCCGCCGCCGCGTCCCACAATCAATACATCGCACTCATTGCGCGCATTGGCCAGCTCAATGGCCCGTACGATGCCTGAGGGCGCTTCTGCGCCCTGTACCTGGGTCGGGTAGATAACCACGGGCAGTGACGGGTCGCGTCGCTGTAGCACGCGTAGCACGTCGTGTAGCGCGGCACCGCTGGCAGAGGTGATCACCCCAACCTGGCGTGCCGGGTCCGGCAGTGCCTGTTTATGGCTCTGCTCAAACAGTCCTTCTGACATCAGCCGCTGCTTCAGTTGCTCGAACTGTTGCTGCAACAGGCCATCTCCGGCGGGTTGCATACTTTCGGCAATCAACTGGTAGTCGCCGCGTGGCTCATACAGCGTAATGGTGGCGCGCACCAAAACCTGCTGGCCATTTTGCGGACGGAAGGTGACACGGCGGTTGCTGTTGCGGAACATCGCACAGCGAACCTGGGCGCCATCATCCTTCAACGTGAAGTACCAGTGACCGGAAGAGGGCTGGGAGAAATTTGAGATCTCCGCGCTCAACCAGACCTGGCCCATTTCCATCTCCAGTAGCTTGCGCACTGTCGTATTGAGACGGCTGACGGTAAAAATATTGGCGGTTGGAGGTAGCGACATGTGATGAAGATCAAACTTTAAATCAGAGGGTTAATTAACCGATACTACATGGCTCAGTCAGGGGATCAAGAGTTTTTCGTAAATAATGCTGGAGGCAATCGATTACGCCCTGTATAATGCCGCGGCAATATTTTACAAGTTCTCATTCACCCTGAGGTTGAGATATTGCCATGCTAAGAATCGCTAAAGAAGCCCTGACATTTGACGACGTTTTGCTCGTTCCTGCACATTCAACTGTACTGCCAAACACGGCTGACCTCAGCACCCAACTTACCAAAACCATCCGTTTAAACATTCCTATGTTGTCCGCTGCTATGGATACCGTGACCGAAGCGGGTCTGGCTATTGCACTGGCACAGGAAGGTGGTCTGGGCTTTATTCACAAAAACATGTCCATTGAGCGCCAGGCTGAAGAAGTGCGCAAAGTGAAGAAACACGAAAGTGGCGTGGTTACTGACCCGCAGACCGTGTTGCCCACCACTGCCCTGAGCGAAGTAAAAATTCTGACCGAACGTAACGGCTTTGCCGGTTACCCGGTGGTGAACGGCGAAAACGAACTGGTGGGGATCATCACCGGCCGTGACGTCCGCTTCGTGACGGATTTGAGCCTGCCTGTTTCTGCCGTGATGACGCCGAAAGAACGTCTCGTGACGGTGAAAGAAGGCGAAGCGCGTGAAGTTGTGCTACATAAAATGCACGAAAAACGCGTTGAGAAAGCGCTGGTTGTGGATGACAGCTTCCACCTGCTGGGCATGATCACCGTAAAAGACTTCCAGAAAGCCGAACGTAAACCTAACGCCTGTAAAGACGAGCACGGCCGCCTGCGCGTAGGCGCTGCTGTGGGTGCCGGTGCCGGTAACGAAGAGCGTGTGGATGCGCTGGTCGCGGCCGGTGTTGACGTGCTGCTGATCGACTCCTCACACGGCCATTCTGAAGGCGTACTGCAACGTATCCGTGATACCCGTGCAAAATACCCTGACCTGCAAATCGTGGGCGGTAACGTCGCGACAGGCGCTGGTGCACTGGCGCTGGCTGAAGCAGGCGTGAGCGCGGTGAAAGTCGGTATCGGCCCTGGCTCAATTTGTACCACCCGTATCGTAACGGGCGTAGGTGTGCCGCAGATTACCGCTGTTTCTGACGCGGTAGAAGCGCTGGAAGGCACCGGGATCCCGGTTATCGCCGATGGCGGTATCCGCTTCTCCGGTGATATCGCCAAAGCGATTGCCGCGGGCGCTGCTGCCGTGATGGTCGGTTCCATGCTGGCCGGGACCGATGAATCTCCGGGCGAAATCGAACTCTACCAGGGCCGTTCATTCAAATCCTATCGCGGTATGGGCTCCCTGGGCGCGATGTCGAAAGGTTCGTCTGACCGTTACTTCCAGACCGACAATGCCGCTGACAAACTGGTGCCGGAAGGTATCGAAGGCCGCGTAGCCTACAAAGGCTACCTGAAAGCGATCGTACACCAGCAAATGGGTGGCCTGCGCTCCTGTATGGGCCTGACCGGCTGTGCTACCATCGACGACCTGCGCACCAAGGCTGAATTTGTGCGTATCAGCGGTGCGGGTATTCAGGAAAGCCACGTTCATGACGTGACCATCACCAAAGAGTCGCCGAACTACCGCATGGGTTCCTGATAACCCTGTACTGCACGCCCGGCTTCACTGCCGGGCGTTTTACTCGTAATCCCGAATTTGTACTACATCGCCTGGAATAGCCCAATGACGACGGAAAATATTCATAAACATCGCATCCTGATCCTCGATTTCGGTTCGCAGTATACGCAACTGGTTGCCCGCCGCGTGCGTGAACTGGGTGTCTACTGTGAACTGTGGGCGTGGGACGTGACCGAAGAGCAGATTCGTGGTTTTAACCCGAACGGCATCATCCTCTCCGGCGGCCCTGAAAGCACCACTGAAAACGACAGCCCTCGCGCACCTGACTATGTGTTTAACGCAGGCGTTCCGGTTCTGGGCGTGTGCTACGGCATGCAGACGATGGCGATGCAGCTGGGCGGCAAAGTTGAAGGCTCCAGCGAGCGTGAATTTGGTTATGCTCAGGTTGAAGTACAGACCAACAGCGCGCTGATCCGTGACATCGAAGATGCGATCAGCCCAGCCGGTAAGCCGCTGCTGGACGTGTGGATGAGCCACGGTGACAAAGTGACGGCGATCCCGTCTGACTTCGTGACCGTTGCCAGCACCGACTCCTGTCCGTTTGCCATTATGGCCAACGAAGAGAAGCGCTTCTACGGCGTACAGTTCCACCCGGAAGTGACACACACCCGTCAGGGTCTGCGTCTGCTGGAGCGTTTCGTGCTGGATATCTGCCAGTGTGAAGCCCTGTGGACCCCGGCTAAAATCATTGAAGATGCCGTTGAACGTCTGCGTGTGCAGGTCGGCAACGATAAAGTGATTCTCGGCCTGTCCGGCGGCGTTGACTCCTCTGTGACCGCAATGCTGCTGCACCGTGCGATTGGCGACCGTCTGACCTGCGTCTTTGTCGATAACGGCCTGCTGCGCCTGAACGAAGCAGAGCAGGTGATGGAGATGTTTGGTGACCATTTCGGTCTGAACATCATTCATGTGGAAGGCGAAAAACGCTTCCTCGACGCACTGGCAGGCACAGATGAGCCGGAAGCCAAGCGTAAAATCATCGGCCGCGTCTTCGTTGAAGTCTTCGATGAACAAGCTCTGAAGCTGGAAGACGTGAAGTGGCTGGCCCAGGGAACTATCTACCCTGATGTGATTGAATCAGCCGCTTCTGCTACTGGCAAAGCGCACGTGATCAAATCGCACCACAACGTGGGCGGCCTGCCGAAAGAAATGAAGATGGGCCTGGTTGAACCACTGCGAGAGCTGTTTAAAGACGAAGTGCGTAAAATCGGCCTGGAACTGGGCCTGCCGCACGCAATGCTGTTCCGTCACCCGTTCCCGGGCCCGGGCCTGGGTGTGCGCGTACTGGGTGAAGTGAAGAAAGAGTACTGTGACCTGCTGCGTCGTGCCGATGCGATCTTCATTGAAGAGCTGCATAAAGCCGACCTGTACAACAAAGTCAGCCAGGCCTTTACCGTCTTCCTGCCCGTCCGTTCTGTCGGCGTGATGGGCGATGGCCGTAAGTACGACTGGGTAGTTTCCCTGCGTGCTGTCGAAACCATCGACTTTATGACCGCACACTGGGCGCATCTGCCGTATGATTTCCTCGGCCGCGTATCCAACCGCATCATCAACGAAGTCGACGGGATTTCCCGTGTGGTTTACGATATTTCAGGTAAACCACCGGCGACGATTGAGTGGGAATGATTTAGGGGCTGGTAATAGCCTGCACGTAAAAGTAGTAAAACATCTATAAGCCCGCGTAACTGCGGGCTTTTTGTTTCTGCAATATCGAGTATGAACAACTAAGGGATAGTAGGTTTTTAAACGGTGATTGACCTTCTCGTACCCAACAAACTATTGGAGGGGAGTTGGCGACTCAGATACGTAAACAAACAGCTACTCGTCGGGATAACCGCGAACATGATGATTTTGCCGGAGATAGCTTATCCGGCAATAATAAATCTTGAATCATACGCGTCAGTTAACGAGATAGCGTGAACTGACGCTTTCACTGAGCGAACTTTACTCCTGCAACTCCAAGGAAAAACCATGTCCAGGACTCCCTATTCACGGTTACGCATCGAGGGCTTCCGCAAAGCAGAGGCTTCCCTGAGACTTGAAGGAATGGACCCCAATGGTACGCCGCTTTATGAGTCCATTAAGGCACGTATTATTTCAGGTGAGCTGACGTATGAGCAGGGGCGTTCGGAGATTCTTGCATATTACACAAAAGCAGATACCGCCGGGCCTGTGACAGTAGGGGAAATGCTGACAGAGGAGTTTTTAACACCGCTGAGCATGTCTCATGATGAACTGGCGGAAGCTATGGGGGTTTCTCTGAAGGATGTTGGGGATATCATATGCGGTCAGCGTCGTCTCAACGCTAATGAGGAGCGCCTTCTTGCTGGCATGTTTGGAACTGATGAGGACTTCTGGAGCAACCTTCAGAAGTCACGGGAACTTCATAAAAATGAAGGGAGTGATTGATCTATGTTTCCATCACATGTCATGCATTGAACCGCCCCTCAAATGTCATGATATTATAGGTTTTACAAGGAAAATTATCTGTCATCAGAAGTTCTTGCCATGAAGTGCCTGGATTTGATATTGAACATTATATTGGGAGTAGTCTTGACGACGTAACATTTCCGCGCTTTGGGGAGCCAGTAATCGACACGGGAGTCGTGCGAAAGGGGAAAATAATGCTGTCTAGTATTGAAATAGCAAACGAAGCAAGTTACGGCGCAAATACGCAACGTCTGTCAGGACTTCGTCCTATCAATTTTATTTTTGGCACCAACGGGTCGGGTAAAACAACTATTTCGCGCGTCATTGCGAATCCCGCCGGAAAACCAACCTGCGCAGTTACATGGACTGGCCAGCCATTAGAGTGTCTGGTCTACAATAGTGACTTTTGCTTTCGGAATTTCGCTCAACAGATTCCGGGCATTTTCACATTAGGGCAGGAGGAGGCTGAAACGCTTGCCAAGATCGAAGCGGCGAACGCCCAAGTGCAATCCCTGACCAGCGACATTGCTCAACTCCAAAATACTTTGGGGGACGTAAGCTCCGGCAAACTCGGGGAACTCCAGACTTTAAGGGCTGGCATCGAACAGAAATGCTGGGAAATCAAGACAGTCCACGATCCTCATTTTCAAGAGGCATTCACTGGCTTCCGAAATTCTAAGGTCAACTTTTGCGACAAGATCCTAATGGAGTGGGTGCAGAACTCTGCTGAGATTGTTCCGCTTGACGAGATCAAACAACGTGCACTGACAATTTTTGAGGAAGGGCTTGAACGGCTCACACCCATCGTAGTGTTTGACGCCAACGACCTTGTGGTCCTCGAAGGCTCAGCAGTTCTCTCGAAAAAAATTGTAGGGAAAGAAGACATCGACATCGCTGCACTTATACGTCGCCTTGGCAACAGCGACTGGGTACGGCAAGGCCTTGGTTATGTAGACGAAGCGGGATCGCAGTGTCCATTCTGCCAGCAGGAGATGAACGACTCTTTAAAAACAAAATTGAATGACTACTTTGACGAGACCTATCTTGCTGATATCACTGCAATCGACCGCATAAGGGACGCATATGACAGTTACTCCAAAACCCTTTTGGCTCGGCTCGAATTGATCCACAGCGCGGGAAGCAAGTATCTTGATGTGGTAGCGTTTCGCGCCGACATCGATCGACTCTCGGCTCGGTTAGAGTTGAATCTTCGGCAAATCGACCGCAAACGGAAAGAGGCAAGTTCGCGAATCACGCTTGAGCCCGTTGGTGAAATCGTCACCTCCCTTAAAGAGGCTATCTCCAATGCGAATACTGAGATAGGTAAGCACAATGCGACGGTTGACAATCTGGCGACCGAGCGGGCCACTCTTGTATCGCAAATCTGGAGATGTTTACTTGAGGAATCGAGGCTCGCATTCGCTGACCACGATACCGCGAAAAGGGGTCTCGATCTTGCCGTAACTGGCCTGACGGCTGGTCTTGCTTCAAAGCGAGCGGCACTTGCAGCGGCCAGTAACGAACTTGCCGCGTTGGAACGCGAAGTAACGAGTGTTCAGCCAACCGTTACCGAGATTAACGCCATTCTAAGATCGTTCGGCTTCACGGGATTCCGACTCGCGACCACTGGCCAGCATCAAAACCTCTATGAAATTGTGAGAGGAGATGGGAGAGAAGCTGCTACCACCCTTAGCGAGGGAGAGCGCACCTTCATCACTTTCCTCTACTTTTACCATCTCATTAGAGGCAGTATGAACGCAAGCGGTATAAACGCGGAGCGAGTCGTCGTGTTCGACGATCCTGTTTCTAGCCTCGACAGTGATGTGCTCTTTATCGTCAGTGCTCTGATCAAACGCGTGCTCGATGAGGCTTGCGGAGGGGCTGGGCTTATAAAGCAGGTCTTTCTATTGACGCACAATATCTACTTCCATAAGGAAGTATCTTTCGATCCCAAGCGCGGCACAGAATGCCGAGCACACGAGACGTTTTGGATTGTGCGGAAGGTGAACGATGTATCCGTAATCACCAGCTACAATCACAACCCGATCAGTACTTCTTATGAGCTCCTTTGGGCTGAAGTCAGGTCGCCGAACCGATCAAATATTGCGATCCAAAACACGCTAAGACGCATCCTCGAGAACTACTTCAAGATTCTCGGAAACCTCGATAAGGATGACATCTGCGCGAGATTCGAGGGCCGCGACCAGCAAATATGTGGTTCGCTCTTTACTTGGGTGAATGACGGGTCGCACAGTTTCAACGATGACCTGTACATTTCTGCCGATGATGCGATGGTCACCCGTTATCTCGATGTTTTTCGCAGGATTTTCGAAGTTACAAATCACCTCGCACATTACGAGATGATGATGGGGCCACAAACGCTAGCGACTCTGGCACTTGCGAATGAGAACACAGTCACCAACGCTGTAGACGATACGAAAGCATGAGTTACGACTTCAAAAATCTATCATCGGCCGACTTTGAAGACCTTGTTCGAGACCTCATAGGGCGAGAAGAAGGACTTCGCTTCGAAGCATTCTGTGCAGGGCCAGATGGCGGCATTGATGGCCGTCACGCGCAGGCTAATGGTAACGTCATTCTACAGGCGAAGCATTATGAAGGTTCGCCGTTCGGCAAGTTGACAGCCATTATGAAGCGTGAGCGATTTTCAATCGATAAGCTCGCTCCGGTTCGCTACATTTTAGCGACTTCCTGTAAGTTCACCCCGCTTAGCAAG
Source organism: Erwinia sp. JH02 (assembly GCF_013074405.1). Taxonomy (NCBI): domain Bacteria; kingdom Pseudomonadati; phylum Pseudomonadota; class Gammaproteobacteria; order Enterobacterales; family Erwiniaceae; genus Erwinia; species Erwinia sp. JH02. The sequence goes on from NZ_JABANZ010000003.1 coordinate 108,973, forward strand.
GGTAAGCTCGCTCCGCTCATAGGCCCTAGTCTGAGGTCTGAAGCGGATATTTTTGGTCCGGAGGATCTCAACGGTCTTCTCCGGAAGTACCCAGATATTCTTAAGTCGCACATTAAACTGTGGCTTTCAGACGCAGGTGTTCTGGATCGAGTCGTCCGCGCGGCGGCCCATACCTTTGCCGCGTTCACGCGAGAAGACATAGAACAGAAGGTACGTGTCTACGCATCAAACCTCAGCTTCGACGAATCACTTGCTACGTTAGAGAAGCATCGGCTTCTTATCATTTCCGGGCCTCCGGGTGTCGGCAAAACAACATTGGCCGAGATGCTTTGCTACACCTTCCTGAGTGAGCAATGGGAGCTCGTTCCCATCCGTAGTCTGGAGGACGGCTTCGCTGCTATTGTCGACAGCAAAAAGCAGGTATTCCTATTCGACGACTTCTTGGGAAAGGTTGCTCTTGACCGGCAAGCTTTGGCACACAAAGATTCTGATTTGGCGCGGTTCATGAGCCGAGTACGTCGCTCACCGAATGCCCGTTTTATTCTGACAACGCGGGCCTACATCTTTGAGGAAGCCCGGAGGGTTTCAGAACATCTTGGCGATCAGCGCCTCGATGTGACGAAGTATGTACTCGATGTTGGTGTTTATACACGCCGGATCAAGGCACGAATTCTTTACAATCATCTTCTCGTCTCAGAGACGCCTCAGTCGTATATCCGGGCACTATTGGAAAGCAAGAAGCTTGGGGAAATTGTTGATCATAAGAACTATAACCCACGTGTCATCGAGGCTATGACAGACGCATTTCGTGTCCGTGAAATTGAACCTGCCAACTACCCTGCAGATTTTATCGATGCGTTGAATAATCCTAGCCAGATTTGGGACACCGCTTTCCGCACACACATCGATCATCGGTGCAGGCACCTTTTGATAGCGATGTTTTTTCTGGCGGAGTATGGGGTATCATTGGTGACCCTTCGCTCATCTTTTGAGCCCTTACATACAGCGATGAGCAGAACCTACGGCCTAGCGCATGGGCCTAAGGATTTCGAAGAAGCCCTTCGTATCCTAGAAGGTAGCTTCGTCAATATCGTCAATATCAGCGGACCAAGGGTCTCCTTTCTCAACCCCTCATTAAAAGACTATCTCTCAACCTATCTGCTGGACACTGAGCTCCTTATTCTCCTTGTCCCTACGGCAGCTTCTATAGACTGGTTGTCGAGCTTGTGGGACTTCGTGTATCCACGCGGCCTCAGTGAAGCCGATCAAACAAAGATTGCCCGAGCCTGCGTTGCCATGCTGGAGATGCTCGAAACGCGTCCACACTGGTGTCCGCGATCTGGCGATGCTCGTTCGCTTGAATACAACGACGCGGCAAATTCTAAGCGGCTGCGGATGCTGATGGATTGGTGGCAACTTACAAGCGAACGGAGGTTTGCTGATAGCATCATGACAATTGCCCGCAATCCACAGCAAGGGTTTGGTGCATGGTTAGATGGAGAAGCCCTGATCGACTTGTTTTGTCGGTTAAGCGAAAAGGGATGTGGGCAGCCATTCATTTACGAAGATGAATTACAAGAGCTTCTTGAAAAGGCGATCACGGACACGATACGCTGGAGTTCAAGTGACATCCTATCTACGCTTGTTGATGTGGTAGATGCAGCGCAAGGGCTTCCCATCAACATCACGTATGCCTTGCACACGGCTGTGCTCGAAGAGTTCGAGGAGAACACCAGTCGCATCAGCGAGGATGATAGCGAGTCCTCCTTATCGGATCGTATAGATACCCTTAAAAAATTCGCGCTGCGTTTCGGTGTGCCGGATGCTGTTTTAAATAGTGCCGTTTCAGCCATCGAGGACCGTATCGGTGAGATTGAAGACCAGAGTAGTCCTGCCCCCTTTCCGAGCTTTCCGTCTTCGAATAAGAGAGAGGGGGAGACATTTGACGACTTTGCTCTCCGAGACCTTTTCACTCCTCTCTTGGATCGATAGGCTAAGGTGGCGGTCTCATCCCTTAGCATTTTTAAACCAGAACCTCGCTGAGTGAGGTGTTCGTATTATTAGAGGGGGACAAATTCGTTCGCTACGTATCAGTTTAGGTTTGTTTATCACTATCTGTTGTTACAGCTGAAAGTGAGAGGTGCAGATTGATCAGAAGGTGGTAGAAGACTACTTCTTTATGCCCCCCTGTAACGGATCTTGCTTCCAAACCAGATATGATCCGCTGACTTACCCTGACCCTCAGTGTCTATATCGAGAATCTGGTGCGTCGGTCAAGGTAGTACTGTGCTGCGCGTTAGCTGAGTTAGACTTGTAAGCGCCGTCCAATCCATGCCACGTGCGGACTGCCATGGCATGCCATACCATTGCCTTGTGGCATGTGCATCGGAGCATAGCTCGGCAGGTTTGTTGCGTTTCTGACAAGAGCTGCAGCATGCTTCAATGAATTTATTTGGTGGATTTAACTTTAGGTTTGATATGGGTCAATGATTGTTTTATTGGCGAATGTTTAATCGAAGGCCTTACTGAGGAGAGGGCATGATAACGAAAAATATCGTTTCAAAGCTAAATAAGGCCGTTCTTGACGAGTTGGATCTTGCGCGAGAGATCGAGCACTCTGGAGAGAATGGCAGGGCACGAGAGAGTATTTTGAGACGTTTTCTGGCAAAGATTTTGCCGGGGAAATATAAGGTCGATACAGGTTTTGTTATTGATGCAGTTGGTGGCGTAAGTAGGCAGATTGATATTGTGATTTACAGGGATGATTATCACTCCGTTTTCGAGATCGGAGGTGTTAAGCATTTCATGGTTGAGTCAGTTGTTGCTGTCATAGAGAACAAAGCCTCTATCGCGAGTGCGGCTGCTCTTCAACAGGCTTTTGAGAACATTAAGTCGGTGAAGTTGCTCGATCGTAGTAATCGAGGTAAAAACTATCTTTTGCCAACTCGAAAAGTGGTGAGTAGGGCCGATTTTTATCACCAAGTGTTCGGTGCAATCCTTACCGAAAAGTCTCTCTCCACATCGTCGCTGCGTGCAGAATTTCAGGCCTTCTTTGAAGGTACGCCAGACAAAAGCTTGTGGCCAAACATGTACTGTGATGTGAGAGGTTCGTCATTCCGGTATGTTAGTGCTGATGAACACGTTGTAGTCGACCCCCGGAAGGCTGCAGCATTTTCAATTTCGGATCCAGCTGCAGAGACCTACAATCCCCCCCTTATTGAGCTTGCGTTCGAGCTTGTGTCACTGCTGCGAGTGCTTCAGGTGGTCGATTTCTCCGCTGCTGACTACTTCCATGGAATAAGTGGTCGCGCAGCGGAATACGTGCGCTTCCCGGATCAATTTAGAGGCTAGTTCTTGCTAGGCTCTGTACGTAAAGCTTTGATATTTGTCCATGCTGTGTTGAAAACAGGCTCTGAATGCTCATGTATTACGTCAGCAAGGCGAGGAAAAAGCCTATTGTCATGACGAACTTGATCAGCTCGCGGAACATTTCTCCTACTTCCGCACTTTGCCAAAGCAAGTTGCCGAACGTCCAAACGAACTGAATCCCAGCGAGCAGGAACAACAAATTTCGGGCATACCCTTGTAACTTCGGTCCCCACTCGCTGGATTTCTCCAGAATCATATCCAAGAGGCTTTGCATTGAAGTGTCGCTTTGCCCCAAATCGACTCCGGCGGCCGAGGCGCTTCCGGCATTGAGACGCTGACCGGGTACGCGGCCCGCGAGCTGGCCCCGGCCCGGCGATGCGGCAGGCGACGAGCTTGCAGGAGCTGCACGACGCAGCGGTCGAGCACGGCCTAGAGGTTCGCCAGCACGTCGCTGGCCTTGTCATAGGCGAGCCAGATTTAGGCATTTGGGCGAAGGCCAGCAACGTCGGCCGCGACCTTTCCATGAAGGCCCTAACCGACCGTCTTGGCCTGTTCCAGCCTTCCGAACGGCAGGCCGAGGCGATGGCGAACCGCAAGCGGTACGGGCCCCGACCCCGGCGGCCGGATAACCCGACGACAGCGGGGCTGTTCAACCAGTACCAGCGCGAGAGTGCGGCTTTCAATGCACAGGTGAGGCAGTGGAGCCAGACAGAGCGAATGCTTTTGAAGGTCGCGGGCAAGCGATCGACCAAACGCCTGATGTACGGCACTATCAAACAGCAGGCCGACGACTCACGCCAGAAGCACCGGCAGAGCGCAGACGCTCGCCGTCAGGCACTCTTCAAACAGACGACGATGCCCACTTGGGCCGACGGGCAGACGCAGCAGGCCGAGCGCGGCAACGCCGAGGCGCTGGCCGTCCTGCGTGACCGCGAGGAACGGACACGCCGCTGGAATGGGGAGCTACTGACCGCAGACCGGGCCGACAAGGCCAGGGCTGTTGTTCTCGACAAGCTCAAGCCTAAGGCCTGGAAAGACGGGACGATGGCGTACAGCACCATAGACGGCGGTATGGTGATTGACCGGAAGACTCACGTTCAGGCGCAGAAAGCCACGACCGGCGTGGCGCTGCTTGCGCTCGAACTGGCGTCCACGGTTCGAGGGCCAAGCTCTCATCGTGGAAGGCACAGACGAGTTTAGGGTTGAAGTCGCCTAGCTCGCCGGTATGAACGGCCTCAAAGTCACTTTCTCCGATCCGGCGATGGAGCAGATGCGCCGCGAGACGGCGGAGCATAAAGAAATGGAGAAATCCTTTCAGGCAGAAATCACGGCTCAGAAGGATACAAATGAGATTGCCGCCCACCGACTCTCGCGAGGTCGGACAGCTGATCTGTTATAAATTGGATTGTGAAATCCAATTTATAACAGAAAGAATTTCGCCAATGCCTAATCTTTTTCGGAGGAAGTTTCACTTCCAGCGTTTTAGCACTTTGGCACCAGCCTCCATCTCCCAGATACGAGAACCGCTTGTGTACCAGTTTTAGAATCAACGACTAAGGAGCCGGGAGTGATCCCTGCCATTCCAAGAAGTTCTTTCAGATGAGCCTCGCAGATCGCTTTAGCAGCCTTATCATCTATTTCCTGCGATTGAGCTACCACACCGCCGGAAAAGCTTTCGTTTCCTGAGCCCTCAGGAATGGTTTTTGGAGGCTTAATGGCGCACGCCAAAGTTACAGCCAAAACAATAATTGCTATGGCGAGAAGTCCATAAAAGCCGTCCATCTTATGACGAGAGTGAACTTCGTTGCCAAATATCCAAAGCTTGAAAGGACTTGCATTCTTAATGTGCGTCCCTAATCCCACGTTGATGCCGAGCTTTGTAAGCTCGCCTTCTGCGTCGATGCCCGCTTTCACGGCACCATCAAGCAGGCGATGATACCAAAGTCGATCCATCAGATAAAATGCGCATAAAGGCAGCAGAGAAGCCCCTATGATCAACGCTGCACTAGAGATCTGGTTGCCCCAGAGGTTAGTGAATCCGCCATCTTTGATGGCATAGCCCCCAAGGCCGAGGAATGCACCGGTTACAATAAGTGCGAAATTCCTGATGCGTAATTCCAAATCATTGAAGTGTTGTTGAACGTCGACAATTTTTTTCCAAACTTCAATGTGCGCCCCTTTTTCGTCCATTTAAATCCCCATTATCTCCAAAATTTCAGAAAAAGTTGTGCTCAGCGTATGAGTCGGGTTTATTGCCCCGGGTTTGAGTGCCGCTTGCTCGCGCTCCACCATTTCCGGAGTCCAATGAGTAACTTTTTTTAGCAGATCGTATTCTTCTGCTCTATGTTGGGCAGCACCATATGCGGCATAAACATCGGTAACATTAGCCTGCTGGGCCATAAAAACATCTTTTAGGAGATTGTCGCCGATATACACGGTATCTTCCGTGTTGAATCCCAACTCTTCGATGATGCTTAGTAGTATATGAGGGTTTGGCTTGTATTCTCCGTCTGGGGTAAACCGATGTTCGGTACTTTTTAACAGATAGTTTTCTGGAGAGTACTTGCGTATAGAGCTCGCCTCGCGTGGCAAATCGTGATCAACAGGGGAGTATAGATAGTCAACCTTTTGATCCAGCCCGAGTTTCCTAAATCTATAGTTAGTATAAAATGCTTTGGATTCGGTAAAAGCGGCGATGGTCACTCCTGCGTCTCGCAAACGATCCAAGGCTCCCTCGACGCCCGGATATAAGTGCAGATTCTCGCTCCGCGCTTTCCTAAAGCTATCTATAGCAGGTTGCATGGCTTCAAGTACTCTTTCGCCATACATCCGTTTAAATGATGGAAGTTCAGTTAAAACAAAAGCATATTCACTTGTCCCATATTTTTGATGGAGTTTGCTGCACTCTGAGTAAAACTCGTCCTCTTCAATGCCGGATATCTCAATGGCTGTCTTACTCATGGCCGAAAAACATTCATACCAAAGTTTTTGCCAGTCGAATAAAGTGTTGTCTACGTCAGTAATGAGGAGTTTTTTCACAGAGTTTTGGTTCCTTGTTTCATGTATTCGGTCGTACCGCATGAGTGTAAGTTGGCATTTGGATGCATTTGCATGACAGTGGCCAGCAATCAATGTTCATAACTCGTGTCATCCTAACATTTGCTAATCCTGTGTGAAACGTTGATGATTGCTACATCGTCTCTCAGAGTCATAAGTGGAAAGCATGAAGAACAGATCACACTGTTCGGCTATGGTGGAGTGCTTCAGAGCGAACCCGAGCTACGCTAAACAGCTGCTTGCCTAAGTACGCCGCAATGGTGATCCAGCCGAGCTGGCCATCTTGTTGCGGCAGATGGCCACGGCCTCGGCAGATGACGCTAGGTCGGATGACGCCGATACAGGGCGCACTCTAGCTCGCTGATTTGAACATGGTATTTTTCATGGTTTAGCGTTCTTTTTATCTATTAATACACTGATTTTTAAGGGTGTTTTTTGTTTGTTTATAATTGAGTGGGAATGATTTTTCTCCCCTCTCGTTATCACTAACAGATAACTGAATGAACGAAGCCCGCATTCGCGGGCTTTTTTATTGGATTCCGGCAGCGTTTTCCGTCACTTCAATACATCCACTTTTCCACCACAGCATCGCCCAGATGCTCACGCAGCAGGTCCTCATTGTCCTCCTCGCCGTGAACCGTCAGCAGGCACATAAACATCAGCACGTCGAGGTACTGGCCCACATCGCTGAAGATTTGTGTCAGCATCGGCGAGCTGTCGTGATCGAAATACCACACCTCGCCGGTCTCAACATGAAAGCACCACATATTGCCGTTGCCCAGATAGTCACCGAAGACGACCAGTTGCCTGACCAGCGCCCAAAGCGCATCGGCATCGGGGGCATCTTCCAGGATGTCACTAATGCCGGGGTAGGCGTTATGCAGCGGTTCAATGCTGGCGTATTTGGCAGGTGTCACGCTACACAGCGTTTCGGCCAGGTCCAGCGTGCCAATCTGCTCATGATACGTGCGCAGTAACGGAGGGAGGGTGCAGCCCAGGCGCTGTTCAAGTGCGACCACATCTTCTGGTTTGACAGGCGTCAGCGGCGACGGATTATCCCACTGGTCGAGCCAGGCCAGTGCGCAGACACGCCACCAGTCCAGCCGGGCGTTATCATCGGCAAATTCTGGCCAGGCCAGAGGGGGAAGGTCGCTGGCCGGGGCTGGCGAGTGGGTGTCTGAATTCATAGCTGATGTTGCCTCAGGATGATTAATAAGTGCTGCTGTCGATGGTGAAACGATAGTTGATATCGACCTCAGTCGTAATATCGGCGCGTTCGGTTTTCTTTAAAACGAATTCAAAAGCGGGTTCGTAGTCCTCGCCTCTGAGCACTTCACCGCCGAAGATCTCAACATCATACAGGCCATTCTCAAGCGCGATCTGTGGCCGTCCCGGCTGGCGATAGCGTTCCTGCAGTGAGTGGATATCGGCATCGGTGAAGTTTTGCAAAATCCGCCATGTGAAGAGCAGGAGCTGCTGGTTTTCAATCCGCAGGAAGTAGCCGCCGCGCCGATGCTGTAAACGGCTCTCCGGCTTAAGCAGCTCCGGCATCTCATTCGAAAGGTTGAAAATAATCGTGTACGGGTAATTTTCAATGCCCGCTAAAGGGATGACGATGCCGTTCTGCACAGCCCTGTCACCGCTGTCATTGCTGGCAAATTCCGAGGCCAGATCGTCACTGAGTAGGTTGTCGTCCTTGAATTTTTTCAGCAGACGAAGGTCGCCAATCAAAAAGTAATCAATCAGGTCGTTAAGGACTTCAACGAATTCATAGCGCATCAATCAGCTGCTCCGTTATTTTTACCCTTGTTAAACTCAACGCCCCACATTGAAACGCCCTGGATCATCTGCAGTATGGCGCAGGTATGAATACTCAGGGAAACGGCATTTGAGTATTTACTGGCATAATTTTCACTGATCGGCTGGAAATAAAGTCGGCCTAACGTTTTCAGTATCGCCCTGTTCTTTTTCATTGCCTGATAGAGTTCCGCGGACTCCTTCAGTGAAAAGTGCTCGGTAACGCCCTCGACGATCAGGTCATCCAGCACCGTTGCACTTGCCTGAAACTGAGGTTGCAGCCTTTCCAGCTCAGCGCGGAAAGGGGCGATTTCGCGCTGCATGGTTAATAACAGCTCTGCATTTTGTTCCGGGTTGATGCGTGATTTCAGTTCGGATACCAGATGGCAAAAATAGATATCGTTCTTCAGATCGCTTTCAAGAAGACGGTTGGGATCGGCCAGATATTTTTGTTGTGAAACTGCTCTGAAATCGGCATCACCTGAGTGGCTGTCCAGGGCGTTCAGATGGTCTTCAATGTGAATAAACGCTGCCAGTCTCCATGTCAAATTTTCTGCGGTTTGCCAGGCTAACTGCCCGCGAAATGCCCAAAAAACCATTTCGGAACTTTCATGCAGCAGATGGCGTAAATAACGCGGCGTGTGGTTCTTGAGATCAAAGCGATCGAACTGATGCACGACGTTGGTCAGCGTTTCCCCTGCCAGCCTGCTGAGCTGCGAAATGTCGTCTTTGTGGCGATCGCGGATCTGTTTTAACGCTTTACGATAGGGGGCGTGCTGTTCAGAGAGATAGGAACGGTAATCATTATGCGCGGCTATCCGGGAATGCTGATTCTGTTGCTTTGCATAACGCATACTGACCATCGAGACAACCAATGCCGCAAACGCCACACAGTCAGATACGGTGATATTCATTCTGTCCTCCCTGTGAATGCCAATTATCTTAGCGCAGTGAAAATGTGTGTAAACCCCGACGGGATGATACGCCCCGGCGCTGTGCAACCCCGGGCAATCAGGTATGCTGATAAATCCACTCCTGTCAGGAATCCCCGCTATGTTCTCACTGAAAGCCCTGAGCCTGATTTTGCTCTGTATTACGCTGTTGTCGCTGGGAGCAAGCCTGGCACAGGCCACGCGCCATAATGATGCGGGTGCACAGGGCTGGGCGACGGCGCGGAGTGATTCTTCCGGGCAGGCACCCGATCCTCAGCGTTTTGCCAACATGGCGATTGTGCAGGTCTATGCGGCCCCCACCTACGGCTGGAAAGGGGCAGTGGCAGTGCATCCGTGGATTATTTTTAAACGTGCAGGGGAAACCCGCTACAGCCGGTATGAAGTCATCAGTTGGGGAAGCGACGATAAAGTGCGGCGTAACCGCAATCTTCCGGATGCGTACTGGTATGGCTCGCGTCCTCGCTTGCTGGTGGATCATCGCGGAGCAGAAGCTGAAGCGATGATCCCTGGGATCGTGGCGGCGATTGGTTCTTATCCCTGGCCGCAAACCTATCACGCCTGGCCGGGGCCCAACAGCAACACTTTTCTCGCCCATATTGGCCGTGAAGTCCCGGCATTGAAACTGAATCTCCCCGCGAATGCGATTGGCAAAGATTATCGTTCGCTGCTGAATCCGATCGGGTTGCCGCCTTCCGGGCGTGGATTACAGGTATCGGTGTTGGGTGTGGCAGCGGTCACACTGGGCGCAGAAGAAGGGTTTGAAATCAACGTACTGGGGCTGAACCTCGGACTGGGTTTCTCACCGCTACAGCTCCGCCTGCCTTTTATCGGCGGGCTGGGTGACGATAATTTGCAAAAAGAAAATTCGGGGATCTGAGCCGGTTATTTTCCTGTTCGCAGACGGCGCGATTTGCGAACAGATACGCAAATATTTTTCCCTGCCTGCAACCCGAAGCAATAGTTCCCGACATGCTTCGCAGTCAGTTACCACACCACTGGTACTTTCCCTTTATCGGAGACATTATCTCATCATTCCATTAAGGTTGTCAGTTGACAACCGGTATATGGCGATAGATACTGGAGGGGAAATATGGCGCGTCGTACTCATGCTATCAAGGAAATCGAAATAGTCCTCAAACATGCCGAGCAGCAAGGCTGGCGGGTGGTCTGTGGTGGCAGTCATGCCTGGGGGAAAATATATTGTCCCTGGAATAGCGCACAGTGCCGTTGCGGAGAGTTCTGCATCAGTTGTGTATGGAGTACGCCAAAAAATGCAGTGAATCACGCCAGGCAGCTTAAGCGCGTTGTGGATCACTGCACGATGAGCCAACGATTTGAACGCAATGGAAGGAATAAGACGCCATGGAATACACCTTTACACTAAAATATCAGTTAGTTGGCCAGACAGAAGAAGACGGCGATGCACTCGTTGAACGGCTGGCTGAGGCGGGTTGTGATGATGCCCTGATTGGCCTGGGCATCCCAGGGCGTATCGCGCTGGAGTTTATCCGTGAAGCATCGTCAGCGCAGCAGGCGATGGAGAGCGCACTGGAGCAGGTCCGGAGCGTACTGCCGGATGCCCGACTGTTTGAAGTTTCACCGGATTACGTAGGCCTGACGGATGTCGCTGATCTGATAGGTGTTACCCGGCAAAATATGCGCAAGCTGATGCTGGCGCATTATCATACCTTTCCGGCACCGATCCATGAAGGCACTGCGACGATCTGGCACCTTGCCGAGGTGCTGACATGGCTGGAAAAACGCGGCGGTTACCGCGTTCCTGAGAATGTTCAGGAAGCGGCTGCCGCTGCGCTAAACCTCAATCTCAGCAAAGAGATTCAGCGGCATCGCTCTCAGCCAGATATTCTCTGACCATTTCATCAAATGAGGCATTGGCCTGGAAACCCAGGCGGTTGGCATAGTGGGCATGGAAATCACCGGGCCAGGAGTTAACGATCTTAACGATAGCCGGGTCGGGCTGATGGCTGATTCGTGATAAGACTCCATCACCGCTGATACGCCTGAGTGAAGCCAGCATCTCTTCTACCGTCACCGACAGGCCGCACAGATTAATGACGCGGCCCTGATCCAAATCTTCACCGTTCAGTTCGTGCCCAAGGAGCAGCGCCTGTACAGCCCGGGCTGGAGACATTAACCACAGACGCGTGGCCAGGCTGACCGGGCAGTTCGCACGCTCTCCGTTGATGGGTTCGCGAATAATACCGCTGGCAAAGCTGGAGGCGGCTGCATTCGGCTTACCCGGGCGTACAACGATAGTGGGCATACGCAGGCTGCGCCCATCGAGGAAGCCCTTACGGCTGTAGTCGGACAGCAACAGGTCGTTCATGGCTTTCTGAGTGCCATAGGAACTTTGCGGCATCCAGACCTGGTCGTCAGGGACTTTCTCGGGGAGCTTGCCGCCGAACACCGCCACCGAACTGGTGGTGACCAGGCGTACGCACTGTGGCAATGCACGCAGTCGCTCCATAACCTGACGGGCAGCGTCAACGTTGATTTTCATCCCCAGATCGAAATCCTGTTCGGCCTGACCTGAAACGATCGCCGCCAGATGAAAAACACTGTCTGTTTGCGCATCAATCAGCGTTTCCAGCTCGGTACGGTTGCTGATATCCCCACAGCGGACGATCAGGCGTCGGTCATCAATGCCACTGAGGGGCGCAATATCAATGGCCGTAATCTGTTTAATCGGCTGTGGCTGTCCGTTTGCATCGTGCAGTGAACCTTTTGCCAGCAGTGCCTGAACCAGTTTTTTTCCCAGGAATCCGGCAGCGCCGGTAACAACGATATTCATAATATGCCTCATTGAGGTTAGCGGTTGACGATGCGACCAGGGATCAAAAAGATAGCCGCAGCGCCCACGAACAGGGTGCAGGAGATGATCATCATGCCGGTCAGGGTGGAGTGCGTGAGGTCGGTCAGTATTCCCATCAGATAAGGCGCAACAAAGCCGGCAAGGTTACCGAAGGAGTTAATCAGTGCGATACCTACGGCTGCCATCGTGCCTCCCAGGAAGGCTGTCGGCAGGCTCCAGAACAGTGGCAGAGTACTCAGTCCACCTGCCGCCCCCAGTGTCAGGCCGAACATGGCGATCCACAGGTTGTCGCTGTAGAGAGCGGAAATCACCATGCCCACGCCGCTGATAACGGCAATGACGGCGAGGTGCCAGCGGCGTTCGCGGTGGCGGTCTGCGCTGCGCGAAGCCACGATCATGGTGACAATCGCCGCGGCATAAGGGATGGTCGTCAGCAGGCCCACGGTGAAGACATCCTCGACCCCGGCATTGCGTACCAGCGTCGGCAGCCAAAAGCTGACGGTATAAAAACCGGCAATCAGGCAGAAGTAGATAAACGTCAGCAACCACAGCTTGCCGTTACGCAATACGCTACCCAGTGTCGCCTGCGCACCAGGGGAATCTTGCACTGCATCTTCTTTCAGGCGGATATTCAGCAGGGTCTTTTCTTCCGCACTCAGCCAGTTTGCATTTTCAATGCGGTCGGGGAGTAAAAAGAACACCAGTATGCCGATCAGCAGAGAAGGGGTTCCCTGAATGATAAACAGCCACTTCCAGCCTGCCATCCCGTGGGCATTATGGAAATAGTCCATAATCCAGCCGGATAGTGGCCCGCCAATCAGTCCTGACAAGGGAACCGCTGCTGCAAACAGGGCAAACATTTTCCCACGCCGATAGGAGGGGAACCACAGCGAAAGATAAAGGATGACCCCGGGGTAAAAACCGGATTCCGTCAGGCCAAGCAGGAAACGCACGGCGTAAAACTGAAAAGGTGTCGACACCAGCGCGGTAAGCGGTGCAATCACTGCCCAGGAGGCGAGCAGTGCGGCCAGCAGACGGCGGGCACCAAAGCGGTGCAGCGCCATATTGCTTGGCACCTGAAAAAAGAAGAAGCCGATAAAGAAGATCCCAGCACCGAGACCGTAAACCGTTTCGGAAAAGGCGAGATCGCTGGACATTTGAAGTTTGGCAATGCCGACGTTGATTCTGTCGAGATAGGCGAAAATATAACTGACAGTCAAAATCGGCAGGATACGCCAGACGGCGCGTTTCCAGGCATTCTCTTCCAAATCGCTGACCGCAGAGGGTGGCGGGAGAGCCGATATCGATGAATTCATTGGGTTTCCTTTGTCGGATAGAGTAGGAGATGTGCTTTATTCAGGCAATAGTCATCCTGTTCCCGGTGCACAGGGCTAGCCTGTGACCCGGAAAGGTGAATTGACGAGAATGTTTGTTATTTTTTGTTAGATTAGGCGGTGGGGGGGAAATTTTCTGCGCAATGAATCACATAATTAACCATTAATTATCATTTTATAACAAAATACGTAATATCTTATTCATCAGTGCAACAGGAACAGCGTCGCCAGACCGAGGAAGATAAAGAAGCCGCCGGTATCTGTCAGCGCGGTGATCAGCACGCTGGAACCGACCGCCGGATCGCGTTTCATTTTGATCATCAGTAGCGGGATCAGGACGCCCATCAGAGCGGCCAGCAGCAGGTTAAGCAACATCGCCAGCATCATCACACCACCCAGCGCCGGGTTGCCGTACATCGCCCAGGTTACCCCTCCCATAATGCCGCCCCAGAACAGGCCGTTAATCAGCGCCACGCCAAGCTCACGGCCAATAAGAAACGTAAAGTTCCCCGGTTCCACCTGGTGAAGCGCCAGTGCGCGCACAATCATGGTGATGGTCTGATTACCGGTGTTGCCACCAATCCCGGCGACAATCGGCATGAGTGCGGCCAGTGCCACCAGTTGTGAAATTGTGTGCTCAAACAGGCCAATAACGCGTGACGCGATAAACGCTGTGCACAGATTGATCGCCAGCCAGGCCCAGCGAGTGCGGACTGATTTTCTTACCGGCGCGAAGACATCTTCCTCCGGGTTCACCCCCCCCATTTTACGAATGTTACTGTCGTTCTCATCGTTGACCAGGTCGATCACATCCTCAATGGTCACGCGCCCCATCAGCTTGCCTTTGGCATCAATAACGGCAGCAGAAATCAGGTTATAACGTTCGAAGGAACCGGCCGCATCTTCGGCTTTATCATCGATCAAAAAAGTGGTCGGGCGATCGTTCATCACCTCATGCACCCTTTTGTCCGGCGTATTCAGCAGAATTTCCGTCAACGGCAGTTCGCCAAGCAGGCGATTATTCTTATCGGTGATAAACAGTTTATCGGTGCCATCGGGAATGGACTTTTTCCGGCGCAGGAAACGTTGCACGGTAGCCAGAGTGACATCGGCCCGCACGGTGACCAGCTTGAAGTCCATAATGCGACCAACGCGGTCGCGGTCGAAATGCATCACGTCCAGTACGCGTGAACGCAATTCCGGATCAAGGGAGGTCAGCAGCCGGCCAGTTAAGTCGCGCGACAGATATTTAGCAAGGTAGGCCTGTTCATCAATGTCCAGCGGTGCGATAGCGCGCAGCAGGTCGCGGTCACTCATCTCCTCAATCAGGCTTTCCCAGACGTTTTCTGACGCCTCTACCAGCACCTGACCACGGCGGTCATTGCCAATCAGTCGCCACAGTGCCAGGCGTTCATCTTCCGGCAGCGCTTCCAGCAGGTCAGCAATGTCGGCAGCATGCAGCAGGGGAAGGGTGCGTTTAATCTCATCAACCTGCTCACGATGCGCTTCGGCTTCGGCGGGAGATTCACGCAGTGGGCGTTCATGTAACGTGTCAACAAGATCGCTATCATTCAGCAGGAGATTAAGGATACGGCTACGAATTTCGGCCAGCTGCTGAACATGAGAAGGTGCTACAGACATACAACATCCTTTTGTCTGGCTAACGAAGAAGACGAAATGAGGTTATAGTCTAGCGGATTTCAGACATAACTAATCTGCAAAAGCTCCGAAAAGCGTCTGCTTATCATCGCCACCGGGTTGTGGCTACTTATCGTTTACGACGGTTGTGGGGATCGCAGGAGCGTTCTTTTTCTGCTGGTGATGTTCGATAGCACCGGGAACGACATAGATCAGTCGTCCTAATAAAATGATAAAGCTGACCAGCAAAATGACCCGGGTCATGCGTCCGGTTTTCTGACGTTTTCTGAATGACATAGCGCTATTCACGCAAAATTTCCTGTTATTAACCCAAAAGGGCGATGAGTAATTTACGCACAGCGGGCTACTGAGGTCAATGGGAGAAGGCGATCGCGATGACAACGTGGATACGGTAAATAGATTCATTTAGTTAACATACGGATAAATACAGTGCTTTTACGTGCGCATTAATTGCCATTAAATTGATTTGAATCAATTTAACATGAGATGTTACTCCTACAATATCGCAACATTTCATAAGATACTTTCGTTCATAAGTATCGCCATGGCTGGCATTTTTGAATAAAAACGTAACAACACCACTTAAAAAATATCCTGACTCAATGAAAAAAGCGGCTCTTCTGAAGCGCTTCATCAACCGTTGGTGGGGATTACCTCTGATACTGGCCTTGTTGCTTATGCCATTGTCGTCCTCGCTATCCGTCAGGCTCTGGATCCCTGGCGGCTATGTCTATCTTATCTATCTGCCTCTGGCGATGATGATTGCAATGTTAATGGTTTTTGACTGGGCGGCACTGCCAGGCATTTTTATCGCGTTATGTTTCCACTATTTTTTCCGTTATACCCACTTGCAAGCAGTGTTGATCATCTCTATTTTCCTTGTCACTTTGACGTTCTGCTGGTGGGGATATCGCAATCAAGAGAAAGTGCGCTGGGGTGTCAGTTTTGGTGAACTGCATCTGGCCACGGTGCGTCTTTTCTGGCTGGCATTTGCTATGCCGACGGTATTTATTTTGCTGAATCAGCTGATGATGCCGTTGGGTATTTTACCGAAAAGTAACTCTGTTTTTGCCCCTGACCCTTTTTCAGTGCATACCCTGCTCAACTATCAATCGACACTGCTGGCCTCGCTTGCCCTGGTGCAGCTGTTCTATTTTTTGATTCGCATTTTGCGTACACCCCGGTTTTTATTCATTTTTATCGACCGCTGTAAACGACAATGTTCCCCTTCGGTAACGCGCCATGAGTGGTTGATATGGCTGGTGATGCTGATGACGTCACTCATGATGCTGACACAGCTCCGATCCAGCCCGGAAAATTTGCTGACCACCGAGTACGGGGTGCCTTTTTTATTGCCGCTGATGCTCTGGGCTGCCCTGCGTTTTGGTTATCTTTTTACCTCCCTCAGTTGGGGAATATTGCTGGTGGTGCTTTACCAGTATCACGATCGATTTATGAATACGTCAGTGAAACCCCATGACCTTGCGGTTGTTTCTGCTAATCTCCTGGTTTTCACCTTGACGATTTTACTGATGTCCGCCATCAGTACCCGGCAGCGTCGACTGCTGGCTAAAGCCCGAGAAATGGCGCTCACCGATCCGGTCATCGGTTTGCCGAACTTGCGTGCGCTCAGTAAGGATCTGGCGGTCAGCTCCAGCTCTGTGCTCTGTTTTTTGTGTATTCCCGATCTGGATCGACTGAGCCGGACCTATGGCCTGCAACTGCGTATCCAGTATAAGCGCAGCCTTGCCGTACATCTCCAGCCCTGTCTGCTTCCCGGAGAAGATGTTTATCAACTTCCCGGTTTCGATCTGGTTTTACGTCTTGAGCATGCAGGGCATCAGTCACGGATCGAAGGGATTGAAGCCCGCCTGAAGGATTACCATTTGAGCTGGGATGGCCTGCCTATTCATCCTGATGTCGGGATCAGCTATTGCTCGGTTATTCCGCCAGTACTTCATCTGTATGAGCTTTTGGGTGAGATGAGTGCCATGGCACAAATGTCATTGCGCAGCGGCCACGCAGAAAATATGCAGCAGGCACAAAATGTGCCGGTACAAAGGCACATCGCGGAAAAACTGGTGATGCTGCACACTATCCAGCAGGCGTTACAGAGCGGGGGTTTTCATCTGATGGCGCAAAGGATAAAGGGTATTCGCGGCGACGATTACTATGAAATCCTGCTGTTTATGGTAAATGCACAGGGTGAACATATTAAACCCTGGCATTTTCTGCCGGTGGTGCGTGAGTTCGGTCTGACCTGGGAAGTGGACAGTATGATGCTTGACCAGGCCCTGGCATTTATCCATCGCCATCGGGAACAATTGCCGGGGATCCGTCTTGCGGTCAATTTTTTTGCGGCAACGTTGTGTCGTCCACAGTTTGTGGAAGACATTGCATCACGTCTTAAAGTGCATGACATCGAGCCGTGGCAGTTGATTGTTGAAGTGGAAGAGTCACCGATTCTCAGCGATCACAGCTGGGGAAATCGTTCCATTGCTCAACTGCGCCAGCTTGGCTGCCGGGTGGCGATTGACGATTTTGGTAAAGGTTATTCCAGCTATTCGCGCCTGAAACTGATACAGGCCGATATACTGAAAATCGATGGCAGCTTTGTGAACAATATGCTGGATAACAGCCTGGATTATCAGATTATACAATCGATTTGCGCCGTCGCACGGCTGAAACGGATGCAGGTGGTGGCTGAGTGCGTTGATAACGATGACACTGCCGAAGCACTGCGTAAGTTGGGCGTGGATTACTTGCAGGGGGCTATCGTGGGTCCGCCGATACCATTATATGATCTGGCCTCTGCACAGACAGCGGCCAGTCTGGCTGTCAGACTTTAACCATCGACTTCTGTGCCAGCAACGTGGCAAAACGCAGGGAAATACGTTGGCCATTTTCATCGATTCGGTGCAGTTGGCCGACATCTTCATTGTATTTAACAATATGCCAGTTACGGTAATAGTGGCTCAGTTCACCTGATTTAAAGGCGAACGGAAAGCCCTGGTTGCAAGGATAGTCGGTGGTGTCCATGGCGGCGACGATCAGGTTATAACCGTCCCGCACTGTGCTGGCTTGCATATCCGCAATCAGCTGTGGGATGGTTTCGGGCTGCAGGAACATCATCACTACCGTGGACAGCACCAGGTCATAAGCCCCGTTAAAGCGCAGCTGGTTGAGGTCCTGCTCGGCGGTATGAATACCGCTCAGGTTTTCTGCGGAGATAATCTGGTCAAGCCGTGCCAGGCTGGCCGGGTTTTTGTCCCATGCCGTCACATCAAAGCCTTTGCTGTTCAGATACAGCGTATTTCGTCCACTGCCGCAGCCGACATCCAGCGCTTTACCGCCGTCAAAATAACGTGAGGCTTCCACCACTTCAGAATGGGGCGCGGTCAGCCCGTATTGCTTGCTGAAATCTCTTTCCAGGTGTTGAGTCATGATTATCAGTTCATCATTTTCCAGTGGGTCATGCCGGTGGCTGACCAAAAATAAGGCCACTCTGCGCGATGATAAGCGCATGAGTGGCCGTTTACCGATAACGCTTAGCTTTCTTCCTGAATGGTCAGTTGCCAGCCCGTGACATCTTTCCAGTACGTCTGCTCACGTTCTAAATCCAGCTGAACCAGGTTGTTCTGGCTGAAGTAGCCGGCTGGGAACGTCAGGGTCCAGTTGCCATCATCGGTTTGCAGTTGAAGATCGCTCGGTTTAGTCGTCGCCTGGCGCTGATTATTGAGCAATGTCCCTAAACGCAACAGGAAAACCAGCGGCAGGAACTGCTTACGTTTAAACAGCGTAAGGCGCGGCATATCTTCCACTTTCACGCCTTTACGGTGGTAGCGTACCAGCGTTGCCAACAGCGTTTGTTGATCCTGATTAAACCCCGGGAGATTGGTATTTTGCAGGATATAAGCGGAATGCCGCTGCATACCGCTGTGGTTGATCGTCAGCCCAACCTCATGCAGCATCGCCGCCCACTTCAACAGAGCGGCAAGCTGCGGGTTCGCCTGCCGGGTATTCTGTGCGCGCCACTGCTCGTAGAGTAACTCTGTCGTTTCCAGAACTCTGCGCGCCTGATCGCTGTCGATAGCATAATGGTTCGCCAGGCTCTGGGCTGTGCGGCTGCGAATATCCTGATGACGGAAGCGGCCTTCCATTTCATACAACACACCTTCACGCAGTGCGCCGTCTGACAGGCGCAGTTCGCGGATCGCCAGGGCATCAAACACGCCACAGAGAATGGCAAGGCCAGGCACAAAGACGCCTTTACGCTCGTCAGAGAGGCCTGGCAGGCTGAGTGCATCAAACGACTTGTGCTTGATAACCTCGTTGTACAGCAACTCAAGGCGCTCCGGGGTGATCAGCTTTTCTTTCTCCCCCATCGCCAGCAGTACTTCGCAGGCTGCTTTAATCGTGCCAGAAGCACCCAGCGCAAACTGCCAGCCCATCAGACGATACTGCCACGCCAGGGTTTCCAGTTTTTGCACTGCTGCCAGCCGGGCGCGGTTAAAGTTCTCTTTACTGATGGCGCCGCCAGGGAAGTACATATTGGCAAAGCTCACACAGCCCATGCGGCGGCTTTCAACCAGCTTGGGTTCAAAGTCTTCACCTATAACGAGCTCGGTGGATCCGCCACCGATGTCAATTACCAGCTTGCGGCCTTTTTCCGGTTGGGTATGTTCTACGCCCATAAAGATTAAACGGGCTTCTTCATGGCCGGAAATCACTTCAATCGGGTAAGGGATCACATCGGCTGCACGCTGGAGGAAGTCTTCCGCGTTAATTGCCTGGCGCAGGGTATGCGTACCGACAATCGTAACGTTGGCCGGGCTGAAACCCTGTAAACGTTCGGCAAACAGCGCCAGACAGCCTAAACCGCGCTGAATAGCCTCTTCGCTCAGGACGTTATTGCTGTCCAGCCCGTCAGCCAGATGCACGCGTTGTTTCAGGCGTCCGAGCACCTGCATCGCCCCGTCAACTACGCGGGCAATCACCATGTGAAAACTGTTCGAACCCAAGTCAATGGCAGCAAATTCCTGCGGTTTGGGCGTACTTTTATGGGAAATTGGCATAGTGATTAATCAGGTTGCTCGAGAGATTTAATGTAATCGTAAATTGCAAGCTGGGCCCGGACCTTGCGGCGGTTACCGCGCGGAACATATCGGTTGCTTAACTCTTTATCGACGTAACGTGCTTTCAGCGTATCACTTAACAGGATGGCAATAATATCCAGCACACGCTGTTTAAGAATAGGGTCAAGTATGGAGACAGCCACTTCGATACGATAATCGATGTTGCGTGTCATCCAGTCTGCGGAGGAGAGGAAGACTTTTTTGTCGCCGCCGTTATCAAAAATATAGACCCTGTCATGCTCAAGATAACGGTCAACAATGCTGATCACACGAATATTATCGCTGATCCCTTCCAGATTGGGGATCAGGGAGCACATGCCGCGCACCAGCAGATTAACCTTAACGCCAACGCTGGAGGCGGTATACAGCCGATCGACCAGCCCCTTATCCACCAGGTTATTGATCTTCAGCGTAATACCCGCCGAAATTCCTTTTTGCGCATTGGCAATCTCGGCATCAATCAGTTGGTACAGCATTTTGCGCGAGTTCTGCGGTGACACCATCAGGTGCTCAAAGCTGACCGGGCGATACGGGTTTTCGATAAAGTTAAACACCCGGCGCACTTCGTTAGTGATACGCGCATCGGCGGTCAGCAACGAGTAGTCGGTGTAGATACGCGCGGTTTTCTCGTTAAAGTTACCGGTGCCGATGTGCGCATAGCGGGCAATCTCTCCGTTTTCACGGCGCGAAATCAGGAACAGCTTGGCGTGAATCTTCAGTCCGGGAGCGGAGAAAATTACATGCACGCCGGCTTCCGTCAGGCGTTTCGCCCAGTGAATATTGGCTTCTTCATCGAAACGCGCCTGCAGCTCGACGACCACGGTAACTTTCTTACCGTTATAGGCGGCATGGATCATCGCATCGATGATGCGTGAATTCTTCGCCACGCGGTAAATATTGATTTTTATTGCCAGTACCGCCGGGTCAAATGACGCCTGGCGCAGCAGTTCAAGCACATGCTCGAAGGTGTGATACGGATAATAGAGCAGCACGTCACGGTTGCGGATCGCATCAAAGCCGTTGCGGAAGCGATCAAACCAGATATGGCGCAGCTGCGGCAGAGGTTTGTTGACCAGATTCGCTTTGCCCACGTTCGGGAAGCTGATGAAGTCTTTGAAGTTATGGTAACGACCGCCGGGCACAATGGAGTCGTAATTGGAAATGTTCAGCTTTTTACGCAGCAGTTCAACCATGGCATCAGGCATATCGCGCTGATAAACAAACCGTACCGGCTCGGCATTCAGGCGCTGTTTCAGGCTCGAGGACATCAGCTCCAGCAGGCTCGATTCCATTTCAGTGACCAGATCGTACTCGGCGTCACGGGTCATTTTCATCGAGTAGGCATTCAGCGCATCGTAGTCGAAGAAGCCACGAAAAATGTCACCCAGGCAATAGCGCAGAATATTATCCAGCAGAATCATTGGTTTTCTGCGACGCGGGGTTTCCGGCGGCAGATTGACGAAACGCGGAACTTTATCTGACGGAATTTCCAGCAACGCGTAACGAATGTCTTCACCACGAATAATCTCTACGGCCAGGTAGGTATAATCGTCTTTCAGGAACTCGATCAGATCGGTGTCGTGATTGATCAAGATCGGCGTGATGTGCTGGCGAAGATGGTGTTTAAAATAGTGCCGCAGCCAGCTCTGCTGATTAGGAGAGAGCTGGCGTTCGTTGATCAGGAAGATCTGATTACGCGCCATTTCCAGCAACAGGTCGTTATACAGACTGTCGAACTCCTGGTCAGCTTTCAGCACCCGCGCCTGAATTTTTTTTAGTAAATGGCGTGGCGTGCTGGGGGAACCCTGCTCTTCTCCAATCAGAATGCGGCGTTTGAGATCGGCAAAACGAACTTTATAAAACTCTTCCAGATTATTGGAATAGATACCAAGAAAGCGCATACGTTCAATCAGCGGGTTGGTTTTGTCTGCCGCTTCTTGTAAAACGCGTTCATTAAAGGATAGCCAACTTAACTCTTTCTCTATATACAGCTTTTCCTGACCCATTTTTACTCCGTTCGGCTGATTCAGGATGAAGGTATCCATTGTCCTGAAACATTATGGCGAGAGTATGGCAGCATTGTCCAATGCCCGATGAATGTTGATTGTCTTATTAATCACATACGGGCAACATAGCGGCTTCTAAGCATAATGGAAAACCACCCTGAT
The DNA here is from genome assembly GCF_013074405.1 of Erwinia sp. JH02. NCBI lineage: Bacteria > Pseudomonadati > Pseudomonadota > Gammaproteobacteria > Enterobacterales > Erwiniaceae > Erwinia > Erwinia sp. JH02. The sequence goes on from NZ_JABANZ010000003.1 coordinate 131,278, forward strand.
ATGACTGATCGCCCAATCCCTGTTCACGACAACGCCGGGCGCCGCCGCAGGATTGATCGGCTGACGCGACGTGTGGTAACGGCGTGTGGGGTGGCGATCCTGCTGGTGATGACACTGCTGTTCTTCTGGCTGATTTGGGTGGTGGTGCCACTCTTTATCAGCCCTGGGATGCAGGCAGATAACAACATTAAGCTCTGGCAGAGCAGTCCTGCGGTTGCCATGGGAATGGACAGGCAGCAACAGTGGGGCTGGCGCATTGACCGTCAGGGCAGCGGGCGCTTTGTGCCGCTCAGTGCTCAACCTCCTTCCTCTGCAGTAACGCTGTTGCGCGGTACTATCCGGGCAGCGAGCAGTGCCGATCATAGTAGTGTGCTGTTGTTGTCAGATAGCGGCTCAATGGTGTTAGTTAAACCCGATTTTCCTCCCGGTGAGGAACCCCGCTGGACATTCCCGCTGGGCGATGTCCCACTTTCCAACGGGGAAGATCATGTGCGTCAGTTCAGTCTGGTGCAGATCGCTGAAAACCGCTGGCAGGTTGCACTGGCGACCGCCGATCATATTACGCTATGGCAACTCAATGCTCAGCAGCCAGCGCAAAACTACCGGCTGAACGTGCGTGACGTCGATCAGTTGCTGTTATCGCCCGATGGCAGCCTGTTATTTACCCTTTCTGGCGCTCAGTTGCGCGTCTGGCGACTCGGTAACGGTGAGCCCCAGCTGCGTGATTCTCTGATGCTGGCCGAGCCACCGAAAAACATCGCGTTGCTGAGTGGGGGGAATTCCTTGCTCATTTCCGATGGGCAGGGGATTTCCCAGTGGTTTGATATTGCAAGCTCCAGTGGCCCACATTTGCGTTATATCCGTCATTTTGAGGGGGCGCAGTGGCAGCCTCTGCTCTTTACCGAACCGCACCGTCGTGTTTTCGCCACCCTGAGTCCGCAGGGTGAGCTGAAGCTGTTTGCCAGTAAGCAGCAGGGCGCGATCCTCAGCCGACAGCTGGCGCCGGGTATTGAACTGGCGCAGTTCTCCCAGGAGGGCGATGGCTTATTGGTTGAACGTGCCGGGCACTGGCAGCATTATCGTCTGACTAACCCGTGGCCCGATCTCAGCTGGCGCAATCTGTGGCAGAAAGTCTGGTATGAAAACTATCCGGAGCCGGCCTGGGTCTGGCAGTCCACCTCGGCCAATGATTACTACCAGGGGAAATTTAGCCTGATCCCGATGGTGGCGGGCACGTTGAAAGCCGCAGGGCTGGCGATGCTGTTTGCGACGCCACTGGCACTGGCGGCCGCCATGTACACCGCCTGGTTTATGACGCCTCAGCTACGGCGTTGGGTGAAACCCACCATTGAAATGATGGGCGCGTTACCCAGCGTGGTGATTGGTCTGATTGCCGGGCTGTGGCTGGCCCCAAAAATTGCCGATCGGCTGCTTGGGGTACTGCTACTGCCTTTACTGCTGGCTGCGGTGCTGTTGCTGTGTGGTTGGATGGTGCAAAAACTGCCCCCTCGCTGGCGTAAACGTGCGTTTGCTGAAGGGCGTGAAGTCCTGCTATTGCTGCCGCTGTTGTTACTGACGGCGACAGGCTCCCTGTGGCTCATCCCGCTGGCGGAGCAGGCACTCTGGGGACAGGGACTGGCCGATCACATCAGCGCAGACTATCAGCAGCGCAATCTGCTGGTGGCGGGGGTGGCGATGGGCTTTGCTCTGGTTCCCCTGATTTTCACGCTGGCAGAAGACGCCATTTTCAGTGTTCCGGCCTCACTGGGGCAGGGATCGCTGGCACTGGGGGCGACACAGTGGCAAACCCTGACGCGCGTGGTGCTGCCGGGTGCCTCATCCGGTATCTTCGCCGCCCTGATGATCGGGTTTGGCCGCGCGATTGGCGAAACGATGATTGTGCTTATGGCAACCGGTAATACGCCGGTGACCGACGGTGGGCTGTTTGAAGGGTTACGTTCACTCGCGGCCAATGTGGCGGTAGAAATGCCGGAAGCGGCGGCGGGCAGCACCCATTACCGTATTCTGTTCCTGTCGGCGCTGGTGCTGCTGATCTTCACGCTGGTGGTCAATACCGTTGCCGAGATGGTGCGTCAGCGACTGCGGCAGCGTTACAGCCAGCAGGAGGTGCAGGGATGAATGCGGTAAAGAATAATCACCGCTGGCGCTGGCTCACTGGTGGCGCTGTTGCCGTCAGTCTGCTGGCCTTCCTGTTGCTGATTACCCTGCTGGCCTGGCAGGGGCTGCGTTATTTCTGGCCGCAGCCGCTGGAACTGTTCACGCTGAATACCCCGCAAGGTCAGGTACAGGTACTGGGCGAGGTCACCCAGCAGCAGACCGTATCGCGCCAGCAGCTGGTCGCCAGCGGCCAGCGAGATGCTGCGGGTCTGCCTGACAGCGTGACACGTTATCTGATTAAAACCGGTAACCGTGATTTCGATGCGCCTGACTTTCGTACGGTACTGTCCAGCGATGCGATCGCCAGGGAAACACCCCCGCAGGTCATCGTGTTGCAACGCCGCTCAGGCGGCAATGCCTATGGCTGGTTCGAAGGGCTGCGTGAAGATAGCCATTTGTTAACCTCCCAGGACCCTGGCAAGACCTTACAGCAGCGTTTATTGCAGGCTCGTCAGCGGATTGACGAGGCAGAGAAACTGCGGCGCAAGAACATGGCGCGGCTGAACGCACAGATGGAGTCGCTGGAGCAACAGCGGCAGCATCTGCGAGACGAAAAGCGCTATAACCCCGAGGCCCAGTCGGTGTATCAGGCGGATCGCGCCGAACTGCAACGTCAGTTCGCCCGTCAGGCGGCCAGACTCGCAACACTTCAGCGTGAAAGCAACAATACGGCGGTGCTGCTGCGGGATGCCAGCGGTGTGCAGCATGAGATTTCGCTGGCGCAGATTATTGCTGCCTGGCAGCCCAATGCGATGACCACCGGTATGAAGTGGCGACATTTTGGCAGCCAGCTGTGGCACTTTGTCAGTGATTCTGGCGGCGGGAGCCAGGGAGAGGGCGGTATCTTCCCGGCAATCTTTGGTACGGTACTGATGGTGTTGCTGATGTCGGTGGTGGTGATGCCGCTGGGGGTGATTGCCGCCATCTGGCTACATGAGTATGCCGGACGCAATCTGTTAACCCGGCTGGTGCGTATTGCCGTCGTCAACCTGGCGGGGGTGCCATCGATTGTCTATGGCGTGTTCGGCCTGGGGTTCTTCGTCTGGTTTATGGGCGGCAGCCTCGATCGTCTGTTTTTCTCCAGCGCCTTGCCGAACCCGACCTTTGGCACGCCAGGCCTGCTCTGGGCATCACTGACCCTGGCGTTGCTGACATTGCCAGTGGTGATTGTCGCCACTGAAGAGGGGCTGTCGCGCATTCCGGGTTCATTGCGCCAGGGTGCGCTGGCGCTGGGGGCGACGAAGGCAGAGATGCTGTGGCACGTGGTGTTACCGCAGGCATTACCGGCGATGCTTACCGGGCTGATCCTGGCGGTGGCACGTGCCGCTGGAGAAACCGCTCCACTGATGCTGGTGGGCGTGGTGAAGATGGTCCCGGAGCTGCCGATAGACTCGCTGTTCCCTTATTTACATCTGGATCGTAAATTTATGCACCTGGGTTTTCAGATTTACGATCTGGCGTTCCAAAGCCCCAATGCCGAAGCCGATCGCCCGCTGGTATTTGCCACGGCGCTGCTGTTGGTGTTGCTGATTCTGGGGTTAAATCTGATGGCGATGGTCCTTCGCCACCGTCTGCGCGAGCGCTACCGTGCGCTGATGCATTAACACGGAATTCCGTTATGACTGCGATGTTTGATGACAACGAAACCGCGCTTGAGATTGATAACCTCTGTTTGTGGTATGGCGATAAAGCCGCGCTGAATAACATCAGCCTGCGAGTGCCTAAAAACCGCATTACGGCGTTGATTGGTCCATCAGGCTGTGGGAAATCAACGCTGTTACGCTGTTTTAACCGTATGAACGATCTGATTGATGGTTGTCGCATTGAAGGGTATATCCGCCTGCAACAGCAGTCAATCCTCGGCCATAATCAGGATCTCTCTGCGCTGCGTCGCCGCGTGGGCATGGTGTTTCAACGGCCTAATCCCTTCCCGAAAACCATTTACGATAATGTGGTATACGGTCTGAGGTTGATGGGCGTGCGTGACAGGCGTGTACTGGATGAAGCGGTGGAGCGTGCGCTGCGTGCTGCGGCGCTGTGGCCAGAGGTGAAAGATAACCTCTGGCAAAATGCCCTCACGCTGTCGAGCGGACAGCAGCAGCGCCTGGTGATCGCCAGGGCTATCGCCATTGAGCCTGAAATCCTGCTGCTGGATGAGCCGACCTCGGCACTGGATCCGATTTCGACGCTGGTGATAGAAGAGCTGATGACATCGTTAAAACAGCACTTCACGCTGATTCTGGTCACGCACAATATGCAGCAGGCGGCACGTGTGTCGGACTATACGGCGTTTATGCACCAGGGGAGTGTGGTGGAGTTTGGCATGACCGATGATCTGTTTACGTCACCGCGTCAGCGTCGTACTGAGGATTATATTACCGGACGATATGGTTAATTTGGTGGAGGTCATTGATATGGGCGGACAGGAAAAAAGGTCCGCCCTTACGCAGGTAAGGCATTATTCGAATGCATGTCCTTCAGCGGACAACGGCTGACCGTCAAGCCATGCGGCATCGTCGCGCATAGCCAGTCGGCCATCCACAAACCAGCCGACGACCAGTGGATAAATCGCATGTTCCTGGTGCTGAACGCGCGCAGCAACATCCGCTTCGCTGTCGTTGCTGTACACCGGCACTTTTGCCTGCAGGATCACCGGACCGCCGTCCAGCTCTTCGGTGACAAAATGCACCGAGGTGCCGTGCTCGTCGTCACCGTTCTCGATGGCCTGGCGATGCGTATGCAGCCCCGGGTATTTCGGTAACAGCGAAGGATGGATATTCAACATCCGACCGGCATAGTGCTGAACAAATGCCGGGCTGAGGATGCGCATGTAACCGGCCAGTACCACCAGATCGGGGGCGTAAGCGTCAATCTCCAGCATCAGCTGGCGATCGAACGCTTCACGGTCGGCAAACTGCGCAGCAGACAGCGCATGAGCAGCAACGTTCGCCTCACGCGCACGTTCCAGACCAAAGGCCTCAGCCTTGTTACTGAACACGGCAGCAACGCTGCCGTGAATCCGTCCCTGCTGGCAGGCGTCCAGGATTGCCTGTAAATTGCTTCCATTACCGGAAACCAGCACGACTATGCGTTTCATGCGTTAATAACCACACGTTCTTCAGAGTCAGAGGCTTTGATGACACCGATTTTCCAGGCTTTTTCGCCTGCATCAGTCATCAATTGTACCGCTTTGTCGGCGTCTGCCGGACTCAGGGCAATCACCATGCCGACACCACAGTTAAAGGTGCGGTACATCTCAAAGCGGCTGACGTTACCGGCCTGCTGCATCCAGCCAAAGACGGCTGGCCATTCCCAGCTTGACTCGTCCAGAACAGCCTGAGTGTTATCCGGCAGTACGCGCGGAATATTTTCCCAGAAACCGCCGCCAGTCAGGTGGGCAATCGCATGGACATCCACCTGTTCGATCAGGCTGAGGATGTTTTTCACGTAGATGCGGGTTGGAGCCAGCAGATGGTCAGACAGCGTTTTGCCTTCAAGCTGAGTGGTTTCCGGGTCAGTTTTGCTGACTTCCAGAATTTTGCGCACCAGCGAGTAGCCGTTGGAGTGAGGGCCGCTTGAACCCAGGGCGATCAGAACGTCGCCATCGGCCACTTTGCTGCCGTCGATAATTTCGGATTTCTCAACCACGCCGACACAGAAGCCTGCCACGTCGTAATCTTCACCGTGGTACATACCTGGCATTTCAGCGGTTTCGCCGCCCACCAGTGCACAGCCAGACTGTGAACAGCCTTCAGCGATGCCGGTGATCACACTGGCTGCCGTGTCAACGTCCAGCTTGCCGGTTGCATAATAATCCAGGAAGAACAGAGGCTCTGCGCCCTGTACCACCAGATCGTTAACGCACATCGCGACCAGATCGATACCGATGGTATCGTGGCGTTTAAGGTCCATCGCCAGACGCAGCTTGGTGCCGACGCCGTCAGTGCCGGAAACCAGGATAGGTTCACGGTATTTTTGCGGCAGTGCACAAAGGGCACCGAAACCGCCCAGTCCACCCATCACTTCCGGGCGACGAGTCTTTTTCACTACGCCTTTGATACGGTCGACTAAAGCATTGCCAGCATCGATATCTACGCCGGCGTCTTTATAGCTGAGAGAGGTTTTGTCGGTCACTGCGAAATCCCCACGCGGTTTGCGGTTGGTGTGGTGGTAAGTTTAAGCGCGGCAATTCTAGCAGCGCAGGCAAACGTTTGCGAGTGCCATCTTATTGCGCATTGCGGATAGCTGGATTTTAGCTAATTCTTAGAGGGGTTGCAGGAGATGTGCAAAGTATTGCACTAAGTCATATGGCGCCGGGGATAAATGGCGCTATAATCTCGCGATTTTTTTTTGCAGCTTAACACTCCGGGAGTACAACAATGAAGATCGTGGAAGTCAAACACCCGCTGGTCAAACATAAACTGGGTCTGATGCGGGAACATGATGTAAGCACCAAACGTTTCCGTGAACTCGCATCAGAAGTGGGAAGTCTGCTGACTTATGAAGCCACTGCCGATTTGGAAACCGAAACCGTGACCATTGAAGGCTGGAACGGTCCGGTTGAAATCGAACAGATCAAAGGTAAAAAAATTACCGTTGTTCCTATTCTGCGTGCTGGTCTCGGCATGATGGAAGGTGTGCTGGAACATGTGCCAAGCGCCCGCATCAGTGTCGTTGGCGTGTACCGCGATGAAGAAACACTGGAGCCAGTACCCTATTTCCAGAAGTTGGTGTCCAACATCGAAGAGCGCCTGGCACTGGTGGTTGACCCGATGCTGGCAACCGGTGGTTCGATGATTGCTACTATCGACCTGCTGAAAAAAGCGGGCTGTAACAGCATTAAGGTGCTGGTACTGGTCGCGGCACCGGAAGGTATTGCTGCGCTGGAAAAAGCGCACCCGGATGTTGAGCTGTACACTGCCTCAGTCGATCAGGGGCTGAACGAGAAGGGGTATATTATCCCAGGCCTCGGCGATGCAGGCGATAAGATCTTCGGTACTAAATAAGCCGGCTGCGGGCGAGGCGTGCCTCACCCCTACGAACCCCGTAGGGGCCGGGCATGCCCGGCCCGGCAAGCGCCGAATCCGCGAGTAATTCGTAGGGGTGGGGCATGCCCGGCACGATAAGCGCCGAATCCGCGAGTAATTCGTAGGGGTGGAGCATGCCCGGCCCGGCAAGCGCCGAATCCGCGAGTAATTCGTAGGGGTGGAGCATGCCCGGCCCGGCAAGCGCCGAATCCGCGAATAATCCGTAGGGGGCGGGCATGCCCGCCCCGATAAGCATCAAACCGACCAGAGAGTCGGTTTTTTTATAGCAAAGGCAAACTCAAGGGGTAATAACATCATGACGCGTCGTGCAATTGGCGTACACGAGCGGCCACCGCTGCTGCAAACCATTCCACTCAGCTTCCAGCATCTGTTCGCCATGTTTGGCGCGACGGTCCTGGTACCCATCCTGTTCCATATCAACCCGGCCACGGTGCTGCTGTTCAACGGCATCGGCACGCTGCTGTACCTGTTTATCTGTAAAGGTAAAATCCCGGCTTATCTGGGCTCCAGCTTTGCCTTTATCTCCCCGGTACTGCTGCTGTTACCGCTGGGTTATGAAGTGGCGCTGGGCGGTTTCATTATGTGTGGTGTGCTGTTCTGCCTGGTGGCGCTGATCGTCAAAAAAGCCGGTACAGGCTGGCTGGACGTGATGTTCCCGCCAGCGGCGATGGGCGCGATTGTGGCGGTGATTGGTCTGGAACTGGCGGGCGTGGCGGCGAATATGTCCGGTTTGTTACCAGCCGATGGCAGCATGGCTGACAGCAAAACCATTATTATCTCGATGGTCACGCTGGGCGTAACGGTCTTTGGCTCCGTGCTGTTCCGTGGTTTTCTGGCAATTATCCCGATTCTGATCGGTGTTCTGGTGGGCTACGCACTGTCCTATGGCATGGGCATTGTCGACTGGACGCCGGTGGCGAAAGCCCACTGGTTTGCCCTGCCAACCTTCTACACCCCGCGTTTTGAGTGGTATGCCATTTTCACCATTCTGCCTGCGGCACTGGTGGTGATTGCCGAACATATCGGCCACCTGGTGGTAACGGCGAATATTGTGAAGAAAGACCTGCTGAAAGACCCGGGTCTGCATCGTTCAATGTTTGCCAATGGCATCTCGACCATTTTCTCCGGCTTCTTTGGCTCAACGCCCAATACCACTTATGGCGAAAACATCGGCGTGATGGCGATTACCCGCGTGTACAGCACCTGGGTAATTGGCGGCGCAGCGATTCTGGCCATCATGCTCTCCTGCGTGGGTAAGCTGGCTGCGGCAATCCAGGCCGTGCCAGTCCCGGTGATGGGCGGCGTATCGCTGTTGCTGTACGGTGTGATTGCGGCATCGGGTATTCGCGTACTGATTGAATCGAAAGTGGATTACAACAAAGCGCAGAATCTGATCCTGACCTCCGTGATCCTGATCATCGGCGTCAGTGGGGCGAAAGTACACATTGGTGCCGCTGAGCTGAAAGGCATGGCACTTGCCACCGTGGTGGGTGTGACGCTCAGCCTGATTTTCAAAGCGATCAGTCTGTTGAGTAAGGAAGAAGAGGTGATTGAGGTGCAGGACGAACGTCGCGACGCACAGTAAATCTAAGGGGCAGCTCTGGCTGCCCCTGCCTCATTGCATCTCCCGACCTTAGCGTTTCATGATCCTGAACGACTTGTGGTAGAATTTTCCCGTTTTCTGCCTGCTCAAACCCTGAGGTGAATCTGAACACGCCGGCACAGCTCTCACTGCCACTTTACCTGCCCGACGATGAAACCTTTGCCAGCTTCTGGCCGGGGGAAAATCCGTCGCTGCTGGCTGCGCTTCAGGGCGCACTGCATCAGCAACACGGGAGTTACTTCTACTTCTGGTCCCGCGAGGGCGGAGGACGCAGCCACCTGTTGCATGCCGCCTGTGCCGAACTGTCGGCCAAAGGTGAGGCGGTGGGCTATGTTCCTCTCGATAAACGCACCTGGTTTGTGCCTGAAGTGCTCGATGGCATGGAGCAGCTCGCGCTGATCTGCATCGACAATATCGAGTGCATTGCCGGGGATGAACCCTGGGAAATGGCGATCTTCGATCTGTATAATCGCATTCTGGAAACCGGTAAAACACGACTGCTGATCACGGGCGATCGTCCACCGCGTCAGCTCAACCTGAAGCTGGCGGATCTGGCCTCGCGTCTCGACTGGGGGCAGATCTATAAGCTGCAACCGCTTTCCGATGAAGATAAATTGCAGGCCTTACAGCTACGTGCAAAATTACGCGGTTTTGAACTACCGGAAGATGTGGGCCGCTTCCTGCTGAAACGGCTCGATCGTGAAATGCGTACGCTTTTTGTGACGCTGGATCAGCTCGATCAGGCCTCTATCAGCGCCCAGCGTAAACTGACCATTCCCTTCGTTAAAGAGACACTGGCGCTGTAGTTGCTCTGCGCCAGGCTTTCTTCCTTAAAGAATCTCCAGCACCTGCTCCGGCGGTCTGCCGATGCGCGCTTTGCCTCCATTGGTAACAATCGGGCGTTCAATCAGCTTCGGCTCAGCGACCAGCGCGGCCAGTAACTGCGCTTCCGTTAACGTTAAATCGTCCAGACCCGCCGCTTTATACTGCGCTTCTTTAGTCCGCATCAACTGACGCGCGCTGGTGAATCCCAGCTGCTGCAACAGCGTTTTCAGCGTGGCGACATCGGGTGGGGTCTCCAGATAAAGGATGACCTCAGGCGTTATTCCCTGGCGGGTCAGCAGCGCGAGCGTTTCGCGGCTCTTGGAGCAGCGCGGGTTATGGTAAATCTGTACCTCTGACATGGCTATCCTCAGGATTCGTTATGATTTCTGGTACTGACGGAAACGCTCCTGCAAATGGCGCAGCTGGTCGATGCGTGCGTCATAACGTGCCTGCTTCAGGCTGCCCAGTTTTACGGCTGCACTGGCGCTGCTCAGGCTGCGGATGGCCTGATCGAGCTGGCCGCTTAACGCCAGACCTTCAGCTCGCGCCGCCTGTTCTTCATCTGTCAGCCTCTGATCCGCCGAGGCCTGAGCCAGCAAGTCCCAGCCGTTGGGGTCATCTTTGTTCGCCCATGTGTAGCGGTAGAGCACTTTGCTGGCATTGGCCGGTTGTTTGGCCTCCACATAGGCGTTGGCGAGGTTAATCTGCAATACCGGATTGTTGTTTACCCCTTTAACGGCCAGCAGACGGTTTATCGCCTGTTGAGGCTGCTTCAGCCCGATATCGATGTCGGTCATGATATCGAGATACCACAGATTATCCGGTTGCTTTGCCAGCAGTGGCGCAATAATAGTACGCGCCTCCGTAAACTTACTTTCCCCCAGCAGCAACACTGCTTTCCCGTATAGCGCGGCGGACTGTTCACGGCTGTTACCGTGCGCCAGGGTCGTCAGCAGATCGGTGCCCAACTGGTTCTGTCCGGTTGAGAACATCCCCAGCGCCCTGACTTTGGCCATGTAGTAATCCTGCGAGGACTGCACCACCACTGGCTTCATCTGATTGGCGCGGTTCCGCGCATCGGCCAGACGACTGTCAGGCAGTGGGTGCGTCAGCAGCATTTCCGGTGGTTTTGACGCAAAACGGGAGGCGTCCGCCAGCTTCTGCAAGAAGTTGGGCATCGCTTCCGGGTCAAAACCGGCGCGCTGCAGCACCTGAATGCCGATGCGGTCCGCTTCCTGTTCATTTTGCTGGGTAAAACTGATGATGCCCTGTTGAGCCCCTGCCAGCGTGCCGCTCAATGCCGCCATCCCCGCCTGCGGGCTGGCCATTGCAAGAAGAATGGATCCCAGCGCGCCGACCCAGGTCAGTGGCGCATTACGTTGCTGCTCTTCCATCGCGCGCGCCAGGTGACGCTGGGTCACGTGGGAGATTTCATGCGCCATAACGGAGGCCAGCTGGCTTTCATTATCGCTGTAGCGGAACAGGGCCGAATGCAGGACAACGTTGCCGCCAAAGAAAGCAAAGGCGTTAATTTCATCGTTACGGATCAGGTAAAAATGGAACGGGGTTTTTACCGACCAGGCGTGGGTCACCAGGCGCTGCCCTAACTGATTGATATATTGATTCAGCAGCGGGTCGTTGATGATAGGGGCACTGGCACGCAACTGGCGCACATAAAAATCGCCCATCGCCAGTTCCTGATTAATCGACAGTGTGCCGCCTGCGGTGGTACCGATATCCGGCAGATTATCGCTGATATCGGCATGTGCCGGAAGCAAGCTACCCGTCAGCAGTGTCACCACCAGCGAAGCCAGCAGGCTTTTCTTTAATCGGATGAACATACGTAAACCCTAACAAGGAAGTCCAGTTTTTTGACCGGCAACGTGCCGAAATGTTCTGCATGTACGTAGAAAAAGACGCACTAATTCCACATCTTAAACCACAGCCCGGGGCGAATGAAATGGCTAAAATAGTGACGTCTGCCGGTGCTCGTCAATTACGCACACGATGTTGCGGTAAAAAACTGAACAGGGCGGTGTGGGGGCGCTCCCCGACAGAGCAGGTGAATGTCGCTCTCATCGGCGCAATGGTTCGGCTTAAACTTAAAAGTTAGGTAAATTTAATCAGTTTTATTGATAGTGGCATGCTAATTGACCAGGTTTTTTCTTAAAAACGTCCCTGTCGTAGGAGAGGGCAGTGTAAGACGACATAAGCAAAATTATCATTGGCTGGGGGGCGGGTGAACAATGGCGAACCATTAAAAAGTATAAAGATATCCAGTCAGTTACGGTAATAACAATGATCTGACGGCGAGAGGGACCCGCGACTGTAGTTTGGTATGGACCTGCCTGATGACGGCTGTCTACGGGCATTGTTAGCTGATGCTACACAGTGACGTTCCGGCACTGTTTTAGAGGGGGACTATCCAGCCTGTATGATGAAAAACGCCGGTAAGCGTTTGTGATGAGGCTGTGTAATATCGCAGTCACAACGGTGTTTTGCGGAGAGTTCCTTATGCGTTCTGTGGTGTCTTATGTTCTGATTGCGGCTGTCGCGGGTTTTGTCGGGGCCAGTTTTACCAAAGCGCCTGAGCTTATCGACAAGATCAGCAATCGTGTTGCACCGGTCAGCGATCCTGAAGGGTTTTGGTCAACGCCCGCCATTGAAGGTTATGGGAAAATGCACTATGAGTCAGATGTTGCTTACAAACCCAACATCAATGACAGCAATAAAATTGTTTTCCAGATTACCCGCGCCGAAAACGCACCCCAGGACCCGAACCTGGGGCTGGAACGTGTGGCGCGTGTGGTGAATCTGTATGTGGCGTCCGGTGTTCCGACAGAAAAACTGAAGTTTGTGGTGTCAGTAACGGGGGAGGGTACGCCCGCCATGCTGAACAATGAGCAGTATCACCGGATTTATGGCATCGATAATCCTAACCTGAAACTGATTGGCGCCCTGCGTGCCAAAGGGGTAGATGTGTCCGTGTGCGATCAGTCTGTGGCCTTCCATCATTTCCAAAGCAACTGGATTGATCGGTCGGTTACCCATGCACTCTCTAGCCCAACAACCGTATCGACCCTTGAAAATCAAGGATATGCTTTCCTGTCGATGTAGACGGCTGTTCCGTGCGGGCCCTCGGCCCGCCTGGCCTCGATTTTCCTGTCCTTCGCTGCATTGCTGCGCCGCATGATTATCTCGCTTTAACCAAAATATTTATTGGCCCTGCGCGATTCAGAATATTCCCAAATCGGCTGAGAGGTGTACAATTGGCACGTGCTTTACCAGGGCATAACTCGCACTCAAAGACATACTCCGCATTTTTCACACCTGCCGTGTGAAGCCGATGGGGTATTAACGCGCATAATAAAATATAAGGCGCAGATGATGATGTTTCTCACGAAGGTGAGTCCATGTTGAGGCTATCGCGGCCAAAAACGGACTTGCGCACCCTTATTACGCTGCTGGCTGTCGCCAGTATCGTGATCACACTCGCTAATTCTCTGTACGCCAGCTGGCGTGTGCAGCGCGATGTGCTGATCGGTAACACACTGGAATCAAACCGGGTTTATGCCACCAAGCTGGCCTCCACTACCGAAGTGTTTTTCCAGTTGGCTGAGTCACAGCTCTCTTACAGCGCTAAAGTGCTGGGTAATGGCCTGGGTAACGATGCCACTCTGCAGGATGAAGTCGATCGCCTGCGCGAACAAACCAACAGTTTTAACTCCGTGGTGATTGTTGATGCCAACGGCTGGGTGCGCGCGATCTCGCCGGAGTCGTTGATGCTGAAAGGCATGCATCTCAGCTCCAGCGCGGCAAAACAGGCGCTCACAGAACGCAAGCCACTGGTCAGCCCGCCAACGATGTCTGCTGCCAATAATCTGCTGGTGTTTATCTCCTGGCCGATCTGGTCGAAAACCGGCAGCTACCTCGGCTATGTCGGCGGCTCTATTTACCTGAAGAAAAAAAGCATCCTTAACATTCTGCTGGGCGAGCAGTTCTATCGCGACGGTTCGTCATTGTATGTGATCGATGAAAAGAACCAGGTGTTATATCACCAGGATCGTCAGCTGATCGGGAAAACCATCGATCCGTTAATCGGTAACGAACAGCGTAAAAAATCCAGTAATGGCCATCAGCAGGTGACCGCCGAAAACGGTGATGCGATGCTGGCGGGCTATGCCAATGTACCGACGGCAGGCTGGACCATCGTGGCGCTTAAACCCACGGAGGCCACGCTGGCGCCGCTGAACAGCCTGTTGCTGAAAGTGCTGAAGCATTCGGTGCCGTTTGCTCTGCTGACGCTGATTATTGCGCTGATCCTTGCACAACGCATTGCACTGCCGCTATGGCAGCTGGCGCGCAAGGCCAGCCAGATGGATACGCAAAATGTCTCGAAAGAGATCAACAGCATCCGCTCCTGGTATTATGAGGCGTCACAGATCAAACGTGCGTTGCTGGTCGGGATTTCACTGATGCAGGATAAAATTGGCCGCCTGAAAAGTGAAGTACAGACTGACCCGATGACCAGCCTGCTCAACCGCCGTGGCCTGAATGCGGTACTGGACTATTTTCTGGCCACCACCCAGCCTTTTGCCGTGCTGGCACTGGATATCGACTACTTTAAACGGGTGAATGATACGTTCGGCCATGATGCAGGTGACACGGTGATCAAAACCGTGGCGCGTCAGCTGGAGCAAAGTGCCAGGCAGACCGATGTGATCTGCCGTAATGGCGGTGAAGAATTCCTGATGATCCTGCCGGGCGCCGATCGCGATGTGGCCATGATGATTGCTGAACGTGTGCGTAAGCGCATTGAAGCGCTGTCGCTGGATCCTGTCGGCCATATTACAATTTCAGTGGGTGTGGCTTTCTGGTCACCGGAAAGTGGCAATACCATGGATCAGACCTTCAAGCTGGCGGATGATGCGCTATATCAGGCAAAAAATGCCGGACGCAACCGGGTGATTGTCGCGAAAAATATCACTGAACCGCCTGCCGTTGTGCAGGTGCTGCCGCAGTAGTTTTTACGCCCGCTCTTGTTTTCACAAGGGCGGGCCGTATCAGGTACACTCTTCTTTATTCTTTTTCAGGCAAGGACTCCCATGCTGGAACTTCTTACGCAATGGTATCGTCGCCGTTTCAGCGATCCCCAGGCGATTGCGTTGCTGGTGATTTTAATCGCTGCATTTTGCATTTTGTTTTTCTTTAATGGCCTGCTGGCCCCGCTGTTAGTGGCGCTGGTACTGGCTTATCTGCTGGAGTGGCCAACGGTGCGGCTGGAGCGGCTTGGCTGCTCGCGCACCTGGGCGGTAACGCTGGTGCTGATTGTCTTTGCAACGCTGCTGCTGGTTCTGATGCTGGTGGTGGCCCCCGTGGCATGGCAGCAGGGCATTAATCTGACCCATGAGCTGCCCACCATGCTCACCCGCCTCTATCAGTTTGCCCTGCGTCTGCCGGAGCGTTTTCCTACGCTGATGGATGTGGGAATTATCGATATTGTGGTGGAAAACCTGCGCAGTCGCCTGAGTGGATTGGGTGACCAGGTGGTGAAATATTCTCTCGCCTCGCTGGTGGGGTTGATGACACTGGCGATCTATCTGGTGCTGGTACCGCTGATGGTGTTCTTTCTGCTAAAGGACAAAGAACAAATGCTGAATGCCATTCGGCGTGTGCTGCCACGTAACCGTGGCCTGGCCGGGCAGGTCTGGGTTGAGATGAACCAGCAGGTGTCTAACTACATTCGCGGTAAAGTGCTGGAGATGATCGTGGTCGGGGTGGTCAGCTGGCTGGGCTTCCTCGCGATTGGCATGAACTATGCGCTATTACTCGCGGTGCTGGTCGGTGTTTCCGTGCTGATCCCCTATATTGGTGCGATGGTGGTGACCATCCCGGTCGTGGGCGTTGGGCTGGGGCAGTGGGGATTGTCCGGTGACTTCTGGACCATGATGATGGTGTATCTGGTGATCCAGGCGCTGGATGGCAATATTCTGGTGCCTGTGCTGTTCTCAGAAGCCGTGAACCTGCATCCGCTGGTGATCATCCTGTCGGTGGTGATTTTTGGCGGGCTATGGGGATTCTGGGGCGTGTTCTTTGCCATCCCGCTGGCGACGCTGGTCAAAGCGGTCGTACATGCCTGGCCGGATGAGTTGGCCAAATAATCACGGGTTAAATCGTTACGGGTCGACCGGAAAAAGGCCGACCCGCACGTTCAAATCATGCTGACTTGAGGTAATCCATCACGATATCGTGGTGGTTGCTGGTTTTGAAATCATCAAAGACTTTCTCGACTTTACCATCCGCACCGATCAGGAAGCTGGTACGGTGAATCCCATCATAGGTTTTCCCCATAAAGGTTTTCTCGCCCCAGATACCAAACTGTTCAGAAACCTGGTGGTCTTCATCAGAGAGCAGGGTGAAGTTCAGCAGCTCTTTCTCAACGAAGCGCGACAGTTTTTCCGGCTTATCGGTGCTAATGCCTAAGACATCAACGCCAGCATTTTTCAGCTCATCCATGCTGTCACGCAGACCGCATGCCTGTACGGTGCAGCCTGGTGTCATCGCTTTCGGGTAGAAATAAACCAGAACGCGCTGTCCCTGGAAGTCGGCTAAATTTACTTGTTCGCCATCCTGATCGGGCAAGCTAAATTTCGGTGCGGTATCACCGGCTTTCAGTGGATTCATCACAACTCTCCGTTTTTATCATCATGCTATGGGGACATTCTATGGGTAAATGTGCGCACTTTCTCTCTCGCGGTTAGCCAGATTTACGCTCCGTGATGAGAAACCACCTTAATAGTGCCTTGAGCATTGAGTTCTGTACAGAGTCGGTTAAACGCTTGCTCAATAAATGAAGCATCCTGACTGGCCGGACTGTGGGCGGTTATCTGAATATAGAGCAGTGGAGGCTGATTTTCATCTGCTGGCTGCGTCCGTGAGACGAGCTCTGCAATATTCATCTGATGCGAATCAAACAGGTCGGTAAAGCGTTCAATGATATGCGGGGAGTCGGTCACATCCACCTGAACCCACACCGTGACGGGCATCGGAGGACGTGTGCTGGCGCTGGTGCGTTTCATCACGATCAGCAATTCCAGTTCGGCTCCTTTTAATGGCAGAGTGGATTCAATCAGGGTGATGGCATTCCAGCTACCGGATAACAGCATGATAAAGGTGAATTCGTCGCCCAGCATAGCAAGCCGGCTATCTTCAATGTTACATCCGCAACTGCTGACATGACGGGTGATGGCATTGACGATCCCTGGGCGGTCTACCCCAAGGGCAGTGATAACCAAATGGTGTTGCGATGACTGTGGCAAAATCAAGCTTCCTGTCCAAATACTAATAACTATAAGGTAAACATAAAAAAAACTGCTGACAAGCGCTTGAGCCGCCCTGCGCGCTTGCTTTTACTGCTCGTACAAACGTACCATGAAGCACTTGTTTGTCGAGGGGATGGCTAATGTTCACGGGAAGTATTGTTGCACTCGTTACGCCGATGGATGACAAAGGTAATGTCTGCCGTGCGAGTCTGAAAAAACTGATTGATTACCATATTGCCAGCGGCACCGCGGCAATTGTTTCTGTAGGAACGACAGGCGAATCTGCCACCCTCAGCCATGATGAACATGGTGATGTGGTGATGCTGACGCTGGAGCTGGCAGATGGCCGTATTCCGATTATTGCCGGGACCGGTGCAAATGCCACGGCTGAAGGCGTCTCTCTGACCAAACGTTTCGAAAACTCCGGCGTTGTCGGTTGCCTGACCGTCACCCCTTATTACAACCGTCCTACTCAGGAAGGGTTGTATCAGCATTTCAAAACCATCGCAGAAAGCACCGCTCTTCCGCAGATGTTATATAACGTACCGTCACGTACCGGCACCGATTTGCTGCCGGAAACCGTCGGTCGGCTGGCCAAAATTAAAAATATTATCGGAATCAAAGAGGCCACCGGGAACTTATCGCGGGTAAGTCAGATCCAAGAGCGTGTAAATGAAGATTTTGTGCTGGTGAGCGGCGATGACGCCACCTCGCTGGACTTTATGCACCTGGGCGGGCACGGCGTTATTTCCGTCACGGCAAACATTGCCGCACGTGAAATGGTTGAACTCTGTGCTCTGGCACAGCAGGGCAACTTTGCTGAAGCACGCCTTCTGAACCAGCGCCTGATGCACCTGCATCAGAAACTGTTTGTTGAACCGAATCCTATCCCGGTGAAATGGGCTGCGAAACGATTAGGATTAATAGCAACCGATACGCTGCGTCTGCCTATGACGCCGCTGACCGATGCCGGTCGTCCGGTTGTTGAGCAGGCACTGAAAAACGCTGGCCTGCTTTAAATTTAGGGAGAATTAATGGCTTACTCAGTACAAAAGTCCACGGTAGCGAAAGTGGTGGGACTGTCGTTGGTGATGCTGCTTGCAGCATGTTCTAACGACCAACGTTACAAGCGTCAGGTGAGCGGTGACGAATCCTACCTGCAGGCAGCCGATCTTAGCGATCTGCGCGCACCTGCTGGCATGATCCTGCCGCTGCAAAATGGCGACTTTGACATACCAAACGTCAGCAGCAAAGGGCAGGTGGGTAAGCAGTTGGATATTCGTCCACCAGCCCAGACGCTGGCGCTGATGAACGGTACGCGTAGCCAGTTTGCCGGCAATACCGGTACGCTGCTGGTCGATACCCGTAGTGCACTCTGGCCGCAGGTTGTTGATGTGGTGCAGGCTGCCAAGTTCCCGATCGCTGACCGTCAGGATGCTCGTCAGTCGCTGACCACCGATTGGGTCCAGTGGAACCGTGCTGATGAAGACAACCAGTATCGTGGTCGTTATCAGTTAAGCGTTCAGCAGCAGGGCGGTCAGCAGGCGCTGACAGTGAAACTGATGGAGTTGCAGCAGGAGGACAAAGTCGTCACGTCCCCGGTGCAGATCCAGCGTTACACTGCGCAGATGTTGAACGAGATCAGCACCGGTCTGGATAAGATTGAAACTGGCCGTGAAGATGCCGCCGCCAGCCGCAGCCCAACGCAGATTGATGTGCAGAGTGGGGCGGATGATACCGGCCTGCCTAACCTGATCCTGCGTGCGCCATTCAACGTTGTCTGGCAGCGTCTGCCAGCGACCCTGAACCGCATGGGTATGGAAGTCACGGATAACAACCGTTCACAGGGTAGCCTGAACGTGACGTACAAAGCGCCGGGTAGCAGCACCTTTGATGAACTGGGTGCCAAAGATCCTGAACTGAAAAATGGTGACTACAAACTTCAGGTCGGTGACCTGGATAACCGTAGTAGTCTGCAGTTCCTTGATCCGAAGGGTCATCCGCTCACCCAGTCGCAGAATGATGCGCTGGTGGCGGTGTTCCAGGCCGCATTCAGCAAGTAAGCCAGGAAGGCCAGAGATTCTCTGGCCTTTTTTATTTGGTATTACGTAAACGATTGCTTCGGTTTTTTACCCGCGGAACATATAATTCCGCCAGGCAAAATTTTAACGGGACGGCACCGCCGCCCTGATAGTGTCACTTATATCGTTTGGAGTTAAACAAGATGCAGAAAAAAGCTGAGTTGTATCGCGGCAAAGCGAAAACCGTTTACAGCACCGAAAACCCGGATCTGTTGGTACTCGAATTCCGTAACGATACGTCAGCGCTGGACGGTGAGCGTATCGAACAGTTTGACCGTAAAGGAATGATTAACAACAAGTTCAATTATTTCATTATGACAAAACTGCAGGAAGCCGGGATCCCAACACAGATGGAAGCCCTGCTCTCTGATAACGAAGCGCTGGTGAAGAAGCTGGATATGGTGCCGGTGGAATGCGTAGTGCGTAACCGTGCGGCCGGATCTCTGGTAAAACGTCTGGGCGTGGAAGAGGGCCTGGTGCTCAATCCACCGTTGTTTGACCTGTTCCTGAAAGACGATGCTAAACATGACCCGATGGTCAACGAGTCTTACTGTGAGACCTTCGGCTGGGTCAACAGAGAAAATCTGGCCCGTATGCGTGAGCTGACCTACAAAGCGAACGACGTTCTGACTAAGCTGTTCTCGGATGCCGGTCTGATCCTCGTCGACTTCAAGCTGGAGTTTGGTCTGTTCAAAGGCGAAGTGGTGCTGGGCGATGAGTTCTCCCCGGACGGAGCGCGTCTGTGGGATAAGGAAACCCTGAACAAGATGGACAAAGATCGCTACCGCCAGAGTCTGGGTGGCCTGATCGAAGCATACGAAGAAGTGGCGAATCGTCTGGGTGTGAAGCTGGACTGATTGCCGGGCGCGGTTGATCCGCCCCATCACACTGCATTATGGAAAGGTCAGGCTTGCCTGGCCTTTTTTGTTATATCCTTTCTACCCCCCGCGTTTTCTGGTGTTCCCCGCTGCGTCAGACTAAAATCGACTGATATGTTGTTGTGATGATCACGAGGGAAAATCTATGCGCTGGCAAGGGCGTCGCGAAAGCGACAATGTGGAAGATCGCCGTAACGAATCCGGGACGGTTGGCGGTGGGCGTATACGTATTCCCCGTGGCAAAGGGGGCATTGTTCTGCTGATTCTGGTGGCGATCGCCAGCTACTATGGCTACGATCTGACGCCATTGCTGACCGGGGACACCACCTCGATGTCACAAACGACTCAGCAGCAGCGTCGGGTCACGCCGAAAGAAGATGAAGCGGCACAGTTCACCCGTACCGTTTTTGCCCTGACGGAAGATACCTGGCAGAAGCT
Source organism: Erwinia sp. JH02 (assembly GCF_013074405.1). Lineage (NCBI taxonomy): Bacteria > Pseudomonadati > Pseudomonadota > Gammaproteobacteria > Enterobacterales > Erwiniaceae > Erwinia > Erwinia sp. JH02. The sequence continues at coordinate 151,651 of NZ_JABANZ010000003.1, forward strand.
GTTCCAGCGAATGAATAAGACCTGGCAGCCGCCCACGCTGGTGATGTACCGCGGCCAGACCTCAACCGCCTGCGGCAGCGGACAGTCGGCAATGGGGCCGTTCTACTGCCCGGCAGACAGTAAAGTGTATATCGACCTCTCCTTCTATGACGAAATGACCAACAAACTGGGTGCGGGTGGAGAATTTGCTCAGGGCTATGTTATCGCTCATGAAGTGGGCCACCATGTGCAGCACCTGTTGGGTATTGATAAAAACGTTCGCCAGTTGCAACAGAACGCCGGACGCGCCGAAGTGAATCAGCTGTCAGTGAAAATGGAATTGCAGGCCGACTGTTTTGCCGGCGTCTGGGGCCACTATATGCAGCAGGAAAATATCCTGGAAACCGGTGACCTTGAGTCGGCGCTCAATGCTGCCCAGGCCATTGGTGATGACCGCCTGCAACAGCGCAGCCAGGGGAGAGTGGTGCCGGACAGCTTTACGCACGGCACTTCGCAGCAGCGTTACACCTGGTTTAAGAAAGGTTTCGACAGCGGCAATCCTGGCCAGTGTAATACCTTTGCGGGTTAACGCGGGTGCATGATCTGATAACGGCAACGGCTCAGATTGAACGACAGGGCTGGCGCCGTCTGCTGGTGATCAGCGGTGAGCCTGCGTGGTGCACACAGCAGGCCGCTGATGTGATGGCACAATTGCCCGGCGACTGGTTGTGGGCGGGGAAACCCGAGGGCACCGGGCTTTTCTGTGAGCCACAGGCCATCCGCACGCTGCTGGGGCGGGAGTTCCACCATGCCGTGTTTGATGCCCGTGACGGCTTTCATGCTGAGGCTTTTGCCGCGCTGGCGGGTACCCTGCGTGCCGGCAGCTGGCTGCTGCTGCTGGTCCCCGAATGGGACGGCTGGGCGCAGTGCCCGGATGTCGACTCACTGCGCTGGAGTGAGGGAGACACGCCCTGTGCCAGCACGCACTTTGTGCATCATGTTCAACAGTCGATACTGGCCGACCCGCGCGTTGTGCTGTGGCGTCAGCCTTTTCCCCAAACGCTTTCCCCTGTTGCTATCCAGCCCGACTGGCAGGTGGATCATCGCGCGCAGCAGAACATTCTCACCGAGCTTCTCAATGCCACCCCCGGGATTTATGCGCTGACCGCTGCCCGCGGGCGTGGAAAATCTGCACTGGCGGGAATGCTGGCGGCTCACTGGCCAGGACGTTGTCGGGTGACCGCGCCTGGCCGGGTGTCGACGGATGTGCTGGCGCAGTTTGCCGGAGAACGCTTCCAGTTTGTGGCACCAGACCGGCTGCTGGCAGAAGCAGAACAGTGTGTACCCGGCGTTGACTGGTTGCTGATTGACGAGGCTGCCGCCATTCCGGCACCGCTGTTGCAGCGGCTGGTGACATTATTCCCCCGGGTGCTGCTGACCACCACCGTGCAGGGCTACGAGGGCACCGGGCGTGGCTTTATGCTGAAGTTCTGCGCCTCACTGCCCGCGGTGACGCACTACCAGCTTGATGAGCCGCTGCGCTGGGCGGCTAACGATCCTCTGGAGCAGATTGTCGCCGGGATGCTGCTGTTCGAGGATGGCAGCGCTGAGCCACAGCAGGGAGCCATTCACTACAGCGCGCTGGAGCAGGATGACTGGTTGCGGCAGCCGGCCCGCATGACGGCGATCTATCAACTGCTGACCAGCGCCCACTATCGCACTTCGCCGCTGGACCTGCGCCGCATGATGGATGCACCGGGTATGCATTTTCTGGTGGCCACGCAGGCAGAGAACGTGCAGGGCGCGCTATGGCTGGTCGATGAAGGCGGATTATCAGCGGAGCTGGCGGCGGCGGTATGGGCAGGTAAACGGCGTCCGCGCGGTAATCTTGTTGCTCAGTCGCTGGCGGCCCACGGGGGGTCACTGGTTGCGCCGCAGCTACGTTCACGGCGTATCAGCCGCATTGCCGTCTCACCGCTGCTGCGCGGACGCGGTATCGGACAGCAGCTGATCGCCCATGCGCTTGAGCATGCCCAGGGGCTGGACTATCTCTCGGTCAGCTTTGGCTTTACCGAACCGCTGTGGCGTTTCTGGCAGCGCTGTGGTTTTAAGCTGGTGCGCATCGGTAGCCAGCGTGAAGCCAGCAGCGGGTGTTATGCGGCGATGGCTGTGCTGCCGCTTAGTTCTGCGGGGCAGCGCCTGACCGCTGGTCTGGTTCAGCAGCTGGCGCGGGACGGTTACTGGCTGCGTCAGCAGGTCGATGGGCAGGACCTGCCGCTGGCAGACCACAAGGATCTGATGCTGACGGAAGATGACTGGCAGGCGTTGTGCGGTTTCGCCTGGGCACAGCGGCCCTTTGAGGCCAGTTTTGCTGCGCTGGGGCGTCTGGTCAGCCAGCATGTCGGTACACTGCCGCTTCTGCATGCTGCGCTGCTGGAGGGGCAGTCAGCGGCCGACATTTGCGCGCGATTCACTCTGAGCGGACGTAAAGCATTGCTGGTGGCGTGGCGACAGGAGGTACAGCAGGCACTGATCGGGCTGGATGCCTCCCGGGCGCAACAGTGCGAGCAGTGGATCAACTCGTTGCAATAAATCCAACATCATCGTCAAAAATACGCCATTTTCATTATCGCTGAGGGGCGTATGATCGTCTTATCGCATTAAGGAGATCCTGATGAAATATGACCATGTTGTCGTCCATAACCCCTCGTTACCCCCGAGCCAACTGTTTTTGCTGTATCACGCTGCGGGCGATAATCCGGTCGCCATGAGTGAAATTGGCCGCTGGTTTACCGGCGCATTTCCCCGTGCGTTGGTGGTGAGCATCGGCGGACCGGAGCAGAATGCGGAAGGGGGATTCCAGTGGTTTGATCCCTCTGCGGCCGAACCCCAGCAGGCGGTGGCGGAGGTGATGGACGGGTTTATCGCCAGCGTTCGCCACTGGCAGCAGCAAAGCGGTGTCAAGGCAGACGCAACGGCGCTGGTTGGCTTTTCTCAGGGGGCGACGATGGTGCTGGAAGCGGTGAAGTCACAGAGCGGGCTGGCTGGGCGGGTGGTGGCGTTTAGCGGCCGCTATGTCACGTTGCCGCAGCAGGCGGGCACACGCACCACCATCCATCTGATCCACGGCGATAATGATACTGTGCTGCCGTTGACCCATGCGCTGGACGCCGAGGAACGGTTAACAGCGCTGGGGGGCGATGTCACCCTGGATATTGTTGATGATCTTCCCCATGCCATTGATGACCGCGCGATGCAGTTTGCGCTCGACCGCCTGCAATTTACCGTGCCGCGTCGCTACTTTGATGAAGCGTTTAGCGGCAGTAAACCGGGCGATGAGGATGTTGTGGCGTTGATGTGATGCGGGGGATCGGGGCGGACCGCAAAAGAAAGTCCGCCCCTGCAATGAACGCACCAGGGCCGATCATCTGTTTCGATCGGCCTTTGTGTTTCATGGTGCTATTTCTTTTTCGGCCAGTCGTCTTCGTCATCCCACTTATCGTTGAAATCACGATGCGGAGGCAGTTCGGGTTTGTTGTCGAGAAACTTTTTGTGATCGATACGCTTCAGGTCTTTGTAGACGTTCATCAGAATACCAATCATCAGCAGGATCACCAGGATCCACCAGTAATGTTTTATAAATTCCATCATCTCACCTTTATGCGATCAGCTGTTCCATGATCCGCTGGTACATGCGGCTAAGGAGCTGCAGGTCGGCGGCTTTGACGCACTCATTGATTTTATGAATGGTGGCATTCACCGGGCCGAGTTCCACAACCTGTGCGCCCATACGGGCAATAAAGCGTCCGTCAGAGGTGCCGCCAGTGGTTAACAGTTGCGGCTTGATCTCATTATAGTGCTCAACCGCGTTGACCACCGCATCCACCAGTTTCCCGCGTGATGTCAGGAAAGGTTGCCCGGAGAGTGTCCACTCAATGCTGTAACGCAACTGGTGGCGGTCGAGCAGCTCCTGCACTTTCTGCTGAATCAGTACATCGGTCAGCTCGGTACTGAAACGGAAATTGAACTGCACAAAACAGTCGCCGGGAATGACATTGTTGCTCCCGGTGCCGGCCTGGACGTTGGCAATCTGCATACTGGTCGGCGGGAAGAATTCATTACCGCGATCCCACTCGGTAGCGACCAGCTCGTTCAGCGCAGGCATCGCCCGATGTATCGGGTTATCAGCCAGGTGCGGATAGGCCACATGGCCCTGAACGCCGTGGATAGTCAGATTGGCGGTAATCGAGCCGCGACGACCGTTTTTGACCACATCGCCGACCACTTCGGTGCTGGAGGGTTCGCCTACCAGGCAGTAGTCCATGCGTTCGTTGCGCGCCATCAGCGCTTCCACCACCTTAACGGTGCCATGAGTCCCGCTGGCCTCTTCATCGGAAGTGATCAAGAAAGCCAGACGCCCTTTATGATTCGGGTGTGCTGTGACAAAGCGTTCAGCGGCAACGGTCATCGCGGCCAGCGACCCTTTCATATCGGCCGCGCCACGACCAAACAGCATGCCGTCGCGGATCGTCGGTTCAAACGGGGGATTGATCCACAGATTTGCATCGCCGGTGGGCACCACGTCAGTGTGGCCGGCAAACGCCAGTGTTTCGCCTTCGCCGCGCCATGCCCAGAAGTTCAGCGTGTCGCCCATATTCATCGGTTCGATAGTGAAACCCAGCGCCTGGAGACGGGCAATCAGAATCGCCTGGCAACCCGCATCGTCAGGGCTGAGGGAAGGGCGACGAATAAGCTGCTGCGTCAGCTCAATGACCGGACAGTGCATAATTATGACTTCTCCTGGATAAACGGCGTATAGGTGGTTTCACTAAAGCCCAGCAGCATAGAGCCGTCTGGCGCACAGAGCAACGGGCGTTTAATGATTGCAGGCTGTGCCAGCATCAACTTCAGCGCAGTTGCTGGATTATCCACCGCATTACGCTCCGACTCTTCCAGTTTCCGCCAGGTAGTGCCCCGGGTATTGAGCAGCGCCTGCCAGCCGAGCGTATCGATAAAGCGCTGGAGCAAAGCGGCATCCAGCCCGTCTGCGCGGTAGTCATGGAACTGATAGTCCACGCCCTGGCTTTCCAGGTATTTACGGGCTTTTTTGATGGTGTCGCAGTTTTTAATGCCGTACATCGTTAAGGTGTTTTTTGCGGTGTTGTCTGTCATGAAAAAAGGGTTCCTGTGCCAGTGAATACGCGCCTGGCATACAGTCTACAGCGGATGGCACCAACAGGCAGCCCTTAGGGTGAGGAAAGACGGTGACATCTGAAGAACGTTTGATGCGCAGTCAGTAAAAGTCAGACTTCTGTACCCTTCTGTTTTTTGTGGGATTCATCTATATTCGGGAGAGCTCAACGTAGCATTATTGCTATGAGCACCGTTTACCAGGGCAGAAGGCCCGCGATCGAGAGGAGGGGAGCGATGAACTACATGAAAGAGTCTGCCGCACATACGGTGGAAGAAACCCAGTCGACCATTGTGCTGAAGCGTAAAAAGAAAACCCGCTGTGAAGAGTTTGCACATGTTGTTGACGCGGTGATGCGTGAACATCCCGATGCCAAAACGCATATCGACAGCGAAAGCGGCGGTTATGACAAAGTGATCATTCTCAAGTAATGATGCATCCGGCCCCGCCAGGGGTCGATGTTTTACCTTTCTGGCAACGATCGTGACAGGTGACATCCTCCGGCAGTGGATTTTTTGGGTCAACAGCGCAAAAGCCTATTCTGTGCTACTGCTAATAATTTCCTGCGAAATCATTACCCGCGAACTGTGCGTTGCCACACAAATTCATCACGCGCCCTTTAAAGGGTTTCCGCCGATAGCAGCAATTGTGATCCCCGTCTTTCTTTTGCTTAGGAATACTCTTAAAATAAACCTACAAAATAAGAGAGGATATTATGATTGATTTAGAACTGGGGAACTGGAAAGACTTTATCGAATCAATGTTACGTAAGTAATGAATTTGAGAAAAGAAAAGCACGGCGACTGCATCAAAATGCTTTACCTTCAGTTACCAAAATTATAAAAGGCAGCCCTTCACCGGCTGCCTTTTTGCTTTAGTTACTGAGGCTTATCTTTCAACGGGAAACGCCGACGGACCAGCACAAAGAACAGCGGGACGAAGAATATCGCCAGCACGGTAGCCGAGATCATCCCGCCCATTACCCCGGTTCCCACCGCATGCTGGCTGCTGGAACCCGCACCATTGCTGATCACCATCGGCAACACACCGAAGATAAAGGCCAGAGAGGTCATCAGAATCGGCCGCAGACGCTGGCGCGAGGCTTCCAGTGTGGCTTCGACCAGGTCGCGCCCGCGCGTATTAATCTCATTGGCAAACTCGACAATCAGAATGGCATTCTTCGCAGACAGACCAATGACCGTCAGTAAACCGACCTGGAAGTAAACATCGTTTTCCAGCCCGCGCAACCAGGTAGCGACCAGCGCTCCGATCACACCGAGTGGCACCACCAGCATCACCGAGAACGGGATCGACCAGCTCTCGTATAACGCGGCCAGACAAAGGAATACCACCAGTAACGACAGCGCGTACAGGGCAGGTGCCTGAGCACCGGTCATTCGCTCCTGAAGCGATGCCCCGGTCCACTGCAAACCAATCCCGGTGGGCAGTTGGCTGACCAGCTTCTCCATCACATCCATTGCAGCCCCGTTACTGACGCCCGCGGCGGATTCACCCACAATCTCGACCGCAGAATAACCGTTGTAACGTTCCAGACGTGGGGATCCACTCTCCCAGTGTGAGCGGGCAAATGCGGTAAAGGGCACCATCTGGTCGCTGCTGTTGCGCACATACCATTTACTGATGTCGTCTGGCAGCATACGGAATTTTGCATCGGCCTGAACATAGACCTTTTTCACACGCCCACGGTCGAGGAAGTCATTCACATAGGTTGAGCCCCAGCCCGTTTGCAGCGTGGCATTAATATCATCAAGCGATACGCCCAGCGCCTGGGCTTTACGCTGGTCAATATCAATACGCAGCTGCGGGCTGTCATCCAGACCGTTGTGGCGTACCCGGGTCAGCTGCGGGTTTTTCTGTGTCATCTCCAGCAGCGTATTACGCGCGTTCATCAGAGCGTTATGGCCCAGTCCTGCGTGATCCTGCAACTCCATATCAAACCCGGCGGAGTTACCCAGGCCGGTGATCGCTGGCGGGCTGCTGGCGATCACTTTTGCCTCGTTGATTTTTTCGAAGGCTTTGGTGGCGCGTTCGATAATGGCGAAGGCGGTGTTGTGGCTGTCGGTACGATCCTGCCAGTCTTTCAGTCGCACAAACATACGCGCCACGTTTTGCCCGTTACCGCCCGGCCCGGCACCGACGGTGGCAAACACCGACAGCACGTTGTCTTTCTCTTCTGTCAGATAGTATTTTTCCACCTTCTCCACCACTTTCATGGTCTGTTGCAGGGTGGAACCTGGCGGCAGCTGGACCTGAGTGGTGAAGATGCCGCGATCTTCCAGCGGCAGGAATGACGTCGGCAGGCGGAGAAACAGGAAGGCCATAATGCCAATCAGCGCCAGATAGAGCAGCAGCCAGCGGCCGCCTTTGGCGAGAATTTTCCCCACGCCACGCTCGTAGCGATCGGCGCTACGGTTGAACATGCGGTTAAACCAGCCAAAGAAACCGCGCCGCCCGTGATGATGGCCCTTCGCCAGCGGTTTAAGCAGTGTGGCGCAGAGGGCCGGGGTGAGGATCATTGCCACCAGCACCGACAGCACCATGGCGGATACAATGGTCACCGAGAATTGACGATAGATCGCACCGGTGGTGCCGCCAAAGAACGCCATCGGAATAAATACCGCCGACAGTACCAGGGCAATACCGACCAGCGCTCCCTGTATCTGCCCCATCGATTTACGCGTGGCTTCCCGCGGGGATAACCCCTCTTCACTCATTATTCGTTCGACGTTTTCCACCACCACGATGGCATCATCCACCAGCAGGCCGATGGCCAGCACCATCGCAAACATCGTCAGGGTATTAATGCTGTAGCCAAAGGTGTAAAGCACGCCGAAGGTGCCCAGCAAGACCACCGGAACGGCAATCGTCGGGATCAGCGTGGCACGGAAATTTTGCAGGAACAGGTACATGACAAGGAAGACCAGCAGCACCGCTTCAAACAGCGTTTTCACCACATCCTCGATGGAGGCTTTTACAAACGGCGTGGTTTCATAGGCAATTTCGGCTTTGAGTCCGTGCGGGAAGTAGTGTGAGAGTTCGTCAAGACGGGCGCGTACCAGCGTATCCGTTTGCAGCTCGTTGGCACCGGATGCCAGCTTGATCCCCAGCCCTGAAGCTGCCATGCCGTTATAGCGGCTGAGGTAGTCATATTTCTCTGCGCCCAGTTCAATCTGCGCCACGTCACCCAGCGTGACGACTGAGCCATCCGGGTTGACCTTCAGCGTAATAGCGCGGAACTGTTCCGGTGTCTGCAACAGCGACTGGGAGTTAATGGTGGCATTCAGTGCCTGGCGGTCAACCGAGGGTAGCCCACCGAGCTGGCCCACAGCGACCTGACTGTTTTGCGATTCGATGGCGCTGACGACATCGCCCGTGGTCATGGCATAGTTAATCAGTTTGTCAGGATCGAGCCAGATGCGCATCGCATATTGTGAACCGTAAGCATCCACCTGGCCCACACCGTCAATACGGCTGAGAGGATCCTGAATATTACTGGCTACATAGTCAGAAATATCCTGCTTATCCATGCTGCCGTCGGTGGAGACGAAAGCCACCATCAGAATATTGGTGTCGCCGGTTTTATTGACCGTCACCCCCTGAGACTGGACATCCTGCGGCAGTTTACGCAGCGCGGTCTGAAGCTGATTTTGCACCTGCTGGCGTGCTTCGTCAGGGTTGGTCCCGGCTTCGAAGGTCAGCGTGATGGTTGCCTGGCCGGTATTGCTGCTCTGCGACGACATGTACATCAGGTTATCGATGCCCGTCATGTTCTGCTCAATCACCTGGGTCACAGTGTTTTCAAGTGTTTCAGCAGAGGCACCAGGATAGTTCGCGGTGATACGGACGTTGGGGGGAGCCAGGTCAGGATATTGTTCAATCGGCAGGGAAACAATCGCCAGCCCACCCGTCAGGCACATAAGGATCGCCAGTACCCAGGCAAATATCGGGCGGTCGATAAAGAAATTCGCCATCTCAAGCTCCGCAGCATGTTGTCTGAAAAAAGAAGAAAAGAATGCCTGTGTTCCCTGCGGCGTTTGAGAGTTCAGTGCGGAGCAAATTTCTCTAATTATTCAACGCGCTCCGGCAGTGAATCACTTTACTCGCGGTTGCGCGAACAATCGTGGAGAAATTGAGGAGAATATGTAAATTATCGTGCTGATACGACGCGTTTTCGTTACAGACTGGCGTGATGCGACGCCAGCCATAGCACGGTAGCCGCTACCCTGGAGCGTACATTCAGTTTGCGCGTGACGTTGCGCAGATGCACTTTGACCGTTTGATCTGAAATCTCCAGCTTCTCTGCCACCTCTTTATTGGAAAGACCCAAAGCCACCGCTTTCATCACATCCCGTTCACGGATTGTCAGGTTGATGAACGGATCGGCCTTCCCGTTATCGTTGTGACGCAATGCCTCTAAAGGTGCACTGAAGGCGGTGCCACCTTTAGCGGCCAAAATAATGTGATGCAGTAACGTTTCCGGTTCGCTGTCTTTCAGGAGATAACCATTGACGCCCGCCTCCAGCAGGGCGGAAATGTCGCGGCGATGGTCAGAGACGGTCAGCACGACGACGCGGGAAAGAATATTCTCGGCTCTCAGTGCATGCAGTGTTTCCAGCCCGGATAAGCCCTTCATATTCAGGTCTAACAGGATTAACGCCGGGTGCAGTTCCCGCGCGCTGATCAGTGCGTCTTCACCGTTGCTGGCTTCAGCCACGATGTCAAAATGGGGTTCCAGTGCCAGTAGCTGGCGAATGCCCTGGCGCATCAACGGGTGATCGTCAACAATCATCACACTGATTTTTTTGTGCTCTTCCATGCTCATAATTCCTTTCCCGGTCCGCTTTCGGTGAGCGGTGTAAAATGCAATGACACGCAGGTGCCCCCGTTTACACCACGCGTAATCGTTAACTCGCCGTTCAGCAGGGCAGCGCGTTCATGCATAATATTCAGGCCGTAATGCCCCTCCGGCTCTTCGATTGTGGCCATACCCACGCCATTATCGCAGATGGTGAGGGTCACTCCTTCTGTGGGATGATTATCGCCGCTGACACAAATTTCCGTCCCATGAGCATGACGTACCGCATTGAGCAGGGCTTCACGTACGATCTGTAAAACATGAATATGTTGCTGTGCCGGAAGCTGGACATCCAACTGGCACGCCAGTGTAATGGCGGCCGTGCTTTGTGGGCGCAGCGGGGCGATCACCTGTTCCAGTGCCCGCGCCAGGCTGGCAGGCTCAATGCTCAGACGAAAAGTGGTTAACAACTCACGTAGCTGACGGTTAGCCGTGGATAGCGCCTGCTCAAACTCTTCCACGATAGCCCGTTCGCTTGCTGCATCAGCGTTGAGTGCGCGCTTTAACCTGACCAGTTGAATCCGTAAAAAGGTCAGGGATTGCGCCAGCGAGTCATGCAGTTCACGGGCAATCGCCGCCCGCTCTTGCAGCAGCAGCAGGCTTTGTACCTGCTGCTGGGCCTGCCACAGCTCCAGCCCATGGACCAGCAACGAAGCCACACTGTTCATTAGCGGCGACTCGTTTTGATCGGCCTGCCAGCGCAGTTCTCCGCAGATGGGCTGCTGCGGGTGCCGGCGTAACGGCAGCATTTGCCACTGTCTGTCGGCCAGAATGTGACCGACAGACAGTGAGCCAAACTCGGGCGTAGACAAGGCAATGAAACTGAGCTTTTCATGGTCAGACACCAGCTGCAGCGTCTGCAAAAAAGCCTCCTGCCCTTTCACGCTATGGCTGAGCTGCTGCGAACAGGCATACAGCAGGCTGAGACGGCGGTTAGCGCGTGTTAAATCAGCGGTTTTTTCCTCAACGTTCAATGACATTGCCCGCCATGACTTTTCCAGCTCGCCTGACATACGGGTAAATGCCCGCGCCAGTACGCCAAGCTCATTGGGCAGGTGGGTACTGAGCGGGGGCAGATGAAAATCGGTCTGTTCGATCGCCTCGCTGGCGCTGACCAATTGCTGCAACGGCCCAACCACGCTCTGCCGTATACGGCGCAGAATGAGATACACCAGCAGGGCAATCGCCACAAATCCCAGCAGACAGGTCAGGGCAGCCAGGCGCATTTTGCGTTCCGCCCAGTGCTGCAACGCCAGTACGAACCGATCGATTTGCGCCACCTGATGGATCACCTGACCCGGGTTCCCGGCCATCTGAGAGGCGGGATGTTGCGCCGCCATCAGCAGTTCCCGATAGCGCTGACGCACGGTGGCAGGCACATAGAAACGATCCAGCGCCGTGAGGGCAGGTGAGTGTAAGGTGCGCTGATAGTCAGCCATATGCTGCGCATAAAGCGGAGAGTGGGCGGTGACGTCCCAGTTCAGTCGCCAGACCTGCATACGCAGCGACCCCGCCAGATTGACCGCTTCCGCATCGCGCAGGCTGCCGGACAGCATTAATAGCGCCAGGCCGCTTGAGATAACGGAGAGCACGACTATCGCAAACAGGGCGCGGGCGAGGCTGGAGGTCAGTGAGCGTGTGAGGGGCAAAGTAATTATCCTTAATTTAATAAGGGTGATTATAACGTTATGCCATCGTTTACAGAAGGGCTACGCCGGGCGTGTCATGGGCGGTTACATCCCCGGGGTTTTGACATACTCCTTTACGTTTCTTGGCGCGTAAACGCTCTACGTCAACAATGTTTTAATGCCTTTACTGAATGCTCACTCTGCTTTTCATTGAATCGGTAATAATCAATCCCGTCACTACATGATTAATTAACGCATTGAGGAGCATCATGATGAACAAGTCTTTCCCCGCTTTGATTGTGGCGACCTTGCTCGCTGCGACCTCATTTTCAACCCTGGCGGCCACGCAGGTCGATGAAAGCCAGGCGACCAACTTACAAAGCATTGGCACCGTTTCCATTTCAGGCGTCAGAGGCTCGCTGGATGATGCCACTCACCAGTTAGCGAAAAAAGCCGATGCGATGGGTGCCAGCAGTTATCGCGTGATTGGTGTTAATACTCCCGGCGATTCCAGCCAGTGGAGCGGTAACGCCGAGATTTATCGTTAAGACCCGTTTTACCCCAGCCCAGTAATCCCTGTGTAGTCCCCTGTATGTCCCTGTGTAGTTCTTAGTGTTTTCACTGACCGACCGCAAATTGTGGTCGGTTTTTTTATGCGCCATCCGACAAAAATTACAAAAGCTCACGATTTCCAGCGTGGATTTTTTGCGTCAATTAATCAGAACGGTTAGGATGCATCGCCGCGATTTTCCTGCTTGTGTCATGAATAAAACTACAGCAGACAGGCGGATCGACCAGCGATGCATCATGCTACGCAATCGTTTGGTTGGCCTATAAGAATACAGGATGCCCGGGACAGGGTGCCGCATCACATTGTGGACAGGACAACAGGATAGAAAATGAACGCTGAAAAGAAATCTGGCGCTGAAAAACGCGCAGCAAAACGACGTTGGTTAAACTCTCATGATTCTGGCTACCATAAAGCGATGGACAATCGCCACGTTCAGATGATTGCCATCGGTGGTGCGATTGGTACCGGGCTGTTCCTGGGCGCCGGTTCCCGTCTGCAAGCCGCCGGGCCTGCACTGGCCATCGTCTATCTGGTCTGTGGTATATTCTCTTTCTTCATTCTGCGCGCGCTGGGGGAACTGGTATTACACCGCCCATCAAGCGGCAGTTTCGTTTCTTACTCCCGTGAATTCCTCGGTGAAAAAGCCTCTTATGTTGCGGGCTGGATGTATTTCGTCAACTGGGCAATGACCGGTATTGTCGATATCACCGCCGTTGCACTGTATATGCACTACTGGGGCGCATTTGGTGATGTGCCACAGTGGGTGTTTGCCCTCGGTGCGTTAGCCATTGTGGGTACTATGAACATGATCGGCGTGAAGTGGTTTGCCGAGATGGAGTTCTGGTTTGCATTGATTAAAGTGCTGGCGATTGTGATCTTCCTGGTTGTCGGTGTGGTGTTCCTCGGCAGCGGTAAGCCGCTGGATGGTAACGCGACCGGTTTCCACCTGATCAGCGATAACGGCGGCTTCTTCCCGAATGGTCTGATGCCGGCACTGGTATTAGTACAGGGCGTGGTCTTTGCTTTCGCCTCAATTGAACTGGTGGGAACGGCGGCCGGGGAATGTAAAGACCCGAAAACCATGCTGCCAAAAGCGATCAACAGCGTGATCTGGCGTATTGGTTTGTTCTACGTCGGTTCCGTGGTGCTGCTGGTACTGTTGCTGCCGTGGAATGCCTACCAGGCAGGGCAGAGCCCGTTTGTTACCTTCTTCTCTAAGCTGGGTGTGCCTTACGTGGGCAGCATCATGAATATCGTGGTGCTGAGTGCGGCACTGTCCAGTCTGAACTCGGGTCTCTATTCAACAGGGCGTATCTTGCGCTCGATGTCGATGGGCGGATCTGCACCGAAGTTCATGTCTAAAATGAGCGGCCAGCAGGTGCCTTATATGGGTATTCTGGTGACCATCGGTGTTTACATCATTGGTGTTTACCTCAACTACGTGGTCCCTTCACGCGTCTTTGAAATCGTGCTGAACGTGGCCGCGCTGGGTATCCTCTCTTCCTGGGCCTTTATCGTGGTGTGTCAGATGCGTCTGCGCAAAGCGATCAAAGAAGGCAAGGCTGAAGATGTCAGCTTCAAGCTGCCGTGGGCGCCATTTACCTCCTGGTTAACGCTGTTGTTCCTGTTCAGCGTGCTGGTGCTGATGGCGTTCGACTACCCGAACGGCACTTACACTATCGCTGCGATCCCCCTGATTGCCGTGGTGTTGGTCCTTGGCTGGTTTGGCGCGCGTAAGCGTGTTCATGCTCTGGCTCAGGAAGAACAAAACCACTAATCTTAACGGGCGCGGCATGCCACGCCCCTACAATCTCAACGCACGTCGGGGTCAGGTATACCACGGCCCCACAATCTCAACGCGCGTCGGGGGCAGGTATACCACGGCCCCACAATCTCAACGCACGTAGGGGTCAGGCATACCACGGCCCCACAATCTCAACGCACTTAGGGGTCAGGCATGCCACGGCCCCACATCTCAACGCACGTAGGGGTCAGGCATGCCACGGCCCCACAATCTCAACGCACTTAGGGGTCAGGCATGCCACGGCCCCACAATCTCAACGCACGTAGGGGTCAGGCATGCCACGGCCCCACAATCTCAACGCACGTAGGGGTCAGGCATGCCACGGCCCCACAATCTCAACGCACGTCGGGGTCAGGTATACCACGGCCCCACAATCTCAACGCACGTAGGGGTCAGGCATGCCTGACCCGTTTCAGATAGTTTTCCAGGTTATTGCGATCTAAGATAGCAGGCTCCTTAAGCATCACCACGGGGCCTGTATGTCAGCCAAGATCGACGTCATCAAGAATAAAGTTCTGTCCGAGAACTGGTTCGTTCTGCGTAATTTTACCTACGATCTCACCGCCAAAGATGGCACCACCCTGCGTCACAAACGCGAAGTTTACGATCGCGGTAATGGCGCGACCATCCTGTTGTATAACCGCGATAAAAACAGCGTGGTGCTGACGCGTCAGTTTCGTATTGCCACCTGGGTGAATGGCAATCCCAGCGGGATGCTGATTGAGACCTGTGCGGGATTGCTGGACGATGATTCACCAGAAGACTGCATTCGTCGCGAAGCGATTGAAGAAACCGGTTATGTCGTGGGTGACGTGGAAAAGCTGTTCGAGTTGTATATGTCACCGGGCGGCGTCACCGAGATGGTGCATTTCTTTGCCGCTGAGTACAGCGATGCCCGGCGTGAAAACGCGGGTGGCGGGATTGATGACGAAGATATTGATGTGCTGGAAGTCACCTTTCCAGAGGCCTGGGCCATGGTGAAAGATGGCCGCATTAAAGACGGGAAAACCGTTACCCTGTTGCAGCATGCGCTGCTGGTGGGCTGGCTGCATCTTATTTGAATCTGCACGCTCTCCGACAACGGTGACTGTCCGATAAATCCGATTGAGACACTGGCAGGATCTGCGCATGATGAATGCTGTACACGGATTGTCCGTGATGGTGTTTTTTTGCTGGATGACCTAACAGGGACCTCATCGATCAATGTCTTACTGGACGAAATGGTTATGGCTACTCTCGCTCTCTTGTGCGGCTTCTGTGCAGGCGCAGCCGTTACAGAAGACCTTTTCTGACTGGCAGATCACCTGCAATAACCTCAACAGCTGCGAAGTGCGCAGTATTCCGGGAAACAATGGCCTGGCAATGACGCTACAGCGGGATGCGGGCAGCGATGCCCCGGCACAGTTGCGCATGGATTACGGCAACCGTTTCAGCGGCAAGCTGCCCGGCGGCGCATTGCAGGATAACCTGTTGCTGGACGGGCAGCGGTTAAAGCTCGACCTCAAACACTGGGAGGTTGAGCCGCACCATCTGCGCACCACCCACAGCATCTCAATTGATGAATTCCTCGCCCAGGTGATGGATGCAGATACCATTCAACTGCTCTACCGCGCGGATGCGATTATTTCTCTGCATGGCCTGAAAGCCGCGTTATTACTGATGGATGAAGTGCAGGGACGTATTAACAGCACCAGTGCCTGGATCCAGCGCGGTGACCGTGCGGCCAGCAACGTCCCTCCTGCCCCGGTATTGCCGCAGGTCAGCGCACCGCCGCATGCACCTCAGGCGTTAACGCAGGAAGAGTCCACCGGGTTGATTGATTTTGCGACCTGGCGGATTAACAACGACAGCTGCTCGCTCAACCCACTGCGGCGCGAAGTCAGCGTTTCACCGCTCAGTGATGAGAAGGCACTGCTGCTGGTCAGTTGTGAAATGGGGGCTTACAACATTATTGACCTGGCGTTTGAAGTCTCGCGCAGTCAGCCTTATGTGTCGAAAAGCATTACCCTGACGCTGCCGTTTTCTCCGCCGGAGCGCACGGATAATCAGCTGGAGCTGGTGAATGCCGATTTTGATGCAGCACGCGGTGAGCTGCTGACCTTCAGTAAAGATCGTGGCCTGGGCGACTGCGGTGTGGCCACGCGCTGGCAGTATAATGGCCGCCAGTTTGTGCTGGCAGAATATGCGCAGGAAAGTACCTGTGATGCCTGGCACAGCAGCGACCAGTGGCCGATGCTGTATGAGAGTCAAAGCGTTCCGCCACAGCAGAACGCCTCGGTGGAGATGCAGCAGGAGTGATGACACAAACGAACTCCCTGTGCGGCCATTACCTGGCACCATATGCTATCAAGTAATAAACGATGAGATGAACGACAACAATGCCCCCCACAATACACGCCACAAAGCGGATATCGTAATCGGTCAGAAAATTTTCAAACCGTGAGGGGCGGCGTTTCGTTCCCTTCATCGTCACTAAAACGTGTAAGTGATAGCAGCCGTCGCGGTGGCTTCATTTCGACGGAACACAATCGGGCTGTCGGCGCCGTGGTCACTGAGCCAGGTATAGCCCGCCACCAGCGTGGTGCCCCACTGCGGGGTAAACTGATGGCCCCACGTCAGACTGTTTTGTATGCCATACAGCCCGCCGGGTGCAGCGTAGCGGCGGTAACCGCTGCGTGAACTCTGCTGTGTATTGACGCCGTAAAACGTATTCATAGAGCGACTGTCGCCAAACAGCGCGGCGGACTGAAAGGCGAGGGTGTCGCTTTCATTTTGCAGCGGGATCAGGGTCACGGATGTCTGATACTGCACGCCCTGACTGTCACTTAACGGCAGCGTTGCTTTGCCTTCCACAGAGAGCCACGGCGCAATCGTCCAGCCGACGGCCAATGCCGTATTCAGCGTGGCGTCAATATTTCCCATCCCTTTGAGTTTGTCAGACCCGTCGCGCCATGAGGCATTTTTATCCGAACGCCCCAGGCTGTAGCCCAGCGTATGCTCCAGATACAGCCCCGAGTCGGTCTGCAGGTCGTAGCCCAGCCCTTTTTGCGAGTCGAAAAACACCGCGCCATCGCGGGCCTGTATCACCGGCACAAACTGCCACTGGCGCTGGTCGGAACCGCTGTAACGCGGCGCACTGGTTGCCCCGATACCCAGAGTCAGGCTTTTCGGGTCCGGCTCGGCGGCGCGGGCGATAAGACTGATGTTCATGACGGCAAGACAGCTAATGCACAGGGTAAATTTTCTGGTTATCATCGTCGCTCCTCAGCACCGAATCATCACGGCTCATAAGTGGCCGCACATCTGATACCGAATGATGAACAGGCAGTGTCAATTTACTGCCAGGGTTTTATGAAGAAACAGTCAAGGTGATGTCATGCAGATGAAACGCGTACTGATTATTGAGGATGATGCGGATGCGGCTAACGTGCTGGAAGCCTATTTACGCCGGGAGAATTACCATGTCGCTATCGCCAGCGACGGAGTCACCGGGCTGGATTTGTCGCAGAGCTGGAAGCCGGACCTGATCCTGCTTGATATCATGCTGCCTGGGATGAATGGCACAGAGGTGCTGGCCGCCGTGCGCCGTAAAGGGGATATTCCGGTGATCATGGTCTCCGCGATGGGGGATACACCGGATAAAATTGGCGCACTGCGCTATGGGGCCGATGACTACGTGGTAAAACCGTACAACCCGGGTGAGGTTGTGGCGCGCGTTCAGGCGGTGCTGCGCCGCACATCAAACCTTACGCCACGCAAAGAGATCCTGCGCTGGCAGGGGCTGGAGGTTGATGTTGAGTCACTCACCGCCGTTGTCAGAGACGGGGCGGGCAAGGTGACCGGACTGGAACTCACCCCGACCGAACTCTCATTGCTCACCACACTGATGCAGTCCCAGACCTATCCCTTTTCCCGTCAGCTGCTGCTGGAGCGCTGTCTTCCCGAGAGCGAAGCACTGGAGCGCGTGGTCGATACGCATATGTATAACCTGCGTAAAAAGCTGGAAAATGCGGGCATTGCGGATGTCTTGCATAACGTGCGTGGCGTGGGTTACCGGTTCAGACAGCCATGAGCCAGCAAAAAAAACAGAGCCTGTGGCGCTGGATTTGCATGAGGATCCTGGCGCTGGCGATGGGGTCAGTCGTCTTGATCGCTTTATGCATGTGGCTGCGTTTTGTGATTCAGAAATACTGGGTACTCCATCATATGCCAGCCTCTCAGCGCGCGGAGCTGGCTGTCCTGTTTCAACATCCGGAGCGGGATATTGCCCGTTTTCACCAACTGGTCGATGCTGGCTGGGGCATCAGTTATTCGATGCCGGATATCGGCTCATCGGACTGGCTGATGCTGGCGGCGTTAATTGTGATCGCGTTGCCGATCATTATGATCTTCGGGCTGCGTGTCGCGCGGCCGCTGTCCGAACAGTTCAGTCGCCTGGCAGCGGCCGCACGATCGGTGGCTCGCGGTGATTTTGGTACGCGGGCAGGGACGGTGGAAAACGCCCCCGCGGAACTCGCGCAGTTTACCCACGATTTTAATCTTATGTCTCAGCAGCTTGAACGTTACGATCGTGAGCTGCGCACCTCCCATGTCGCCATGGCTCACGAGCTGCGTTCGCCTCTGACGGCTGCAATCGGACGCCTTCAGGGCATGATAGACGGCGTATTTGAGCCGGACCCGACCCAGCTGAACATGGTGATGAAACAGCTTCAGCACCTGAACCGTCTGACGGATGAGCTGCATCTGTTATCGCTTGCCGATGCCGGGCAACTGTCGTTCAGCCTGAGTACCTTCGATTTGACCGAACTGCTGCGCGAGCGCGTGATATGGATGAAACCGCAGGCGGAAGGGACTGGGATGAGCATGTCTGTCACGGCGGGCGCGCCTGCGCCTTTTCGCGGGGATCCTTTCCGTCTGGGGCAGGTCTTTACCATTTTGATGGAAAATGCCCTGCGCTATGCGGGCGAAGGCAAGGTGCTGGATATCGATGTTCAGCGCCAGCTTACGGGCTATCTGATCACCTTCCGCGATCGCGGGCCGGGCGTGGAGGCGGAATTTCTGCCGCTGATGTTCGAACGATTTGCCCGGGCTGACTCGTCGCGGGCCCGCCACTCCGGCGGCAGTGGGCTGGGTCTGTCGATAGCCCGGGCAATTTGTGAAGCTTGTGGCGGGCAGCTGGTGGCCTCATTACCAGCGGAAGGCGGGCTGATGATCAGCCTGCATTTACCCTTTGCCACGCCGGAGGTGGGAATAAAAATCGCCTGAATTGACGATTTCTTGATAATACGTGCAGCAAATCTGGACAGTCGCGCGATTGAATAAGGCGATTACCGTTCAGGAATAGTGTTATGACCGATACCTTCACCGATTACGCCCGTCAGATACTGCATCATCTCAACCTCCCGGGGCGGTTATCCCTCTTCTGGCTGTGGCTCATGGCACTGCCCGTCGTGTTTCTCCTTGTTGCCTGTGGCGACAAGGAGAAAACCGCTGCGCCTCTGGCACGTCCGGTGCGCTATGTGGTGGCACCGGCGTCCCTTTCCGGCAGCGTGCAGTCGCAGACCGGGGAGATCCGCGCGCACGATGAAACGACGTTGGCGTTTCGCCTGGATGGACGCATGCTGTCACGCGCCGTGGATGTGGGGGACAAGGTGAAGGCGGGGCAACAGTTGGCGATGCAGGATAACAGCACGGGCCTGAATCAGCTGGGCAGTGCGCGCGCCGATCTTGCCAGCGCCCAGGCGGCGGAGCGGGTGGCAGCACTGAATGTACAGCGGATGACCACGCTGATGCGAACCGGGGCTATCGCCCGGGTTCAGCTGGATACGGCGCGTTCAGACTGGCAGGCTGCTTTATCCAAACGACAGAGCAGCGAAGCGGCGCTTAAAAATGCCCAGGACAGCCTGAGCTGGACGCGCCTGACGGCACCCTCGGACGGCATTATCACCGCGGTCAGCGCCCAGCCGGGGCAGGTCGTCAGTGCCGGACAAGCGGTGTTCACACTCGCTGCGGGCAATGATCGCGATGCGATCTTCGACGTCAGTGATCCGCATGCACTGACGCCAAACAGCGCACTGCCTGTACAGATCTCACTGCTTGCCGATCCCGGTGTGACAAGCCAGGGACATCTGCGTGATATCAGCCCGCAGGCCGACCCACAAACGCGTACCTGGCGCGTGCGCGTGACGCTGGAGAATCCTCCGGAAAGCATGGCGCTGGGGGCCAGTGTGCAGGCAGCGTGGCGGCAGGAGGGGCAACGCAGCATCGCACTGCCGGCGTCCGCATTGACCCGGCTGGGGGATAAGCCCGCCGTTTTCGTGGTGGACAGTACCCACCTCCGCGTGCTGCTACGTCCGGTCACCCTGGGGAACTCTGACGTGAACAGCATTGCGGTAACGGCGGGTATCCTGCCGGGAGAACGGGTGGTGACGGCAGGCGTCAGTAAACTGCGTGACGGTGAAAAAGTGACGCTGCTGGAGGAGGGCCAATGACCCCGCACATTCCGACATCGCGTTTCAATCTCTCCACCTGGGCCTTACAGCATCAGCCGCTGATCGTCTTTTTCATGCTGCTGGTGATGGCGGCCGGTATCTTCAGCTATGAACAACTGCCGCGCAATGAAGACCCGGCGTTTACCATCAAAACCGCCGTGGTATCGGCGTCCTGGCCGGGTGCGGATGTGAAAGATACGGTCAATCTGGTCACGGATACCCTGGAGAAGAAACTTCAGGAAATTCCTTATCTCGATTATGTCGAGAGTGAAACCCGCGCCGGGCAGGCGGTGATCTCCGTCTATCTGCGCGATGATACGCCCCCTGCCTCAGTGCCTGAGATCTGGTATCAGGTGCGCAAAAAAGTGCAGGATATTACGCCTTCACTTCCCCAGGGCGTGCAGACGCCCCAGGTAAACGACGAGTTTGATGACACGTTTGGCACGATTTACGGTTTCACCGCTGAAGGCTTCTCCCTGCGCGAACTGCGCGACCGGGTTGAAGACATTCGTCGTAACCTGATGTCGCTGCCGGATATCGGCAAAATCACGCTGACGGGTGTGCAGGAAGAGCAAATGGTGATTGCCTTCTCGCCGCGTAAAATGGCGGGGCTGGGGATTGACCTTCAGCAGGTCACCGAGGCCATCCGTGCGCAGAATGCCGTGGTACCCGCCGGGGAAATACGCAGCGACAGGGAGAATATCGCGCTGAGCGTCACGGGGGCACTGGGGTCTGCGCAGAGTCTGCAGGCTGTCGTGCTGCATATCGGCGATCGTTATATTCCCCTTAGCGCGATAGCCACCGTCACCCGACAGGTGGCAGAGCCGCCCGCTGCTGCCTTTCGGGTCAATGGCCAACCTGCCATTGGTCTGGCGATATCCATGGCGGCTACCGGCAACATGATTCATTTTGGTGAGGCGGTGAACCAGCGTATGGCGGCGATTCAGGCCGGGCTGCCGCACGGGATTGAGATGGTCAGGGTGGCTGACCAGAGCGCCGTGGTACAGCAGGCCGTCAGTGGATTTACCCGGGTGCTGACGGAAGCGGTGGTTATCGTGATGGCGGTTTCTTTTCTCTCGCTCGGTATGCGTGCCGGCCTGGTGGTGGCCGCCGCGATCCCGCTGGTGCTGGCGATGACCTTTGTGGGCATGATGCTGGCGGGGATCGGGTTACAGCGCATTTCACTGGGGGCGCTGATTATCGCGCTCGGCCTGCTGGTGGATGATGCGATGATCACCGTGGAAAGCATGGTGTCGCGGCTGGAAGCGGGAGACAGCCGCTGGAAGGCCGCCAGCTACGCGTTTCAAACCACCGCCTTCCCGATGTTGACGGGTACGCTGGTGATGATTGCCGGTTTTATCCCGGTCGGGTTTGCCGCCTCCAGCGCGGGAGAATACTGTTTTTCTCTGTTCGTCGTGGTGACGATCGCGCTGCTCTCTTCCTGGGTCGTGGCTATCCTGTTTTCTCCGCTGATCGGCACCTGGCTGCTGCCCGCCACCCTTAAGTCACATCAGGCCGGGCCGGGTCGGCTGGCGCGCGGGTATCATCGCTTACTGACGCTGGCACTGGGGCACCGGCTGAAAACCGTGGCCGCCGCGCTGACGTTACTGGTGCTGGCAGGGTGGGGAACCACCTTTATGCAGGGAGAGTTTTTTCCGGCGTCCGACCGTCCTGAGCTGCTGGTGAGCCTGACATTACCCGGCAACGCCTCACAGACAGAAACCGAACGCCAGACCGAGCGGCTTGAGCGTGCGCTGCGCGGCAATCCTCACATCGATCGCCTGTCCAGCTATATCGGCACCGGGGCGATCCGTTTTTATCTGCCAATGGATGTATTACTCGATAATGAAAACACTGCCCAGCTGGTGGTGGTGGCGAAGAGTCTCGAAGATCGTGAAGTGCTGCAACAGCAGTTAGAGACGATTCTGTCGGAGGGTTTCAGTGATATCGCTACGCGCGTGTCGCCGCTCGAACTGGGGCCGCCGGTCGGCTGGCCGATAAAGTACCGCGTCAGCGGGCCGGATTATCATCAGGTTCAGTCCATTGCCCGGCAGCTGGCGGCGATCCTTGGCGACAGTACGCTCACCCGTGAAGTGAATCTGACCGCCGGGGAACCGGAGCGCGTCATTACTCTGATTATCAATCAGACGGCGGCACGGGCGGCGGGTGTCTCCTCGGAAAGCGTTGCCACGGCACTGAATACCCTCTGGTCAGGCAGCGTGGTGACGACCGTCCGCGACGGTAACCGGCAGGTGGATGTGATGCTGCGGGCCAATGATCGGGAACGTCAGGACCTGACAACGCTCTCCTCCCTGCAACTGACCACCAGCGGCGGCATGAAGGTGCCCTTAAGTCAGGTGGCAACGCTTCGCTGGGGCATCCAGGATCCGGTGATCTGGCGCCATCAGCGTATGCCGTTCATCACCGTGCAGACTGACCTGGCACCGGGCCTGCGTGCGGAGGGGGTATCGCAACAGTTGGCGGCCTCGGTCACGCAACTGCGAGCGTCGTTACCCCCTGATTACCGGATTGACGAAGGCGGCTCGGTGGCTGAATCGGATAAGGGGAACACCTCGGTGTTTGCCGTCTTGCCGGTGACGTTGTTTGTGATGCTGATCCTGCTGATGATTCAGCTACAGCGTTTCTCGCGAATGCTGTTGGCGCTGCTGATGGCACCCTTTGGGCTGATTGGTATTGTGCTGGCGATGTTACCGACCGGCACGCCGATGGGCTTTGTGGCACTGCTCGGCATGATTGCGCTGGCCGGGATGATTATCCGTAATGCGGTGATTCTGATCGGTGAGGTGGACAGTAACCTTGGGCGGGGGATGGAAAAACAGCCGGCGATTATCGCTGCCGCGCAGCATCGATCTCGCCCGATCATGCTGACCGCCTGTGCGGCAATTCTCGGGATGATCCCGATAGCCGAACAGGTATTCTGGGGGCCGATGGCCTATGCCATCATTGGCGGGTTGCTGGTAGCAACGCTGGTGACACTGACGGTACTGCCTGCCTGTCTCAGCCTGGTGATCAAAGACGATGTGGTGCCGAAAGCATAAAAAAAACCGCCTTGCGGCGGTTTTGTCTTTTTGGCTGGAAAGGAATTAATGCGGTTTGAGCAGCGCCTCGGCATGGCTGACGATGTTTTCCACCGTAAAGCCAAATTCCGGGAACAGCTTCTCGGCCGGGGCCGATTCACCGAAGCCGGTCATCCCGACGATGGCACCGTTCAGGCCAACATATTTGTACCAGTAATCAGCGATACCGGCTTCAACAGCGACACGCGCCGTGACGCCGGAAGGCAGCACGGATTCGCGGTAGGCCGCATCCTGGGCATCGAATAGATCGGTAGACGGCAGCGATACCACGCGCACCTTGTGGCCGCTGGCGCTCAGCTTGTCGGCTGCGCCCAGAGTGATTTCCACTTCGGAACCGGTGGCAATCAGGATCACCTCCGGCGTGCCGTCACTGTCTTTCAGCACGTAACCGCCGCGTGAAATATTGGCCAGCTGCTCTTTAGTACGCTCCGGCTGTGCCAGGTTCTGACGCGACAGGATCAGCGCGGTCGGACCATGATGACGCTCGACGGCATGCTTCCACGCCACGGCGGTTTCCACCTGGTCGCACGGACGCCAGACGCTCATGTTCGGCGTCACGCGCAGGCTGGCAATCTGCTCGACAGGCTGGTGCGTTGGGCCATCTTCGCCCAGACCGATGGAGTCATGGGTATAGACCATAATCTGACGCGCCTTCATCAGCGCGGCCATACGCACCGCATTACGCGCATACTCGACGAACATCAGGAAGGTGGCGGTATACGGGATAAAGCCACCGTGATGCGCCAGGCCATTGGCAATCGCCGTCATCCCGAATTCGCGTACGCCGTAGTGAATATAGTTTCCGGCTTCATCCTCTTTAATCGACTTCGAGCCGGACCAGATGGTCAGGTTACTCGGGGCGAGGTCAGCAGAACCGCCAAGGAACTCTTTCAGCAGCGGCCCGTAGGCCTCCAGCGCGTTTTGCGAGGCTTTACGGCTGGCGATTTTCTGCGGATTAGCCTGCAACTGTTCAATATACTTCTGGGTTTCCGCCTGCCAGTTCTCCGGCATGCCCCCGGTCATACGACGGGTATATTCTGCGGCCAGCTCAGGGTGGGCCGCTTTGTAGGCAGCAAATTTCTCATCCCAGGCTTTTTCCGCTTTGGCCCCGGCGTCTTTCGCATCCCACTGAGCGTAGATCTCTTTCGGAATTTCAAACGGCGGATAATTCCAGCCCAGCGCTTTACGTGTCAGTGCCACTTCTTCATCGCCCAGCGCGGCACCGTGCGCTTCTTCTTTACCGGCTTTGTTCGGTGAACCGAAACCAATTACGGTTTTACAAATCAGCAGCGACGGTTTGTCGGTGACGCTTTGCGCTTCTTTGATGGCGTTGGCAATCGCATCCGGGTTATGGCCGTCGATATCGCGGATCACATGCCAGTGATAGGCTTCAAAGCGTTGTGCGGTATCGTCGGTGAACCAGCCTTCCACTTCACCATCAATCGAGATGCCGTTGTGATCGTAAAAACCGATCAGTTTACCCAGCCCCAGCGTACCCGCCAGTGAGCAGACTTCATGGGAGATACCTTCCATCAGGCAGCCATCGCCCATAAACACGTAGGTGTGGTGATCGACAATTTTATGGTCAGGGCGGTTAAACTGTGCGCCCAGCGTCCGTTCCGCAATCGCCAGACCGACCGCATTCGCCAGGCCCTGGCCCAGCGGTCCGGTGGTGGTTTCCACACCTGGCGTGTAGCCCAACTCCGGGTGACCCGGGGTTTTTGAATGCAGCTGGCGGAAGTTTTTCAGCTCGGACATCGGCAGATCGTAGCCGCTGAGGTGCAGCAGGCTGTAAAGCAGCATCGAGGCGTGGCCGTTAGACAAAATAAAGCGGTCGCGGTCAGCCCAGGCTGGGTTGTTCGGGTTGTGATGCAGGAAATCACGCCACAGGACTTCAGCGATATCGGCCATACCCATTGGCGCACCCGGATGGCCAGATTTGGCTTTTTGCACCGCATCCATACTGAGCGCGCGGATGGCATTTGCCAGTTCTTTACGTGAAGACATTGCTTCCTCCTGGTTGCAAGAGAGCGGATCGTCGATCCGCCCGGGGAGACAGAGATAAGAGGGGGGATTAGAGACGTGCAGCCAGCACGTCTTCCAGTTTCTGCTGGTCAATGGCGAACTGGCGGATACCTTCGGCCAGTTTTTCTACCGCCATCGGGTCCTGATTATGTTCCCAGCGGAATTCCGCTTCAGACAGCGGGGCTGGCTGGTGGAAGCCCTGAGTGGACGGCGTCAGTTTACGTTCGACCGGCGCATTGCTGGCCTGAAGTTCTTCCAGCAGATTCGGTGCGATGGTCAGACGATCGCAGCCCGCCAGGGCCAGGATCTGCTCAACTTTACGGAAGCTGGCACCCATGATCACGGTGTTATAGCGATGCTGCTTATAGTAGTCGTAGATATTGCGTACGGATTTCACACCCGGATCTTCATCCACCACGTACGGGTCGAGCGGTTTACGGCTGTTGTACCAGTCGTAGATGCGGCCAACAAATGGCGAGATCAGGAACACATCGGCTTCGGCGCAGGCACGGGCCTGAGCGAAGGAGAACAGCAGGGTCAGGTTGCACTGAATACCGTTTTTCTCAAGCTCTTCAGCCGCTTTAATACCTTCCCAGGTGGAAGCCAGTTTAATGAGGATGCGTGAACGGTCGATACCGTGTTCTTCATACATTCTCACCAGCTTTTCCGCTTTGGTCACGCACATCCCGCGATCGAAAGAGAGGCGTGCATCCACTTCGGTAGACACGCGGCCAGGAACACTTTTCAGGATCTCCAGACCGAGGTTAACGGCGACCTTATCGCTGGCATTGATAATTTGGGTTTCTTTACTGCCGCCCTGTTTTTTGGCGTACTCGATGGCGTCAGTAATCAGATGTTTGTAGGCGTCGAGGCCGGAGGCTTTCAGGATCAGAGACGGGTTGGTTGTGGCATCTTCCGGATGGTAGTTACGGATGGATTCAATATCGCCACTATCAGCCACCACGGTGGTGAATTGTTTCAGTGCGTCTAGCTGGTTCATCTAAAGCTCCTTGATAAGCAATCTGTGATGCAAGTTTAACCGTGACGCGATTGTTGCGGCTGTTTCTTACAGGCAAGACGCAACAACTGTACCCGACACGGCTGAGTATTCTTAGGCGAAACATTGCATCAGACCCGCGACAATGGGAATGCGTTTTCTCTGATTGTTGCGATGGGTTCGCCCAATGGGCCAGTCTGCTGGCAGCAAAAATAGCACAACGATTAAGTGTAGCAGCTCAGGGAAAACGCGGCGGCGCAGAGGGGGTGCGCCGCACTTAAAGATTACTTTTCGCCGACTTTCTGCTCGTAATAGCTGATTTTCTCGACTTTTTCCGTTGAGCCGCCCCCTTCAAATTCAGCATTTAGCCAGCTATTCACAATACTCCGGGCCAGCTCCGGGCCGATGACGCGTGCGCCCAGTGTCATCACCTGTGCATTGTTACTCTTGCGAGCACGCTCGGCAGAGTAAGTATCGTGACACTGTGCAGCACGGATGCCCGGCACTTTGTTCGCCACAATCGCCATGCCGATCCCGGTTCCGCAAATCAAAATTCCCCGCTGGTGTTTGCCTTCTCGAATGGCGTTGGCCACCGTCCAGGCGACATCCGGATAGAGGGGTCTGCTGGACTGTGCATCATTGCTGTAGTCGCTGACGTCGATATTTTTTTCCTGCAAAAGCTGCTTGATCAGGTTTTTTAATTCCAGTGCCGCATCGTCGGCGCCAATTGCAATAGAAGACATAGGGTTACTCCCGCTGAGATAACAGGGCCGCCGGATCCCGGTGAATCATCAGGATCTCCGGCAACGATTCACTTTTACCCTAACGCATTTTTGTTCATATGTTCAATAGATGTTCTTTTGTTTTATTCAGTATGCCTCTTCTCTCTGCTGATTTTTTCCTTATGGCGCTTGGTTTTGCCTATTATTGCCGCTAAATGGCAAAATTAAAGGTTTTGAGATCCGTCACAGTTTTCGTTTTGCATGCTGGGAAATGAACATTAATCCATATAGTGTTCATTTGTTCACGCATTGATGCAATGCACAAGAAGACCCACTGAGGACTCAACCATGCGTCAAATTTGCCATCTGCCTACCCCTGATCTGGTGCGTCATTGCCAGAGTCATTTCACCAGTATTCTGTTCCAGTCTGTCGGAGGTGCCGTATGACTGCCCTTAATCCACAGGCGATTGAAAAATCCGCTATTCGAAAAGTCTCACTGCGGCTGGTGCCCTTTGTGGCACTGATGTTCTTCATCAACTTCCTTGACCGTACGGCGATCTCCTTTGCCGGACCGAACGGCATGACACAGGATCTCGGGCTGAGTGCGGTGCAGTTTGGCCTGGCGTCCGGCATCTTCTTTATTGGTTACATCCTGCTGGAAGTGCCAAGCAACCTGGCCTTACATCGCTACGGCGCACGCAAATGGCTGGCGCGCATTATGGTCAGCTGGGGCATCGTTTCGCTGCTGTTTACCTGGGTGAGCAGTATTGAAGGGTTGTATACCCTGCGACTGCTGCTGGGGATTGCCGAAGCGGGCTTCTTCCCGGGGGCGATCCTGTTCCTCAGCATGTGGGTTCCGGCTAAACACCGCAGTAAGGTGTTGTCCCTGTTTTACCTCGCACAGCCGCTGACGGTGGTGCTGGGTGCGCCGCTGGCTGCCGCACTGATTGAACAGCACGGTCTGTTTGGCCTCTCCGGCTGGCGGGTGATGTTCCTCGGTGTCTCCATTCCGGCGATTATTATCGGCATCGTGGCCTGGTTCTATCTGGTGGACTCCCCGCGTGATGCAAAATGGCTGAATAAAGAAGAGAAAGAGTGGCTGACTACGGCGCTGGAAAAAGAGCAGCGTGAAAAAGGCTCCACCGCGCATGCCAGCCTGCGTAGCGTGATGACCAACGGCCGCGTCTGGCTACTGTGCCTGATCTACTTCGGCTTTATCTACGGTCTGTATGCGCTGGCTTTCTTCCTGCCGACCATTATTTCTGGCTTCCAGCAGCAGTTCGGCACCTCGTTTAACGTCATCGAGAAGGGGCTGATTACCGGAGCGCCGTATCTGGTGGCGGCCATCGTGATGTTCTTCTGGTCACGCGATGCAACCCGTCGCGGCTGCAAAACCTGGCATATCGCACTACCTGCGTTGACCGGGGCTATCAGCGTACCGCTGGCGCTCTATATGGAATCTCCGCTGGCCACCATGCTGGTGATTGCGGTAACGGCCAGCTCGATTTTTGCCGCGCTGCCGAATTTCTGGACGCTGCCAACGCAGTTTCTGACCGGCGCGTCTGCGGCGGCAGCCATCGCGCTGATTAACACCCTCGGTAACGTTGCGGGCTTCTCGGCGGGCTACCTCACCGGAATGCTGCATGACGCCACCGGAGCCTACACCGTTCCCATGATGGTCGTGGGGGGCTTCATGCTGCTCTCTGCACTGCTGATGTTGTTACTTAACGCCAAACGTTCTGGATTTCAGTCTGCCCCCATTACACAGGAGCCATCCCAATGACCTATCTGTTTAATCAACCCTCTGCTTTCGCCAGTGAGCTGATTGAGGGTTTCGTCGCGGCCAATGCCGATAAAGTCCGTCAGGTTCCGGGGGGCGTGGTGCGCAGCACCCGCAGCCCTGCGGGATGTGTGGCGGTGGTGATTGGCGGCGGGTCTGGCCACTATCCGGCGTTTTCCGGCCTGGTCGGGCAGGGCATGGCGCACGGGGCGGCGATGGGTAACCTGTTTGCTTCCCCGTCAGCCCAGCAGATCTACAACGTGGCGCGTGCGGCGGACAATGGCGGGGGCGTTCTGCTGGCCTTTGGTAATTACGCCGGGGACGTGCTGCATTTTGGTCAGGCCAGCGAACGTCTGAAAGCCGAAGGCATTGATTGCGAACTGCTGGCAGTGACAGACGATATTTCCAGTGCGGCGCTGTCCGAGCGCGAAAAACGTCGTGGTGTGGCGGGCGATCTGGCGGTGTTTAAGGCCGCAGCCGCGGCGGCTGAGGCAGGATACTCGCTTGCCGAGGTCACGCGTCTGGCACGCCATGCGAATCATCGCACGCGCTCTCTGGGTGTGGCGTTCTCCGGTTGTACCCTGCCGGGGGCCACACAGCCACTGTTCAGCGTGGCGCACGGCACCATGGCGCTGGGAATGGGGATACACGGTGAGCCGGGCATCCGCGAATGCGATATACCCGCGGCAGATACGCTGGCAGAACTGTTTGTCAGCAGTCTGCTGAAGGAGTGCCCGGAAGAAATTACGCAGCGTAAAGGGCAGCGGGTAGCGGCGATCCTCAACGGTCTCGGCTCGGTAAAATATGAAGAGCTGTTTGTCGTTTATCGCCGCGTGGCACAACTGCTGGCGGCGGAAGGGTTGCAGGTGGTGGAGCCGGAAGTGGGTGAGTTTGTGACCA
Organism: Erwinia sp. JH02; assembly: GCF_013074405.1. Taxonomy (NCBI): domain Bacteria; kingdom Pseudomonadati; phylum Pseudomonadota; class Gammaproteobacteria; order Enterobacterales; family Erwiniaceae; genus Erwinia; species Erwinia sp. JH02. The sequence goes on from NZ_JABANZ010000003.1 coordinate 181,714, forward strand.
GCTTTAATATGGCCGGTGCCTCGCTGACGCTGATGTGGCTGGACGATGAACTGGAAACCTTGTGGCGTGCCCCGGCCAATGCTCCGGCCTTCCGTAAAGGCAGTGTGCTGATGGCGGAACCACTGGATGCTGCTGAGCAGATCCTCGCCGAGGTAGATGTGGTGCCCACTGCCAGCGCGGCCTCGCAGCAGGCGGCCACCTGTGTCCTGTCGGTGGTCACTGCGATAGCTGAAGTGATTGAAGAACATGCCACTGAGCTGGGGCGTATTGATGCGGTTGCCGGAGACGGTGACCACGGGATCGGTATGGAGCGCGGATCGCTGGGGGCGCTGGAAAAAGCCCGTGAGATGCAGCAGCGCCAGGCGGGTGCCGGAACGCTGCTGTGCCGCGCCGCCGATGCCTGGGCGGACAAAGCCGGAGGCACTTCAGGTGCGCTCTGGGGCGTGCTGCTGACGGCGATTGGCACGGCGCTGGGGGATGTTAAAACCCCGAATGCCCGGCGCGTTGCGTTGGGGGTGCAGCATGCCAAAGAGGGGATTATGCACTTCGGTAAAGCGAAGCCGGGCGATAAAACCATGGTCGATGTGCTGGTGCCTTTCAGCGAGTGCCTGAGTGCCCGCGTGGCCGCAGGTGACACGCTGATTGATGCCTGGGCGGCGGCAGCACAGCAGGCGACCAAAAGCGCCAAAGAGACGGCGCAGCTGTTGCCGAAAATGGGCCGCGCCCGTCCACTGGCTGAGAAGAGCCTGGGCACGCCAGATGCCGGGGCCGTTTCGCTGGCGCTGATCGTCAATAAAGTGCTGGTGCAGCTACAGGCCAGTGCCCCTGCGACACTCTCCCTTCAGGAGGTCAGTCAGTGAGCGCGCGCATCACACTGGGCGTCAGCCTGAAAATGTATTTCAGCTATCAACAAACCCTGACCTGGAGCCAGCAGGTGGCAGAGCTGGCTCGTCAGCATCCGGCGATCGTCAGCGGTGAGGTGGGGCTGTTCGTTCTGCCTGCGTTCCCCGCTATTCCGGCGGTGAAGCAGATTTTTGCTGATACGGCAGTCAGCGTGGGGGCACAGGATCTGGCCTGGGAGGACAGCGGGGCCTGGACCGGTGAGGTCAGTGGCCCGATGCTGGCTGAAATCGGCTGTCGCTATGTGGAGGTCGGCCATGCGGAACGTCGTCGCCATTTTGCCGAAGATGACCGTCAGGTGGCGGGGAAACTGGCGGCAGCGCTGCGTAACGGGTTAACCCCGGTACTGTGCCTGGGGGAAGAACAACGTCTGAGCAGTGAGCAGGCGATAGCGATCTGCCGTCATCAGTTAAGCGCGGCACTGAGTCAGGCGCGTCAGCAACAGCTGAGCGGTGATGTGGTGCTGGCCTGGGAACCGCAGTGGGCGATTGGTGCGCCTGCGCCTGCACCGGATGCCTTTATCGGTGAGGTGTGTACCGGGTTGCGCCAGCTTGATCTGGCGGGCGATATCAACATTCGCGTGATTTACGGTGGCAGCGCCGGGCCGGGGCTGTTGAGTCGTCTTGGCCATCAGGTCAGCGGGCTGTTTCTCGGGCGCTTCGCCCACAAACCCGATGCGCTGTCACAGATTATTGATGAAGCCGCCGCACTGGCCCACAGCGCTCAGCGGCAGGAGGCATAAATGGCGATTGGTCTGAGTACCTATGCCTTTTTCTGGCGTGCTTCGGCGCGTGTATCCGTTCCGATGACGCTGGCGCAGATGCTGGAAAAGACCGCCGATATGGGCGTGACGCTGTTTCAAATCTGTGATTATCCGCAGATCGAAAGCTGGAGCGATGCCGAGCTGGTCACACTGCGTCAGCAGGCCGATACGCTGGGCATCGAGCTGGAGCTGGGAACGCGCGGTCTGCAAACCGCCCACTTACAGCGTTATCTGCACCTGGCACAGGTGTTACAGGTGACGGTGATCCGTTCGATGTTTAACAGTGCCAGCCATCGTCCAACGCTGCCGGAAGCCGCCGCGCTGATTGAAAGCATTCTGCCCGCGTTTGAACGCCAGCAGGTTCGGCTGTGTCTGGAGACTTACGAGCAGGTCAACAGCGCGCAGATGATGTCGGTGATCGATCGTTTCCCTTCCGATTACCTGGGCGTGTGCCTGGACCCGGCAAACTGCGTCGCCGCTCTCGAACTCCCCCAGCAAGTGGTGGCAAACACCGCGCACCGGGTGCTCAATCTGCATATTAAAGATTTTGCTTTCAGCCGGCAGGAGGGCTGGGTCGGTTTTACGCTGACCGGCTGCCCGCTGGGCGAAGGGCTGCTTGATTACGATCTGCTGATAGACCAGGTGCGTCCGGCAGATCGTGGCATTAATCAGATCGTCGAACACTGGCTGCCGTGGCAGCAGGATGCCGAAAGCACCTGCCAGCGGGAAGCCGAGTGGACGCAACAGAGCGTTGATTTTTTACGTCACAAACAACTTCAGGAGTCAGTATGAGCACACAATTAACCACCATCACCGTGATTGGCGCGGGCGGCAAAATGGGCATGCGCATTTCGGCGAATTTGCAGCGCAGCGACTATCAGGTGTTTTACTGTGAGAGTGCGCCGAAGGCCCAGGAGCAGGTCACCGGGCAGGGGCGTGAGCTGTCCAGCACGGAATCCGTGGTGCCGCACAGTGATGTGGTGATCCTCGCGGTGCCGGATATTGTGCTGGGCAAAGTCTCTGAAGGTGTGGTGCCGTTGATGAAAAACGGTGCCACGCTGTTAACGCTGGACCCGGCAGCGGCTTATGCCAATCTGATTGCGCTGCGCGAGGGCATTCACTACGCCGTGGCCCATCCGTGCCATCCTTCCGTATTCCTTGACCGTTATACCAAAGAAGAACACGCCGATGCCTTCGGTGGCGTGGCTGCCATTCAGCATGTGGCGGCGTCGTTTGAAAGCGGCAGCGATGCGCAGAAGAGTGAACTGAGCAAGGTGATCAGCGTGATGTATGGCCCGGTTGAGCAGGTGCACTGGGTGACGGTTAAACAGCTGGCGTATCTTGAGCCCACGCTGGTGGAAACCGTAGCCTGTATGGTCGGTGCTTTTATGAAAGAGGCGCTGGATGAGACGGTTAAACACTCCGGCGTGCCGGAAGAGGCGGCAAAAGCAATGCTGTACGGCCATATTCAGATCGCGCTGGCAGTGGCATTCCGCGCCACTAACCCGTTCTCTGATGCCTGCATGATTGCGATGGAGTATGGCCGCGAGAAGATCGTTAAGCCCGACTGGAAACAGATTTTCGAGGAGAAAGAACTGGATATCGTGATTGCGCGCATGCTCAAAATTGACGCGATCCGTCGTTAATCCTCTGTCGGATAGCGTAAAATGGTATAAATTGTTGCCTGAGGCGCGGCACAGGCTGCCGCGCTCGCTACCGAAACCGACGAGAAGAGACGACTGCCCGGATGGAAAAAAACACGCTATCTCAGGACACTGAACTGCTGACGGAAATTGCCGTTGCATACTATCAGGACGAAATTACCCAGGAAGAGATTGCGCGTAAATTTGGTATCTCCCGCATTAAAGTGGGGCGCTTGTTAAAGCGAGCCAAAGAAGAGGGCATCGTTGAAATCAACGTGCGCTATCACCCGGTCTTCAGTACCCGGCTGGAGCAGCAGTTACTGGAACGTTTCCCATTACAACGTGCGCTGATTGCCCTCGATCATCATGACGAGGATGAGCAGCGCCGTCAGGTGGCGGCGCTGGTCGCGATGCACCTGTCACAGTCATTGAAAGATAATGCGGTGGTGGCGGTCGGGCAGGGGCGTAACGTGGCAGCGGTCGCTGACCATCCAGGCAGTGTCCCCACGCGTAACTGCCACTTTATTAGCGGTATTGGCGGGACGCACCGCCCCGGTGATGCCATCAATGCTGACCACATCAGTCGTCGTCTGGCGAAAAAGTTCGGCGGTATCAGTGAAACGCTCTATGCCCCGGCCTATGTTGAAGACCGTGCGCTGAAAGAGGCATTCATGCAGAACGGCACCATCAAAGAGACGCTGGATCGCGCGCGTAAAGCCGATGTAGCGCTGGTGGGGATCGGTGACATGAATGAAAACAGTTATATGGTCAAACTCGGCTGGTTTACCCCCCATGAGATTATCGATGCCAGCCTGAATCAGGGGGTGATTGGTGATGTGGCGGGTTATGATTTCTTTAACGCTCAGGGGCTGCATGTGGATACGGTGATGAATGACCGGGTTATCGGCCTGAGCATCGAAGAGCTGCGTAAAATCCCCTGTGTGATAGCTATCGCCTCGGAGAACACCAAAGCGATGGCGTTGCTGGGTGCGCTGCGCACCGGGGCGATTGATATTATTGCGACTACAGCACAGAACATTCGTACGCTGTTGAATATGACGAAGTAGTTTTCCACGGGTCAGGCATGCCTGACCCCTACGACCGGCTGGAATATTTGACCATTGCGGCGGGTTGGAATACCTGACTCCTGCGCCGGGCATCGTAGGGGCGAGGCATGCCTCGCCCGATCGTTGAATGCCAATTCTATGCACTCCCTCAAGTTTTTCTCCCGTCCGGCACTCCTATACTGAGCAGTTGTACCCCACCATAAAAAAGGATCCTGCTAATGGACGATCAGTTAAAACAGAGTGCGCTCGATTTTCACCAATTCCCGGTTCCCGGAAAAATTCAGGTTTCCCCGACCAAGCCCCTTGCCACACAGCGCGATCTGGCGCTGGCCTACTCGCCTGGTGTGGCCGCGCCATGCCTGGCGATCGCCGCCGATCCTGAAGCGGCAGACAAGTACACCGCCCGCGCTAACCTGGTGGCGGTGATCTCTAACGGTACGGCGGTGCTGGGCTTAGGGAATATCGGCGCGCTGGCCAGTAAACCGGTAATGGAAGGGAAAGGCGTACTGTTCAAGAAATTTGCCGGTATCGATGTCTTCGATATCGAAGTGGATGAGCTGGACCCGGACAGACTGATTGATGTGATCGCCGCGCTGGAACCCACCTTTGGTGGCATCAACCTTGAAGACATTAAAGCACCCGAGTGCTTCTACATTGAAAAGAAACTGCGCGAGCGTATGAACATCCCGGTGTTCCACGACGATCAGCACGGGACGGCGATCATCTGTACGGCAGCGGTGCTGAACGGCCTGCGGGTAGTGAAAAAGAACATCTCGGACGTGCGGCTGGTGGTCTCCGGGGCGGGGGCATCTGCCATTGCCTGCCTTAACCTGCTGGTGGCACTGGGGATGCAGAAACACAATATTGTGGTCTGCGACTCGAAAGGGGTGATCTACCAGGGGCGCGAAACCCCGATGGCGGAAACCAAAGCGGCTTATGCCGTGGCCGATAACGGCAAACGAACGCTGTCTGAGGTGATCGAAGGCGCAGATATCTTCCTTGGCTGCTCGGGTCCGAAAGTGATGACCCAGGAAATGGTCAAAGGGATGGCGCGTGACCCGCTGATCCTTGCGCTGGCCAACCCGGAGCCGGAAATCCTGCCACCGCTGGCGAAAGCCGTGCGCCCGGACGCTATCATCTGTACGGGCCGCTCGGACTTCCCTAACCAGGTGAACAACGTGCTGTGCTTCCCGTTTATCTTCCGCGGTGCGCTGGATGTGGGGGCAACGGCGATCAACGAAGAGATGAAGCTGGCGGCGGTGCATGCCATTGCCGAACTGGCGCTGGCAGAGCAGAGCGATGTGGTGGCCTCCGCTTACGGCGATCAGGAGCTGTCGTTTGGCCCGGAGTATCTGATCCCGAAACCCTTCGACCCGCGCCTGATTGTGCAGATCGCCCCGGCGGTGGCAAAAGCGGCGATGGATTCCGGTGTGGCGCGGCGGCCTATTGCTGACTTTGACGCCTACCGCGAAAAGCTGATGGAGTTTGTCTACAAAACCAATCTGTTTATGAAACCGGTGTTCTCGCAGGCGCGTAAAGATCCGAAACGCGTGGTGCTGGCCGAAGGGGAAGAGGCGCGTGTGCTGCATGCCACCCAGGAGCTGGTGACGCTGGGGCTAGCGAAGCCGATCCTGATTGGCCGCCCGAGTGTGATTGAGATGCGTCTGCAAAAGCTGGGACTGAAAATCGAAGCGGGCAAAGATTTCGACGTGGTGAACAACGAATCCGATCCGCGTTTTAAGGAGTACTGGAACGAGTATTACCAGATCATGAAGCGCCGTGGCGTGTCGCCGCAGCAGGCGCAACGTGATGTGATCGGCAATCCGACGTTGATCGGTGCCATTATGGTTCACCGTGGGGAAGCCGATGCGCTGATCTGCGGCACCGTGGGGGATTACCGGCAGCATTACGACATCGTCGAGAAGCTGTTTGGCTTCCGTCCGGACGTGAAAGTGGCCGGGGCGATGAACGCGCTGGAGCTGCCGAGCGGTAACACCTTTATTGCCGATACTTACGTTAATGAAGACCCGACGCCGGAACAGCTGGCTGAGCTGACGCTGATGGCGGCGGAAACGGTGCGTCGCTTTGGTATCGAACCGAAGGTGGCGCTGCTTTCACACTCCAGCTTTGGGGCCTCGGATGCACCTGCCGCGCGTAAGATGCGTGACACGCTGGCGCTGGTAAAAGCCCGTGCGCCTGAGCTGGAAATTGATGGCGAAATGCACGGCGATGCGGCACTGGTAGAGAGCATTCGTCAGGATCTGATGCCGGACAGCCCGCTAAAAGGCTCGGCGAATATTCTGATTATGCCTAACGTCGAAGCGGCGCGTATCAGCTATAACCTGCTGCGTGTTTCCTGCTCTGACGGTGTAACGGTGGGGCCGGTGCTGATGGGGATGGCGAAACCGGTCCATGTGTTGACGCCGATTTCATCAGTGCGGCGCATTGTGAATATGGTGGCACTGGCGGTGGTGGAGGCGCAGACCGCGCCGCTATAAGGCGCAGGCCTGCCTGGGGGCCAGGTCAACGTCTCAAGGTCAAGGCCAGGTCAAGGGCGTTTCGCTTTCCCGCTGCGCGGGCTGAGCGACCCAGGGCGGCCAGTCGCCACCACCCTGGGGACCCGGGCTTGCGGCAGGCGCATCGCCCGCTAAAGCGGGTTCCCTCAGTCGGTCGGCTTTCCCGCCGGACCGGGCGTGACGGGACATCCCTGTCCCGGCACACCCTCTCGCCGACGTCCTGTCGGCTCGTCCTGGAAATCCGCTCTCCTTCGGCGAGGCTTAATTGCCGCTCAAAAGGTCAAAAACCACTTCAAAAGAACAATCAAAGACAGGTCAGACAGACCAGATACAAAAAGTCTTTCTGGGCTTTTGGTCATTTTGGTTTTTTAATATTTGGGGTTTGACCTGGGTTTTGATGTTAAGGCGGCAATTAAGCTGCGCTGAGTAAGTGATGTGAACCAGGATGAACCGCCAGGACGGCGGTGAAAGCTCGGGCCGGCACAGGGAAGTGCCGTCACGAGTGGTCCGTCGGTGAGCAACGCTTGCGAAGGTACCCGCTGAAAGCGGGCGCGGCGCCTGCCGCAAGCCCGGGGTCAAGGGGCGGCGGCGACTGGCCGCCCCTTGTCGCTTCGCCCGCGCAGCGGGAAAGCGAAACGCCCTTGACCTTAAGACGTTGACGTTGACCTTGGCCTTAAGACGTTGACCTTACCCCTGCAACAGCATGAAAAAAATCAAATCCACGCCTTAACCGGCAGAAAATCACTGTACAACGCCGCCTCCGGGCTGCCTGCTTCCGGTTGATAATCATATTCCCAGCGCACCAGCGGCGGCATCGACATCAGAATCGATTCCGTGCGCCCGCCGGTTTGCAGGCCAAACAGCGTGCCGCGATCCCATACCAGATTAAACTCCACGTAGCGCCCACGGCGGTAGAGTTGGAAATCGCGCTCGCGCTCGCCCCACGGCAGCGTTTTACGGCGTTCAACAATCGGCAAATAGGCATCGGTAAAGCCGTTACCCACCGCCTGCATAAAGCGGAAGCTCTGATCGAAATCCGGGGTGTTCAGATCGTCAAAGAACAGCCCGCCAATGCCACGCTGCTCGTTACGGTGCTTCAGGTGGAAGTAGTCATCGCACCACTTTTTATAGCGCGGGTAGACCTCATCACCAAACGGCTGACACAGGTCGGCAGCGGTCTGATGCCAGTGCACGGCATCGTCCTCGAAGCCGTAGAACGGCGTCATATCGAAGCCACCGCCAAACCACCAGACCGGATCGGCACCCGGTTTTTCGGCGATAAAGAAACGCACGTTGGCATGACTGGTCGGCACATAGGGATTCTCCGGGTGGATCACCAGTGACACGCCCAGCGCTTCAAAGCTGCGTCCGGCCAGCTCGGGACGGTGCGCGGTGGCAGAGGCGGGCATCGCATCACCGTGGACATGGGAGAAGTTGACGCCCGCCTGTTCGAACACCCGGCCCTGACGCAGAACGCGGCTGCGCCCGCCACCGCCTCCGGGACGCTGCCAGCTGTCTTCGGCAAACCGGGCTTCGCCATCTGCCTGTGCCAGCTTGCGACAAATTTCATCCTGAAGGTTGAGCAAAAACTGTTTTACCTGGGCAATATCCGGAGTGTTCATAACAAATCCTGTGCAAAAAAAGACGCGTGGATTATACGTCAGCCTGTGCGCCTGGTCGCCTCATACTCGTCAAAAAAGCTGACGATGCCGTTAGCGATGGCCCCGGCAATTTTCTGACGAAATGCGGTGGTGCCCAGTAATTTCTCCTCGTCAGGGTTGGTGATAAAGGAGGTTTCGACCAGCACGGATGGAATAGACGGCGACTTGAGCACGGCAAACGCCGCCTGCTCGGTATGCTGGCTGTGCAGGTGATGGACCGGGCGTATTTGCCCGAGGACATGTTTGCCGAGGATCAGGCTGTTCTTGATGGTATCCGTCTGCACCAGATCAAACAGCACCTGCTGGAGGTAGTGATCTTTATCCGCTGCTTTCACGCCGCCGACGTCATCAGCCGCATTCTCTCGCTGAGAAAGATAGCGTGCCATGGTGCTGCTGGCACCGCGATTCGACAGGGCGAAGACCGACGCGCCATTTGCGGATGGGCTGGTGAAACCGTCGGCGTGGACGGACATAAACAGATCGGCACCGTGCTGATGGGCGATTTCAACCCGCTCACCGAGGGGAATAAAGTGGTCGCTTTCGCGCGTCAGGCGCACTTCGATATGAGGATGTTCACTCAGCAGATGGCGGATATGCTGGGCAATCTCCAGTACCACATGCTTCTCTTCAGAACCTTCATGCCCCACCGCACCAGAATCGATGCCGCCGTGGCCCGGATCAATCATCACAATGCGTTTGCTGTTGGCCGGGCGTGCAGGGGGCGGTGAGCTGACCACGTTGTGCGGGCGTGGACTGACGCGCAGAGTAGCCTCTTCCTGTGCAGCACGAACGGTGCGGCGGGCCAGCAGAGCCAATGCCAGGCCGGAGAGCAGCAACTGGCGGCGGGTGGTGAGCGGCGTCAACAGGTTTATCTTTTTCATGGTACATCCTGGGGCAAAAAGTGCTTATTGTTATATCGTAACAATGAGGTCGCGGCGAGAAGGGAACTATTTCAGGCTTTTGCTATGTATTTCAAACACTGAGTTCGCCGGTGGGGCTTTTTTTTACTTGTGTCGGACCAACACACTTGCACCTACAGAAGAATACGTGATAATCAGCAAATTATGCTTAACCACAGGCCAAATCTCATGGAAATCCGCGCATTCCGGCAAGATGATTTTGAAGAAGTAATTACCCTCTGGGAGCGTTGCGATCTGTTACGTCCCTGGAATGATCCTGAGATGGATATTGAGCGTAAGCTGAACCACGACCCGGATCTGTTTATGGTCGCGGTGGTGGGCGGTGAAATTGTCGGCACGCTAATGGGCGGCTACGACGGGCATCGCGGCTCTGCTTATTATCTTGGCGTTCATCCTGATTATCAGGGACGCGGCTTTGCCAACGCGCTGATTAATCGCCTGGAGAAAAAGCTGATTGCCCGTGGCTGCCCGAAAATCCATGTGATGGTCCGTGAAGAGAACGATGCCGTGACCGGGTTTTATGAAAAGCTGGATTACGAAACGGTGGACAGCCTGCTGTTGGGCAAACGTCTGATTGAAGATCGCGAGTATTGATTCACTACTTTGAAATATTCCCCCGACGATTACGACACCAAAGGCCAGCTCCATCTGCCCCTCTCTTTCTGGGCGATTTTATTGTTGCAGGCACGCACATGGGTGCTGTTTGTGGCGGCCGGTGCGTCACGCCAGCAGGGCGAGAGCCTGCTTGAGCTGTTTTATCCGGATAACCACGTCTTCTGGCTGGGGCTGGCATCAGGTGTTCCTGCCGCCCTCGGGCTGCTGCTGACCGGTTATCGCCAGCGTCTGCCGCGCCTGTGGCAGGCATGGCGTTGGGTGCTGGTGCTGACGCTGGTTTTAACGCTCGCTGTTCAGCTGGTGGCGCTGTGGCAGAACGATGAAGCCGCATCCTCTCTGGTGCTGATGGTCACGCTGCTGGATGGCCTCGCCATTCTGGCACTGCTGGGATATCGGCGGTTACGTGACTGCTTTGATCCGGCTGAAAATCACTGAGTTAAACTTTTAGGTCAATTCACACTCCAAGCAGTACGGAAGCCCCTGACAATGAATACTGGAGTTGCAATGAAAACTTTTCGCCCGGCGATACTGCTGGCTGCCCTGATACTGGCGGGCTGTGCAGGCTCATCTTCTCAGCCCGATAGCGCGTCTTCGTCCACCTGGTGGAATCCCGTCTCCTGGTCGTGGTCCAGCCTGTCACCGATGCACTGGTTCGGTTCATCGTTAATGGTGACCGAACAGGGGCTGGGTGAGGTGAACAGCAGCACGCTGATGCAGCGTGAGGTGCTGAATGATGCCCTGAACGGCAACTATCACCTGCGCCAGGGGATGCGTACTACCGATGGGAATATCGTCCACTTCTGGCAGGGCGTCGACAGCGATAAGCAGGTGAAAGTGGAGCTGGTCGGTGATACCACGGTCAACCGCATCGATATCATGGACCACGACGTGACAACCGAAAGCGGTGTGAAGTTTGGCACGGCATTTAGCGATCTCTACAGCAAAGCCTATGGTGCCTGCCAGAAAGCCAGCGGCGCGGACAGTGCCAGCGTCGAGTGTAAAGCCCCTGGCAGCCAGCATATCAGCTATGTTTTCAGCGGCGACTGGCATGGCCCGGAAGGCCTGATGCCTTCTGACGATACGCTGAAAAACTGGACCTTAAGCAAAATTATCTGGCGCCGCTAATGCGGTTAGCATAAAGACCCCATAAATATTGCGTTTGAACACTCTCCTGGCATGCACTTGGGTTATCATATTCTGAAAAACTGACCAGAATTAACCTGAGAGCCAGGAGAGCAACATGTCCCATTTTCAGAGCGGCATCTTATTAGAGCATCGCCGTTTTGCTATTTATCTTGAAGCCATGGTGGAAGGCGATGTTGACGCTGTTCGCCGTGGCAGCCAGCAATTTCTTCAGCAGCTATCCCAGTTGCAACAACGCTATCCCGATGCCGGGCTGGGGGCAGTCATCGCCTTTGGCAACGGTCTGTGGAGCGACCTCTGCGCGGGTAACAGCAGCGCCGAACTCAAAGACTTCCAGCCGCTGGGGAAAGGTATGGCACCGGCCACCCAGCGCGATATGTTGATCCATATTCAGTCCCTGCGTCACGATGTGAATTTCAGTCTGGCACAAGCCGCACTGGCAGCATTTGGCAGTGCTATTCGCATCGCCGAAGAAACACACGGGTTCCGCTGGACGGAAGATCGCGATCTCAGCGGGTTTGTCGACGGTACCGAAAACCCACAGGGTGAACAGCGCGAAGCGGTAGCGATTATTCACCAGGGGGACAATGCGGGCGGGAGCTACGTCTTCAGCCAGCGCTGGCAGCATAATTTGCCGATGTTTAATCGCCTGGCGGTGAATAAGCAGGAGCAGATTATGGGTCGCACCAAAGAGAGTAACGAAGAGCTGGAGGGCGATGCGCGCCCGGCCACGTCTCATGTGGCGCGTGTGGACCTGAAAGAAAACGGCAAAGGACTGAAAATCTTACGTCAAAGCCTGCCTTACGGCACGGCCAGCGGGACCCATGGCCTGTTCTTCCTGGCCTACTGCGCTACGCTGTATAACATTGAGCAGCAGCTGTTAAGCATGTTTGGTGAAACCGATGGCAAGTTCGATGCGATGCTACGTTTCACCAAACCGGTCAGTGGCAGCTATTTCTATGCGCCGTCTCTTGAGCAGTTGGCAGCATTGTAGGGTCCAGGCATGCCAGGACAGGGCGGGTCATGACCCGCCCCTACGTTTATCCACCAAAGTCGTTTTCATTCCCACTCGCTGCATAATCAATTCCACACGCTTATAGCGTTTTCTGCTTGCAAAGCACTAAACGGTATATAAAACCGTTACAGCTTTTACCCTGGTTATAAATAAACTGAACGCACTTCAGGTCAGTCGACCGGTGAATCTCACAGGGTGCATAATGACGTTACCAACGGTAAAAAAATACGTAACAGCCTCCGCGCTGGCGTTATTGCTGAGTACGGGCGCACAGGCAACCGAGCTGCTCAACAGCTCTTATGATGTCTCGCGTGAGCTGTTCAGCGCCCTGAACGCACCGTTTGAAAAACAGTGGGCGCAGCAGCATCCTGGCGACACGCTGACCATCAAACAATCTCATGCGGGTTCCTCCAAGCAGGCGCTGGCGATTTTGCAGGGCCTGAAAGCCGATGTGGTGACCTACAATCAGGTCACCGATGTGCAGATCCTGCACGACAAAGGCAAACTGATCCCCGCCGACTGGCAGCAGCGTTTACCGAATGCCAGCTCGCCGTTCTATTCCACCATGGCGTTTCTGGTCCGCAAGGGTAACCCGAAGCATATCCGCGACTGGAACGACCTGGTGCGTAACGATGTAAAACTGATTTTCCCGAATCCCAAAACCTCCGGCAACGCCCGCTATACCTATCTGGCTGCATGGGGTGCTTTTGATCGTACCGACGGTAAAGATAAAGCGAAGACGGAAGCGTTAATGACGCAGTTCCTGAAAAACGTCGAAGTGTTTGATACCGGCGGGCGTGGTGCCACCACTACCTTTGTGGAGCGCGGTCTGGGCGATGTGCTGATAAGTTTCGAATCGGAGGTGAACACCATCCGCAATCAGTACGCCAAAGATGGCTATGAAGTCATCGTGCCGAAAACCAATATTCTGGCTGAGTTCCCGGTCGCGTGGGTTGATAAAAATGTCGAACATAACCACACAGAAGCGGCAGCCAAAGCCTATCTAAACTATCTGTATACCCCGGCTGCCCAGCAAATTATCACGCAGTTTTATTATCGTGTGAATAATCCCCAGTTGATGGCGCAACAAAAAGATCGTTTCCCACAGACGGATTTATTCCGCGTGGCCGATGATTTTGGCAGCTGGGATCAGGTGATGAAAACCCATTTCGTCAGTGGTGGCGAACTGGATAAGTTGTTAGCGGCGGGGCGGTAGTCAATGTTTTCAGCAAGCAGTAAACGCGTTCTGCCTGGGTTTGGTATCAGCCTGGGCAGTAGCCTTTTTTTCACCTGTCTGATTCTGCTGCTGCCGATCAGTGCGCTGCTGATGCAGTTGTCGCAGATGACGCTGGCGCAGTATTGGGAGGTGATTACCAACCCGCAGGTTATGGCAGCCTATGAAGTGACGCTGCTGGCCGCCGGGGTTGCCTCTATTTTTAACGCGGTCTTTGGCATGCTGATGGCGTGGATCCTGACCCGTTACCGTTTTCCCGGGCGTGCGCTGCTGGATGGCCTGATGGACCTGCCGTTTGCCCTACCGACGGCGGTCGCGGGGCTGACGCTGGCCGGGCTGTTCTCCGTCAATGGCTGGTACGGCGAGTGGCTGGCGCAGTTTGGTATCAAAGTGTCTTATACCTGGCTCGGCATCGCCGTGGCGATGGCTTTTACCAGCATCCCGTTTGTGGTGCGTACCGTTCAGCCTGTTCTGGAAGAGCTGGGGCCGGAATATGAAGAGGCGGCGGAAACACTCGGCGCGACGCCGTGGCAAAGTTTTCGCCGTGTGGTGCTGCCGGAAGTGGGCCCGGCGCTGCTGGCCGGTACGGCACTGTCATTCACCCGCAGCCTGGGCGAATTTGGCGCGGTGATTTTTATCGCCGGGAACATTGCGTGGAAAACCGAAGTGACCTCGCTGATGATCTTTGTGCGCTTGCAGGAGTTTGACTATCCGGCCGCCAGCGCCATCGCCTCGGTGATTCTGGCCGCTTCTCTCCTGTTACTGTTTGCGATTAACACCTTACAGAGCCGCTTTGGCCGTCGTATTGGAGGTCACTAATGGCTGACGTTACCGATTTTAAGGGCGTGGGACGCGCACGTATTCAGTGGGGGAAATGGGTTCTGATTGGCCTCGGCATGCTGATCTCGCTGATGCTGTTGGTGATCCCGCTGGTGGCGATTTTTACCGCCGCGTTGTCAGAGGGCCTGATGGCCTCTCTGGACAACCTTAGTGATTCCGACATGCTGCACTCCATCTGGCTGACGGTGCTGATTGCGCTGATTACCGTCCCGGTGAATCTGGTGTTTGGCACGCTGCTGGCCTGGCTGGTAACGCGCTTTACCTTCCCGGGCCGCCAGCTGTTGCTGACATTGTTTGATATTCCGTTTGCCGTATCACCGGTGGTGGCGGGGCTGATGTACCTGCTGTTCTGGGGCGTCAATGGTTCGGCGGGCGGCTGGCTGGATGCGCATAATATCCAGCTGATGTTCTCCTGGCAGGGGATGGCGATGGTGACCATTTTCGTTACCTGTCCGTTTGTGGTGCGTGAGCTGGTGCCGGTGATGTTGAGCCAGGGCAGTCATGAAGATGAAGCCGCGGTATTACTGGGTGCATCGGGCTGGAAGATGTTCTGGCGCGTGACCTTACCGAATATTCGCTGGGCGCTGCTGTACGGCGTGGTGCTGACCAACGCCCGCGCCATCGGTGAGTTTGGTGCTGTGTCTGTGGTCTCCGGCTCGATTCGCGGCGAGACCTATACGCTGCCATTACAGGTTGAATTACTGCATCAGGATTACAACACCGTCGGGGCCTTTACCGCCGCCGCGCTGCTGACCCTGATGGCGATAGTAACGTTGTTTTTAAAAAGCGCGGTGCAGTGGCGGTTAGAAAGCCAGAGCAAGCGTCTGGAACTGGAGGGGAAGCATGAGCATTGAAATCGGTAGCATTAATAAATACTTCGGCAAGACGAAAGTCCTGAACGATATTTCACTGGATATCCCTTCCGGTCAAATGGTGGCATTGCTGGGTCCTTCTGGCTCCGGGAAAACCACGCTGCTGCGTATTATCGCCGGGCTGGAAAACCAGAACAGCGGGCGCCTGAGCTTCCACGGTAAAGACGTCAGCCGGGTCCATGCCCGCGACCGTCAGGTGGGCTTTGTGTTCCAGCACTATGCACTGTTCCGTCATATGACCGTGTTCGAGAATATCGCGTTTGGCCTGACGGTACTGCCGCGTCGTGAGCGCCCCTCTGCTGCTGAAATTAAGCAGAAAGTCACTCGCTTACTGGAGATGGTTCAGCTTGGGCATCTTGCTGGCCGTTTCCCGGCACAGCTTTCCGGCGGCCAGAAGCAGCGTGTCGCCCTGGCGCGTGCGCTGGCAGTGGAACCTCAAATCCTGCTGTTGGATGAACCTTTCGGTGCGCTGGACGCTCAGGTGCGTAAAGAACTGCGCCGCTGGCTGCGTCAGCTGCATGAAGAGCTGAAATTCACTAGCGTGTTCGTGACTCACGATCAGGAAGAAGCCATGGAAGTGGCCGATCGCGTGGTGGTGATGAGCCAGGGTAACATTGAGCAGGTTGGCACACCGGATGATGTCTGGCGTGATCCGGCCACCCGCTTTGTGCTGGAGTTCCTCGGCGAAGTAAACCGCTTCGATGGCGCGGTGCAGGGGTCTCAGTTCCATGTTGGCGCACATCACTGGCCGCTGGGCTACGCGCCTGCGCACCAGGGGCCGGTAGAACTGTTCCTGCGCCCGTGGGAAATCGACGTCAGCCGTCAGAGCAGCCTGGAAACACCGTTGCCGGCCCAGGTACTGGAAGTTAGCCCGCGCGGACACTTCTGGCAGCTGGTCGTGGTGCCTGCTGACTGGAGCGGTGAACCGATTACCGTGGTGATGGACGGTGACCAGGTGGCTCCTGTTCGCGGTGAACGTCTGTTCGTTGGCTTGCAACACGCACGTCTGTACCACGGTGACACCGCGTTACGGCCTGTTGCCTTTGCACAAAGCGCCTGATATTTTTCTCTGATGTCATTTTAAAGTACAGAGGGTCGGTTTTTCCGGCCCTTTGCCATTTCATGCGGGAACTCACAGACCTTGACCACACTCGAAAATACCATCGGTAATACGCCGCTGATTCAACTGCAGCGCCTGACGCCCATGAACGGCAGTGAAATCTGGCTCAAGCTGGAGGGGAATAATCCCGCCGGTTCGGTAAAAGATCGCGCCGCATTCTCGATGATTCACCACGCGGAGCTGCGCGGTGAAATTCACCCCGGTGATGTGCTGATTGAAGCCACCAGTGGCAATACCGGGATTGCGCTGGCGATGATCGCCGCGATGAAAGGTTACCGTTTAAAACTGCTGATGCCGGACAATATGAGCGTTGAACGCCAGGCGGCAATGCGTGCTTACGGGGCGGAATTAATTCTGGTGAGCCGCGAACAGGGGATGGAAGGCGCGCGTGATCTGGCGGATGCCATGGCGGCACGCGGTGAAGGCAAGGTGCTGGACCAGTTTAACAATCCGGATAACCCCCTCGGGCATTATCTCACCACCGGGCCGGAGATCTGGCAGCAGACGGCGGGGCGCTTAACTCACTTTGTGTCCAGCATGGGCACCACCGGCACCATTACCGGCGTGGGGCGTTATCTGAAAGAGCAGAGCCAGAGCGTACAGATCGTCGGCCTGCAACCTTCGGAAGGCAGCAGCATTCCGGGCATTCGCCGCTGGCCTGCCGCGTATCTGCCGGGAATTTTCCGTCCGGAGCTGGTGGATCAGGTTCTGGATATGTCGCAGCAGGAAGCCGAAGAGACGATGCGCCTGCTGGCAAAGCGTGAAGGGATATTCTGTGGTGTCAGTTCCGGCGGAGCCGTTGCCGGTGCAATACGTCTTGCCCACGTCCATCCTGGTAGCGTGATTGTGGCGATCGTCTGCGATCGCGGCGATCGCTATCTCTCCACCGGCGTTTACTGACCTGCCATTATTTCTTCGCAGCGGCCGAACCTTCTGCCGCTGCGCGCATCAAATCCTTCCTGACACTTCCCCCACCTTTGATTAGACTGTAAGGATTGGGTAAAAGCGGCTGCGAAGCCGTCGATAACAGGCGAAAATAGCGGCTGTATCATTGAGAGATCCCGTATGAAAATTTTACTGGTTGATGACGACCTTGAACTGGGCACCATGCTCAGTCAGTACCTGATTGCCGAAGGCTTTGATGCTTCACTGGTGTTAACGGGGAAAGCGGGTGTGGAAGGCGCGCTCTCCGGCGACTACAGCGCCATGATCCTCGATATTATGCTGCCTGATATGAGCGGTATCGATGTGCTGCGCCAGGTACGTCAGAATGGCCGCCTGCCGGTGATTATGCTGACTGCCAAGGGCGACAACATCGACCGGGTGATTGGCCTGGAGATGGGTGCGGATGACTATATGCCGAAACCGTGCTACCCGCGTGAGCTGGTGGCGCGTCTGCGTGCGGTGCTGCGTCGCGTAGAAGAGCAGCCCGTGGTGCTGGAAAACAAAGAGGTGATTGGCTGGGGTGAGTTGACGCTTAACCCGGCAACGCGTATCAGCGAGTGGCAGAAAAAGCCGTTCGACCTGACCGCCTCAGAGTTCAACCTGTTGGATCTCCTGCTGCGCTCCCCCGATCGCGTGGTCTCAAAGGACGAGCTGTCGGAAAAAGGGCTGGGACGTCCGCGTGAAGCCTATGACCGCAGCGTGGATGTGCATATCAGCAATATCCGTCAGAAGCTGGCGGCACTGACGCAAGACACCATCAACATCGAGACGGTGCGCAGCATCGGTTACCGTATCCGATGAAATCCGGGTTCCGTGGTTTTCTGTTCTGGAAAATCCTGCTGGGCTTCTGGCTGACCTATATTGCGATTACCCAGCTGCTGTGGCTGGGTTTTAGTCTGTATGGCAAACATCATGAACCCCCGGAAAACATGGCCACTAAGCGTATCGTCAATTTGCAGATGACCTCTGCGGTGTCGGTGCTGCAACGCGGCGGGCTGGAAGCGTTGAACGACATGATGGTTGACTGGCCGCCTAACGATCGGCGTTTTTTCTCCGTGCGGCTGATGGCTAAACCGCCACAGCAGGTGATGCCGCGCGATGAGTTAAACCGCGATCTTGCCCCTGGCGAATTCCCGAAAGAGGTGACGGAATGGGTCACCGGGGCTGACGGCCGCCAGTATCAGCTAAGGTATGATGTGGCAGGCCTGCGTGCTGACAGTACGATGGGCAGACGTCCGCACAGTATTCTCAATATGCCGGAGCCGCTATTTATTGTCGGCGGCATCTGCGGGTTGCTGTTCAGCCTGTTCCTGGCATGGAACCTGACGCGCCCGATGCGCCAGCTGCGTGCGGGATTTGGCCGCGTCTCGAAAGGCGATCTTTCGGTCCGTCTGTTCCCACAGATGCGCCGTCGCCACGATGAGTTTTCGGTTGTGGCACAGGACTTCGATGCGATGGTTGAGCGCCTGTCGGTGCTGGTCAAAGCGCGTGAGGAGCTGCTGCACGATGTCTCTCACGAACTGCGTTCGCCACTGGCACGCTTGCAGCTGGCAACCGGGCTGGCAAGGCAGACGCCGGAAAGTGTTAATGCCTCGCTCGATCGTATTGATGAAGAGGCGCGTCGTCTGGATAAAATGATTGGTGAACTGCTGACGTTGTCGCGTGCAGAACATCAGAGCCTGCCCGATGAGCAGTATTTTGATCTACTGGGGTTACTGAACGCCGTCACCAACGATGCGCGCTATGAAGCGCAGATCCCCGGCGTCGAGATTCTGTTGAATGCGGATGAGCAGCAGGATTATACGGTCAAAGGGGATGCGAACCTGATCCGCTCGGCCGTCGAAAATGTGGTGCGCAACGCGCTGCGTTTTTCCCTGCACGGCCAGCAGGTGATCATTAGCCTGCACAAGGAACATGACTGGCTGGTGATTAGCGTCCGCGATCATGGACCCGGTGTGGAGGCTGACAAGCTTTCGAGTATTTTTGACCCCTTTGTACGTGTCAATTCACCCTTATCAGGTAAAGGCTATGGGCTTGGGCTGTCAATTGTGCGTAAAGTGGTGACTGCCCATCAAGGGGAAGTTAGTGCGGTGAACGCCCGTGATGGCGGACTGGAACTCACTATTCGTTTGCCGCATTGGGTGGTTTAGCCACGGCTATCAGCACAATTTTTTTATTTCGTTGAGGTAAGACATGAGCGGTGTGGCCAGCGCCAGACAGCAGGAAGTACAGCGCATCGTCGATTCTCTGTCGATGGCTATCGCACAGCATCGATTAAAGCCCGGTATGCGGCTGGTAGAAGCACAAATCGTTGACGTGCTGTCAGCCAATCGCAATCACGTGCAGGCGGCCTTACAGAGGCTGGCGTTGCAGCATATCGTCACGATTGCCCCGAATCGCGGAGCGAAGGTCGCACAGCCCGAAGCTCGTGAGGCGCGGGAAGTGTTTATCGCCCGCCGGGCGATTGAACATGCCGTACTGGCCGGGATCAGCATCGGGAAAATGGCACTGCATTATGATGAGATAGAAGCTCATTTACAGGCGGGGGAAGAGGCTGCTGCCCGTGAAGACCGCCGCGATATTATCCGTGAGCTGAGCCAGTTTCATTTGCTGCTGGCGAAAATCAGTGATAATCAGGTATTGAGTGAGATGCTCTCTACTCTGATGGTGCGTAGCTCGCTGATTGTCGCGTTATATCAGCGTAATGACACACCGGATTGCCAGTGCCGGGAACACCGCGGGGTGATTACTGCTCTGCGGGCAGGGGAGGTGGAGCGAGCGCAGATCATTATGGATGAACATCTTCACCATATTGAGCAGCAACTGGAGCTGGACGATGTTCCAATACCGTCTCTCAACCTGCGAGATGCGTTGCTGAGCAGTTGGTAATTTCCCCATAAAAAAAGCCCCCGGACCGAAATCAGGGGGCTTATCGACGATGACCGCTGTTACTTCCTGATGCGGATAACCGGGGTTTCACCCACGACAACGTTACCCGTCAGCTTAACCAGCTCTTTGATCTCATCCATATTCGAGATCACCACTGGGGTCAGCGTTGATTTTGCTTTTTCTTCCAGCAGCGCCAGATCAAACTCGATCACCACGTCGCCTTTTTTAACTTTCTGACCTTCTTCAGCGATGCGTTTGAAGCCTTCGCCTTTCAGTTCAACCGTATCAATTCCGAAGTGGACAAACAGCTCGATGCCGTTGTCTGATTCGATGGAAAAAGCATGATTGGTTTCGAAGATTTTACCGATGGTGCCATCTACCGGCGCAACCATTTTATTGCCAGTAGGTTTGATAGCGATACCGTCGCCAACAATCTTCTCCGCAAACACCACGTCTGGAACGTCTTCGATATTGACGATTTCACCCGACAGAGGTGCTACGATCTCGATGGCACCTGATGCGGAATCAGACTTATCGCCAAAAAGTTTTGAAAACAAACCCATGTTCTTCTCCTAAGCAGTAATATTGGGCCAGCGTGTCCAGGTCTCAGCAGAGTGTTTTTTCTTCAATGAACTTGTTGACCAGGTTCATCAACTCGTCCGCTGTAGGTTGAGCCAGAGCCTGCTCTGCCAATGCCTTCGCATCTTCAAAATTCGTATTACGAATAATTTTCTTAATGCGTGGAATAGAAATGGCACTCATGCTGAATTCGTCCAGCCCCATTCCCAATAACAGTAGTGTAGCACGTTCGTCGCCTGCCAGCTCACCACACATGCCAGTCCATTTACCTTCGGCATGAGAAGCATCAATAACCTGCTTAATCAGCGTCAGAACAGAAGGAGACATTGGGTTGTAGAGATGGGAGATCAGGTCGTTACCACGATCCACTGCCAGAGTATACTGCGTCAGGTCGTTTGTCCCAATACTGAAGAAATCGACTTCTTTTGCCAGATGATGAGCAATGACGGCTGAAGCAGGTGTTTCCACCATAATACCCACTTCAATACTTTCGTCGAAGGCTTTGCCTTCTTCGCGCAGCTGAGCTTTCAGGGTTTCCAGTTCAGCTTTCAGGAAGCGAACTTCCTCAACGGCGATGATCATGGGGAACATGATACGCAGTTTGCCAAACGCAGAGGCACGCAGGATAGCGCGCAGCTGAGCATGCAGAATTTCAGGACGGTCCATCGCGATGCGAATCGCACGCCAGCCGAGGAAGGGATTGTCTTCTTTCGGCAGGTTCATGTACGGCAGGTCTTTATCACCACCGATGTCCATGGTACGTACAATCACAGCCTGAGCACCGACGGCTTCAGCAACGGCTTTATACGCCTGGAACTGTTCGTCTTCCGTTGGCAGTGATTCACGGTCCATAAACAGGAATTCGGTGCGGTACAGGCCAACACCTTCTGCGCCATTACGTTCAGCACCCGCGACATCACGCACAGTACCGATGTTAGCGCACACTTCTACCTGATGGCCATCAAGCGTAATTGCCGGCAGATCTTTCAGTTTCGCCAGCTCAGTTTTCTCGCTGAGATACTGATGTGCTACGGCTTTCAGCTCTTCGATTTTTTCAGATGTCGGGTTAACGTACACCTGATTGTTGACGCCATCGAGGATCAGGAAATCGTCATTTTTAACCTGGCTGGTCACATTACCGGTGCCGACGATAGCGGGAAGTTCCAGAGAACGCGCCATGATCGAGGTGTGTGACGTGCGGCCACCGATATCGGTGATAAAGCCCAGCACTTTGTTCAGGTTGAGCTGTGCGGTTTCTGACGGAGTCAGATCTTTCGCGATCAGCAGCACTTCTTCATTGATGGCGCTAAGGTCAACGATATGCAAGCCAAGAATGTTTTGCAGCAGGCGTTTACCGATGTCACGAACGTCGGCAGCACGCTCTTTCAGATACTCGTCATCGAGCTCTTCCAGCGCTTTCGCCTGGCCTTCAATCACAGAAAAGGCAGCAGCATCCGCAGTGGCGTGCTCGTCTTTAATCAGGGCGATGATTTCTTGCTCAAGTTCTTCATCTTCGAGCAGCATGATGTGCCCTTCGAAGATCGCTTCTTTCTCTTCACCGAAGGTTTCCCCGGCTTTGATTTTGATCGCTTCCAGCTGCACGGCAGCTTTTTTACGACCATCAAGAAAACGTTGAATTTCCTGGTCGACCTGGTCGGCAGAAATCTTTTTCCGGTTGATGATAATCTCATCTTCTTTCAGCAGAAGCGCCTTGCCGAAAGCGATACCCGGTGATGCTAAAATGCCTGAAATCATAACCCTACCTTTTCTTTCTCTGATAATCATCTGAGGCGGAGAACCGCGGATGACTGCACATCGGTTAATCCACTCAGCGAGCCAGATGGAGTACACAATCCGTTTCGTCAGTTTTGGGTAACTTTACGGAAACAATATCGCGAACGTACTGTTCGCGATCAATATTGCATAACTCTGTCTGGAAACACTTCGCTATCGAAGCTGAAAGCGAACGGATTACTCCAGTTCTGCCATCAGTTTAACCAGGTGCTCAACGGCTTTCTGCTCATCTTCGCCTTCAGCTGACAGGGTAACCACGGTGCCCTGAGTCAGACCCAGAGTCTGTAACTTGAACAGGCTTTTCGCGCTGGCAGATTTACCGTTAGAGGTCACGGTGATTTCTGAAGCGAAAGCTTTAGCTTCTTTAACGAACTGAGCTGCTGGACGAGTGTGCAGGCCGTTTGGTGCGGTGATGGTAACTTCTTGCTGGAACATTATGTTTCCCCAACTTAATTTGGTTTGGTGTTGTTGATCTAAAGTCTAGCCTGGTGGCTGAACTTTAGCCTGTAGTGAGTCGCGCTGGCATGGTACAAAGACTGGCCAAAAAATGCGCTGGTAAGGTGGAGTGAAGAGTGAGAAAGAACGTGGTGTTTCCCAGTACTTATCCATTTACCATTATGCCGCTATTTCGCTTTGTGCGCCAAACCAGTAAATCGATTCAGCTTGATCCAGTTCACGCGGCGATTAATTTTACGGATCGAAATAATTGGCAGCTTAAATACCAGACACTGGTGGGTAAAATCAATCTACAGGGTGGTAAAAGTTTGACGCACTCCACAAAAAAGCACCCGATCGGGTGCTTTTTCAGACAATATCGCCTTTCTGGCACTACTGTTGCAGTTCTTTCTCAGTAAAGAGATCGGCAAACAGCGCAGTTGACAGGTAGCGTTCGCCAGAAGAGGGCAGAATCACCACGATATTTTTGTTGGCGAAAGCTTCATCTTCCTGCAGTTTCAGCGCAGCAGCAACGGCCGCACCGGAAGAGATACCCGCCAGAATGCCTTCCTCTTCCATCAGGAGGCGTGCCGTCGAAATAGCTTCCTCGTTGGAGATGGATACCACGCGGTCAACCAGATTCAGATCGAGGTTACCCGGAATGAAACCGGCACCGATACCCTGAATTTTGTGGGGGCCTGGTTTAATCTCTTCACCTGCGATGGCCTGAGCAATGACCGGCGAGTCCACAGGCTCAACGGCGACGGTAATCAGCTCTTTTTTACCTTTGGTGTTTTTAATGTAGCGGCTGACGCCAGTCAGCGTACCGCCGGTGCCGACGCCGGCAATAAACACGTCAACTTCGCCATCGGTGTCTTCCCAGATTTCCGGGCCGGTGGTCTTTTCATGAATTTCAGGGTTAGCCGGGTTGCTGAACTGCTGTAACAGAACAAATTTGTCCGGATCGGCCGCGACAATCTCTTCCGCTTTGCTGATGGCACCTTTCATGCCTTTCGCGCCTTCGGTCAGCACCAGATTCGCACCCAGCGCTTTCAGCAGTTTACGGCGCTCAACGCTCATGGTTTCCGGCATGGTCAGCGTCAGTTTGTAACCGCGTGCAGCGGCAACATACGCCAGGGCAATACCGGTATTACCACTGGTTGGCTCAACCAATTCGATGCCTGGCTTCAGAATTCCGCGTTTTTCTGCGTCCCAAATCATATTGGCACCGATACGGCATTTGACACTGAAGCTAGGGTTACGCGACTCTACTTTTGCCAGAATGCGTCCATTACCGATGCGGTTCAGTCGAACCAGCGGCGTATGACCGATTGTTAACGAGTTGTCTTCATAGATCTTACTCATAGCCCGTCCTTAACTGTATGAAATATTGGGAACGCTTAGAGCATACCTTGTTCATTTAGCCAGTGAAGTGATGAAATCGAATATAGATATGTTCTGCAGAAATAAGCCCTACAGAAATGGCATAAGCAGCCTGTTTTGCTTAAACCTCCCCGGTGGGCAAGGCCGACCACGCCTGTCAGTCGGCCCGTGATGATCTATCGGTTCAGCGCCAGATGCGGACGATATTTATCCACCCACATGGCGGTGGCCCCACAGACCGCTACCGGCATAATCACCAGATTCAGTAGTGGGATCATGGTGAATAAACTCACCAGTGCCCCGAACTGCATATTCTCCGTTTTATTCTGCCGCAGCGCGGAACGCATCTGGCGGAAGCTCACTTTGTGATTATCGAAGGGAAAATCGCAGTACTGAATAGACAGCATCCACGCGCTGAACAGGAACCACAATACCGGGGCGGCGGTCTGACCGAATACCGGCACAAAATAAAGCAAAAACAGCACCAGGGCGCGGGGCAGGTAATAAGCCAGTTTTTGCCATTCGCGCTTCATGATACGCGGCAGGTCTTTCACCAGTCCGCTCCAGCCATTATCGGGCAACGGCTTGCCGGTCAGACGGCCTTCCAATTGTTCGGCAAGCAGGCCGCAGAAAGGCGCGGCAATCCAATTGGCAATGGTGGAGAAAAAGTAACTAAAGACTAAAATAATCGACAGGACCATGAGCGGCCAGAGCAAATAGCTTAACCACTGCAACCAACTGGGGATCATCGCCATCAATTCTGGGATCCAGTGGCCGAGACGGCCAAACAACCAGACGAAAGCGCCCCCCATTAACAGGATGTTGACCAGCAGTGGAAGAATGACGAAACGACGGATACCCGGGAGAAGGATCAGCTTCCATCCCTGGGCAAAATAGTGGACGCCACTGTGTGTCGGATCAGAATTGTGAGGTGACATGTACTGCTTTTCTCCTTTGAATGGGCAGGCGAAGGTTATCATAACTCAGCTTTTTTCCCTTTACAGAGGGACTTTGAGCGAAAAATCAGCAAAAAAGCGGCCTCAGACTGGGATATTTGTCAGAAAATACTGCACAGACTTGCACTTGTGTACCTGGGCAAATACAGTTAGAGGATAAAGTTTGCCGCGGTGGCAAGGTATTGGAACAACAGAGAATACAATGATGCAGGATTTGCGTCTGATATTAATCGTTGTTGGCGCGATCGCCATAATAGCGCTTCTCCTTCACGGCCTGTGGACCAGCCGTAAAGAGCGCTCATCCGTTTTTCGTGATCGCCCACACAAACGTTTAAAGCAGGATAGAGAAGAAGCGTTCGAGGACGAAGATGAGAGCGTGGGCGAAGTGCGTGTACAACGCAGCCAGCCTGAGCCATCGGAGCCTTCCCTGAGTGGCTTTAATGCCGGGGATGAGCCGCCGCGTCAACCCAAACCTCGCCCGCAGCCTGAACCGGTTCGTCATCAGCCGGTGGTGGATGAACAACCTGAATCCGATCCGCTGTTCGGTGGTGCTCTGCAGCATGCCCCTGAACCCGAACGGGAAGTCGCTGAACCTCTGCGTCAGCCTGAGCCGATCCGTCAGGTCGCGCCTGCTGTTCCAGTGCAACCTCAGCCTGAACCCGAGGCCGTGCCGCCATCAGCCGCAGAGATTGCCGAAGCGAAGCGCGAAGAAGCACGTCGGAAAGAGACGGTGCTGGTGCTGCATGTTTCTGCCCACGCGGGTGGCAGCATCAACGGTGAAGCCCTGTTACAGGGTGTACTGCAAGCCGGTTTCCAGTTTGGTGAAATGAATATCTTCCATCGTCATCTGAACCCGGCGGGCAGCGGCCCGGTCCTGTTCAGTCTGGCGAATATGGTAAAACCGGGGTCGTTTAATCCAGACAACATGTCTGATTTCACCACGCCGGGCGTGTCGATCTTTATGATGGTGCCGTCCTACGGCGATGCGCATCAGAACTTTAAGCTGATGCTGCAATCTGCCCAGCGTATCGCCGACGATGTCGGTGGTGTTGTACTGGATGATGAACGCCGCATGATGACACCGCAAAAGCTGGAAACGTATAAAGCACGCATTCGCGATGTGATTGACGCTAACAGCAACTAATTTTATCTTTATCCGCAATCTCTTCCTGAACCCCCGGTCTCCGGGGGTTTTTTATCTCTGATGGTGCCGCTATGGAATCCGTACAAAACAAAATCAACCATTTGCGAACCCTGCTTCGCCACCATGAACATCAGTATCACGTACTGGATGCCCCGGAAGTGCCGGATGCGGAGTACGATCGCCTGATGGGTGAACTGCGTGAGCTGGAAACGGCTCATCCGGAGCTGATAACCGCTGATTCACCCACCCAGCGCGTTGGCGCTGCACCGCTGGCGGCTTTTGATCAGGTGCGCCACGAAGTGCCGATGTTGTCGCTGGATAATGCTTTCGATGAAGAGAGCTACCTGGCATTCGATAAGCGTGTGAAAGATCGTCTGAAAAACAGCGATGACATCACCTTCTGCTGTGAGCTGAAACTGGATGGGCTGGCGGTCAGCCTGCTGTATGAAAACGGTGAGCTGGTGCGTGCAGCAACGCGTGGCGACGGCACCACGGGTGAAAATATCACGGCTAACGTGCGCACCATTCGCGCCATCCCGTTGCGTCTCAGCGGTGACAATATTCCGGCGCGCATGGAAGTGCGCGGTGAAGTGTTTATGCCGCTGGCCGGTTTTGAAAAAATGAACGACGAAGCGCGCCGTACCGGGAGTAAGGTCTTTGCTAACCCGCGTAACGCTGCTGCGGGCTCTTTGCGTCAGCTTGACCCGCGTATTACCGCCAAACGCCCGCTGACGTTCTTCTGTTACGGCCTCGGGCTGCTGGAAGGGGGCGAGATGCCGCGCAGCCATTGGGGGCGCCTGCAACAGTTTAAAGCCTGGGGTTTACCGGTCAGCGACCGCGTGCGCCTGTGCCATAACGCCGATGAAGTGCTGACCTTTTACCGTGAAGTAGAAACCGCTCGCCCAACGCTGGGTTTTGATATTGATGGCGTGGTGATCAAAGTGGATTCGCTGGATCGCCAGGAACAGCTGGGCTTTGTTGCCCGCGCACCTCGCTGGGCGATCGCCTTTAAATTCCCCGCTCAGGAGCAGATGACGGTCGTGCGTGACGTTGAGTTCCAGGTGGGGCGTACCGGGGCGATTACCCCGGTAGCCCGACTGGAGCCGGTGCTGGTGGCCGGGGTTATCGTCAGCAATGCCACGTTGCACAACGCTGACGAGATTGAACGGCTGGGGCTGAAGATCGGCGATCGCGTGGTGATCCGCCGCGCGGGTGATGTGATCCCGAAAGTGGTCAGCGTGGTCGATCACGCGGAAGATGCCCGTGACGTAGTGTTTCCTGGCCAATGTCCGGTCTGTGGTTCCGACGTTGAGCGCGTGGAGGGCGAGGTGGTTGCTCGCTGCACGGGCGGCCTGATCTGTGGCGCACAGCGCAAAGGCGCGTTAAAACACTTTGTCTCGCGTCGGGCACTGGATATCGACGGAATGGGCGAAAAGATTATCGACCAGTTGGTGGATAAAGAGTACGTCCTGAACCCGGCCGACCTGTTCGATCTGACGGCGGGTAAACTGACCGGGCTGGATCGTATGGGGCCGAAATCGGCA
This sequence comes from Erwinia sp. JH02, assembly GCF_013074405.1. Lineage (NCBI taxonomy): Bacteria > Pseudomonadati > Pseudomonadota > Gammaproteobacteria > Enterobacterales > Erwiniaceae > Erwinia > Erwinia sp. JH02. Next base: position 209,692 of record NZ_JABANZ010000003.1, read on the forward strand.
CAGAATGTGGTAGATGCGCTGGCGAAAGCGAAGCAGACCACCTTTGCCCGCTTCCTGTATGCCCTGGGCATCAGTGAAGTCGGTGAGGCGACGGCGGCTAACCTGGCAGCGCATTTTGGTACGCTGGAGGCGCTGATGGCGGCGGATCTGGAGGCATTGATTGCCGTGCCGGATGTCGGCAAAGTGGTGGCCAGCCACGTGCGGAACTTCCTGGATGAAGAGAGTAACCGTGAAGTGATCCGCCTGCTGGTGGAGAAAGCCGGTATAAGCTGGCCTGACGTTGTGGTCGTGAAAGCGGAAGAGATCGATAGCCCGTTTGCCGGGAAAACCGTGGTACTGACCGGTTCACTGACCGTTCTGTCGCGTGATGAAGCCAAAGACCGCTTGGCGGCGCTCGGCGCGAAAGTGAGTGGCAGCGTGTCGAAGAAAACGGATCTGGTGATCGCCGGAGAGGCCGCAGGCTCCAAGCTGGTTAAAGCGCAGGAACTGGGTATCCCGGTGATCGACGAAGCGGAAATGATACGTTTACTGGGTGAATGACATGGAAAAACAGCACCTGATTGAGATTGCCAATACCGAAATGCCGTTTGGCAAATACAAAGGCCGGGCGTTGATTGACCTGCCGGAAGAGTATTTGCTGTGGTTTGCCCGCAAAGATGAGTTTCCTCAGGGCCACCTGGGGGAGCTGATGCAGATCACGCTGGCCATCAAAATAGAAGGGCTGGAAGGTCTGGTGAAACCGCTAAAACGGGGCCACCAGGCCCCGTAATCTCACTTATTTCTGCGACTCCATCACCGCGGGTTTCGAACGGCTCGCCTTATGCTGCGCAGCCAGTTTTTCGCCTGCTTTTTTGTAGCGCTGGGCCAGCATTGAACACACCATTAACTGCACCTGATGGAAGATCATCAGCGGCAGCACGATAATCCCTACGGCGGCCGACGGGAACAGAATATTGGCCATTGGTACGCCGTTTGCCAGGCTCTTTTTCGACCCGCAGAACAGAATGGTAATCTCATCCGCACGGTTAAAGCCAAACAGTCGCGCGGCCGCCAGGTTAATCGCCAGCACCACGAACAACAGACCCAGGCTACCCACCACAATCCACACCAGCGTCATCACGCCGACACGGTGCCAGATGCCGTTCACTACCGCTTCACTGAAGGCCGAGTAAACCACCAACAGGATTGAAGCCTGATCGGTTTTGCCAATCAGACCACGATTTCTTTCCACCCAGTCAGCAATCCAGCGACGGGAAAGATGCCCGACAACAAACGGTACCAGCAGTTGCAGCATGATTTTACCAATCTGCTCCAGGCTGCCGCCCACGGCATCACTGTGGACATTCATCAACAGGCTGACCAGCAAGGGTGAAATAAAGACCCCAAGCAGGCTCGATGCCGAGGCGCTACACACCGCAGCGGCTACGTTACCGCCCGCCAGTGAGGTCAGGGCGATGGATGACTGCACCGTGGCAGGCAAAATAGACAGGTAAAGGAACCCGGTATAAATCTCTGTGCTGAGATTCAACGGATGCCACCAGACAAACAGCATGCCCAGTGCCGGGAACAGCACAAAGGTGCTGAACATCACCCACAGATGCAGGCGCCAGTGGCCGCCGCCCGCAATAATTTTCTCCCGCGACAGCTTGGCGCCATGCATAAAGAACAGCAGGGCGATGGCTGCCGTTGTCAGCCATTCAAAAAAATCGACAAAATGACCGCGCGCAGGCAGAAATGACGCCAGCAGCACGGTGATAATCAGTTTCAACATCAGTGGATCGATACGAAAAATACCCATTGTTAATGCCTGGTTAAAAAATCATGCGGCTATTGTGCGCTGGCAGGGTTTAGAAATAAAATTGATTTATTGAATTCATATATGAGCCGAATCGATGAATTACACATTACGCCAGCTGCGGGTGTTCGTTGCCGTTGCCCAGCAGGGGAGTTTCAGCCAGGCGGGCCAGCTGATTGGCCTTAGCCAGTCGGCGGTGAGCCACAGTATTAAAGAGCTGGAAAGTGAAATGGGTATCCGTCTGCTTGATCGCACAACGCGGGAGGTTCTGCTGACGGAAGCCGGAGAGCAGCTCGCCAGCCGCCTTGAGCGGCTGCTGGAGGAGCTGAATACCACGCTGCTGGATGTGCGCAGCTATGGGCAACAGCGCAGCGGTACGGTGCGTGTGGCGGCCAGTCAGACCATTTCTGCGCATCTGATGCCGCAGTGTCTGGCGGCGGGGCAGCTGCATTACCCGGAAATCAAAGTGATGTTGCGCGATCGCCCGCAACAATGGGTGCTGCAAAGCATCCGCAATGCGGAAGTGGATTTTGGCATTGTGGTCGGGCCGCTACAGGCGGATGACCTTGAGTGCGAAGCGATTCTGGATGAGCCGTTTCTGCTACTGTGCAGGCAGGACGATCCGCTGGCACAGCAGGAGACAATCCACTGGCATATGCTCAATCAGCGCACGCTGGTATTGCAGGACTATGCGTCTGGCAGTCGCGTGCTGATTGATGAAGCGCTGCGTGTGCAGCAGGTGCAGGCTGAGATTGCTCAGGAGATAGGCCATCCGGCCACGCTGTATCCGATGGTAGAAGCCGGGATCGGCATCAGTATTCTTCCGGCACTGGCGCTGCCATTACCACAGGGCAGGCCGCTGCTGGTGCGTCGGATTGTGCCAGAGATCAACCGCACCATTATGCTGGTCAGGCGTAAAAACCGCTCGCTGACGCCCGCCGCAGAAGCCATATGGCAGGAAGTGCGTCAGCAGGCAGAGCTGCTGACGCAACAGCGTGCTAGCGCATCGCCATTTTAGATATAGACATTCAGCTTATTATTTTCAGTCGGGCGGTTAACCCCGTCAGCGATTTTGCTGCTACCGCTGTCTGCTGCTTTACTCTCTTGCTGTTTTTCAGCGGCCTTCTCAGCCTCCTGTTGCTGAATTTGCGCAATCTGTGACTGAAGCAGCGCAATCTGGCTTTCAATCAACTGCTGTTGCTCAGACTTCTGTTCGGTTGTGAGGGTCGTGTCACCGCTTAAATTTTTAAGCTGTTCCTGTAACTTCACAATTTGCTTATAAATGCTTGCCGTTTGTGACACTGAACCGCCACCACTTGAGCTGCCCGATACGCTGGAACTGGTATTGATGGTTGTCATTTCTGTCTCCTTTGTATTTAACCAATACGGGTTATCGGACCGAAGCGCTGAGGACTTGAGGCAATAAAGCGTAAAAGGAGTGATAAGAAAGTGAAAGGAAAACCAGAAGGGTAAATCGCAGACAGCAAAAAGGCGCCTTTAGGGCGCCTTCTTACATTGGTGGGTCGTGCAGGATATGCCTCGCATCATATTGATGCTCGCCCTGCGGGTGATGATGGCGCATCAGCACAAAATTGCAGTGCAATTTTGTCGAACCTGCTGCAGGTTCTCATCCTGCACGTTAAGCTTCACCGCACAGAAACGAAAAAAGCGCCTGTTAGGCGCTTTTCTCTGAATTGGTGGGTCGTGCAGGATTCGAACCTGCGACCAATTGATTAAAAGTCAACTGCTCTACCAACTGAGCTAACGACCCGATATGGTGGGTGATGACGGGCTCGAACCGCCGACCCCCTCCGTGTAAAGGAGATGCTCTACCAACTGAGCTAATCACCCATATCGTTACTGCTTACCGAGAATTCACCGAGATATGGTGGGTGATGACGGGCTCGAACCGCCGACCCCCTCCGTGTAAAGGAGATGCTCTACCAACTGAGCTAATCACCCACATCTCAAATCTCTGGGTACTGCTTACTACGCGGGCATCATTCATATCATGAATGGTGGGTGATGACGGGCTCGAACCGCCGACCCCCTCCGTGTAAAGGAGATGCTCTACCAACTGAGCTAATCACCCCCGCTGTGTGGAGTCGCATTATAGGGATACGCGGAAATGAGTCAACGCTTTTTCAGCGTAAAATGTGTGTTCGTCGTAAAAATAATCAGGATGTTCTCATTTCAGGCAAAAACAGTGGCTTGCTGAGCACCATGGGGGCGAATCCCTGGCTGCAAACAGGGATTCGCGTTGAGGATTCGCCCGCAGGTGATAGAATGTGGCCCACGAAAAAATTGTTCTGACTCTGGCCAAAGCCTCCGCGTAATAAGGCATTCATTAATGAAAATCAAAACCCGCTTCGCTCCCAGCCCAACTGGTTACCTGCATGTTGGCGGCGCTCGTACCGCACTTTACTCCTGGCTGTTTGCCCGCAATCACGGCGGTGAGTTTGTGCTGCGTATCGAAGATACCGACCTGGAGCGTTCAACTCAGCAGGCGATCGATGCCATTATGGATGGCATGAACTGGCTGAATCTCGACTGGGATGAAGGCCCGTACTACCAGACCAAACGTTTTGACCGCTATAACGCGGTGATTGATCAGATGCTGGAAGCAGGCAGCGCTTATAAGTGCTACTGCTCGAAAGAACGTCTGGAAGCGCTGCGTGAAAACCAGATGGCTAACAACGAGAAGCCACGTTATGACGGCCGCTGCCGCGACAGCCATGAGCATCACGCCGAAGATGAACCTTGCGTGGTGCGTTTCCGCAACCCGCAGGAAGGTTCTGTGATCTTTGACGATCAGATCCGTGGTCCCATCGAGTTCAGCAACCAGGAACTCGACGATCTGATTATTCGTCGTACCGACGGTGCACCAACGTACAATTTCTGCGTCGTGATCGATGACTGGGACATGGAAATTACCCACGTTATCCGTGGTGAAGATCATATCAACAACACTCCGCGCCAGATCAACATCCTGAAAGCCATTGGTGCACAGGTGCCGGTTTACGCGCACGTTTCTATGATCCTGGGTGATGACGGCAAGAAACTGTCTAAGCGCCACGGTGCAGTGGGTGTGATGCAGTATCGTGATGACGGCTACCTGCCGGAGGCCCTGCTTAACTATCTGGTGCGCCTGGGCTGGTCTCATGGCGATCAGGAGATCTTCACGATTGATGAGATGAAGTCGCTGTTTGACCTTGATGTGGTCAGCAAATCTGCCAGCGCCTTTAATACTGAAAAACTGATGTGGCTGAATCATCACTATATCAACACCCTGGCACCGGAATACGTTGCAACCCATCTGCAATGGCATATCGAGCAGGAAAACATCGATACCCGCACCGGTCCGGAGTTGGCGCAACTGGTTACCTTGCTGGGTGAGCGTTGTAAAACGCTGAAAGAGATGGCCGGATCATGTCGTTACTTCTATGAAGAATTTGACGAATTTGATGCCGATGCAGCCAAGAAACACCTGCGCCCGGTCGCGCGTCAGCCGCTGGAAGTGGTGCGTGACAAGCTTGCTGCCATTACCGACTGGACGGCTGAAAATGTCCATCATGCCATTCAGGCAACGGCGGATGAGCTGGAAATCGGTATGGGTAAAGTCGGTATGCCGTTACGTGTTGCGGTAACAGGGGCAGGGCAGTCGCCTGCGCTTGATGTGACCGTGCATGCCATTGGGCGTTCACGCAGTGTGGCACGCATTGAAAAAGCGCTGGCGTTTATCGCCACCCGCGAAGCCTGACAGACAGCATAAAAAAACCCCGGCTTGTTGCCGGGGTTTTTAATTAGTCATTAATGCCCAGTCGTTGCAAAATCCCCTGAATACCCTCGCGCAGCAGCATTGCTGCCAGTTTGTCCTGTTCTTCACCGCTCAATTGCTGCAGAGAAGTGATTAACAGTGAAGGAAGCGAATTCTGATTTACACGATATTGAGCATTCGGTTCTGCTGCATGACGTGTGGATTTAAGAAAGACTTTCACGCGCTCATCAATATGAATCATGCGTGCTTTCCCACCTTGAACGCCGGGTTTCGGTGCGGTCGTCCAGTTTTCTTTCTTAACCCACTTATTGATAGTCTGTCTGCTAAAACCTGTTTGCTGTGCCAGTTCTTCCGGCGTTAACCAATCCTTTTTCACGCTCTTGTCCCTTTTGCCGAATAAAAGTCATTAGCATATTACAACAATTCATCACGCGAACAACTAACACAAATTACTAACCTTGGCAGGGCAAAGTGTAAAAAAGTGGTGCTGGATCGAGAAATATCCCCTAAAACAGCAGGGGATACTCATATTAGCGGGAAACAGAGCTTTCAGGTTGTGGGGCGCGGTAAGCGACAAAATAGGCCAGACCGACAAAAATAGCGCCACCAACCGCATTGCCAAGAAACACCGCAACAAAGTTAGGCAGGTATTCGGCCCAGCTCAGGTAGCCCGCAAAAATGGCAGCAGGAACGATAAACATATTGGCGACCACGTGCTGGAAGCCAATGGCAACGAACGCCATGATCGGGAACCACATCCCGAAGATTTTGCCCACCACATCTTTACTGGCAAACGCAATCCAGGTGGCAAGACACACCAGCCAGTTACAACCGACACCAGAAATAAAGGCGTGCAGGAAATCGGCATTCACTTTCGCGCTGGCAACGGCGACCGTTTTCTTCAGGTAATCCCCTTCCGTCATTCCCAGCATATGGCCGAAGAACCAGGCGATGGTGACGCTGCCAATAAAGTTAGCGAGGGTGACCCAGAACCAGTTACGCATGACACTCAGCGCAGAAATCTGGCGGGCAAACCACGCAACGGGCAGCAACATCATGTTGCCTGTTAGCAGCTCTCCCCCCGCCAGCACGGTCAGGATAATCCCTACCGGGAAAACCGCCGCTCCCAGCAGCGTGCCAAATGACCCCCAGCCAACGGGCAGTTGGGTGACGACATGAATATAGAGAAGAAAACCAAAGGCGATAAAAGAACCGGCGAGAAAGCCCAGGATCAATAAAGAGGAAATCGGGGTACGACTTTTGATCACGCCTGCCTGAACGACGACAGCCGAAATCTCTTTTGGAGTGTGCAAGGACATAATAGCTCTGGTGTTGTGAGTTGCTGGTAAAGTGCCAGATTTCGCCGCTCTCTGAAAATAGGTGATCATCCGTCACGGAGTAGGCCTGGCATTCAAAATCCGGCGCAGTCTTGCATGGTCAATTAACAAAAACAAGTAGCTTTTAGGCTCATTATTAACGTGTGATTAACACAATACAGGGGAGTCAGCGCGTAATGCGTTACAGGTGTGATAAAAACAGAGGGTTAGCGCTTTTCTGGGCGCTTTGACGGCTTTTTCAGCGATCGATCTCAGATTGTTATTTTGGCGTTGACACCAACCCCACTGTTTCATATTATCCCCGCCGTCAACACGACAGAGTTTTTCGGCTTGGGGGTATAGCTCAGCTGGGAGAGCGCTTGCATGGCATGCAAGAGGTCAGCGGTTCGATCCCGCTTATCTCCACCACATCTTCACCAGCAGATGGGGTGGCACCGAAAAACGCAGAGTTTAGTAGTGGGGGTATAGCTCAGCTGGGAGAGCGCTTGCATGGCATGCAAGAGGTCAGCGGTTCGATCCCGCTTATCTCCACCAAATTCTCAATAATTTCGATGATGTACCCATAATCTGCTTCGGCGGATTTTTTTTCGTTTCTATTTTCCCCTTCCGGATATTTTCTCACCGACAGAATCGTTGGTGGTCACTCTTAGGCTTTGTTTAAGCGTCTGTGAGGCGGTTGAGGCGTGGGAAGGCTTAGCGTAGACGGGAAGGCAGGGAAGGAAAGAAAGCGGGGCCAGAGGCCCCGCCAGGTGATTACAGCACCAGACCGGCAATGGATGCCGACAGCACACTCACCAGCGTTGAGCCGTACAGCAGTTTCAGACCGAAGCGGGATACCACGTTACCCTGTTCTTCATGCAGCCCTTTGATCGCCCCGGCAACGATACCGATAGACGAGAAGTTAGCAAAGGAAACCAGGAACACGGACAGGATGCCTTCCGCGCGTGGTGACAAGGTGGAGGCAATCTTCTGCAAATCCATCATCGCCACAAACTCGTTCGACACCAGTTTGGTGGCCATGATGCTACCGACCTGCAACGCTTCATTGCTCGGCACGCCCATCACCCAGGCAAACGGGAAGAACACATAGCCGAGGATACCCTGGAAGCTGATACCGAAAATGGTATCAAACAGGGCATTGATGGCAGAGATCAGGGCGATAAAGCCGATCAGCATCGCGGCAACAATCACCGCCACTTTGAAACCGGCCAAAATGTACTCGCCCAGCATTTCAAAGAAGCTCTGGCCTTCATGGGTGTTACCCAGTTTCAGGTCTTCTTCACTGTCCACGCGGTACGGGTTAATCAGCGACAACACAATAAAGGTACTGAACATGTTCAGCACCAGCGCGGCCACCACATACTTCGGCTGAAGCATGGTCATGTAGGCACCCACAATTGACATCGACACCGTGGACATCGCGGTAGCGGCCATAGTGTACATGCGGCGCTCTGACATCTTGCCGAGGATATCTTTATAGGCAATAAAGTTTTCTGACTGTCCCAAAATCAGTGAACTTACGGCGTTGAAAGATTCCAGTTTACCCATGCCGTTGACCTTCGACAGCACGGTACCGATGGCGCGGATGATGATGGGCAGGATGCGGAAATGCTGCAAAATACCGATCAGCGCAGAGATAAACACGATAGGGCAGAGGACGTTGAGCCAGAAGAAGGCCAGGCCTTTATCACTCATATTGCCAAAGACGAAGTTGGTCCCTTCCGCCGCGTACTTCAGCAATTTTTCGAACATATCAGAAAAACCTTTAACGAACCCGAGGCCCGCTTCTGAGTTCAGGAAGAACCAGGCAAGCAGAACTTCGATCACTAAAAGCTGTACCACAAAACGGATACGGATGTTTTTACGATCGCGGCTGACCAACAAGGCCAACAGGGCGACCATCGCCAGTGCCAAAGCAAAGTGCAGAATGCGGGACATATTTGCTCCAAATTAGAGGGCTGTTATATTTCGTTGCACATTCTATGTAACAAGAACCGGAAAAACGAGATCTATACCGCAATATAACAATTCCCTATTGCATCAGATTTCAGAAAAGCTTGAGCCGTCACATGTTTTCAACCCATTTGAACCCATTTCGTTACGTTCAGGCACTTTAATGCTCGATCCACTAATGCTTTGCAACACTCTTTTGCTGAAAAAATGACCCCCTAGCTGGTAAGTGATTTCCGAATACCCTACAGTGAAAACGGTTGCTGATTTTTTGGCTATGCCGTAATTTATTCCAAAGTATAGCCAGTGCTATACTTCATAGTGTTGGCTATCACTGCAATCAGAATAACCGTTCTAAATGCACTTGATAATCATTATCAATTAAAGGCACTATAGTTGCCGGGTGAATCGTCTCAGGGGTAACAACTATGTTCGGAAGCCGCACTGCGGAGCAGAACATTCGCAGTAGTCGTAAAATCAAATTTGCCTTAATGGGGCCAGCCTTTATTGCGGCAATTGGCTACATCGACCCCGGCAACTTCGCAACCAATATCCAGGCAGGGGCTTCCTACGGCTATACCCTGCTGTGGGTGGTGGTGTGGGCGAACATTATGGCGATGGTCATCCAGCTGATGTCAGCCAAGCTGGGCATCGCCACCGGCAAAAACCTGGCCGAGCATATCCGCGACCGCTTCCCCCGTCCCGCCGTCTGGTTTTACTGGGTGCAGGCAGAAATTATCGCGATGGCGACCGATCTTGCTGAATTTATTGGCGCTGCGATCGGTTTCAAACTGGTGTTCGGCGTCAGTTTGTTACAGGGCGCGATGCTCACCGGGGTCGCCACCTTCCTGATCCTGATGCTGCAAAGTCGCGGCCAGAAGCCACTGGAGCTGGTGATCGGGGGGCTGCTGCTGTTTGTTGCCGCCGCTTATGTGATCGAGCTGTTCTTCTCTCAGCCGAAAGTGGTCGATTTGCTCCAGGGAATGGCCGTGCCTTCGCTGCCCACGGCGGATGCCGTATTACTGGCGGCTGGCGTGCTGGGGGCGACGATTATGCCTCATGTCATTTATCTGCACTCGTCGCTGACACAAAAAGGCGATGGCGCCACGCGGACTGAGCGTTACGCCTCCACCAAACTGGACGTGGCGATTGCGATGACGATTGCGGGTTTTGTTAACCTGGCGATGATGGCAACGGCAGCGGCGACGTTTCATTTTAGCGGTCACAGCGGTATTGCTGACCTTGACCAGGCCTATCTGACCCTTGACCCGCTGCTGGGTAAAGCCGCCGCCATGGTGTTCGGTCTGAGCCTGCTGGCTGCCGGTTTATCATCTACGGTGGTGGGGACCATGGCGGGTCAGGTGGTGATGCAGGGCTTTATCCGCTTCCATATTCCACTGCTGGTGCGGCGCGTGGTCACCATGCTGCCTTCCTTTATTGTGATTATGGCGGGCTGGGAGCCAACACGCATTCTGGTGATGAGCCAGGTGCTGTTAAGTTTTGGTATTGCGCTGGCGCTGGTGCCACTGCTGGCCTTTACCGGCAATCGTGAGCTGATGGGCGATATGGTGAACTCGCGTCTGATGCAGAATGTCGGCCGCGCCATTGTGGCCGTGGTGGTGGTGCTGAATGGTTATCTGCTTATCGCGATGGCGATAAATCTGTAAGTTACCCGTCATACTTCAAGCTGCAGATGCGTTGGCTGCACCCATTCACCCCAGTCACATAGTTGGCTATGCTCCTGGGGACTATGAGCCTCATCCGTGAGGCTCACCCTGCGGGCCAGCACAAGTGCTGTTCAAATCGGTTCCTGACCGATTTGTCACGGGCTTGCCGCCTTCCTGCAGCTCGAATTATTTAGGCTAACTACAGGCATCTGTTTTTAGTCCCCAAGATGATCATTCTTTACCAGCGGTCGTGGCGGTCATGATGACGTCGCTCATTCTCATGATGGCGCCATTCGCGGCGACGATCGTGGTCGCGCCAGCGACGTTCCCGCTCCCACTCCTGATGACGGCGCATTTCTTCATGACGGCGCCACTGCTCGTGTCGCCACCAGCGGCCCTCATCGTAGCGATAATTATTACGCCACCAGTGATTGTCGCGCCAGCGGCCGCCATCCCAGTAACGTCCACGATCGTCGCGATCGCCTAAATGCAGTGTAATGCCAGGCGCCAGTGTAATACGGGCGCTGTCGGCGTGAGCTGTGTGCATCGCCAACGGGGATAAACTTGCCAGCAACGTGGCAACAAGCAATAAGCGTTTCATATTATCTCCTTTATCAGTGGTCTGACTTCCCCACCGTAGGAGCACAATATAAACACTTCATCGCCGTTACGCCTGGCGAACTCTGAAAAAACAGGGAACAGGTTGATTTGGGATTTATCTGGAGGGAGCAGAGGCGGGGTTAACGGTAAGGGCCGATCTTTTTATTGATCGGCCCTGATAGCGGGCGTACTGAAATATTAACCGAGAATCGTTTCTATCTCAGCCAGTTCATCGGCGCTAAAGCGACGGTTACCCAGCATCTGCACCGCATCATCAATCTGACTGGTTTTACTGGCACCGATCAGCACCGAGGTGACCCGGTCGCCGCGCAACACCCAGGCCAGCGCCATCTGCGACAGTTTCTGCCCACGGCGCTGCGCCAGCGCATTCAGACGCTGAACTTTATCCATCTTCTCTGGCGTCAGTTGATCACCACTCAGGAAGCGACTGCCGCTGGCGGCACGGGAATCCTCAGGGATACCGTTAAGATAGCGGTCGGTCAGCATGCCACCGGCCAGCGGTGAGAAGGCGATGCTGCCAACCCCCTGTTCTGCCAGCACATCCAGCAGTCCTGTTTCCGGGGCGCGTTCAAACATCGAATACTTCGGCTGATGGATCAGGCAAGGGGTTCCGAGTGCTTTCAGCAGGGTGATCGCCTGCGCTGCTAACTCTGCCGGGTAGTTAGATAACCCAACGTACAGTGCCTTACCCTGGCGTACCAGATGGTCAAGGGCGGTCATGGTCTCTTCCAGCGGTGTTTCCGGGTCCGGGCGGTGATGATAGAAAATATCCACGTACTCCACGCCCATACGTTTCAGGCTCTGGTCGAGGCTGGAAATCAGATACTTGCGCGATCCCCAGTCGCCGTAAGGGCCATCCCACATGGTGTAACCGGCTTTGCTGGAAAGCACCAGTTCATCACGCAAGGCGCGGAAATCCTCACGCAGGATGCGGCCAAAATTTTCTTCAGCCGAACCCGGAGGGGGGCCATAGTTATTGGCCAGATCGAAATGAGTGATACCGTTATCAAAAGCATGACGCAGCAGGTCACGACTGTTATCTACGCGGGTACTGTCACCAAAGTTATGCCACAAACCGAGGGAGATGGCCGGAAGCTTCAGGCCGCTGCGCCCGCAGCGGTGATAAGTCATTGTCTCGTACCGCTGGGCATCTGCTTGATAAACCATGAATAAATCCTGTTGTTAAAACGTTGGGGTCGTTGAACAGCATAGTAGTGTATACGGTTACACTGAATGAAATCGGGCGGCGGATCGCAACTTAAGGATAATTCCTGGCCCGTAACGATCTGTTGCCATTTCACCCGGCATCTTTCCGATAACAGAATGAAAATAATCACCAATACTGAGAACAGAGGCCACAGAGGAGCAGGGCGATGAACAGCTATACGGTGGGTGACTATCTGCTTGCGCGGTTAAATGAAATCGGTATCGATCACCTGTTTGGGGTGCCCGGTGATTACAACCTGCAATTTCTCGATCATGTGATTGATCATCCCCGGCTGGCCTGGGTCGGCTGTGCCAATGAACTGAATGCGGCCTATGCTGCTGACGGTTATGCCCGCTGTCGCGGCGTTGCGGCGCTGCTGACCACGTTTGGCGTCGGTGAGTTAAGCGCTCTGAACGGCGTGGCGGGCAGTTATGCTGAATATCTGCCGGTGATTCATATCGTCGGCGCACCGTCGCAAACCTCACAGAACAACGGCGAACTGCTGCATCACACGCTGGGTGATGGCGATTTCGGTCACTTCCTGCGTATGCATCAGGAAATCGCGGTGGCCACTACGGTGCTTACCGCCGACAACGCGGCGGCAGAGATTGATCGTGTCCTGTTGTGTGCATTAACCGAGCGCCGCCCGGTCTATCTGCTACTGGCAACCAATGTGGCGGAAAGTCCGTTGCCGCCGCCTGTTGATCCTCTGACACTGGCCCGGGAAATCGATCGGGAACAGCTCGCCGCCTTTGCGGATAAGGCTGAAAGCCTGCTGGCCGCGGCGGGCAGCGTGGCGATGCTGGCGGATTTTCTCGCCGACCGTGCCGGGCAACAGCCCCTTTTACAGCGCTGGCTAACGGATATTCCGATGCCGTTTGCCACGCTGCTGATGGGTAAAAGTGTGCTGCCGGAAACCCAGTATGGCTTTGCCGGAACCTATGCAGGATCGTCCAGCGCTGAAAGTACCCGGGCCGTTATTGAGCAGAGCGATGTGCTCATTGCGATTGGCGTGAAATATACCGACACCATTACCGCCGGATTTACGCAAAACATCACCCGCAGTCGGACCATTGATGTTGGCCTGCACGGCTGCCGGATAGCCGAACGTGATTTTCCGCGCATACCGATGGCGGCGGCGCTGGCGGTGTTACATCAACTGGCACGCCAGCATGGTCGAGGCTGGCAGCGGGGGATTGTGGCACCGCCGGAAATGGACAGCGCGAGTTCGGACAGTCTGATACAAAGCACGTTCTGGCTGGCAATACAGGACTTTCTGCGCCCTGGCGATATCGTGCTGGCCGATCAGGGGACGGCGGCATTTGGCGCTGCCGCGCTGCGTTTACCTGAAGGGGCACGTTTGCTGGTGCAGCCGCTGTGGGGATCGATTGGCTACACGCTGCCGGCCGCTTTCGGTGCCCAGACCGCGCAGCCGCAGCAGCGTGTGGTGCTGATCATCGGTGACGGATCGGCGCAGCTGACGGTGCAGGAGTTGGGTACCATGCTGCGTGACGGGCAAAACCCGGTGATCTTCCTGCTGAACAACGACGGCTATACTGTCGAACGTGCCATCCACGGTGCACAGCAGCGCTATAACGATATTGCCCCCTGGGACTGGACGCGTCTGCCGCAGGCATTGAACGTCGACAGTCAGGCGCAGAGCTGGCGTGTGACGCAAACGGTACAGCTGCGGGAGGTGATGGCGCTGCTTGAGGCGCCATCACGCCTGTCGCTGGTGGAAGTTGTACTGCCACAGCAGGATATTCCGCCGCTGCTGGCGTCTGTCACGCAGGCACTGCATCAGCGTAACAGCCGATAACCGCCGTTTGACTCGCAATTCAGACAGTTGCCCGTGGGAAAGGGACACTAATCCCGTTAAGGTAGCCATTATCAGATTTAACGCTCACCTTTTTCCCGGTGAGCGTTGTTGTTTTAGCGGGGGAAATTTATAGTGTGTCTAATTGACTTGAGCGGAGCAAAACAATAATGACCAGCTATGCCTTGGTGGGTGATGTCGGCGGCACAAATGCGCGTCTGGCACTGTGTGAAGTTGAGAGCGGTGCTATTTCACAAGCCAAAACGTTTTCCACAGCAGAGTATGACAATCTGGAAGCGGTGATCCGCGCTTATCTCGATGAGCAGCAGCAGGACATCAAACATGGCTGTATCGCCATTGCCTGCCCGATCACTGAAGACTGGGTTGAAATGACCAACCACGACTGGGCGTTCTCTACCAGCAAGATGAAAGCCAGCCTGGGCTTTGAAACGCTGGAAATCATCAACGATTTCACTGCGGTATCCATGGCCATCCCGATGCTGAAGGAAGACCATGTGTTGCAGTTCGGCGGTAAATCGCCGGTGCAGGACAAACCGGTGGCCGTGTATGGCGCGGGAACGGGCCTGGGCGTGGCACATCTGGTCCATGTTGATAAGCGCTGGGTCAGCCTGCCGGGGGAAGGGGGGCATGTTGATTTCGCCGCGAACAGCGAAGAAGAAGATCAGATCCTCGAAGTGCTGCGTGAAGAGTTGGGCCATGTGTCTGCCGAGCGTATTCTCTCCGGTGGCGGGCTGGTGAACCTCTATCGGGCGATTGTTAAATCAGATGACCGGGTGCCAGAAAATCTGAAACCGCGTGATGTGACCGAACGCGCCTTGCAGGACAGCTGCACTGACTGCCGTCGCGCCCTGTCCATGTTCTGCGTGATTATGGGGCGTTTCGGCGGCAATCTGGCGCTGAATCTGGGCACGTTCGGCGGCGTATATATTGCCGGGGGCATTGTTCCGCGTTTCCTGGAGTTCTTCAAAGCCTCCGGTTTCCGTGCAGCATTTGAAGATAAAGGCCGTTTTAAAGATTACGTCTCCGGCATTCCGGTTTACCTGATCACCCACGATCAGCCAGGCCTGCTGGGCGCGGGTGCGCATCTGCGTCAGACGCTTGGTCTGGTACTGTAATTCCCGCCTGTACAAGGCAACGGATGCGGAGAATTACAGCCGCATCAGTTGCCGAAACTCTTTCACCTTGCTGCGACTCACCGGCACCTGGAACTCAAGATCGCGTAGTTTGAGAATATAGGTGTTGTTAAACCAGGGTTCGATCTCACGAATTTTGCTGAGATTGACGCAGTAGGATCGGTGGCAACGGAAGAAATACTCATCCGGCAGCCGCTGACAAAATTCCGTCATGTTCATCGACATCACATACTCTTCGCGCCGCGTATACACAAACGTCAGCTTTTCATGGGCTTCCGCGTAGTAGATATCATTAATATCGGTGACGATAATGCGTTCGTCTTTCACCAGATTGATGGTGTGCGGCGCAGGACGCGTGGCCGCCGGACTGAGCGAGGCGCTGCTCTGCACATGATTTTCCAGCTTACGCAGCAAGGTAATGAGGCGCATTTCGGACCAGGGCTTCAGAATGTAGTCGAATGCCTCCAGCTCAAAGGCTTCTACCGCATGCTCTTTGTAGGCCGTAATAAACACGATCAGCGGTTTATTGGCGAATTTACTGATATTTTGCGCCAGCAGCATGCCATCAAGTGACGGGATATTAATATCCAGAAAAATCACGTCGACCTGATGGGTTTGCAGATACTTCAGCACGTCCAGCCCGTCATCAAACGTTGCTTCAATGGTGATCTGGCTATGCTCGCGGATCAGCCAGCTCAACTCCTGTTGGGCCAGAAACTCGTCTTCTACAATGATTGCTTTCACGTCATACCTCGGGTTCAGGCCAAAGAAATACTGGGTTTTTCAGGCAAACCTGCACCATTTTTACTGATATAGAAGGCAATCTCCGTGCCGGGATTCAGGCGGTGAATGTGCAGTCCTTCACCGTACAGCAACTTCACCCGGTGATGGACATTCAGCAGACCGATTTTATTCCCCGGCATCTCATTACATTCCACCCGTGCAATCACATCTTCACTGATGCCCTGCCCGGTATCCCGCACCGCAATGCGCACCCGGTCGCCCAGGTCGTGAATACTCAGCGTCACCACGCCTTTCCCCCGGAAGGGATGGATGCCGTGCATGATGGCATTCTCCACCAGCGGCTGAATGAGCAGGCTGGGCAGTGAGCAGTTGACGTCCTCTTCGATATCATAGATGACCGTCAGCTTATCCCCGAAGCGGGCCTGCTCGATGGCAATGTAGTCCTTCACCTGGTAAAGCTCCTTCTTGATATCAATGATCTCGTCATCGTTCAATTCCAGGTTATAGCGCAGATAACGGGACAGATTGGTAATGAGCTGGCGCGCGGTGTCCGGATTGATGCGGATGGAAGAGGAGATCGCATTGAGGGCGTTAAACAGGAAATGGGGGTTAATTTTACTCTGTAATGCCCGCAGCTCAGCCTTGTTAGCCATTTCTCGCAGCTGTTCCGCGCGCGAGACTTCCAGCTGGGTCGAGATAATCTGCGACAGGCCCACCGCCATCTCCTTCAACGACCAGGTGATGCGGTGAGCATGGCGGTAGTAAATTTTCAGCGTGCCGGTGACTTCGCCTTTTTCCCACAGCGGAATGACGATCATCGAATGAATTTCAGGGGTGCGGTGGGCTTCATCATTGTTTTTGATGATGATCTTCCCTTCCGAAATCGCAGCCGCCGTGGTCGGGCTGATGCCATCATCACCGTCGCGGTAGTTCTCTTCTCCCACACCAACATAGGCGAGGATCTGGGTGTTGTTGGTCATTGCCACCGCATCGGCATTGATATCATCACGAATAATGTGGCACACCTGGCTAAGAGACTGGCTGTTGACCTGGCGGAACAGCGGCAGGGTTTTATTGGCAATATCCAGCGCCAGCTTGGCCTGACGGGCGGCAATGGCTTCTTTTTCTCCCTCCACGCTCTGCACCAGCAGAACGATCAGCCCGATGCTGGCCGCACCGAGGATCATCGGAATGGCGATTTCCGAGACAATATCCAGCCCCAGCGCAGTCGGGGAGGCCCAGACGACAATCAGCAGCATGGTCAGTGATTCGCAGGCCATCCCGCCAATAATGCCAATGCTCCAGCGCTTCTCCTTGACCACTTTCAGATTGATCCAGCCGGAGACCACCCCGGCGACAATGCTGGTGATCAGGCAGGGCACCGAGGTGACGCCATCAATGTCGATCAGGAAGCGGTGCGTCCCGGCAATCACCCCGGTCGCAATGCCCACCCAGGGGCCGAACAGGATCCCGCCGGACATAATCGCAATGGTGCGAACGTTAACCAGTGAGCCTTCAACGTTGATCCCGGTCCAGGTACTGAACAGCGCAAACAGCGAAAAAATGGTGGTGACGGCGATCAGTTCCTGGCGCGAATGCTCATCTTTTTGCAAGAGCTGGCGGAAATGGCGGGTACGGGTAATGAAGAACAGGCAGATTAACATCAGCGCTGCGCGGTCAAACACGGCGAGCAACATCTCAAACATCGAATGCACGGGCGTCTCGGCTGGTGGGGATAATGTGCCTATGATAGGGAATGTGGGGGGGATGTGCCAGGCATCAACGTGGTGCAATGCGCAAATCCCCTGCGTAGGGGGCAGGCATACCTGACCCGGGGTGATCCAGGACGAGGCGTGCCTCGCCCCTACGCCACAATAAATGTTAACCGTCCTGGGATAGCATCTGTTTCCTGCCTGATGGCGTCAAATCGTCTTCCGTCGCCCGGCCAGAAAAATCGACTTCAAAATTATCCGCAGCGAAATCCGGTGGCGAACGCCCGTCGACAAAAGCAGGCCACTGGCGTTGCAAATAGGTGGCATTCTTTTCGCACCAGGGGGCCGCAGCGATATACATCACATTGCTGTCAAACTCACCCAGATGTTCATTCTCCACTGCATGCACCACGTCGCAGTGCCAGAACACCGTGTCACCCGGTTCCATATCAGGAATAGAGGAAAAACCTTCAAGTAAAAGAGGATGGAATTTTTCACTGACCGATAAGGCACGCCCTGGCGCGGCACCGCACAGATCATCGTCTGCCACATCATCCTGTAGTGCGCGCAGTAAAATCCACGCCATCGCATTGGCAATTGGCAGCAGTTTCAGCGTACCGCCGTGTTTGCGCTGCGGCGTCAGCGCTGTCCAGCCCTGGAACGTACGGAACATTGAGCAGACGGCGGGAGAGGGGAACTCGCGTACTTCGGTGCGTCCTTCGGCATCAAACGGATTATATTGCTGCCAGTTGCCGCTAAAGACATGGCGGTAAACGTGACGGAAATTCTCATCCAGCCAGCGCTCCAGTGAGCCGCCGTCAACGTGCGGCGACAGGCCCAGCGAGCCAGAATGAGGGGGACGGCGGCGAATGCGATCGGCGTAGCTGACACTACGCGTGGGATCAAAATGCTGTTTACCCGCGCTTTCGGTCTGCCAGAGGGAATTGAGGAAAACCTGTACCGCCTGCATCCGCGCATCCTGACGTGCCTGCACCTGCGGCTGTGACCAGTAAACGCCATAAATCTGCGGCTTTCCCTGCTTCAGATCGCCAAAGTAATTATCCTCCGCCGCATTTTGCAGCTTCTCAACAAACTGATTGTCGTCAAGATAGCGGCCAATATTCGTGTTCCACTCCGTGGCCTGCGCGCGGGGGAAGACGCCACGCACCGTGCAGCAGCCGCGCTGGCGGATGCGTTTTTTTTGCTGTTCTGTGACGCGATGGTTCAGGATATCGTTGGCATCAAGTTCCGGCACCGGATGTTCGCCGCGCTGCTGTTCTGCCTTAAGGGCATGGATCTGGAGGCGCATCTCGTCATCCAGCTCGGCAAAGACGGCGCGGTAGTGGGGAAGCTGCTGGCGTAGCTGGTGTTTTATCGTGCGAATTGCATCCGGGATATTGTCAATTTTGAGATGGGACATTGTCGTTCTCCTGTGACAAATTCATTATCATGGCGTTACTGCTGCGAATCATTACACGGCGAAAAAGCGGCAGATAAAAGAGATGTGTTCTTTGTGGTTTTTCCCCTTTTAGCGAGATGGCTTATGCAACTCACGACTGAGCGACTGATCCTGACCCGGCTACAGCCGGAAGACTGGCAGCTGTTCCTGGCGGTACACAGCGATGAAACCTGCATGAAATTTATCAGCGCGGTGCCGCAACTGGCCGATATCCGCCAGCGTTTTCATGACCGTCTGGCTCCCTGGCAGATCACCAGTTTCCACATGCTGTGCCTGGTGGTGCGGCGCAAAGAGGATGGGCGGGCTGTGGGGCTGATGGGAGCTAACCCGGAGTGGGCACCGCATCGTCAGGCGGAAGTCGGTTACTCACTGTTGAACGACTGTTTTGGTCAGGGGTACGGCAGCGAAGCGCTGGGCGCGCTGTGTGATTTTCTCTTCAATGAGTGTGAGTTTCACAAGTTGAAAGCGCAGGTGGTGGAGGGGAACCATGCTTCGCGCCGCGTGCTGGAAAAAAACGGCTTCACGCTGGAAGGGACACTACGGGATAATTACCTGTTACGTGGCAAATGGGTGAATGACTGGCTGTTTGGGCGCATTAACCCGGCCCAGTAAAAAATTTTATTCTGCCTATCGACAGGTTACAGAAAGGTAAGATATGTTGATTCCTCGACCACCGCAGTGGTCAGCGTCGCTCGGATGGTCCGGGCGCTTACGTGAATCAGAGGTTGCTATGACTGACAATAATTCCCCACGCCGTTTTTCCCGTATTGAACGTCTTCCCCCGTATGTTTTTAACATTACCTCCGAATTGAAGATGGCAGCCCGTCGTCGCGGTGAAGATATAATCGACTTCAGTATGGGTAACCCGGACGGCCCGACGCCGCCGCATATCGTGGAAAAACTCTGCACCGTGGCGCAGCGCGAAGACACGCACGGTTACTCCACCTCACGCGGTATTCCCCGCCTGCGTCGTGCGATTTCACGCTGGTATGCCGACCGCTACCAGGTGGACATTGACCCCGAATCGGAAGCGATTGTCACGATTGGCTCCAAAGAGGGGCTGGCGCATCTGATGCTGGCTACGCTCGATCACGGCGATACCGTGCTGGTGCCGAATCCGAGCTATCCGATCCATATCTATGGGGCGGTGATCGCTGGCGCGCAGGTGCGCTCTGTACCGCTGGTAGCGGGCGTCGACTTCTTTAACGAGCTGGAACGCGCCATTCGCGAAAGCTATCCGAAGCCGAAGATGATGGTCCTCGGCTTCCCGTCAAACCCGACCGCGCAGTGTGTGGAGCTGGACTTCTTTGAGCGGGTGATTGCGCTGGCGAAACAGTACAACGTGCTGGTGATCCACGATCTCGCCTACGCCGATATTGTCTACGACGGCTGGAAAGCCCCGTCTATCATGGAAGTTCCGGGCGCACGTGATGTGGCGGTGGAGTTCTTTACGCTGTCCAAAAGCTACAATATGGCGGGCTGGCGTATCGGCTTTATGGTGGGTAACAAAGAGCTGGTGTCTGCGCTGGCGCGTATCAAAAGCTACCATGATTACGGCACCTTCACCCCGTTGCAGGTGGCGGCGATTGCGGCGCTGGAAGGCGATCAGCAGTGCGTACGCGATATTGCCGAGCAGTATAAACGCCGCCGTGACGTGCTGGTGAAAGGTCTGCATGAGGCGGGCTGGATGGTGGATAACCCGAAAGCATCGATGTACGTCTGGGCGAAAATTCCCGACCACTATGCGCACCTGGGATCGCTTGAGTTTGCCAAACTGCTGTTACAGGAAGCGAAGGTGTGTGTGTCGCCGGGTATCGGCTTTGGGGATTACGGTGATACGCACGTGCGCTTTGCCTTGATTGAAAACAGCGACCGTATTCGTCAGGCGGTCAGAGGCATTAAAGCGATGTTTCGGGCTGAGGGTATTTTAGCGAGTGCCACAAAAAGCGGCGAAGACGACGTCTGAAAACAGTAAGGGTCAGGTTGTCCTGACCCCTTCACTTTTATCCCTACACCATCAGATAGAAAGTGCCAACCCAGATTAACAGGATAAAAGAGATTCCCATCAAAGCATATTTCACGAACAATTCCTCTAAACGCCTAAAACAGGCAGGATCGGACGCTAATCTACCCGCATTCCCTTGCGAAATAAAGGTGATTGTTCTGGGATCTTTCTCACATTAATGCATTTCTAATTCTGGAACGACGGACATACCAACGCGCAGTCGTGGCAGGTCTGACTGGCCCGGTTCCAGCACGATTTTTACCGGCAGGCGCTGCACGACTTTGGTGTAGTTTCCGGTCGCGTTATCAGCAGTAATCGCCGCAAAAGTTGAACCTGTAGCAGGGGCAATACTGTCAACATGGCCGCGCAGCGTCACGCCTGGCAGGGCATCGACCGTCACTGAAACGGGTTGCCCCTGGGTCACATGGGCCAGCTGGGTTTCAAGGAAGTTTGCCACCACATAGCTTTGCTGCAAGGGGACGACCGCCAGCAGACGTGTCCCCGCTGCGACCCACGCACCCTGACGCACGGCCCGCTGGCCAACGCTGCCTGAAATCGGTGCGGTAATCTGCGTATAGGAAAGGTTGAGCTGCGCCTGATCGACGCTGGCCTGCATCGCCGCAATGTCCGCATCCGCCTGCTTCACGCTTGCCTGCAAGACGGCGACTTCTTTGCGTGCGGCCAGTACGGCAGCCTGGCTCTGCTTAACCTGCGCTGCCGCACTTAACATCGTTGAACTGGATTTCTGTTGCTCATCGGCGGTCGCGGTGCCGCTTTTCAGCAGGCGACGATAGCGGTCAGCATTTTGTCCTGCGTAGTTCAGCGTGGCCTGGCTGGCGCTAACGGCTGCTTCGGTCTGGGCGATGGTCGCTTTCTGCTGCTCCAGTTGGGCTTCTATGCTGCTGCGTTTCGCTTCGCTGACCTGAAGATTGGCGTTGGCGGTTTCCAGTGCCACACGATAGTCGCGGTCATCAATGGTGGCCAGCACATCACCGGCTTTCACCTGCTGGTTGTCAGTCACATTGACCGTGCGGATATAGCCGGACACTTTGGGGGCCACCAGCGTGTAGTCAGCGGCGATCACGGCATCATCGGTCCGCAGGTGATGGCGATTGATCGCTGACCAGATGAAAAAGGCGATGGTCAAAAGTACCAGCAGCAGCAGTACCAGCAAAGAGGTGCGTTTAGCAGGTGTGAAACTCATTGTTATGATCTCGATGTTTGCGGAGCTGAAGTTAACAGTGTTTGTGGCGGCCAGACGCGTTTTGGTAGCCAGGCGGTCAGAAGGATCAGCAGCAGTGCGAAGCCAATAATCATCAGATAGCTGTCGCTGAGGCTGAGGATCACCGCCTGGTGTTTCACCAGCGTGCTGAAATGGCTGAGATTCTCAACCGAGCTGGCCGATCCATCCGGCAGCAGCGGCATCATGCTGCTGGCCGTGTCGCTACGGGTGGCGGTCATCAGCCACGGGCGGTTACCCAACTGATCGACCAGCGTATGCGAATGGAATTTTTCCCGATGGGTGAGGAAATTTTCGACCAGCACGCCAGCGGCGACGCTGGAAAAACCCCGGACAGTATTAAACATGGCGGAAGCGAAGGGGCCCTCCGGTGGCAGCACCACGCTGGTGGCGCTCATCAGCACGGGCAGGATCATCATCGGCTGACCAAACGCCTGTAGCGCCTGAATTAACCAGAAATTCTGTCGCGCCCACTCCGAGGTGATCTGCATCCCCAGTACGCAGGAGAGGATCATCAGCCCGGCACCTGCCGTCAGCATCCAGCGGCAGTCAATCCAGCGCAGATTCAGTAAGGCCGCGAGCAGGGGGGCAATCACCAGCTGCGGTAGCCCAATGGTCAGCGCCAGCGGAGCAAACTGCGCGGTGCGGAATCCTTCTATCTGACCGAAATACGCCGAGGGCAGGGCCGACCCCGACAGCGCGACCATCAGTACGCCCGCGAGGACCAGCAGTCCATGCGTCAGATTTTTACGTTGCAACATTTGCAGCCGGAACAGCGGCAGCGGATGGAACCATTCATTAATGAAGAACACGACCAGCAGTGCGGCGGCGCTCAGTAACATGCCGCTGATGAGCGGTGACTGGAACCAGTCCAGCCGTTCGCCCTGCGTCAGCGCCAGCACCAGCAGCGCGATACCGCTACAGCCAGTCAGCATCCCCAGTGCGTCAATCTGGCGGAAACGTTCGAGACGCAATGGGTCCTGCGGCAATCCGCGGCTAATCAGCAACATGGCGATCAGACACGGCGGGATCACCTGCCAGAAGGTGAACTGCCAGCCGACGGAATCGGTCCAGAAAGCGGCAAGTGACGCCGCCATATTCGGGCCAAACGTTGCCGTCATGGCATAAGCGGCCAGTCCGTAAAGCTTGATGCCGGGGGGCAGAAAGCGCAGGGCAACCGTCATCAGCATGGGGGGCAGCGCACCCCCAAAAATCCCCTGAATCACCCTGAGAGCGATAAAGCCTGAGGCATCGGTCACCAGCGGTTGGACTGCCGCAATCAGGCAGAATCCGAGGGTGACTGACAGCGTAAAACGGCGCAGTGAGAAGGTGACCGCAAACCAGGGGGCGATCATCATGGCGGCCACTTCTGCGGCCTGGTAAGCGGAGGTGATCCAGCTGCCGGTATCAAAATCGATCCCCAGCGCGGTGCGAATATCAGCCAATGCCAGGTCGGTCACGCGATCGTTAAGACCGGAGCTGAGCGCGGCGATCAGTACACCCACCAGGCCCAGCGCCAGGCGAAGAGTAAAAGGGTGCGGAGACGGCGGCATCGCCGCTGGCTGGCCATTCATAGCAGGTATCCCGGACGAGAATTATTATTATCGATGCAGTGTATTGCATCGTGATACATTGAGCGGAATATTACATGGTGATGCGCTGTATTGCAATGTGATACAGCGTGTCCAGTAAGCCAAATAGTGCTACAGTATTTGCCGATGACAAGGAAAGAGAATCCCTATGTTTGAGTCCGCAACCTGCCGTGATGACGAACGTATCGGCGGCATTCAGGTGATCACGCGCGCCGCGAAAATTCTTGATGCGTTGGGCGCAAAACCGAACGGAATGAGCCTCGGCGAAATCGCTCTGGCGGTCGATTTGCCGCGTTCCACCGTGCAGCGCATCGTCAACGCGCTGGATTCAGTGCAGCTGGTGCGCAGCCACGGCGCGGCCGGTGGCGTTCGGCTTGGCCCGGCTCTGCTGCGGCTGATCGCCAACGTGCATACCGATGTGGTGGCTATTGCTCAGCCGTGGCTTCAGGCACTGTGCGACACCACCGGAGAAACCGTGTCGCTGGCCCGGGCCAGCGGCCTGCAGTTGGCGATTGTGCATTATGTTGTGGCTGACCGGGAACTGCGGGTGGTGCCACGCATAGGCATGAACCTGCCGCTCTACAGCACTTCCGGTGGCCGTGCGCTGCTGGCGCTGGAGAGCGATGACGCTGCCAGAGAATTGGTGGGTGAGGCTTATCAGGCCATTACCGAACTGACCGTGCGCGATTTCCCCGCGTTGCTGGCACATTTAACCGAAATTCGTCGTACCGGTCTGGCGTATGACCGGGGCGAGACGCTGGAAGGGATCTCCACGATGGCCGTGGCAATCGACACGATTCTGGGACGCTTTTCCATCAGTCTTTTGATCCCTGGCGCCCGTTTCCAGCGGCATGAAGCACGTAATCGCGAGGCGATCCTCAAATGCAAAGAGGCGCTGATCGATGAAATTGGAAAAGTTGCATTACGAGACTGACAGGAGAAGGGCTATGAAAACGCTTTTGGTCGCTGTTGATAATTCGGTGATTGCCCGCAAAGTGATTCAGCTTGCGACCGAACAGGCACTGGCCTTGCAGGCAGAGGTGGTGGTGCTGTGCTGTGTGGATGCCAGCTATGCGGCATCCGGTCCGTTTGATATTGAAGCGGGCGAAGATCCCGGCGACTTTGGTCTGGCGCTGGATGAGCAAAATACCGCAGAAGGCGTTGTGCGTCAGGCGTTAGCCGAGCTGCATCGTGCGGGTGTGGCAGCGCGTGGGCGCGTCGCTGCCGGAGAATCGGCAGAAACCATTGTGGCCCAGGCGAACAGCCTGAACGCAGCGATGATCATCATGGGTCGCCGTCATCTCTCCTCCTTTAACCGTCTGCTGAAAGGCTCTTGCAGTGCTGCGGTGATTGAACGTGCCAGTTGCCCGGTATTACTTGATGTGCGCGTCGACTAACATTTCTAACGGGCCGGTTATCCGGCCTGATAACGTCAGGGTTCTGTTTTGATTTCTCACGCTATTCTTGCCTCGCTGTTCTCCGCTCTGGTCTGGCTGGTCGTTTTGGGTGCCCTTTTCAAACGTAAAAAGATGGCCTCTGCCGTGGCGATCCTGCTGTTTTCGGTTCCGCTGCTGGTGGGGAATCTTTATTACTATGGTTGGGTCAGCCCGGCACGGGAAAAGCAGGCGGAAATTGATGCCGCCGCTGCCCGTCTGGCACAGCTCCCGGTCTGGCGTACGGTAAAAACGCAGCAACCCCTGCTATATCAGCAGGCGCATGATGAACTGATCGCTCAGCTGGAAGCCGGTATACCGCAGCAACAGGCGATTGAGCATCTGCGCCCGTTGGTGGCCGATCTGTTGAATCAGCGGATTAACGCGGCGCGTGACCAGGATCTGATTAACTATATGCAGGTTTCCCTGGAGCAGATGAGACAGATCCGCCAGCGTGGCCCGGAGCAGTGCTTCCGTTTCCTGTTTCCCCAGGTGAAAGGCGGGGTGAATGTCAGTGAACTGGTACCGAAAACCCTGACGGAGCGGGAGCTGCAGGCGATGGATGTATTGCTTAAGCACAGTAATGGCATTGAGCAACCCATTGATTTCAAACAGGGAAGGGAGCAGTTGCAGGCGGTGGTGCGTCAGTTGTATGCGCGCTGGGGAAGCGATCTGCAAACGTTAAACACGCCTGCGGAAGCCGGGGTGAATGAAGCGAAACTCTGCGACATGACCATTGACCTTTATCAGTCGGTTCTGGCACTTACTGGTAAGGATTCCGCCAACGTTCTGCGTATAATTATTAGCGGAACAGGTAATTAAGTCCAAAAAAAAGCCCGCTCGCCGCGGGCATAAGTCATTCTAATTATAGCAAAAAATTTCCTGGTGTTGCGCAGACATCTTGCGATGTCTGGGTGCATAGTCGCACTGAAATCGTTCTGACGCTATTCATCTCCCTGAATCGATTCAATCGGTAAAACATTGCATAACTTAAGTAAAATTATGCAAATGCGCTGGCGTCTGATAGCGCCGGGGGGCGGGGCAGCTCATGATGCGGCACTGGAAGAAGGGAGCCATGATGAAATCAAAAATAATCGGCGCATTTGCGCTACTGTTGCTGGCAGGTTGTACTTCCGGCAAACCCGGAGCCTATGAAAAGGTCGATGAAGATCCGGCAGTGAATACCGTTCAATACCGTTTTAATCCCGTCCGCGTGGACAAAACCGCGATGGAGAAAGACGTTGAGCGTTATTGTAGTGAACGCGGCTTTGATAAAGTTGAAGCGTTGCGGCCACAGGATAGTCATGTGCCCGGTCTGGTGAAAGCCTGGTATCAATGTAATTACAGTATTAAAAGCTAAAAAATAAGGGCGGGAAAATTCCCGCCCAATGTACTTATTTACCATTTATTTTATTTACCGACTTACGGCTTATTGCTGTGTGCAGGCTTTGCCCACCCTTCTAAAAATTCCTATCTGCCGCGTCGTGGGCCACCACCATGATGATAGCCGCCATGATAACCCCCACCGCCACCGTGATACCCACCGCCACCGCCATGATGAGGAGGGGCAATAATACAGCCGCTCAGCATAACAATCAGAGACACCACAGAGGTTGCTTTCATTATTGTTTTCATTGTTGTCTTCATGTTGTTCTCCTGCTCTTTTCAATGACTACAACTTTACGAAAGAAAAGTGGAGGAATAATGCGGTGAATGTAGATTTATTCGGGAAGTTATTTCCAAATAATTCATTATATCTCTCGAATGAATGAGAAGGCTTTAATGAAATAAGATAAGGATGAAAAAGGCAGTTTATTGGTGGGAATCGTCTGAATATACCCGTCATACTTCAAGCTGCATGTGCGTTGGCTACGTTTGCTCACCCGAATCACTTACTCGAGTAAGTGATTCGGGATTATGAGCTTCATTTCTGAAGCTCACCCTGTGGGCCTGCGTAAACGCTGTTCAAAATGGCCGTCGGCCAATTTGTCACTCACTTGCCGCCTTCCTGCAGCTCGAATTATTTTGGGTATAGTGGGAAATTAATGAAAACGCCCGCTGTCGTTATCGATAGCGGGCGTTAATTGACTGACGGGTGTTATCAGGCGTGTTGCAGTTCTTTCTTCGTTTCTGCCTGTTTATACGGCATCCGGATGGTGGCGGACATCAGCAGTGAAATCACCAGCAGCGCCATAATCAGGCTGAAGGTCACCGTAAAGCCACCGAACAGTGAGGCAATCAGCGATCCCATTACGCTCCCAATCCCGAAGCCCAGGTAAATCACGCCGTAGTTTTTGGTCAGGTTGTTCAGGCCGAAGAAATCGCTGACCAGTGACGGATAAACCGTGATAGTGCCACCGAAGCTGAAGGCGACGCAGGCAATGGCAATAAAGAAGCTGTTTTCATTCATGTGGCTGAACAGCAGGATGCTCATGCCGACCAGTGACACCACCTGTGCCAGGGTAATAACCCGGATACGTGCCACCTTATCGGACAGGACACCCAGTACCAGACGACCGCTCAGGTTGGCAATGGCAATGATGGTGACGGCATTGGCGGCGGTCTGCGCGCTCAGGTGTACCATGCTTTCGCCGATATCCTTCGCCACGCCAATCACATACAGGCCGCTCATGCAGGCGGTCAGGAACATCAGTGCCAGCATCCAGTACTGCGGCATACGCATGGATTCCGCCAGCGAGTAATCGCGTTTCTCTGCGGATTTGCTGCCGGATGGCTGCTGTGCAGGCGCATCTTTCATTAGCAGTGCGCCAACGATGATCATACTCATCGCCAGTCCGCCCCAAATCATAAAGGTGGTTTCCAGGCTGTAGACGCTCAACAGATAGCTACAGATAAACTTGAAGCCAAGGCTGCCCAGGCCGTATGCGCCAATGGCACAGGCTGATATCACCCCTTTACGTTCCGGGAACCATTTCACGCAGTTTGATAACGTCATCAGATAACCTGCACCATCGGCCAGGCCGACCAGCAGGCCCGCGCTGAGATAGAGCATAAACAGGTTATCGGCCTGCGAGGTCAGCATCAAACCGACCGCCATCAGCAGCCCGGCGGCGATGGTGACGTGACGAACGCCAAAACGTTCCTGTAATTTTCCGGCAACGGATGAAGCCAGTGCCAGACCCAGACTCAGCAAACCGAACGAGAAAGCCACCTGACTGATTGTGGTATCCAGTTTCAGGGAGAGCTGCCCGTTAAACAGACTCCAGGTATAGACCGATCCCAGTGCAAACTGGGTAATGATGGTACCGATCAGGGTTAACCAGCGGGTGCGGTTAACGCTGCTGCCTGCAGTAGGTGTGTTCATGGATATCTCCCGATGGGAATGCTAAGAATCTTGAATTAGCACAATGATAAATTCGCCCCTGTGAGAGCGGGGGAAAAAAGGCATGAACTGCCATGAACAGGGAATGAAATGCCTTCAGGACGACATGAATGGCGGATATCGGGCATGGGCGCAGAATAAACGGCAGGCTTATAACTTGATATATATCAAGTTATTAAGTGGAATTAAAGTTTTATCAGCGCGCGGCCGATGATAGTCATTGATGGTATGTCGATAGAACTTACCCGCATAACAATAAAAATCACTTTTCCTTTGGCTTATCTCTGATTGTCGATTTTCAATTTTATTTTCCGAGGTAATCATTATGTCGTGGGTTCCCGTTCGTTTATCAGGGAAATTGACGTTAGGTGGCGTGTTTATGTTGTTGCTTACCTGCGTCATCGTCTACCTGGCGATTTCACTGCGCGGTCAGCCGCGTGTGATCGATGCCAGCAACAGCTTAATTCAGCAAACCGGTGAGAATATCGTCGGTCAGCTTAACCAGCAGCTTATCCGTATTGAAGGGGAAGGCGTCAGTCTGGCCCGCCTGGCCGAAGTGCTGCCACATGATGACGCGCTGGTGAAACAGGTCTTGCCACAAATCATCGACAGTAAAGGGGATAAAAGTATCGCCGGGGGAGGTATGTGGCCGGAGCCCAACGCGTTCAGTGAGGGGGTGGCTCGCCGCAGTTTCTTCTGGTCGCGTAACGCCAGCGGTGGGCTGGATTACTCGGACGGCTACAACGACCCGGCCGGGGCGGGCTATCACAATGAAAGCTGGTATACCTCAAGCCGCACGGCGTCTGCCAACAAGTGCAACTGGTCCGAAGTCTACCAGGACCCGGTTTCCAACGTGAATATGGTCACCTGTAGCGTACCTTACAGCCACGGCGGTGCTTTTGCCGGGGTCGCGACCTTTGATGTGCTGCTGGATAATCTTTCCGGTTTTATGCAGCGCAACGGCAGCAACACTGGCGGTTATGCATTTGCGCTCGACCAGGCCGGTAACGTGCTCTATTTCCCCGGTATGAAAGACAAAGCGCTGAAAAAATTCAGCGATCTGGCACAGCAGCAATCCTGGCTGGCACCGATAGTTGAAGGGGTAAAAAAAGCGGGCACGGCCAGCGGCAGTACCACACTCAGTGGCATCAACGATGAATGGCTGCACCAGGATGCGCAGGTGACGCTGTTCCGTATGGCGGATACCGGCTGGATCATTGGTCTGGTGACGCCGCAGGCAGAAGTGACTGCGCTGGCGCACAACATTATGCAGGATATCTTTGTGCTGCTGATCCCTTCATTGTTAGTGTTGCTGGTTGCCTCGTGGTTTATCTCGCGCCAGATTTCAGGACGGCTTGAGTCGACCCGTAAAGCGCTGGATGATATTGCGCACGGTGATGGCGATCTGACCCGCCGTCTGGATACCTCAGGCCGCGATGAGATCGCTGATATCGCCGTATCCTTCAACCAGTTTGTCGATAAGATCGCCGGTGTAATCACTAACGTGCAGTCGAGCGGCGTGCATGTGGCACACAATGCCAGCGGGCTGGAGCAGAGCAACCAGGAGCTGACCGACAAGATCAGCGAACAGGCGGCTGCGGTCGAAGAGAGTGCTGCGGCGATGGAGCAGCTTAATGCCACCGTGCAGCAGAATGCTGAGAATACCCGCCTGGCCGATTCCTTTACCGAACAGACGGCGCAGATCGCCCGCAGCAGCAGTAATGTCATGCGACAGCTGATCGATACGATGGAGACCATCAAAGTCTCTTCCAGCCGCGTAGGTGAGATCCTCAGCGTGATTGATGGCATTGCGTTCCAGACCAATATCCTGGCACTGAACGCGGCGGTTGAAGCGGCGCGCGCCGGGGAGCAGGGGCGCGGTTTTGCCGTGGTTGCTGCTGAAGTCCGTGCGCTGGCCCAGCGCAGTGCAACGGCCGCACAGGAGATCAAAACGCTGATCGGTCAGTCCGACAGCAATGTGCTGACCGGCAGTAAGCTGGTGGAAGGCGCAGGACGTCAGTTAGAAGAACTGGTGAAAGATGTGCTGAAAGTGAAAGAAGTGGTGGGGGAGATCCGCGTAGCCGGTGATGAGCAGAGCAAAGGTATTGCCGAAGTGACGCTCGCCGTATCGCAGATGGAGCGTACCATTCAGCAAAATCTGGCACTGGTTCATCAGACAGCGGAAAATACTCACGCCCTGCATGCGGAAGCCTCGCAGCTGGCGGAAGATATTTCGGTGTTTAAAGTCGTGTAATCCCTTCCTGCCGCCCCGGTATCAGCCGGGGCGGCAGGATATCGCTTAACGAATATAACCGCGTATCACATCCGCAATGGCTTTATTCGCTTCACGTCCATCGCGGTGTTCCACTTCTTCCGCAATTTTCTCCAGGTACTTATTCAGCTTGCCGCCGGTCGGGACATTGCCGTAAGCGATGAGCATCTGGACAATATTTCTCAGCGCAAGAACTTCTAAAGAGAGGCGTTCAACAACGGGGTCTTTATCTGGCATAGGATGCTCCGGTACAACGGTCAATAACAATCCTTTTAGGTTACCCGCTATCCGTTCGAATCAATCGGCAGAGTATCGCTGTTTTTCGCACCGGTTTGTCACGTAAACCCCATTTTTCTCTGTCATTGTAAATGTCGGGACCACGGACCGCTAAAGGTTGAACCTGGCATCTTCAGAGGGCATGATCGCCCCTCGTTTTATAAAGGAGGCGTTATGCAGCAGTTGGCTACATTTCTGAAGCAATATGGAATAGAACCAGGTCACCCTACCTCGCTGATTGTGATTGTTGGCATCATTTTTCTTACCGCATTAATCGTGCATTTTATTCTGCACCGCATTGTCCTGCGGGCATTTGAACGGCGTGCGCAGGGCAGCAACCGCCTGTGGCTGCAAATCATTACCGGGAACAAACTCTTCCACCGGCTGGCCTTTATGCTTCAGGGGATGATCGTCAATCTCCAGGCCGTTCTGTGGCTGGAAAAGGGCAGCGATGCCGCCCTGATCCTGTCCACCTGCGCCCAGCTGTGGGTAATGATCTATGCATTGATGTCATTCTTCTCACTGCTTGACGTGATCGCTGGCCTGTCGCACCGGTTTGCGTTTGCTGCGCAGTTCCCCCTGAAGGGGATCTTCCAGGGCGTGAAGCTGCTGAGCGCAATCGTGATTGGCATCATGATGATCTCACTGCTGATCGGTAAATCCCCTGCGATCCTGATCAGTGGACTGGGCGCAATGGCCGCCGTGCTGATGTTAGTGTTTAAAGATCCGATCTTAGGGCTGGTGGCAGGCATTCAGCTTTCTGCCAACACCATGCTGAAACTGGGCGACTGGCTGGAGATGACGAAATACGGCGCGGACGGCGCGGTAATCGACATCGGGCTGACCACGGTGAAAGTGCAGAACTGGGATAACACCATTACCACTATCCCGACCTATGCCCTGGTATCCGATGCCTTTAAAAACTGGAGCGGCATGTCAGCCTCCGGTGGGCGACGTATTAAGCGCTGTATCAATATCGATACCACCAGTATCCGTTTCCTCTCTGATGCAGAGCATGAAAAACTGATGCAGGCCCGCCTGCTTAAGCCGTATATGGCGGCGCGCCAGGAGGAGATTAACAGCTGGAACGGGCAGGGCGATGTTGCCGCCGCCTCCGTACTGAATCAGCGCGGTATGACCAACGTGGGGACGTTCCGCGCCTACCTGACCGAGTATCTGCGCCAGCATCCGTCGATTCGTAAAGATATGACGCAGATGGTACGCCAGCTGGCACCGGGCGCCGAGGGTTTACCCATTGAGATCTATGCGTTTACCAATACCGTTGCCTGGCTGGAGTATGAAAGTATCCAGGCCGATATTTTCGACCATGTCTTTGCGGTGGTAGGCGAGTTCGGCCTGCGGGTGCATCAGGCACCGACCGGCAGTGATGTGCGGGCCATTGCGGGAGTTGTTTCTTCTTAAATACTGTACTGAATAAGAAAGGGGCTAAATAGTTAGCCCCTTTCTGCAACGGATAAATAACGCGGATTCAGAAACTTTTTTTCTTACTGCGTCGCTGCCGCTGAAATAACCCGCCTGCCAGAGCGCCGATCACCGTTAAAAGGGAAGCGGTAATCAGAAACAAGCCAACGTTTTGATTCATCTCCTCATCACTGACCACCGGGCCGACGATCAGATCGGATAGTAGTGGGAATACAGCAAATGTTACGCCAAATCCCACAATCGTGCCCAAAAGCGAAAACAAAAACAGCCTCATCGCATCTTACCTTAAGTTACAAGAAGCCATGTGTTAGCACATTTTCGAGTAGCAAAAAGTCCAAAGTGGTTATTTTGGGTGACAGTCATCACACTTAATAATTAAATGTGCATGATGATATAAGCGAATGGATAGCAATGCTTCCGGACATTGATGGCTGATTTTTTCTTTGTTTTTCCAGATTCTCCCCATGAGTGAACTGTCTACCCTGGTGCCAGAAAAAGCGTAACTAACAGTGCAATACCCGATTACACCGGGTTGCAGCATGCAGCTGGGTGTGTAACGGGGATATTAATGGATTAATACGAGAAAATGCTGATGTCTGTTCAAAATGAAACTCACTCTGCCCTGAGGATCGTAAGACAAGCACGGAGATGGTGGAGCGAGTTTTGTGTGGAATTTGAAAGGAGTAAATACTATAAGGAGTTATCTGAAAGTGGGATATTTCCTGGTCGGTAAGTTGCATATGTAGCCAGTGAGATTTTACCTTTTATATCTGGGGAATATTTTGAGTCATAGCAATCCTCTTCACCCGCAGCAGTTGACGGTGTTTCAGGCCCTGGAGCTGGCGAATGCTCACTGGAACGCGGGCCAGGCGGCGCAGGCAGAGCAGCTCTGTTTACGGGTGCTGCAGGTCGCGCCATTACAGCACGATGCCCTCAATCTTTTGGGGATGATGATGCATGCCTACGGCAAGCCGGATCTGGCTCTCGATTATATCCATAAGGCCAGCCAGTCACCGGAGGCACCGGCAATCATTCACAGCAACCTGGCCGAGCTTTACCGCCAGAAAGGTTTGCTGCTGGAAGCCGAGCAAGCCGCCCGGCGCGCAACCGAACAAGAGCCGGAACTTGTCGCAGCTTGGAGTAATCTTGGAATCATTCTGCAGGAGGCCGGAAAATTCAATGCTAGCCTGGAATGCCTGAAATACGTTGCATCATTGCAGCCGGATAATGCCGAGGTGTACAACAATCTGGGCAATACTTACAAGCGTCTGGGCGATCTGCCCCGCGCCCACGACAGTTACCAGCGTGCCCTGACATTGCGCCCCGATTACGCCGAGGTGTACAGCAATCTTGTCTTACTGTTGATTGACCAGGGCCGTATTGATGAGGCTGTGGCCTCTGCCATGCGGGCGATAGATATCAACCCGCAGCTGGCTGATGCGTACCTAAATCTGGCGGAAATTGCGTTGTCGCGTATGCGCTATGCCGATGCGCTGCGCTGGGTCAACGCACTGCTGGCGTTTGCCCCACAACACGCGGGTGCGCTCACTGCACTTGCCCATATCATGAATGCCGATGAGCGTTACGAAGACGCTGTCGCCGCTGCACGTCACGCCCTGGCCATCGCACCGGATAGTGCCAATACGCATAAGATTTTGGGTAAAGCCTTGCAGGCGCTTGGGCAGTATAAAGAAGCTGAGCAGGCTTATCACCAGGCTGCGGCATTACCTGGTACGGTCGCCGAGGAAGCTCTGATTGCGCGTGCTGTGTTACTGATGGAAATCGGTGATAAGGACGCAGCGACGGCGGGCTTTGAACGCGCATTGGAACGTTTTCCTGATTCGCCGCGGGTTATCGCTGCGCGTTGCGATAACAAATTCTATCGGGCAGGCGACCCCGACGTGGTGGTCATGGAAGCCGCGTTAGTACGCGAACCTGCTCCCCCGTTGAATGAAAAAATGATGCTGCATTTTTCGCTGGGCAAAGCTTATCTGGATACCCATGATTCTGATCGCGCATTTTTCCATTTAAACCAGGGTAATGCGTTTAAACGGGCCTCTTTTCATTACGATGCCGCACAAACCAGTGCGTGGATGAAAAATATTGCTGCCGTTTTCACACCAGCTTTGATGGCACAGTTCAGCGGCGCTGGCGCTGCTTCTGACCGACCGGTGTTTGTCATCGGTATGCCGCGCTCAGGCACCACGCTGATTGAGCAGATTCTGGCCTCACATCCTGCGGTTTATGGTGCAGGGGAGTTGCGTGCGCTGGATCGGGCAGTGTCACGTGGAGGCCGCTTCCCGGATGATGTGGCGCACTGGAGCAAGGCCGATTTTGCCCATATTGGTGCGGATTACCTTGAGCAGGTGCGCCATCTGGCGCCGGATGCATTGCGGGTGATCGACAAACTGCCTGGCAACTTCCTCTATGCCGGATTGATTCCACTGCTGCTGCCCGGCGCGCGCATCATCCATTGCCGCCGCGATCCTGTTGATACTTGCCTGTCCTGTTACAGCAAGCATTTTTCTGGCGAGCAGCTATTCGCTTACCAGCTGGATGAACTGGGCCAGTTCTACCTGGCGTACCAGACGCTGATGGCACATTTTCGCCAGATTTTGCCCGCAGAATGCTTCATCGAAGTTGATTACGAAGCTGTGGTCGACGACCTCGAAGGCCAGGCGCGGCGCCTGATTGATTTCATCGATCTTCCCTGGGACGACGCCTGCCTGACCTTCCACGAAACACGTCGCATTGTGCGCACGGCCAGCGTGGCTCAGGTGCGTCAGCCGATCTACACCTCCTCCAAAGGACGCTGGCACCGGCACGCGGCGCACCTCGGTCCTTTGCTGGACGCACTGGGTCTGGAGCCGCAATGAACCTCATACCGACAGATGTCCACGCCATTTTCCTGCAAGTTGACTCACTCCTGAAGGCCGAACGCTGGGCTGAGGCTGACGTGATGCTGTGCCAGGCGCTGGCCTCCGGTACCGGGCCAATTCCCTTGTGGCGGCAGCTCTATGTGGCGTTTCGCCAGCAAGGGAAGTTTGCCGAGGCGACTCAGGTGCTGGAGATGATCGTGCAGGCAACGCCCGGTGACGTGAGTGTGCGCTTCGACTTGTCTGAGATGTTGTTATTACAGGGCGAATTCACGCGCGGCTGGCGCGAATATCGCTTCCGTTACCGGCTCGACAACACCCGCATGCTTGAACGCCACATCGCTAAACCGCGATGGGAAGGGCAGTCTGTGCAGGGGAAAACGCTGCTTATCCACGATGAACAGGGTTATGGCGACACCTTTCAGTTTCTGCGGCTGGTACAGCAGGCGCAAGAGCGCAGCGGTGCCCATGTTGTGCTGGAGGTGAATCCGGAGGCTTATCACCTGGCGCGTGGCGTCAGCGGGTATCACCAACTGATGGTGCGCGGGATGCTGCCGCCGCCCTTCGATTTCCACTGTGAACTGATGAGTCTGCCAGCGGCGCTCGGTTTACAGCTGTCGCATCTGCCGGGGAAAATGCCCTATCTGTTTGCCGATCCTGCCCGGGTAGAAAAATGGCGCGTACGCCTGGCCGACCTGCCACGCCCGTTAGTGGGGTTGGTGTGGGCCGGTCGTCCCACTCATGCCAACGATAAGCGCCGCTCGCTGACGCTGAGCGAACTGGCACCGCTGGCGCAGGAGGGCATCACCTTCCTGGCATTACAGAAAGGGCCAGCGGCCGAGCAGGCCGCCACGCCGCCACCAGGTATGTCGCTGCTGTCACTGAGTGATGAGATCCACGATTTCGATGATACTGCGGCCATCCTTTGCGTGATCGATACCCTGGTTTCTGTGGACTCCTCGCCGGTTCACCTGGCCGGTGCGCTCGGCCGACCAGCCTGGGTGCTGTTGCCTTTCCAACACGACTGGCGCTGGTTACAGCAACGTGAGGACTCCCCCTGGTATCCTGGCATGCGGTTGTTCCGCCAACCCGCGTCAGGGCAATGGCAT
The DNA here is from genome assembly GCF_013074405.1 of Erwinia sp. JH02. Taxonomy (NCBI): domain Bacteria; kingdom Pseudomonadati; phylum Pseudomonadota; class Gammaproteobacteria; order Enterobacterales; family Erwiniaceae; genus Erwinia; species Erwinia sp. JH02. The sequence goes on from NZ_JABANZ010000003.1 coordinate 246,521, forward strand.
ACCGTCCTGCAAAACGTTGCCATAGCGTTAAAAACATTAAAGGATGTGCCTGAAGCGCACGGTCCTGCACAGCCTTAATCGCTGTTGCGGAGCAGGTGATACCGGTTGCTAACACCGCACGTCAGAATTGTACGATTCTAATGCAATAATCACTTGTTACAAATTTGTGGCTAATGATATAAGTTTAATCTTATAAATCATAAAAAATGCAGGGGCGGGGAATGTTAAAATATAGAATGAGTCCAGTGGCAGAAGCACTCAACAGACGCAAGGTGCTGGGCCTTTCTTTGGGGTCCGCAATGGTGTTGCTGTCGTCAGCACAGGCCTATGCAGCCTGTTTCCCCGTTAATATCTCGTCGACACTGGTGGGAACGACCGACTGCATCGACTGGTCTGCCGGGGACTTTAACATTGTCAGTGAGAGTGCACTTATTTCAACGGGTACCCCGCCCCTGGCGGCATCCTCCTCAGCGGGAGTATTAACCAATGACGGATTGCTGAGTGGGACATCCGTCGCCGCCCTGCAGAACACCAGCAACTCCTTGAGCGTTGTGAATGGCGGCAGGATCATCAGTGACACTTTCGGGATCTTAAATAACGGAACGATCGTATCGCTGGCCAACAATGCCGGAGGGACGATTTCCGGCACCACGGCAGGTATTCGGAACAACAGCCTCATTACGTCACTCAGTAATGGCAATATCATCTCGGGTGGCATTGGCATCCTCAATGCCGGTACGATCGGCACGTTGTCCAATACGGGAAGCCTCACCGGAACGACAGCGGGCATTCAGAGTACGGGTGCGATCACCAGCTTATTCAATAGCGGCACTATTTCTGCCAATAGTTACGGCGTTCAAGCTGATAACGGCAGCCTCATCACCTCGCTGGAGAATACCAGCACTGGCCTTATTGAAGCAGGGACAGGGGTTCTGGCTGGCAACCTTACTCCCTCGGGCGTGATCAATATCAACACGCTAACCAATGCCGGTCGGATTTCAGGGACGACTAACGTGGGTGTTGGCACCAGCGCCAACGCCACCATCGGTAGCCTGAATAACAGCGGGACTATCACCGGTGCTCTTGGCGCTGTCGCGAATGCCGGTACTCTCGGTGCGCTGGTGAACAGCGGAACCATTGCCAGCAGCAGCGGCTATGCCATTTATAACGCTTCAATTGGTACCCTGGGGCCGATCACCAACAGCGGCCTGGTCTCCGGTTTGATCGGTAATTTATCCAGCCGCAGCATGACTATCAACGGTGGCAGCGATACGATCTTCGGTACCCTGACCGGTGCCAGTGGCGGCATCGGCAGTGCCGATATCGGGACGATCTCAAGTAACGCCGCCAGCCTCTATTTCGCGTCCGGCAATCTGCTGCTCAACGATAAAATCAACGTCGGCAGCAATTACGTGAACAACACGGGCGCGACGTTGCAGGTCAATAACCTTATCAGCATCACCGGCAATTACACTCAGAGCGCCCTGGCGACATTGCTGGTCGGTGTCAGTGATTCAGCAATAAGCAGCGGGAATGATACCGATACCGGCTATGGGCGTCTGATTGTCAGTGGTGCCGCAACCATCGAAAGTGGTTCGACTGTTTCACTCAAGGCACTCAATACCTACAGCTTTGCGGCAGGACAGCGCTACGTGGTGATCACCGCTGCTACCAGTGGCACCGATTACAATGCCGATTCCTTAAATTATTTGGCCTCCGGATACAGTGGGTTAAACACGGGTGCCGCTGTTGTCAATGGCAACACCAGTAGCCTGGTGGTGACGCTTGGCAATATTATTAATCCGACCAATCCTACTAACCCGACCAATCCTACTACCCCTTCCACCAGCTACGCCACGACTGGCAACGCGATCTCATCGTTGAAGGGACTGAAGCAGTACTCCGGCATTGCCCCGGGACTGCTCGATCTGTATAACGCCTCCCTGGCCATTGACTCTACCCGGGAAGCAAACAAGGTGGGTGAGCAGTTATCACCAGTACAGAACAGCAGCGCCAGCCATGTGGCCTCAGTTGCAACATTCGACGCAGTCAGCGTGGTCGGTCAGCGAGTTGATGCCGTGCGTCTGGCACAATCGCATGGCATGCGTGGTGTGGCTACCGGTGATGATCCTGCTGAGTGGTCTGCATGGGGGCAGGTGTTTGGCGGCCATGCTAATCAGGGGATGGTGGATGCTGTCAGTGGTTATAAAGCGAATTACAGCGGGCTGGTACTGGGCGGCGATCGGGGCTTGGGAGACGCCTGGCGCGCCGGTGGTGCCCTGACCTACAGTTACACCTCGGTTCATGGCGAAGATAATCTTTCCGGTAACAAGACGGGCGTTGACTCATATGGCCTGATTGGCTATGCCAGCTATACCGGTGAACCCTGGTTCGTTAACCTTTCGGCCAGTGTAACCCAGCAACGTTACGACACCACGCGCAATGTGAGTGTGACGGGTTACTCCGATACGGCGCAGGGCAAGTTTGATGGGCAGCAGTACGTCACCAAAGCGGAGTTTGGTTATCCGCTGGCCGTGGCGGACGCCACCACTCTGACGCCGCTAGCCAGTCTGAGCTACAGCTATCAGACGCTGGACAGTTATCAAGAAAGCAGCGGTAATGGTTCAGCCCTGTCAGTAGAAGGCAGCCATAATAACGCGCTGCGTAGCGGACTGGGCGCACGTCTGGATAAATCATTCCAGACAGGCTTTGGCGATGTTGTGCCTTATGTACAGGCTGTCTGGACCCATCAGTATAATCCTCAGCGCAGTGCCACTACCGCCAGCTATATTGCTGATACAGCAGGTGAAACCAGTTTCACCACCTTTGGTGCTTCACCCGTTGAAGACACTGCCGATCTGTCTGTTGGTGCTACCGTGGTTAAATCAGACACGCTCAGCCTGACCGCGCGTTATAACGCGCAACTCGGTGAGCAGTACAAAGGGCAGACCGTCACTTTGCAGGTACGTCAGCAGTTCTGATCCGTTCCCGTCACCCGAATACCGCTTCTGAGAAAGGCCTCTGAAGCGGTATTTATCCCTCGCGCATGTGCCAAAATAATGATTCTTATCGAATGAAGAAAAACAGACATGCCACGACAAGTCCACTGACCCGGGCCTTTCGCATGTCGATCTCCTCGGGGCAACGTTATCAGTATGCAGGACGACCTCTAAAAGTGAATAGTGCGTTTTAGCGGGATACTTACAGCTGCTGCCGGATCCCAAAACCGCACCCAAAAGCCAGAACAGAAACCGTTTCACCGCACCTTCCAGACCCCTCCTTTAACGTAAAGTCATAAAGCCCATGTAGTAGTACATTTCCGTTTAGCGAAAAGTCCAATGTTGATGATGGCATCTTAATGCCTGCTTTTGTTTGCCTGTCGACCAGCGACATGAACTGGCTGGTTCATGGTTTTTACGATGCGTATAAATAGCCCCGTAAGCCAATGGACGTGAGTGCTTATCCTCTCGCAAATGGCTCAATCGACAGGGTGTCATACACAGAGTTATCTCAAAAAAACATCATGCAAACAGGGGCTTTTATGACATATCCAACAAGTAAACTGAATGGTCTGGTCGGTTTTGCCAAAGCAGCCAATGTTACAGGCGGCTGGAATGGGTCGGTGGTGGAGATTAATACACTGGCGCAGCTTAACCAGTATGTGGGCGACAGCACGGCGCGGGTACTGGTGATTAACAGCAATATCACCGCCTCAAGTCTGACGAAAGTGAATCTCGGTTCGAATAAAACTATTATTGGTTCATTCCAGAACCGCACCTTAAACAATATCCATTTCCGTGCGACGACCACCTCGCAGAACATTATTTTCCAGAACCTGATTTTCCAGCATTCGGTGAATATTAAAGCCAATGATGATATCCAGCTTTACCTGAACTACGGCAGTAAATACTGGATCGATCACTGTTCATTCGTCGGTCACACCTGGTCAGATGGTGACGGCAGCCTGGATAAATTGCTGTATATCGGTGAGAAAGCTGACTACGCAACCATCAGCAACTGCTATTTCGGTAACCATAAATACGGGCTGATTCTGGGGCACCCGGCAGATGATAATGATGCAACGTATAACGGTTATCCGCATCTAACCATTTGCCACAGTTACTTCGATAATATGGAGGTCAGGGCACCGGGACTGATGCGTTATGGCTACTTCCATGTTTACAGTAACTATATCAACAAGTTCCAGCTTGGCTTTACGCTGGCTCAGAACGCAAAAATTATTTCTGAAAATAACTACTTCGGTGAGGGCAGCGCGAATAAAGGCATGCTGGATGATAAAGGCAACGGCACCTTTACTGATACCGGCAGCGTGCCTGCCATTACCAACCAGAAGTCGCCGAAGAGTCAGTGGACAGCGGCATCAAATTACGCTTACAGCGCAAAATCGGCGGCGGACGCGAAAACATTTGCGGCGGCTAATGCCGGGGCGAAGTCTACGACGCTGGTATTTGGTGGTTAACGGGAGGTAACGGAAGCCCGCACACGCGCTGAGGTATCCCCACAAAAATGAATGGCTGATCATTCGGCTTCAGGTCTGAGGCCAGTTTGAGCACGCCGGATCGGCAAAAGACGCATCCATGCGGGCCTCGGCACGCGGCGTCCCTGCCGCGTGACGTCCGGCTTACCTCAAACTGGCCCCATCCCCGCAGAGCGTCTGCTCGCTGTGGGTATTACAACCCCCACCATGTGACAGTCTCTGCGGATTGATTTGAATCAGGATTTTGGATCTGGGTTTTGACGTTGAGGCGGCGACTGCCCACCTTGGGTCGCTCAGCCCACGCAGCGGGAAAGCGAAACGCCCTTGACGTTGACCTGAACCATCGTGCAGGCCCGCGTCACTGGCCGACCGGAAAAGAAGGTGGCTGCCAATAATGCAGGTCTTGTTTTGTGGGGTCCCTCAGCGCACACGCGGGCTTTATCCTGTCGTGGGGCGGCGGTGTAACCCTCTTGCATCATCGTGCCATTCATATTGAGAGGTCTCCCGGCATACTCATCCTGATAAAAGCGATAATAATTATAAATGAGATTTATCTAATGAAAAAAAGGAAGCATGCTATTACTGTCATGATCCCTGTTGCCCATTTCCATTTTCTCGATTTTTCAAAGTAAAAAAAGGTCATCTGGGATATCAAGATCAAAAATAGAATTACACCAGAAATAACCTTTCCATTATTACTGTTGTTAATCAATGATCCTTGATGGATCATTGGGTCCATATCATAGATAACATCATATTTATCCACCGTGGATAAATAAATGGCCATCATGCCCAGCAGGTAAAAAAGAATAAATACAAACCTGATAAATTTATTCATGTAAATATAATCCTATAGCCAAACCAGCCTGTTGCGGAGCGCGGATGCAACAAACCACTATGAACGGGTCATTTAGATGGATCTTGAGTTTAAAAGGGTTTTTGCGAACTACTGCGTAGGGCGACAGGACAGGAAAATGGTGTCCCCTGCATACATCGAATTAGTATGGCAGGGGGTTGATTAGGAAGGGATATTTCAGGAGTGTATTTGTTTTTACCCGCGCATTTACCCATTCAGGCAATTCAGGAGCTTGTTTTTGAATTCGCAGTGGTCACGATATAGCCAGCGGGCGCGGCCATGTATCAGCTTACTTTTCGGCAGGGTGCCGTCTTTGATTCGGTCATAGATGAAGGTCTTTCCAAAGCCAGTATCGGCCATGATGAATTTCAGGTCAACCAGCGAGTCTGGCTGCAGGTGATGTTGCATAAGTGCGTCTCCAATGGGAATCGAACCTGTGGGCTATTCGCCAGGTTACCTCAGTAGATAGATGGGGGAGGGTTAAGCTTTGAGAAAGAGAATCCAGTGAGTTTTGTCACCTTTTCCTGTGCGCTGCCAGATTGTTGGTTTTTGGTCAGTTAGCTCGATGACGTGGCGAACAGGAATTTGAGTTTCATTCCACTTGAATACCAGCGTGCCTTGTGGCCGCAGCACTCTAAACGCTTCGGAAAATCCCTTTCGGATATCTTCGCGCCAACCATCTCTGTCTAGCACTCCGTATTTTTTTCTCATCCAGCCATTCTCTCCAGCACGGTCAAGGTGCGGCGGGTCGAAAACGACTTGAGAGAAACTATTATCCATAAATGGAAGGTGACGGAAGTCCGCGATCACATCTGGGGAGATGTTTAAGAGGCGGCCATCGCAGAGAACATGCTCTTCACTTCGTCGGTCTGAGAAGATTACTCGTTCATCCTGGTTATCCAGCCAGAACATGCGCGAGCCGCAGCACATGTCTAAAATTGTTGCTTCAATCATGCTCGAATCTCCTTATCCACCACGCGCACATAGTAAGTAAGCCAGCGCTTAGCTGAGAACTTGCCAGGTGGCAGGGCAGTTATTTGTTTAGTGAATTTATCTAACAGAAGTGTGGTGATGCGGTCTTTCTCGGATATCGGTTGGCCGGCAGTGGCTTTGATGATTTCAGCCCGGCAGTTTCTCGCCACCGACCGTAGTGCATTTTCCTGTGCTGGCGACATTCTGTCTCTCCATGCAATCTATCCACACCCCCCGGGCCAGAACGCAGCGCGGTATGCTCCACAGCGTCCGGCGCTTGCCAGTCTGCCCGGCGTGCTCAATTACCTCGTCGAGATAGGCTTCGAATGATTTCTCTGATTCAGTCATCTGACAGCCTTACGCCGGTGATTTTTCCGGCTGCGATGGCTTCGTAGAGACCGGAGAGGTTATAAAGCCCTGATGCATGACCAAAGAATGCGCGCATGGCGGCTATGGATGCCTCACGCCTGCGCTCTGCTTCGGTGCGGATGGGGCGGAACTTTACTTCACTTAACCCATAACTCACTTCTCTTGTCGACAAACGCACAACAACGGTTTCTATGCCTATGAAAAGAATCTCACAGCTCAACCAGTTATCGCCGCACCAAGAACGTTCACACTCACACCCAACAGGTGGCAATCCCTCACCGTTCCACACTGGCTGCTGTGCTGCGATGGCGGCTTCGTATTGCGTTCGGCTAATCTTCACCTTGGCATCATGATGCTGATGTCTATGGTCTTCGCTTAACTCATCAGCAAACCAGTTCAAATACCTAGGTCTCATTTGCCTGTCGTAGTCCTGCCATATTTCTTCAACCCCTTCAGGCCACCCACCACGCTTAGGCAACTCTTTAACCAGCAATTCTAAAAGTGTCATGCAACTCTCCTTTGACTAATGGCCCACAGCTCACGCTCATGGTCTTGTCTGCACTCAGCACAGCAGTAACTCGTACCCGGCTGTGATGGCTCGCCACAGTCTGAATTCCGACATACGGGCGATGGCGGTTCAGGCTTCTTCCTGTTAGCCAGTGCGATATTCCTTTCCAGCTCTTCAAGCTCAGCGGCCTGGTCTAGTTCATCAGACATAAAAATCCTCATAAATTTAGAATTAGGTTAAATTTAATATTTGTATAACAGGAGGTGGAAATGGGTAAGTTGGGCAGTCAAAAGCCAAGAGATAGACACATACACAATGACAGGCACCTTTCAATGCGGCTGGAAGAGCTTCTTTCGCTGGCAAATAAAGCCAATGTCCCTGTTGATACTCTGGTGAAAATAGAGATAGCTATGCATCTTCGCAGCATTGTGGATGTGCTTGCGGATTCAGGGGATAAATCTGATGAAAATCTCGCTGGGCTGGGGGATATCATTAGCAATCTAGGGAATAAGTAAGGGTTTAGGCCGCAACGGAAGCGGCTATTACTCTATGCAAATCGCGCTTACTGTTCACCTCCCGGCGCTGGCGCTGCTGCCAGCATTGCGCGATATGCTCTTGTTGCGCCACCGCTAACCATTCCTTCGGTGTGTGCGTCGATCATGCGTTGTGTCGGCTCAAGCGGAACAAGCTTCCACCCATCAGGCAACGTGTAACCCTTACTTACAGGTTCGCTGGCCGCTGGCGGGGTGGTGTAGAGGGGGGCGGTGTAACCTTCCTCCGTATTAAGCCTTCTATCTGTCGGAAACCCTCGAATATAAAGCCCGGTGACATGCATATTCGATATCTCAAACGCATGAGTATATGCGACAGGCTTAGCATCCAGCACCGCCAGCAGAGCGCGGGCCATCAATCGAATTTCCTCGTTGATGTTGCACATGCGCTTGTCAAAAGCGTACTGCTCCAGCCGCTCCCGGCCAATTTGCTCGATAAGTTTTTTCACCAGTCACCCCCGCCGATATCCGGCGTGTTCGTATACAGCGCTATTAAGTCCTGCTGCGCCGTTTGGTTGCTGTCATCCGCGTGACTGCTTCCGAGCAGCAGGCACAATGTCCCGCTGGCTGAATAGTAATTAGCGTTAGGGAACGACTTCTGCACCTCCAGCAGCAGGTCGTTTAATTTTTTAGTTGCCGCCTTAAACTTCTTTGCCGCATCCGGCACCTCATCCAGCAGCAGGCCAGGCGCATCATTCTCGCCGCTATCAACGATATCCAGCACATCAGATTCAGTCATCATTTCTTCACCTCATACGGCACATTGGCCGCGTCGAGTAACCCGGCGATCTGCTTGATGGTGTCGTTGCTACCCTTGAAATATTGCTTAGTCTTCACATCCCCGGCCATTTTTAGATTGAACAGCGCAGGCAGTACAACAGGTTTCTGCGGCTGTGCTCCCAGTGCAATAGCATCGGCACGGCACTGGTTGTATCCTTCAACAAAAGGATCATGAGTGCCTTTCATCTCAGGCGGCAACACGGCTGGCGGTGCGGCGGTGTAGAGGTTATAAACATCGTCCGGCAGAGAATGACCCGCACTTGTATAACAGAGCGCAAACTTTTTTCCGTCCCCGCGCCCGCGCTGAATGTCCACTACTGCAACAGGCTCACGCGCAGCAGCATCGCGGCGTGCAAGCTCTGCCTCTGCTTCCTGGGCGCGTTTAATCCAATCTCGGCGTTCACGGTCACATGCGCCAAGCTGATCGGTAAGGCGCTGTGACTCTTTATCTAGTCGATCGACCTCCGCTCGCAGCTCGTCGCGCTCACGCTCAACAGCGCTGAGCCGTTTTATTTCGATATCTTTTGCGACATTCCGATCTATGGCTCTGGTCAGCTTCTCCCGCGTGCTGCGCAACAGCTGCTTCGTTTCTTCAAATTCGTGAGACAGGATTTCATTGCTTGTGATCAGCTCGATTACAGCGCCAGGGTGCGCTGCTTCGATGAAAGCCATATCTGCGCGAGATACAGATACACAGGCCACGCCATCAACTGCTTTAAACGCGCTGATAACATCGCCATCTTTGCCGCTGGGAACACTACTCAAGCGATTGTGGCTGTTGCTTGTGAACCACTTCCACGGCCAGGGAGTTGCCAGCTGCGCCAGCTTTTTTAACTGTTGTGTGTTCATCGCATGCGCTCCAATATCACACCTGCGCGGACTAAATCGCGACAATGGCTAATTATTTCAGCGCGAGATGCCCCACGCCAAGGTGAATAGAATGGCGTCAAATCCACTCCTTCCCGCCAACCAGATTTCTCCTGAGCATCGTTCATGCCTTCAAAATCTGTCGTGTTATCGATAAGCCAAGAGTAAAGCAGCCAGTAGCATTCTGATTCATCCCAATCGCCAAAGTAGTCAGGACCGAACCATACAACGCTCTGTTCGTGCCAGACTTTGCTGCGATAGGATTGAAAGCTATCGCCCTCAACTGTGAAATCATTGCCGTTGAGGCTTGGGTAAAGAGAAAGCAGCAGGGTTTTGGCTGTGGTGGAAATTTTCTTCTCGATCCGCGCTGTCGTATGTGAATGTTTAGCCATCAGTATTCACCCCACGTGTATTTTTCAGCCATGGGATCCCCCATTCGTGCGCGGCGCACCGCGATATTCAGGATATGGCCGATGTATCGGCGGCGCGATGGTGTGCTTAATAGCTACCTGCCATGTGGCCCGGTTGTTCCGAAGCCAGCGGCCGCCGTTCTCATCAAACCAACCATCTGTCACCGGGTGAGATAGCGGCTCCAGCACATCACACGGAACCGCGATAGTGTTCACACCGTCGTTGTAGTAACCGATGCGGGCGTTTATCTGGCTCTCTGTGTAGCGCCCGGCAGTGGCCACGCGCCCGCGATAGCCGGAGTTGTCAGGCGCCCATAAAATGATGTACGGGGATTTGCGCTGGCTGTGCGCGATGCTCAAAACGAAATATTCACGTTCAGGCATTGATCACCTCTCCGTTACGCAGACGGGCAGCACACTGCCTTAATAGATGGGCAACCACTCCAGTGCTGGCCACTGTATCGGCCAGCATCAGCTCATCGGCCGCACAATCCAGTTCGTGCGCCTGAAGTTCGCGGATAACGGCGTCGGTGGCTGGGTATTCAGGAAGCAATTTATAATCACACCAGCCCTGCCAGCTGTTTTCTTCTGCGGGCTTTTCGTAATCAACCTCAGTAGCCTGTTGGATGATTAAGCCCCAGCAAGTGCTGCCAGCGTCCTCAGGCCAACCCTCGGAAGAAGCATCAGCACGATAGTCAGCAATCATTTCTTCCGCGGCGTTAACTGCCTCTTCGCGGCTCTTGTAAGTTTCAAAGCCAGCATCAGCACTGTTCATAAAGAAACTAAACCCTGACGTGAGCGCCGCATTCTCAGCAGCCAGCGCCCGCACCTGCTCCTGAAGCGCGGCGACGATTGCGGCATGGTCATCGTGTTTAACGAATCTTCCGTGACTGTTAACCACCATTGCTGACTCAACATCGTCTGATGTGTCATGAATAATCGTGTGATTCCAACGTTTAATCTCTTTCATATCTCTATCTCCCGCCGACCGCAGTCAGCCAGTTAAATCCGATGATGTAATCCATAACCCGGCTTTCATAAGCCTGGCTCTGCGTGCTGCCGCCTCAATGCAGGCCTGACGCTGCTCTTCGCCACGGTCGCGTAGCGAGTTAATGCTGACGACGATGGTTTTGTTCGTTGCCGCTGCTGACGTGATGCGCCGGGGATTTCGAACCAGCGTGTACAGCCTGTCGCGCTGGGCAGTCTCTTCGTCGATATACCATTCACCCGCTGATATTTCGGCGGTGGCGCTGATGAGGTGTCTTTGTGCGTTGAGCTGTCGATGGATGCTGCGGAGGGGTAATTTTGTTGCCATGTGGAGCTGACGCCCGGTCATTGGCCATTTGCTGAGAAGCCAGACTATTTTCTCTTTCAGTCCGTCATTGGGGCCGCCACGACCGCGGCGGTACATTGCGACTTTCTTCATGCTATTACTCCTGCCTGACTGCGCCGCCAGCACCGTAACGATAATCACGATAATCACCCCATCGCTCCGTAACCTGAGGTGTCGTGACGATGATGCACGGCTGCTTAGGATAAAATGCTGCCTGCTCTGCGTAGCGCCGGGTAACAAGCCTGGCTTTTCGCTGTGCCACGGACAGTGTGTTGATGCGAGGGTGCTGCTCTCCAGCTTTCAGCGCCATCCATGCACGCCCTGCATCCCACGCTATGCTTTCCATCTGGCGCTCCCTTTCGGTCATTCGTGAGGCTTTGTAGCGGTACGATGCCCGCCGATATTCCGGCAGGCGTGCGCAATGCTCCTGTTGTTCAGGTGTGAGTTCTCTCATTGGGATTCCTGCCGGGGTAGGGGTTAAGCGACTTGTTTCAGTTCTGCCAGGCGAATGCCCGTGATATCTTTGCACTTCTGCTGATGCTCAGGGTGGCCTGATAGCTCAGCCCAGGCCTTTTTATATTCTGATTGCAGCTTAGCCTTGTCATTTTCATTCCCGGCATACTCAGTGAATGCAGTGAGCCTTGCGTCAGGATTGATTGCTGGCTGCCTTTGCTGCGGAGTATTTTGTTGGCACTTATGCTCGTCTGTATCGGCATCCTTTGAGTCGTCAATGCCAAACAATCCATTCAGGCAGTATTTCCGTGCGTAGGAGCTTGTTGCACCTGTTACCTGAGCATCATCCATGCCTTTCTTTTCGCTGGCCTCCCTTGCCATTGCAGATGCGGAGTGCGATGTCTCACCATCGGTTATGGTGGCCGTAGCCTTGACGTAATAGCGATCGCCAATCATCACTATTTCGTCTGAGATAGAGAGGAAAAGCCCGTTCAGCAGGGGCTTAACGCCTTCGAGAATGTCCTCACAGCTTCGGTATTTGTATTTCCCAAAGCTGTTAAACTGATTCTTTGGGGCATTAAGAGTTCGCTGTATCTCAGCCAGCCTTATAAAGAATTCACTGCTCACAATAACCTCCCATCATCATTTCCTGCTGCTCCGTGCGGTGGTCGGCGTTAGCTTCCTGCTGCGCCAATAGGTCGTTCATAACTGGCTCAATAATCGGGGTCATCATCGAGATAAAGAATTCGTCTGCTGCGTCATGCTGCATGATGCTTCCCCCAGTCTTTGTCCTGACAGTCGCGCCAGCCCAGGGCGATTGTCTGCGCCCAGTCATAAGCCTCTTTCATGCCTTCCTTTGTGTCAGGGAAAGAAGATTCATAGAGCTTTCCAAACTCTCGATTTCCCTGAGTGACGTAGATGGTTCCGTTGACGGGTACAATTGTCATAGGGTGGGCTCCTTGCTCAGGCGGTTGAATGTATGCCCTTTGTGGGATTTATTTTCTCCAGCAAGGCACTTGTAAACACAGTCAGCTCTGAATCCGTTTTTGGCGTACTCAGCCACTCCTGCCATCGTGATTTTTTGACCACTTTTGATGTTTGTGGCGATGACAATGCCTTTGCAGGTGTTGTGGCTTACTCCAGGGTAGGTGTTTGGTGATCTTGGTTTCAGGCCAGTCTTCACTGCGTGTAGAGAGTTTTCTTTTGCTGTGCACCACTCAAGGTTTTCGAGTCTGTTGTCATGCTTTATTCCGTTTTTGTGATTCACAAAACTCTTGTCGGTTTCTTCAGGTAGAAATGCCAAGGCTACTAACCTGTGAACAATGAATCTGACTTGCTTGTTATTTTTATTAATCCCTACTCGAAGATATCCATCCTTGTCCGGAACCTTCGTCATCTCACGGCCATATATATTTTTCCCGCCCCGCAAAACCCTATCTATGGTTCTTACATTCCCTAGGTTCGATACCTCTGCGACTCCCTCATATCCACATATGGCAACCCATATCTCACTCATGGCTCACCCCTTTGATTCAGCATCTCGATTAATGAGCGCCAGCCAGAGCGAAGGCGGCGGGTGATTACGTCTAAAAGTGATTCAGAGCGGCCAGCAACAGGCCACCCTGCAATGACGAGTTGCATGGTCGATTCCTTAGAATTGAATTAGTAGTTGATGCTGGTATGAGGGATTGAGTTGCTCATAAGAGCCTTCAGTGTTGCGATAGCCTGTTCACGCGTTAAGCCAGCGTGCTCTACCAGGCCTTTCACAACATCGGTGCCGACTGCCCTGCGATGGGCTTCATTGGCTGCGCGTTTAGCGGCTTCATCAGCAATGCGCTTATCTTCTGCCAGTCGTGCGGCTTCTTTCTGCTCAGTTTCACGCTTAATGCGGTTGGCTTCATCCTGAGCTTTACGCTGCTCATCAGCGATGGCCTGCTGCTTGTTTTGCTCTGCTGCGGCTAACTCTTTTTGCTGTTCTTCAATGGTTTCAGCGTTAATCAGCAACCGTTTAATCTGCTCAATGGCTTGGTATTTGGCATTTTCCGCAGCGCCTCTCAGTGCGCCAAATCTGTCATCGATAGGCCACGCTTCAGTTTCTGCGAGAGTGTCTTTGATGCACTGAGTTGTGCCGCCTTTTCGAACACCAGAGCGACCAGACTGCGCAATTATTACCTGCTGCTGAATGCCGCTGATTTCACTCAATGCATCCTGGTGTTGCTGGCGCTCACGCTGCGACTGTGCTTCTGCTTCCTGTCGAGCTCGCTCAACTGCCAGACGAGCAATTTCCTCTTCGTGAGAGATTCGCTGACGTTCGGCCTCGGCTTTGGCTTCAATTGCATCCCGGTCGAATTTTTCGTTCAGAAGCAGGGCGATTTCATGGTCTGATTCGAACTGCTTTCTCAATGCTTCTGCTCTCGCAGAATCGAAATCAGCGTTCATGCGATCAGCATCATCACGCATATTGCTATATTCCTCGGCAGCCAGGCGGGCCGCCTCTGCTTCCTTGATGCGCTCCTGCTCGACATCCCATTCATCACGCGGCGCAAGAATCTCATCACGAATCAGGTCGCATTCCCGAGTGAATCGGCGAAGCTCTTCTTCGGCGGGCTTGACCGCTTCTTTCAGTTGGCGAAGATAATTACGCCCAGGCTCTTCAATCGCCTTTTTGCTTGACCCAACCATGCGAGCAAGAGAGCCGATGCGGTCCCTGCCTTTCTTGGTGGTTACATCTGGCACTTCCTTTGCCAGCGCGCGAATCTGCTCAAGGTAATTATCAAGTCCATTAGCAACGTAAAGGGAAGGGGCTTGCTCGGGCTTAATTTCGAGAACGGCGATATCCGTGGTATCAGTCATGACCACTCCTTTAATTGGTTATTCACATGTCGGTGCTGCCTGAACAGGCAACATTGAGATGAAAAAAAGGCCCGAGGGTTAGCTCAGGCCAAACGGCTATGCAATTTCCTTTAACGCCTTTGCAGTGACGACTAAAGCGCTTTACTGATGACTGGGCGTCATCGTCGAAGCCACTGATGGAATGGCTTCTGCGATGCTACTCGAACCACTGGGATGCGAGATAAGCCGCCCCGGCAATCTTGTGCTCATGTTTAGGCTCAAAATCAGATAGGCATGCCTGAATATTCAGCATTGCCAGCTTACCGCTTACTTCCGGCTTTGGTTTTGGCCAATCACTCTTACTCAGGCCATTAAAAAACCATTTGCTGATGAACGAATTCCACTTGTTACCTTCCCGCTTGAAATCACCGGGAATCGATGAATATGCAGGCAGTATCTTCATCGCTTTGCCGCCAAATGCGATATCAAGATTGGTTATTTCGATTGGTAGTTGCATTAGTCGTCCACTCCTCAAACTGATCTTTATTGAGTGTTACAGCAAGCCTGTTATCAGCACGCTCACCGTTGTCTTTTAACTTGTCAGCACGCCACATATAGCCGCAGGACAGAGCTGTTACGCGCCACTTACCATCCTTGCGAGTTACTATCATGGTGTGCTCCGGGCGTAAAAAAGGCTGCGGGTTAGGCAGCCTGATTGTTTGCTAGGTCATGGAATCGACCGTATGTGAGTACCTGGAAGTGCGGGGGAATCTCTACCTCGCCGTGCTTGGCGTAACCATCCCTGTCTTTTGCATTGGGTATTGCGAAAAGCAGGCAGTCATCACGACCCGGGCATCGGCCACCATACGTAGTCAGCATTGCCATGCCAAAGTTGCCAGAAGCTTCTCCAAAGCCTGTTCTCATAATATTGTAATGGTCAATGATGTAAGCCTGCCACGAAGGCAAGGATGCTAGCTTCTGATTGGCTTGTTTAACGCTACCGTCGAGTCGCTTATTGAATTCACGACCACCCTTGGTATTTCCCTTTCCGCGTGCGGAAATAACTTTTTTCCCATCCAGGTAGTCGCTGCGTTTGATGGTGACAGCGCATGGAAACTTATAATCAGCATTCCACACCAAACCGCGCAGCAATGATCCCTTATCACCAAAACCAGATGTGTCCGTGTAAGCAACAGCTCCGAACTCACCCATGACACCTGTAATAATGTCACTGCGACCCTTGCGAATGCTATCGTATCCATCGATAAGGGTTTTGACGTCCGCACCCTCAACTAGGTAATAATCGTAGTGCTTATGATTATCTGCCATCTCTCACTCCTGCGGCAGCGCCGCTGTTAAAGGCCGGCTAAGCGGCGCCTTCGGTTTCCACATCTGGCTCATTAATCCATTCCGGTCGCTCGCCTTTACCCAGGTAAAAGTCGATAACATCAAGCAGGCGGGGATAGAACTTAAGCGCCTTGCGACCATCCATTTCAGCAATTTCACGCTTGGTGAAAGAGCGCCATTGCTCTGCTGTATGGTTTTGGCATCCAGCCTTGATATATTCACCGTTTGTGATTTGCAGGTAGTACGCCTCACCCATAATTACGAAGGTGTGATCAGGCAGGTCGGCATCGCGCAGGTCGGCATCGCGCAGGTTGGCACCGCGCAGGTTGGCACCGCGCAGGTTGGCACCGCGCAGGTCGGCATCGTACAGGTTGGCACCGCGCAGGTTGGCACCGCGCAGGTCGGCACCGTACAGGTTGGCATCGCGCAGGTTGGCACCGCGCAGGTCGGCACCGTACAGGTTGGCACCGCGCAGGTTGGCACCGCGCAGGTCGGCACCGTACAGGTTGGCATCGCGCAGGTCGGCACCGTACAGGTTGGCACCGCGCAGGTTGGCACCGCGCAGGTCGGCATCGCGCAGGTCGGCATCGCGCAGGTTGGCACCGCGCAGGTTGGCACCGCGCAGGTTGGCACCGCGCAGGTCGGCACCGTACAGGTTGGCATCGCGCAGGTCGGCATCGCGCAGGTTGGCACCGCGCAGGTTGGCACCGCGCAGGTTGGCACCGCGCAGGTCGGCACCGTACAGGTTGGCATCGCGCAGGTCGGCATCGCGCAGGTCGGCACCGTACAGGTTGGCACCGCGCAGGTTGGCACCGCGCAGGTCGGCACCGTACAGGTTGGCATCGCGCAGGTTGGCACCGCGCAGGTTGGCTCTCGATCCGCTTTCCTGCAACGAGGTAACCCACAACTTATGTTCGTCTAAAATCTTCTGCAATTCGGTAGAGTTCATTGTCACCTCAAATCAGTGGGATGCTACACCCGCGCATCTTCTGGCGAGCGTTAATGTGCTGCCCGCAAGGGTTGTTAACCTTCCGGTACTGCGGGTTCTCGCGAGTCACAAACTCGACTTCTTTCACATCACGAACACTCGGCCCGTTGATTGCTCTTGCAACCTTCAGGCTGCTGCAACCAGATGCGATTACAGCGTTTTTGCGAGAAAGCGAAGCATCTGCATTGGCTTGCTCACGTTTAGCTGCTCTGCGTGCTCTGTAGCGGCTCTTGGCGTTATCTTTTGCCAGATACGTAATCACTACTGTCATAAGTACCTCCGGTAATTGGCTTGGGTGGATGAAGGTGAAAGATGGATTTCCTTGATGCTTCTAACAGCTATCGATTGGGCATCACGATCGCACTGCGATTCGATGTGCTTATTCACAAGGCCTCATTACACCTACATCCCCAAAGCCAACTGCACTTTGGTCTCCTCCTGTTAGAGAGGAGCAATCCCGAATTTTTAAAGAGCGTGACATCATGTCGTTGTTGCTGTGCTTCGTGCTGATGGGATAAACAATACTAGCGGTATTAATCAAAAGCAATACTATAGGTATTAAAAATAATGGAAAAAGTATTATGTTTGTGTTTTTAAAGGGGATTTATTTTTTTCAGGTATTAAAAATGAAAATTCAGGCCCAGAATTGGGCCGTAAGGGGGGGCTACTTCGATTTTTTTATGCAACGATCTATTCTTGATTGCCAGTCTCCGCTCCAGCCTTGGCTCAGGGCCTTTTCACAGAGCTTGATGGCCTTCTTGTAGTTTTTCTGCTTCTCAAAAATAATCGCAAGTTGCTTAAATCCAGGGTGTGATGGAAGGAATCCATCTTTGAAAAGATTCTTCTTGAAAGCAGATTTCACTTTAGTTGCAATTGAAATCTGGCTTTCGCATGCTTTTATAGCTCGGCCCAATGCCCCGGGGTCTAAGTCTCTCTGCTTGTACTCAAAGGCGATTATTGAGTGAAAAAGGAAATGCAAGTCTATGGCGTTTTGACCGCCGCTTGATGCAATTTCTAGGGCTTTATCGGCGATCTTCTTTTTTACTTCATATGGGCAATCGGTATGAATCAGGGAATTGAATATGCTTATCTGAGATGAAAGCTTTCCTTTAGAATCATATCTTTCTGTGTAGCCAGAATCTAGATTATCACCGCCCCCGAGGGGGTGATAACCCTGACTGATAGCAGCTCTATCGCTTGGGCTAAGAACGTAATCCCACCAATCCGTCAGACCCGCAAACCCAATCAATCCTCTTCCTTCATCCATAGCAACCTCCCTAAATTAGCCTCATCATTGTTTCGATAGCAACGCCTATAATTTTGCAATTACCATCAATTTGGAATCTGGTTTGATTGGGGTTTAATGGCTGAAGGTAACGCTGACCCATACCCTCATCAATCACAAGTTTTTTAAACGTAGCCTCGTTGGCATCCGTTAGCTTCGCGATAACAAGGCTGCCATTCTTTGCCTCTCTGCCTGTATCTACCAATACAAGCATGCCCTCGGGAATGCTCATGCCTACAGGGGATGTCATAGAGTCTCCTTTTACCCGCAACCAAAAGGCATTCCCCTCGACGTGAGCATCAGACTCATACCACTCACTTATCTCTTCCATCGTGTAAGGCTCTACCGCCTCCGCCCAAGCTCCGGCACTCACCCAGCTAATCACCGGATACTTATCTCCCTTCTTGTAATCCCTGACAAAGCTAACGTTGGCATCTGACGCTGAGGCGTAGCTAGATGCTTCCTTTGCCAAGGTCGGGCTGAACTCAGCAATCGAAACACCAAGCTTGTTAGCGAAAGCTGATGCTACTGAGACATTAAGGGCATTACGCCCATTCAGGTAATGCCCTACAGCACCCTGGGTGATATCCAAAAGGTCAGCAATCTGCTGCTGAGTGACATTCAGTGATTTCTTTTTTGACTCGTACAAAGCTTTTAGCTGCTGGGCGTCTGCGAGCTGTTCTGGCGTCAGTGACTTCTTCTTTTCCATCACCTGATTCTAATACCTGTGCTATTGAAAAATGAAATACCGCAAGTATTGATATTTTTAATACTTAGAGTATTATTGAACCATCAGCAAACAACCGGAGAAGACCGATGGAAAAGATTCCACTCGCTGATTACGTCAAACAAAACGGACAAGCTAAAGCGGCTGACGCGATAGGTGTTCACCAGACGGCAATTAGTAAAGCAGTGCGGGTAGGTCGAAAAATTTTCATTACCACACTAGCTAACGGAAAGATTGAAGCAGAAGAGCACCGACCTTTCCCTAGCACTAAAACAGCAGCATAAGCAACACCGCTCTTTAAAACTCTGAAGCCGCTCCCGTCTAACCGCAGGAGCACAACGTGGAACCCCACTGGTTTCACACGTAACTAACTAATCAACAAGGACAAGTATTAACGATGGAACATGCAAGCAACAGCAAGTTAATCAACCAGGTAGAAACGGAGTTGCGTTCACGCCTGACGGTTAAAGGGCAGCGAATTCTGGCTGATGAGGCTGGATGGCACGAATCGAAGGTAAGCCGCTTAAACCTGCGCGATATGGCAACGGTATTTGTGCTGCTGGAGAAGGTGTGGGAAACGAGCCTGATAAGAGAAGTGGCGCGGCAGGCTGTAGAAGCTGCTATGCCGAAAAAGCAAAAATCCCCGGCTGCGCGAACAACTGAGGATTCTCAAATGACGATGTACTTCTAACAATGTCTGGAGATAAGTATGCCAGGAATAATCACTACAGGCAAATGCCTGACAATGACCAGCCGCGAGATTGCAGAACTGACCGGGAAACAACACGCCCACGTAATGCGTGATATCGAAGTTATGCTGGATCAGCTCAATGAGTCAGCTGAGGGGTGTCTCCAGATTTGGGTGCACCCCCAAAACGGCCAGCAGTACCGTGAGTATGCTCTCGACCGCGAACACACCGAATGTCTGGTGACCGGGTACAACGCCATGCTGCGCATGAAGGTGATCAAGCGCCTTCATGAACTGGAAGGTAATCAGCCTCCTGCTTTGCCCCAAACGTTACCTGAAGCGCTCAGGCTTGCCGCTGACCTCGCTGAAGAGAAGCAGCAACTTGAGAGTCAGCTTGCTATCGCCGCACCAAAGGTTCAGTTCGTTGACAGCTACGTTAACGCAACCGGATCGCTCGGGTTCCGCGAGACCTGCAAACTGCTTCACATCAAAGAGAACACCTTCCGTCAGTTCCTGCTTAACCACGACATCATGTACACGCTGGCGGGTAAGTTAACCCCCTATGCACAGCATATTGATGCTGGTCGCTTCACGGTGAAAACCGGAGAGAACCAGGTGAACGGTCACGCATTCACACAGAACAAGTTCACGCCTAAAGGTATCCAGTGGATCGCCGGGCTGTGGGCGGCTCAACAGGTTCAGGAGCGGGCGGCATGAGTACAGCAAGAGTTTACGATCTCAATGCCGAAAGGCATCTCAGGAGCAACAGGATGGAGAACCAGAAAAATGGTTACATCCCGTTGTACCGGAGCGTCAAAAAGAAGCCTTGGGCTAAAGATGTTTTTCTTCGCACTCTATGGGAAAACATCCTTTTTGCCGCAGCCAGGAAGCCATACACGGCTAATTTCAAGGGCCACAGATGGCCGCTGGATACCGGGCAACTGGTGACAACCTCAGCGGATTTAGGGCTGGAACTGTGCGACAGAAATGGTGACCCAACAAGCCGCCATGCAGTTGAAAGGATGCTCAGTTTTTTCGAGAAAGAAGGGATGATTTCTGTTCATGCAGAGCGGCGAAAAGGCACGGTGATTACCGTGATAAATTACACCGAATATGCTGAAAAAATGAACGATACCCCCGCGCATAACTCCGCGCATATGGCCGAGCATAACAAAACCAGTGATAGCAAGGCTTCGGAGGTTGCCCCCGCGCATAACACCGAGCATAAAGCCGCGCATCATGAACAAGAATATAAAAACAATACTAATAAAAACCCTTCGTCCGAGAATTCTAACGAATCCTCTGACAAGCCCCGCAAACGTCTTCCAGTAATTCGAGCAGAAGCAGGCATTCAGAACGGCAACAAGTGGGGAACTGCTGACGACCTCAAAGCAGCCGAGTGGATGTTCGATGTCGTTAAGTCAATCGAACCCTCTGCAAGAAAGCCCGCTTTTGCAGGATGGGCAAACGACATCCGGCTGATGCGAGAGAAAGACGGACGCGACCACCGCGACATGTGCCTGCTGTTCAAGTGGGCCAGTCAGGATAGCTTCTGGTGCGGTAACGTGCTTTGCCCTGGAAAGCTACGCGAGAAGTGGTCACAGCTGGTTATCAAGCGCGACAAGGCCAAATCAGGCACCGCCACTGGCAAGCCTGTTTTAGACCTGAATAACACCGATTGGATAAATGGGGTCACGATATGAGAAACGTCGTCACAGCCATCCAGCAGCGCGATGGCAAATCTTTGCAGCAGATGTATGCCGGGGAGCAGAAGTCTCCGCAGGTGCCCGCACAGGTGGCTCAAATCATCAATGAACTGTTCAGGCAGTTGAACGGTGCGTTTCCGGCAATGATGGCAGGCAATAAATCTCAGGAAGAGCTTAACGAGTTGCGCCGACAGTGGGTGATGGCCTTTGCTGAAAACGGCATCACGACAATCGACCAGGTTAACGCCGGGATGAAGATCGCCCGCCAGCAGGAGACGCCGTTTCTCCCGTCACCCGGCCAGTTTGTTGCCTGGTGCCGTCAGGGTGAAGTGGTCAAGTTTGGCCTGCCTGACGCCGAAGAGTTGTTCGACCTGGTGAAGGATTACAGCGCACGCCGTGGATTGTTCACAACCCCGGAGGCCTTCCCCTGGACCAGCAACGCCGCTTACTGGATGGTGACCCGGATTTACTCCGAGATGATGTCTCAGAACCTGAACGCTGCTGAAGTGCGAAAGCGCTGTGCGAAGGAGTTGCGGGCAATGTCGCGCCGGATTGAGTCAGGAGAGCCGATCCCCGCGCCAGTGGTGCAGATTCCAAAGCTGCACATCCCAGTCACGAACGATGCTGGACTGGATAAAATCGCAGCGCTTCGAAGCAAGCTTGGCCTCCGCAAGCAGGTGAAATCATGACAACAGCACAGCAGCTAATACATCGCGACATGGAACAAAGCCACCGCCTGATGATGCGGTACTACAAGGCATCGTCATTGTCGTGGATTGAGAAGCGAGACAACAAGCCAGAGGCGTGCAAATACCGCCGTGACCGGGTGCTACACGCAATCATGCAGCGAGAAATGGAAAAGGTGCTCCGCATTATCGGGGCCGGCCAGCCAGCCAGAGGGGGTAAGTAACATGGCAATGAACAAAAAAGAGCAGGCGGCATTTGATGCGGCGATTGCAGAGGCAGAAGTAAACCGCGCACTCCGCTGGTCAGACTACGAAACCGAAAGGGACGTACCGAAACCGGGACCATCTGATGGGTATGTTAATGGCTGGAGTGTTAATTACCACAGTGAAAGAGTGTACCTGTCATGGTCAGGAAGCATAAGCCATGGCGATGGCCGTGTTGTAGGTGGTAAGCGTCCACCTTACGGCTCTCAGCGTGGCATTGAGCAGTACAGCACAAAAGAAAAAGCTCTGAAGGCGATGCGTCGGCAGATGGAGAGGGAGTTTGCTCAGAGACTGGCAAGCGTTGACCGCATGATTGCTGCTGCCGTAAACGAAGGGGAGGCATCCTGATGGACTACAGCAAACTGTCAGATTTCGAAATTAATAAGCGGGTACTGGCAATAAAGTCAGGAATCAAGCCGCTTGGTTACGCCCACAACACAGACGCCTGGCCGATTATCAACTATCAATGGTTCGATTTCTGCAACAACGCCGCAGACGCCTGGCCGATTATCATGGGTAACAGAATCACACTTATGCCTGCTTCGAAAGGTGATAAGTGGATGGCTCAAGCATTCGACCATGCCATTGCCGATGTAAGCACAAATCCGCTGCGTAGCGCGATGATCGTATTCCTGATGATGCAAGGAGATGAACAGTGAGAATTGCATTGCCGGGAAGATGTGGAGGTTGGTGGTTGTCTATCTCATGGCAGAAACGCACTGACTGGGGCTATCACCACTTCTACCATAACGGGCCTTTCCGCTCATTCTGGATTTGGCACTTATGCATTGAGTGGTGGTGGCGATGAAAGAAATCTACACAACAGAAATCATCATATCGGGGCTGCTGATTATCGCGGCCCTTATTTTTTGGCGCTGGGCGGGGAGGAAAGCGTGATGGATATTTCCATACCACAACCAACAATCAGTCAGGTTCCTAGTTCTTCAGATGACAACATAATTCCAGAAATAACCCATGAATTAGGGCGTTATTGGCAACAGCCTCGGCGTGAAAACATTCTGGTTGATGATACCCATGCAGTTATGAATCGGAGAGATTTCGACTCTCTCGCTGACTACTCTCGATCAATTCCTTCAGGTGTTTACCCAGGAAAGATGTGGAAAGCCATAATGCCGGATGGGAGAAAATTGCTTTGTTGGTTTTCCAGTGTTAGGGCAGGCCTATGCACCCGTGAGTATCGTGAAATTTTAATTCTGGAGGTGAAGAATGGATAGTCGAGCGCAGTTTGAGATGTGGTGCGCTACTTCTGGCTTTGATTTCGAACGTAGCAATGATGGCGACTATAACGACTTCGCAACTGATACAGCGTGGCAGGCATGGGAGGCATCACGCGCAACGATTGAGGTGACGCTGCCAGAGAGGGTTATGGTAGAGGATGATTACGACCGCGGGCATAACTACGGCATTGAATATTGCGAAGAGGCAATCATAGCCGCAGGCCTTAGCATAAAAGGGGAGTCATCATGACAGCAGAAATCATCCCATTCAAACCACGGCATCAGCCTGTAATCGAATCACGTGAGGCATTGCTCGTAGCTCTGACGATGATTCGCAGTGGCGGCCACAGTGAGCAGGCGATTGACCTGTTAATCAGCGCGGCAGCTGACAATCTCTATGACTACGTGGAGACCCTAGAGGGGAGGTAACCGTGCAGGACTTCTGTTTGCACAAAACAACCCTCGGCCAGTTCACTAAGCTTATCTTCGACCTCGTTTCCTCCGGCAAAAAATACCGCATCAAATTCTCAGAATGGCGTGACCAGCGCAGCATCCCTCAGAACTCCCTTCAGCACATGTGGTACGCAGAACTCAGCGCTTATCTCATCAAGCGCGGCAAGTCTTTTGCGTCTCCAGAGTGGGTAAAAGAGGCGATGAAAAACACATTCCTGGGATATGAAGCGCGTGAAATGGTGAATGTGAAGACAGGCGAACGAACCCAGGTACAAACGCTTCGGCATACAGCCGACCTCGATACAGGCGACATGCATCACTACCTCACTCAGGTGGAGCAATGGGCGCTGAATATCGGGTGCCGACTGACGGTGCCAAATGACAGCGAATATAACCAACTCAGACAAAAGCAGGTGGCGTGATGGAAAAATACACCCTGATTTATGCAGATCCACCATGGACGTACCGCGATAAAGCCAAAGATGGAGAGCGTGGCGCAGGACACAAATACCAGACCATGACAATCCCTGAAATCTGTCGTCTACCGGCATGGGATTTAGCGGCTGATAATTGCCTGCTGGCGATGTGGTGGGTGCCGACCCAACCAATGGAAGCGCTGAAGGTGATGGATGCCTGGGGTTTCCGCCTGATGACTATGAAGGGATTCACCTGGCACAAGACCAATAAGCACAAGGGCAACAGTGCAATCGGCATGGGTCACATGACGCGGGCCAACAGCGAGGACTGTCTTTTTGCTGTACGCGGAAAACTGCCTGAGCGTCTGGATGCATCAATATGCCAGCACGTTACCGCGCCGCGTATGGGGCACAGCGCTAAGCCGCCTGAGTTTCGCGATCTGCTGGTCAGGTTGTTGGGCGATGTGACGCGCTGCGAGCTGTTCAGTCGTGACAGCGTGCAGGGGTGGGATATGTGGGGCAACCAGTGCGATCGCGCATTCGACCTGTTCCCCGGCGTGGCAGAAAAAACCTCAGCGGAGAAAGTAGCATGAGCAAAATGCAGATAGCAATCATCGACCTTTTATCATCCGGTCAGTGGATGACGTCGAGCGAGATAGCAGAGCAGGCCGGACTACCCAGGCCATATACCCGAGTGACTCTGGCAACCATGACCAGGGACGGGTTAATTATCAAGAAAGACGATCCGGAAAGGCTCGGAAAGGTGCTCTACAAAAAGACTGATTTACCCTGCGGTTTTGGTGTCAGCCAGGCAATGGCGGCATTCGAAAAATGCCTTCAGGCGGTGCGAAAATGAGTAGACAGAAAGTCTCACCGACACAGAAAACCATCGACTCCCTGATATTTACCCCCACCGCCAGAACCCGCAGTAAGAGAAAACCGACACCCCATGCCAGCCAGGTGAAAACATTCGATTATGTATTCGGGATTTTGCAGGCCAAGTGGAATCGCATGAGGCGACCGAGATGAATCAACCAACGGATAGAGTGTGCTCCGACTGCGGCCTTGCACTGTCACCCGATGAAACCTGGGTGTGCGACGACTGCGACTCGCTCTACATGATGATTGGCTATGAAGTTATCGAAACAGTGAGGAGGGAAGATGGCGACAGTCATCAAAAAACCGAAACCCCGTAAGCCGAAAAAATGCCCCATCTGCTCCAATGAATACCTCCCCTGGTCATCCACACAAAAAACCTGCAATGAAATTCCATGCGCTATGGCCTTTGCTAAGAAGCAAACAGCAGAGAAAAGTGCACGAGAAATTCGCAAGCAGGAGAAGCTACAGCGCGATGATTTACGAGAAAGAAGGGAAAGGTTAAAGGGCATTGCAGAGTGGCAGAAAGAGGCTCAGGCGGCTTTTAATCGCTATATCAGATGGCGTGATTATTACAGGCCTTGCGTGAGTTGTGGCGGAGCGCTTCAGCACAGAGGGAATTACACTACCGGCAGCGCAGTAGATGCCAGTCACTATCGTTCACGCGGCGCGGCGTCCCATCTTAAATTCAATGTTTTTAACGTCCACTCAGCTTGTACCCGGTGCAATCGTCAGTTAAGCGGCAATGCTGTGGAATATCGGATCCGGCTTATCGAGCGAATCGGCATCGCCCTGGTAGAGCGCATTGAATCCGACAACACACCACGAAAATTCACCATCGACTACCTGAAGCGTGTGAAATCTATATTCACGCGGCGGGCCCGTCATTACGAAAAGCTGCGTAAGCGGCAAATGGAGTGTGCAGCATGACAAATTCCCTGCGCCGAAGATGGCAATTACTTCGAATGTTCCGCAGTAAATCATCGTTCATGTACGACTACCGAATTTTGCAGAACCCCAGCCACATACTCAGGAGAGCAGCATGAGCCTTGAATCAACCGTGAAGTACCACTTCCCGAAGTCAACGCAATACACAGACTCTCCACGTGCCACCGCATCAGATGCACTCACTGGCACTGACCAGATGGCAGCAATGGGCATGGTGCAGTCACTCGCACCGATGGGGTTTAGCGCTTTTATGGGAAGGGTAGGGGTAAGCGAGTACGACGCCCGACGCGCCGTAGCCCTGTTAACTGAACATGCATTGAAAACCTGCGATAAGGTTGCAGCCTTACGCAAACTCGACGCTGATATTAAACCAGCGGTTATGCAAATACTCGCAAGTTATGCGTACATGGATTATTGCCGGAGTGCGGCCAGTAAGAAGCCGTGCGAATGCTGCCAGGCGACAGGGTTCATTGATGCAGAAGTGGTGACGATGAAGTCGCTCTTCAGTAGGCCAAGCCGCCGAGAGGTCAGAGAGCAAGTGCGTGTACGGTGTGGCGCCTGCAAAGGGAAGGGCGTGGTGTCTGCGGCGTGCAGTGATTGCAATGGCCGGGGAAAGGCAGTTAACCGCAAACTAACCGAAGAGCAGGGTGTGCCGGTGATTGCTGATTGCAAGCGCTGCGGCAATAGGGGGTTCGAGCGAATCCCTTCAACTGAGGCTCACCGAGCAGTATGCGAAGTGACGGATATTTTATCCCTCGACACCTGGAAGAAGTCCGTTAAGCCGTTTTATGACAGCCTTATCGTAAAGCTGGAGATAGAGGAGTCATGGGCGAATAGCGCATTAAGAAAAGTAACTGCATAGTGCAATAAGAAATAGCTCATTAATTTATCGTGAGCTATTTACTTTTCCCGAAACTGCGGATATAGTCTTCTAACACTAGAAATCCGTGAAGATGTTACGGTGACTAGAAGAAAGCCCCGGTTAATCGCCGGGGCTTTTTTGCATCCAAACTCCAAAGGTCGCCATAGAGCGGCCTTTTGCATTTGCGCCCATCGAAACAACATCACATATACCTGACGCTCGATGCGGCGCACTTTAAACAAAAAAATCCGCACATTGGCGGATTATTCGGTGACTACCCCGGCACAAGGCGGAGCTTCTTCTATCGACAAGATGAAGTTTACCCGGACTTGTTCAGTATATCTTTTAGACAATTCCTATTTGGACAAGTCCCCTATGCGGGGGTGGAAATGAAACGTATGCCTTACAAAACCGATCCGGGCTTTATTGCCACGCTGATTGCGCTGGGCATGACCTTTCTCGGCGCGGTTGCTTCATATGCATATAAGGTGCTGAGTGGTGATTCCTTCAGTTGGCGCACTCTGTGCCTTCAATTAATTGTATCAATATTCGCCGGGTTCCTGATGATGCTGCTTGCCACGTACTGGAAGTGGCCGCAGGAAGTAACTGGTGCTATTTGCGGGATGGCTGGCTGGTCAGGCTCATCGCTCATTAAGGCGCTGGAAAAACGCTTTCTTCAGAAAGCCTCTGGCGATATCGGAGTATCAGGTAATGACTAAAGACCAGTTCAGACGCGCTGCGAATATTACTCAGTCTCTGGCTGATAAATGGTTCGATCCAGTTACGGACGCAATGAAGGAATTCGGCATCGACACACCGAAGCGTCAAGCTCACTTTATTGCACAGGACGGCACAGAGTCCGGTGGCTTCACTGGCATCAGTGAGAGCTTCAATTACTCAGTTGCAGGCCTGGCTATCTTCGGTGCCAGATTGACAGCGGCACAGCGCGAGCAGTTAGGACGTAAGCCTGGCGAACTTGCGTTATCACCTGAACGGCAGATGGCTATCGCCAACCTGGTCTACGGTGGCCGATACGGCAACAACCTGAGCGGTGATGGCTGGAAATATCGTGGGCGTGGACTGAAGCAGGTCACGTTCCGCGATAACTATGCAGCATGCGGAAAGGCACTTGGTATCGACCTGGTGAATCATCCTGAATTACTGCTGACCGATTCCAATGCGGCCCGTTCTGCCGGATGGTTCTGGAAAGCCAATAACTGCAATCAGTTCGCTGACGCAGGTGATGTAGTTGGGCTGACAAAGCGTATCAATGGCGGAACTAACGGGCTCGATGATCGCAAAGCCAGAACAAAGATTGCGGAGAGTGTTCTATGCCAAGCCTGAACGCACTGAAAATCCTCATTCCGGTTATCTTCACCGTTATTATCATCGGTTTTATTGCAAAGCTGGGTTATGACAATCAGAACCTGACCAACCGCAATGAGAAGTTGAGAGAGCTGACAACAGAGCTGCTCAGTAAGAATAACGACCTGTCCGCCACGATTAAGAATCTGGCTGACCGGGTAGGTGAACAAAACCAGATTGTCGCAGCGGAAACAAAACGCCGCGCCGCAGCAGAGATGAAACAGCAGGGGTTGCAGAATGAAGTCAAACAAGCGCTTCGTGACAGTAAGCCCAGCGTTGTCCTTGTGCCTGATGATGTTGTTGAGCGGCTGCGCCAGCAAGCAGATTCAGTACGCAACGGTGCCGACGCCTCACCTTCCAATACCAGCCAGCCTGCTAAGTGAATGCCCTATACCTGACATCCCCAAGGGCATGACATACGGCGACAGCGTGCTGCTTAACTTCCAATTGCTCGACTCACTCGACGAGTGCAACGGCAAGCTGAGAGCAATAAGCAAGATTGACGAAAACAGAGCCTGACTTCGGTCGGGCTTTTTTATACCCGCAGTAAAACCTCCGCGCACCGCAATGCGCTTCTCACCAAACCGAATCCTATCCCTTTGAAATGAGCCTTTGAGGAAGTCAGTCTAGTGCTGGCGAGCCTTCGGTTGGCTGATTTCCTGTGCGGCAAAGGTTCATCTCAAAGTAAGGTAAAACGCAATGACACATCCAACAGTGATCGTAAACGGCGTATCTGTCAGGGTGGACAGTGATGGTAGATACAGCCTCAATGACCTTCATGCTGCCGCAGTACTTAAAGGAGAGGCGACTGAGTCCCAGCGCCCCGGCAACTTCATTAAGAGCGCGCAGATTAAGCGGTTTGCAGCGGAATTGAGCGAAGCTACAAATGTAGCTTCGGTAAAGGCAGTCAAAGGCGGCCTGCAATCCGGTGTTTGGGGTCTGGAGTTGATTGCCATTCGCTATGCCGCCTGGCTAAGTCCAAAGTTCGAAATTCGTGTCTACAACACTTTCCGTGAAGCCGTGCTTAATGGCATTGGCAATATGACTCGCCTTAACCGACTCGACCTTTTGATCGCCAATGAGACTAAAGAGGTTAGCGCCTGCGCCCGCAAGATGAACCAATGGGGAGTGGGTGGGCGTAAGAGAATGCTTAACGGCACTCGCGAGAACCTGCTGGAACAAATGGACCCGGACATGGTTTCACTGATGGAAGGTAAGGCTGCTTAATGTGATTCAAGAACACATTTGAGAGCCACTTTCACAACGGCTTTCGGTGAGCATTACGAGGCCCATTTGCGAGTAGGCTAGATAATGACTTATCCACCAATGAGGATCACTACATGACAGAACGAGTAATTGGACAATCAGGAAAGGCGGTAGTGGTAGCCACTTTGGCGGATGTTAGTGGAGGTGGTGATATAACCTCAAGCCAAATCACTGATGCCACCACGGTGGGGAAATCAGTATTGACTGCGGCAGATGCCGCAGCTGCACGAGCGGCTATCGGTGCAGGAACTCCATACACATTGCCAGCAGCAACTACATCAGTAAATGGTGGCGTAAAGAAAATGGCAGCTCAGGCAGACTCAACGGCTACCGACGTTGCCGGCATACTGGCAGACTTTAACGCACTCCTAGCAAAAGCACGTACCGCTGGGTTGATGTAATGCAGAGCAATATCTCGTTGGATCAGAAATCCTTCGGGAGAGAAAAGTGGAGTGTGCTGAAAATGAGAAAAGTAATCGGTTGTTGGCTAGTTGATGTCTTTACCCAAAACATAGTTTGTAATGGAGGCGAAGGCATTAAGGGTTATCAGAGAGTCCCAGAGCCAGAGTTCAACAATGGGTTTCTCATTCTCAGAGATAAATCGGGAGTTCAACTAAAAGCACTGAACACATCGGGCATCGCGGGTTTTAACATCACTCCAATTTATGCAGACGAGAAATAACAATGGCAAGCCTGACTCAGAAACAAGAAACCTTCTGTCAGGCATACATCGAAACGGGTAATGCTTCTGAGGCATATCGGACGGCGTATGCTGCTGACAAGATGAAGCCTGAAACCATTAACCGGAAAGCCAAAGAACAGCTCGACAACGGCAAGATTGCGGCAAGGATTGCCGAATTGCAGGGTGAGATTAAGCAACGCCACAACGTAACTGTTGACTCTCTGATTAAAGAATTAGAAGAAGCTCGCCAGTCTGCATTAACAGCAGAGACGCCACAATCATCAGCAGCCGTGGCAGCCACAATGGGCAAAGCAAAGTTGACTGGTTTGGATAAAGTTATTGTCGAGCTGCACGGTGGAATTAAAGTCGAGCATAAATCTATCAAGGACATTTTCGATGGCTAATCCACATTTCAGGCCATTCGCCGAGAGCGCGCCATACAAAATAGCTTACGGCGGACGTGGAAGTGGTAAGTCATATTTCTTTGCAGAATTAGCAGTAGAAGTTTCACGACGCATTAACACGGTAATTTTATGCACACGCGAATTTCAGGGCTCTATCAGCGACTCAGTTCATAAATTACTGTGTGAGACTATCGACCGCCTAGGTTACTCCTCAGAATTCGAAATTCAGAAAAACACAATCATTCACCTGGCAACAGGGGCTAGCTTTGTATTTTCTGGCATAAAGAACAACGTCACAAAAATTAAATCCATACAGGGCGTTGGTATTTGCTGGGTAGAGGAGGCTGAGGCGGTAACCAAGGATTCATGGGATGTTCTCATCCCGTCCATTCGTGGCGATAAGCACTCAGAGATTTGGGTGAGCTTTAACCCCAAGAACATTCTCGATGACACGTATCAGAGATTTATCGTTAAACCACCTGCTGGCGCAGTTGTGCTAAAGGCGAACTACAACAACAACCCCTTTTTCCATGAGTCACCTTTACCCGCGCAAATGGCTGAGTGCAAAGAGCGTGATTACGACCTCTACCTGCATATCTGGGAGGGTGAGCCAGTTGCTGACAGTGACATGGCAATCATCAAGCCGTCGTGGATTGCTGCTGCTATCGATGCGCACCTGAGAATTGGCTTTGCAGCATCAGGGCGTAAGCGTGTTGGGTTCGACGTGGCAGACGAAGGAGAGGATAGCAACGCAACCACACTGGCCCATGGTTCAATCGTTCTGGATTGCCAGCAGTGGAATAAGGGTGATGTGATCACCTCCTCCGACCGCGTTAAGAACTACGCAGAGAGCATTAGTGCCGGAGAGATAGTTTACGACTCCATTGGTGTTGGCGCGGGCGTCAAAGCTCATCTGAAGCGCGTGTGCAAGATTCCATCAAGTGGCTTCAATGCCGGTGCCGCAGTATTCAAGCCAGACGCTAAATATGCCGACGGGAAGACCAATAAAGACATGTTCTCAAACATCAAGGCCCAAGCATGGTGGGGAGTGCGTGACAGGTTCTTCAATACGTGGCGCTGCATAAAGCACCTCGAATCCAATCCCGATGACAAAGAGTTCATCAAGCAGTTCTCCGACGACCAGTTAATCAGCCTCAGCTCTGACATCAAACAACTTGAATACCTCAAGGCTGAGTTGTCACGCCCATGGGTTGACTACGACAACAACGGTCGCGTGAAAGTAGAGAGCAAGAAAGACATGAAGAAGCGCGGCATACCGTCACCAAACATGGCTGACTCGCTAATCATGGCCTTCGCTCCTGCGCACAAGCCATTCCAAATCCCTGACGAGATACTTCAATGACCAGACGTAAACAGGCATCTCAAGCACCTCGACGGGAGCCAGCAAAGATTACCGAAGCGCACCTTCAGAGGGCATCCGTCGCAAATGACGCAGCACCGATGGCGCAGTTCGAGACATACCAGCCATTGCCCGGAGTCATCCCGCAAGGGAGAGAGAAAGCCACCTTCGCCATGGACGCCACCCCTTACGAGGTGATTAACGCCATGTATGCGGGAACAGAGTATTCAGGTTTTCGCGGATACCCAGCACTGGCGGCGATGTCTCAGCAGGTCGAATACTCGAACATGCACAACGTGTTCGCTGATGAAATGACGCGTAACTGGATTGAGGTTAAGAGCCGCAAGGAAGGAGATCACGACCCAGATATCAATCTGATGGAGCGGGCCCTAGAGAAGTACGATGTGAAGCGTTTGATGCACGAAGCTGTGCGCCAAGACTCCATGTTCGGGGTTGCTCACATCTACATCGACACAGGTGCTATCGGTGAAGAGCTAAGTAAGCCGCTCTTCCTCGACCCGAGAAAGATACCTGAGGGCTCGCTCAAGGGGCTGAGAGTGGTTGACCCGACGTGGGTTTATCCTGCGATGTACAACACTCGCTGGCCTCTACAGGAGGGTTTCTACAAGCCTCAAGCTTGGTTTGTAATGGGCGACACCGTTCACGAGTCCAGATTCATGGATATCGTCAGCCGACCGGTGCCAGACATTCTGAAGCCTTCGTACAACTTCGGGGGGCTATCGCTAACGCAGTTGATGGAGGATTACGTCACTGACTGGCGAGATGCCAAGAAGAACGTGATTAAGCTTCTGCGAACGCTGAGAATGCGTGGCCTTAAAACTGACATGGATGCTCGGCTTGCGGAACCAGGGGAGTTCGATAAACGCATCAGGCTCTTCACCCAGTACCAAGACAACTTCGGTATATGGGCATACGACAAAGAAGAAGAGCTTACTCACATGCAGACTTCGCTGAGTGAGCTGTCAAGCCTCCTGTCAAACTACCAAGACCAGCTATGTATGCCTGCTCGAATCACCAACCTTAAGCTTCTGGGTAACGCTCCTGCGGGCCTTAATGCTTCCGGTGACTCCGAGCTAGCAACGTGGCACGAAACAGTATCAGGCTATCAAGACGGTGAGATGCGCAAGCCTCTGGAGAACATCTTCAAGCTGATTCAGCTCTCTGAGTTCGGCGAGATTAACGATGACATCTACTTCGAGTTCCGCCCGCTGGATGAAATCAGTGAGAAAGAGCGCGCTGAGATAGCCGAGATTCGAGTTAGAACGGTTGCGACTGCATCTGACAGTCAATTGGTTAACTCCGAAGAAGCCCGTGCCGCACTGAAAGGCATCGATAACGCCGGTTTCGAAACGCTGGATGGTGACTATGAGCCGGAAGAAAACGAAGAGCCTGAAAGCTATTAACTACAACGCCGGAAACATCAAGTGGTATCAGCGGGAGTTGCTTGCTGAGATTCGCGAGATGAACGACGAGGTTAAGAGCGAGATTGTGCGGATACTTCGTGACAATCCACTTGCCGAAGCTCCTGAGGTGGCAATGGACGCCAACCCTGTACAAATCGTTAAGCAGGCTGTCGATGCACTGGCACGTAAGTGGGTGGATAGGTTCATTAACAAGGCCACCCCGCTATCCGATGACTTGGTTAAGAAAACAGAATCTGCGGTTGATCGCGGACTTCTGGCATCAGCCAGAGCCGATAACCTAACTATCAAGATGCAATGGACTCCGGCAATGACTGAAAAAGTCGATGCCATCATTGCTGAAAACGTGTCACTCATCCGATCAATCCCTGAGAAATACTTCACAGAGGTTGAAGGCACCGTTTATCGCGCCGTAGCACGAGGCGGTGACCGCAAGGCCCTTGCCGATGAGATAGAAGCAAGCTTCGGTAAGCGTCACGGCATTACGAGGCGCAGGGCTGAGTTTATTGCTCGCGACCAAACACGCAAAGCTACCAGCGCGCTCTCATCTGCAAGGCAGCAAGCAGCAGGAATAGTTGAGGGTGAGTGGGTGCATAGCGGCGGTGGACACGCACCGCGCAAGAGTCACGTGAAGGCTGGCAAAGAGCGCAGGCGCTTCAAGCTATCCGAGGGTTGCTTGATTGATGGAGAGTACATCATGCCGGGGCAGCTACCTAACTGCGGTTGCGTATGGAAGCCGGTATTGCCGTTCTGAATAAAACAAAACAACAGGTCGCTAAGGCGGCCTTTTTTATTGCCTGAAGAAAGGTAAAAACATGAAAGACGTGAAGTTTGCCTTTGATAAGGCGAGCGTTCGCAGATACGACGCTGACGGGATGATGCATGTTGCGCAGACGCCGATTAGCAAGGCGAATGTCTGCATCTACTACGGCAAAGAAATCCCTGATTCCGAAAAGCTCGGTCTTGACCCTAATAAGGCATATCGACTTTTCAGAGACCCTGAAGAGTTAAAAAAGGCCGCGCCAACTTTCAATAACAAGCCGCTATTAAACCAGCACCTGCCGTTCTCGGTGGTTAGCCCACCAAAGGACGCGATTGTTGGCTCAACTGGCACCGACGCCAAGTTCGAATTTCCATACCTCTACAACTCGCTGGGTATTCACGACCTTGATTCAATCATGGGCGTAGAGACTGAGCGCCAGAAAGAAATTTCATCCTCTTACCGCTACAGACTCGACATGACGCCGGGCGAGTACGAGGGAGAGGCATACGATGGAGTTATGCGCGACATCGTTTGTAATCACGTGGCAATCGTGCCAAGTGGTCGGGCTGGCCCCGACGTGTTTGTTTATGACTCCAAACCAACAGGAAACATCCTAATGACACTGAAAGAAAAGTTGATGGCGGTCATCAAGCCTTATTTGGCAAACGATGAGAAGCCTGAAGATATCGAAAAGAAAGTTGATGAAGTTATCAAAGACGACGCCACACAAGCCGAGCGTGATAACGAGTCTGAAGCTGAACGCCTGAAGCGTGAAGAGAGAGAAGTCAAAGAGCGCGAAGAGCGTGAGCGCAAAGACCGTGAACGTGATCGCCGCGCTGATGATGAAGATGACGACGGCAAGGACAAGAAAGAAAAAAAGGCCGAAGACGAAGAAGGCGACAAGGACAAGAAAGAAAAGATGGCTAACGACAGCCGCTTAGCAATGGATGCAATGCGCAAAGAGCTTCGAGAAGAGCATGTGGCGCTTCGTCAAGCGGAGCGGGATGTGCGTCCAGTTGTAGGTGACTTGGCGTGTGACAGTGCCGACGAAGTCTATCGTGCAGCCCTGAAACACTTAGGTTGTGCAGATCACCAGACTCTGCCATCGGCAGCGCTCCAGTCAGTATTCAAAGCTTATTCTCGCCCGGCGATGGCTAACGACTCCGCGCCTATCAATCACACCTCGCGCACAGCCGTGAAAGACTTCTTCGAGGGTAAATAATATGTCATTCCAAAAGAGCGTAAACGTTTATTCCGGCGTCGGTCAGGCTGGTCAGCCTGCATCAAACAGCCCAATCATTGCAGCAGCAGGTGGCCCCGGCGCATTCCAGGCTGGTACAAGCGGCCTGATTATGGCTCGGTTCGCATGGCGTAACTCTACCAACCCTCTGCGACTGGATAACACCGGTACTGGCAAGCCTGTTGGCTTCATCTACAACAACGCGAACGCCACCATCGGTTATCTGCAGGGTAATAGCATGACCATCCCAGCAGGACGAGAAGCATCTCCGGTAGTTGGTGGTGATTTCTGGGCTATTTCAACCACCGTGGCGACAGTGGGTCAGAAAGTGTTTGCCGTTCTGGCGACAGGGCTGCTGGCAACAGGTGCTGCAGGTGCGACTATTTCCAGCGCAGTTGAAACTGACTGGTATGTGGCAAGTCCTGCTGCTATCGGTGATTTACTGATTATCTCTACATGGAGCAAAGCATAATGCCTCAACTGACTCAGGCTGATTTCGCAGCCTTTAAAGCGGAAGCTGAATCGCGCGGCATTTTCTTGCCACCTTCTGTCACCAAGTTTGCAATGGACGCCGATGTGCAACCATCACTGCCAGCTAACGGCGGTATCCCGGCAATCGTATCTACCTTCGTTGACCCTGAAATCGTGCGCACCATCTTCGCCAAACAGAAAGCAGTAGATATTCTGGGTGAGAAGAAAAAAGGCTCGTGGGCTCAGGACACAATGATGATCCAGCGCATTGAGCAGTCCGGTGATGTCGTTGCGTATGACGACTATAGCGAACAAGGCGCTAACCAAGTGACCTCCCATTGGGAAAACCGTCAGGTATATCGCTACCAGACAATGGTCACTTATGGCGAGCTGGAACAAGAGCGTTATGGTCTGGCAATGCTGCCATACGTCGCAGAGAAACAACGCGCTGCTGCGTGGACTCTCAATCAGGCGCAGAACAAGTTCTACTTCTACGGCGTGTCCGGCCTGCTGAATTACGGCATCCTGAATGACCCAGACCTGCCAACTCCAATCACGCCGGCCACTGTCGGCGGCGCAACTACATGGCCTACAAAGCAGGTCGTCGATATTTATAACGACGTTCTGGCTCTGTATGCCGATTTGGTAGAGCGTAACAACGGCGCGGTGGGTGACGGCGTAGATATGGCTTCTCCTCTGGTTCTGGCGATGAGCCCAACCAGTTCCGTTTACTTCAAACGCGCTAACGAAGTGTTTGGTAACACCGTAGAGAAGATGGTGAAAGACACGTTCACTAACATTCGAATCGAAGTCGCTCCTCAGTACAGCACTGATGCTGGCGAGTTGGTTCAGATGTTCGTAGAAACTGCTCAGGGTCAGAATGCCGGTTATTGCGCATATAGCGAAAAGCTGCGTGCTCATCCGGTTATCACTATGACATCAAGCTGGAAGCAGAAGCACTCTGGCACCACTTACGGCGCAGTCGTTACGATGCCAACCCTGTTTGCTCAGATGCTGGGAGTGTAAGCAATGGCTAAATCTTCAACGTACGTAATCGGCTGTAAGTTGCCAAACGGCTTGTCATTCCGACATGGCGATCTGGTCATCACGCTGGCGGGCGCTAACTCGTCCGCTCTGGTTAACGGCTTCGGCATGACAAAAGACGTCCCTGCTGATGCTTGGGAAACCTTCGAGAAGAATCATAAAGATTCGAAGTTCATTAAAAACGGCATCGTGTTCGCTGTTTCTGATGAAAAGTCCCTGGCGGATGCAACGCTGGAGCGCACCAGTGTCAAAACCGGCCTTGAGCAGGCATCGAAAGAAACTGCTGATGTGAAGGAAGACAAAGAGGAATAACCCATGGCGATCGTGGTTCTGGATATCCCCAAGTTCCGCGCCATGTTCCCTGAGTTTTCCAATGTAACTGACGAAACCCTGCCATTCCTGTTTGACCAAGCCACCGACTACCTGAACAACTCTGATTTCTCCCTCGTAGATGACGTCATAAAGCGTGAGCGTTTGCTCTATTTGCTTATGGCTCATTTGGCGTCCGTGCGATATGGAGATGCGAACGGTAATGGCGGCACAGGAATGGTGGGGCGCATCTCATCAGCGTCAGAAGGAAGCGTCTCCGTTTCCTCTGATGCTGGTCAGGTTGAGTTTCGCTACATGTGGTACACGCAGAGCCAATACGGCATGGAGTTCTGGCAGGCGACGAAAGTATATCGCATGGCTAACTACTATCCGGGGTGCTGAAAAATGGCTGGAAAGATTTTAAATTTCCTTGAGCAGGTTGGTAAGACGCTCGAATCCAAACAGGTCAAGGTTGGATTTGTTGACGGTGCTACTTATCCGGGCGGAGAAAGTGTTGCTCAGGTAGCGGCAGATAATGAATGGGGAGACCCGCGCAAAAACAGGTCTCCTCGTCCATTCTTCCGAAATGCTATCAGTGAGAAGTCTGTTGAATGGGCGGCAACTGTTGGGCGAGGAATTAGGGCTGGCATTGATACATCTCAAGTTCTGGAGGTAGTTGGGGCTCAGATTAAAGGTGACGTACAAGAGTCCATTGCAACACTGATGGAGCCAGCGCTTGCGCCACTGACTATCGAGTTACGAAAGGAACGCGGGAATCAATCCACCAAGCCACTGGTTGATACCAAGGTCATGATCGGCGACGTCAATTACGAGGTGGGAAACATTGAACCTACATCGGATAGTTAAATCTGCCATTGGTCAAATCAATCCATTTATTTCAGCAACGGTTCGTGTATCTGATGGGTTTGAAGTCGGCGCAGGTCGTAAACAAGTTCCGAAGTACTTACCAGACCAGTCAATTACCATTCAATTGCAGCCACTTTCTGGACAAGACCTTAAACACGTTGATGGCATGAATTTGCAAGGATTACTTAAGTCAATTCATGTCGATGGCAACTTTTACGGGGCTAATCGCGAGAGGGTCATTGGTGGAGACCTGTTCGTTATCGGTAGCGAAACATGGCTGGTGATCGAACCGTTAGAACTTTGGCCTGATTGGTGTCGGTTGTTGGTTCAGTTGCAGGTGACGCCATGAATGACATGACAGTTGATAACGTGATTGATGTCTTGGCTAACTTTGCAGAGCCATTTATCGGAACGTGCGAACAGGCTCAGGCTAACCGGGTGCCTATGGATAAGGGGGCTTTTTGTATCCTGACGCCATTGCGTTTTAAACGACTTTCAACTAGTCGTGAAATCAACAAAGACACGGGCAGTCAGTCAACGAGTGCCATCGGCTTCACCGAGGTAAGGCAGGCCGATATTCAGATCGATATCTACGGCGACAATGCCGGTGACCGCGCTATCGCTCTGGAGACTCTGTTCCGCACTGGATATGCCTATGACGCCATCAAAGCGTTAGATACCCGCGTTGCTCCGCTTTACAGCACTGAGGCAATTCAGGCACCGATGATCAACGCCGAAAACCAGTGGCAGGAGCGTTACATGCTCACAGTATCGCTTCAGGTTCATATCACTATAGATGCCCCACAGGACTACTACGACCAGGCTAAATTCACAGTTAATAATGCTGATAAGGCGACCACATGAGCAAAATTCCATTACGGCGCGATTTTAATATCACGCCATCTACAGTAAATGCAGCAGGCACAGCATTAGATGTATACGGGCTGCTGCTTTCCGACAATGAGCTGCTGCCAGTTGGTAAGGTTTCAGGGTTCACCAGTGCATCGGATGTCGGTCTGGCGCTTGGAACAACAAGCCGAGAGTATCTGGCGGCATCTCTTTATATGTCCGGGTACGACAATTCCACCGTGCGCCCAGGCGGCATCCTGTTTGGGCGCCTTTCTGAATATGCGGTAGAAGGGTGGTTACTCTCAGGAAGTTTCAAGGGGGTGAAGATTTCAGCGCTACTGGGAGTTACAGGAACTATTACCCTGACCCTGGATGGTGCATCAAAAACCAGCACATCCATTAATCTCGCTTCGGCGACCAGCTTCACTGATGCTGCAACAGCCATTGCAGCAGCATTTGGCAGTGGAGTGACAGTTGACTGGCTCCCGGTGCAAAGCCGCTTCATCATTCGTTCCGCTACAACAGGAGCAGCAAGCGAAGTTTCAGTCGCAGTTCCAGGTGCAGCTTCAACGGCGCTCAAGCTTACTGCGGCCACGGCTGCCACCACATCACCAGGCGCAGCCGCAACAAGCATCACCGACACGATGGAAGGCATTGTTAATCAGAATCAGGATTGGGTTCTTACTGCTTCGCTTGTCGATTTTGACGATGAACAGAAAGAAGAGTTGTGTGCCTGGGTGAGCGCTTCAGATAACCGTTATGGGTACGTGTATAACGACGATTCAGAAGCGGCGACAGTTGCAGACAATGCCTCAACATTCCAGCAGAGTGTCGTTGTCGCTAACGGCTATGAGAATGTGTTTCCCGTATATGGGTCGTACCTTTATGCCGTGCTGGCGCTGGCATACTCCGCGTCACTGAACTTCAGCCGTACTAATGGCCGTGTGTCATACAAGTTTCGTTCCTTTGCAGGAATTGCGCCGAATGTTAGCGATAACGCTGCCGCTGCCGCGCTGGAGTCAAACGGGTATAACTTCTATGGCGCATACAGTCAGAACAAAACGATGAAGCAGTACGTCTCTGATGGTGCGATCACTGGTAAATACCTGTGGCTGGACAGTTTCATTAGCCAGGTATGGATTAATGCCAATCTGGTCGCTGCCTTTGCAAACCTGTTCACCAACAATGCCTCTTACGCGTTCAACCCAACAGGGTATGCCTCCATCTCAGCGGCAGTGATTGACGTAGCCACTACTGCGAAAAATTTTGGTGCCATTCGTGCGGGCGTGACTTTGGATCAGGCTCAAATCAACATCGTGAATGATGCGGTGGGTTCAGATATTTCAAGCGTACTGTACACAGACGGCTGGTACTTCTTCATCCCTGAGCAGACAGGCGCATCACGAACAGAGCGCAGTCTCGATGGGGCTATTTTCTATTATGTCGATGGTCAGCTGATCCAAAGCATCAACATGACCTCAACCAACATTCTGTAAGGATTTTACGATGCCAATCGACATTACCAGTGCCAACTCCAAACTAAGCATTGTCGTACCATCGTTTTACCCTGGCGGGTTTGACGTCGATGACTATGCGGCAGAGGACATGTTTGAAGCCGGAGCGCTGCAGAACGCTGAAGATATGATGTCAGCAGACGGTAAGTATCATGCTGGCTTCATCTTCAACCCGCAGGATTTCACTATCAACCTCATGCCTACATCTAACGCCGGGACGCTCATTGATAAGTGGTACGCAGCGGAGCGCACCGCTATCAGCAAGTTTGCGTGCAATGCAACGTTGATTATTCCCTCCCTAAAAACGAAGTATAACTTTGTAAATGGCGTCCTGTTCACGTGGACGCAGACTCCTCCGGGCAAGCGTGTACTTCAGCCACGGCCTGCTGTATTCCACTTTGAGTCAGTGACACCGAGCCCAGCAAAATGAGCAGAAAAATAATCACATTCATTGCAGAGGATGGTAGGGATAAAGGCAAAGAATTTCAGATTACTGAGATGTCAGCCTGGGACGCAGAAGAGCTTTCAGAGGAAATCTACCGTGCCATGGGGCAAGGTGAATTTAACTCTCTGCCGGCCGACGTTGTTTCGATGGGTATCGCAGGTCTGGCAACCGTTGGTATGTCTGTTCTTGCTGCCGCACCAGCTGCTACATCGCGTTATATCTCTGACAAGTTGCTGTCGACGGTTAAAGCAGTCATTACGCACGAAGGCCAGCAAGTGAGTCGTGACGTTGAAAAAATCGACTTTGAAGAGATAGCTACGCTGCGCAAACTAAAGGATAAGGTTCTTGAACTGAACTTCAGTTTTTTATCACTCGCCGCCGGGTGAAATTCCCGCGCCTTCAAACGCCTGAACCACCAAGCAAGTTAGTCTCCACTGTCAATATTCCAGCCAGCATTAACGCCGTTATATGCTCAGGGAAAGCCACGTATGCGCAACTGCAAAACGAGTTTTCCCTGCTGGATATGTACAACCTGCTTGAAGTGATCGCGGTTGATGCGCATAACCAAACTGCCTGGCGGCTGCACATGAGTAAAGACCGATGATTATTGAAGAGCTGGCATACAAGGTCACGGTAAAAGCCGATGAATTCATCTCTGGCAAGAAGAAGGTAGAACAGGGAGCGAAGGATTTAGAAAAGACCGTAACAGGGTCAATGGATGAAGCATCCGACAGCAGCAAGAAGGTTGGCACTGAAGTTGGTAAAATGGGCCAAAGCGTCAAGCGCACCGCTGAAGACACCAAGCGACCTTTCGGTCTGCTGAGTGGCGGATTTTACGGCGTAGCAAAGGGCGCGAAAGAATTTGGGAAGGAAGGTGGGCAGGCATTCGGTAGCGTAGCAACAGGAGCGGCCAAATTCCTTGGGCTGGCTCTATCAATTGAGGGCACACGCAGACTATTTGAGTCATCCACGAAAAACCTGGTGGATTTGGGCAATGCCTCCAGTAATCTCGATGTGTCTGCAAGAAGCCTGGATGGATGGAAAAAGGCTGCTCAATCAGCAGGAGCTTCCGGTGACTCTGTGGTTAGTGCACTTGGAAAGATGAAGAACGCACAAAACCAGTTCGATGCCGGGATGATGAACCCTGACGAAACCACAGTTTCTATCCGCAGGCTTGAGGCTCAGGCGGGAGTGAATATTATCGGGACAGGCTCTCCTGAGGAGATGTTCAAAAACATGGAGGCGGCATTAAGAAAGCTGCCAAAATCGCAGGCTCAGACGTATGCGCAGATGCTGGGGCTTGACTCAAGTATTCTC
The DNA here is from genome assembly GCF_013074405.1 of Erwinia sp. JH02. NCBI lineage: Bacteria > Pseudomonadati > Pseudomonadota > Gammaproteobacteria > Enterobacterales > Erwiniaceae > Erwinia > Erwinia sp. JH02. The sequence goes on from NZ_JABANZ010000003.1 coordinate 288,772, forward strand.
CCATCAATTCTAAATGGCAGCCTGGACAGCCAGCAGTCAAAGTTTTCTCAAAACTCCAGCGTTAACGATCAGATGATAAAAACGGCTCGCGAGGCGAATGAGATGATGACTCGGCTCGGGCAGTCAACAGAGAGTATTGGCAATAATCTGCTCCTTGCCTTCGGCCCTGACATCATTGACGTCATGAACACCTTCAATCAGTGGGTGAGCAGTAATGGCGGCAATGTTATCGATTTCTTCAAGGAGTCTGATAAATGGGTGCGGCAGTTTTCATCAGCGCTACAGGGGAATAAAAATGCCATACATGACTGGGGGCAGGTAACTGATAACTTCAATATCTTCTCCGGGTTTAACAAATCAGAAGTAGATGCCCCTGCATGGTTGGATGAAAAATTGAAGGGCAATCCTGTATGGGAATTGTGGAAGGCCAATAAAGACAAAGATATTTTTGGCGCCATGAAAGGGTCTGGCTCGTACGATGAGGAACGCCTTCTGGATGCAGTAATGCATGCTGAGAGCGGAGGTAATCCTAATGCGGTATCTCGCGCTGGAGCGACAGGGCCATATCAGTTTATGTCAGGGACGGCACGTGACATGGGATTAAGGGTAGATGGCCAGGTGGATGAGAGGCGAGACCCAGCCAAGTCCAGAGAGGCGGCAAGAAAGTACCTCAACCAGCTCATTAACAGGTATGGCGGAAACGTAGACCTGGCTCTGAAGGCCTATAACGTTGGTCCGACAGCTCTGGACAGGTGGATTAAGGCAGGTTCAAATCCAAACACCATGAATTCAGAAACGGCAAATTACGTTGGCAGGGTATCCAAGAACTACGGCAGCGACCTCTCGCAAATGGCCGCACTCTCGGCTATACCTGACGCACCGCAAAGCAGTGACAATAGCCAGACAAGCACTACTCACATCGGAAAGGTTGAGGTAAATACCAACCCTCAGACGGTAGATCAGCTAATGGATGGTATAATCCAGCAGGCTCGTCGAAGTTCAACAAACGGTGCGTTTATATCAGGAAATGGATGACATGCGGATTAATAAATTAGCTATTGCCTCAGTTTTTATAATTTTAACATCTGGATGCGCTTCGCTGCCAACTCCTCAGCAGCAGCAAAGAGCATTTGATAACGAAGAGCATAAAACCAGATATGGCGAAAAGTGGACAGTTAAAAAGCTAAAGGAGCACTACAAGGAAGAGACTGGAGAAATTCTTGTAGTTCCAGATGCCATCGCATGTGGGTGGGATGGGTCATGTTATTACAATGCGTGGGCACATAAACACGACCAAGGGATTGACTATTTCGAGTCGAAAAAAAGAGAACAAGAAAAGGCTGCTGAGGAGAAATGCCTTACCGAACCTGATTGTAAAAGGAATTTAGAAGTAAGCAATTACAATTACTCTCTAAAAAACTCCTATATAGTAACAGTCGGGTCTCATCCATATCAACAGGCTGAGTATGATATGGTTGTCAGGGATATGTGTGAAAAATCTGCACTATCTCAAAAAAAGGGGGTGGGATTAGAGTCGTTGATTAACAACATTCAAGACTTACCCGGCATATCCCCACAAGATAGATCACTGATAGCCTCCGTGGCAGAATCATGCTGGAATCTATCTAGGCTAGGAAGCGACTGGAAAGAGCCCCTGCGAAAAATTTATTAACTGAATATTACACTCGGGTTGGTTGTTTTCAACTAGTACCTATTCGATATTATAAGTCTTACAACCCGCTTCGGCGGGTTTTTTATTGCCCGGAGATGCCATGAGCATTATTGACCTAAATACGGCTGATATATTTAATGCCATTGGTGGCGGGTCGCCGTTATCAATAATAAATGGGATTCTGCACCCATCTTACTCCATTAAAAAGAGCGGAACATCAGAAACCGCACTTGAATTCAGTGGAATGGCTTCAATTCAGCCATCGGGCGGCGCTTCCATTATCACAGCCCCGATAGAAACTGGTAAGTATCAGTCAATAAACAAGGTCATGAGGCCGGGTCGCATTGCTTGTGACGTGGTTGTAAATGGTCTGACGGGTTACTCAGGTGCAATACCGAACATTTTCGACCTAACTTTTACAAGTCAGAGCGCAACGCTAGATACTATAAAGACCATGCTAGCTACAGCAGCCACTTATGATATCGACACCCCAAAAGACCTGTACGAAGGGTACGATCTGGTTGACTACAGCTACACGGTTAACAGTAAGCGTGGCGTAACAATGCTGGTTGTTAGCCTTGTTTTCCAGCAGGTTCTTGAGCAAATGGAAGTTGCTCTTTCAGGTAGTCAGTCTAAATCAAAGCCGACCGATGACAAAAAATCTAACGCGGGCACAGGTACGGGTGGAGATACAAAAAACGGAGCGGCAGAACCATCCACTATAGATGGGCTGCAAAAGTCATGGTCTAGCCTGAAAACTGCCGTAGGAGAAACCACATCGGCAATAAGTGATTCTATTACTCAGGGTTTTACATCTGCCATCGACACGGTGAAATCACCATTGGTTGATGTGGCGACGTCAGCCACTGATAAATTAACTGGATTAGTTAGCAGCATCAAGGGCGGGATTACATGAATATCATATCCCTCGAAAATATCAAATCGCAGTCAATATCTGTGACATTGGATGGGCAGGATTGCACTATCCGACTGGTACAGAGAGAAAGCTTCCTGTATATGGATCTGGATGTTGCGGGGATTCCTGTCATGCAAGGCGTCCCGTGCCTCTATGCTAATAAAATCGTCAGATATTCATACCTTGGGTTTAAGGGTGATCTTTTCTTTCTCGACAACGAGGGGCAAAGTGACCCTTCATTTGAGGGGCTATCGTCAAGATATCCCCTCTACTTCATAACGGAGGCAGAACTTGTATAACAAAAAAACACTTCGTTATGACTTCTCTGTAAAGCCAGGTGATTTTGATGGTAGGGGGAATGACAAGCTCTCATTAAACGAAGTTAAATCAAACTTTCATGTAGGTTCATATGGAAATGTCAGTGGGACAAATGCGGAGATAACAATATTTGGATTAAGTGCCGATCTTCTATCAGTCCTTTCAGGAAAGGGATTGGGAGTATTCGCCCCTATTGGTAATATTGGCGTTGAAGTATATGCAGGAAAGACAAAAATGTTTAGCGGGGGCATTTTTGCAAGCTATGCAAACATGAATGCACAACCAGAAACGGCGCTTATTATCAACGCAGTTGCTGGATTGTCTCTGCGCACCTCATCTTCAAGCGCATTCTCCTTCTCTGGTGATATCGATGTAGCCAATATGTTGGAGGCAATATGCAAATTGTCAGGATATGCTTTCCGAAGTGAAGGTGTAAAAGGAATAAAACACTCAAATCCGTATTTCAGTGGTAGTCCAATGGACCAAATAAGAGATATATGCTTGGCGCATGAGCTATGGTATCAAGTAATTGACAATGTAGTAACTGTCTGGCCTTACAAGTCGACAAGTGGTACTGCGGCAATAACTGTTGGCCCAGAGAATGGGCTTATAGGATACCCAGTATTCTCGCAAGGAGGGATAACATTCCAGACTCAATTTTCACCACTTCTTTCACAGGGGCGCGATGTGAATCTCATTACGTCACTTCCTAACGCGAGCGGGCTGTATAGGCTCAGTATTGTTGAGCATTACCTCAGTTCATGGACGGATGGCGGTAACTGGCACTCAGTGTGTCAAGCATTCCGAATTACGGAGGCGGCAAGATGAACCGTGAATTCTCGTCAGCTGCGAATCAGTCCAGTGATGCAGATGCTCAGGCTTTTGCTTTCGACAGAATGTTGTCCGGCAATCACTTCATAAAATACGCTCAGGTTACCGCTGTTCGTGGTGCCGCTCCAAACCTTGTTGTAGATGTATTACCTCTTGTTGCTGAAATCAGAAACTCTGATCGCACCATCATAATGGGGTCAGAGGTTTTTAATGTCCCCGTCTGGCGCCTCCAGAGAGGAAGTAGCGCGATTATTATGAACCCGGTGGTTGGTGATATCGGCATGATTGCTGTGTGCGATAACGACACTACGGTAGCCCGCAAGACGAGAAAAGAATCAGTGCCTGGTAGCAACAGAAAGCACTCTCTTTCCGATGCGATCTACCTCGGTGGGATTATTAACTCTGAGCCCACGCAGTTTATTGAGTTCGCCGACAGCGAGTTAAACATCACATCGCCTAACCCGGTAAATATCACATGCAGTGCTGCAAATATTACCGCGGCAAACGGTGTTCTCGTTGATTCGCCAACGGCGCACTTTACCGGAAGAGTAACCGCCGATGGTGATATTACTGATAACGCCGGAACGCAATCTTCATCCCTCAAAGCACTTAGAGATGATTATAACGGACACCGACATCCAGTTGCAGGCGTGCAGAGCGGCAGTTCAACAGTGACATCTGACATTACGGACAAGCCATCATGACCTACAGAACTTTGCAGCTCGATACCTCTTCGTGGGACTTGATTCTTGACGGTAACGGAAACATGGCAATAGCTGAGTCAGGTTACTCAGCAGCTCAGGATGTTGCATCTGCCTGCCTCGTATTTTCAGGTGAATGTTACTTCGATAATACTCTCGGCATTCCCTGGAAAGATGAGGTGCTCGGAACGCGGCCAACGCCGGGATTTATAGCTCGTAAGATGGAGTCAGAAGCCAAAAAGTTACCGATTGTAGACCAGGCCCTGGCAAGCGTGTTTTTCGATAAAGACACGCGACAGATGCGCGGTGCTATCAGGATTACAGATACAGACGGAAACCAATCACAGGCGATTTTATGACAACTCTAAAAACAGCGGTTCCCGGCGTAACGATAACAGAGACCGGGTTGCTGGTTCCTGATATTGCAGATGTGTTATCTGGCAGATTAACAGATATGGACTCAGCAATGGGTGGCGGTTCCAGTCAATCTTTGTCATCACCACAGGGACAGATATCTCAGTCAGATACGGAAATCATCGCGACAAATTATGACGCTCTGCTTTGCCTGTTCAATCAGATGAACCCCGACTATGCAACAGGTCGATGGCAGGACGGAATCGGGCGCATCTATTACATGGATCGTATCGCCGCGAGAGGCACGGTAGTAACCGCATCATGCACCGGGGCCGTTGGCACGGTTATCCCCTCCGGAAGCACGGCTCAGGATGATGCGGGCTATACGTATTCATCAATTAATGAAGCGACTATTGGATCCACTGGTAGTGTTGATGTTGAGTTTCAAAACATAACTACCGGGCCTATTCCGTGTGGTGTTGGGGCCCTAAATCAGATATTTGCCACTGTGTCTGGCTGGGACTCTATAACAAATGATGCCGCAGGAGTTATTGGTATTGACGTTGAGTCACGAGTGGCATTTGAGACACGCCGAAAACAGTCTGTAGCGCGTGGCGGGCGAAACACTGATGCATCGACTCTTGCTGCCCTTCTGGCGACAGATGGCGTCCTTGATGCCTATGTTTGGTCTAACAGGACGGATGCCACAGTAACAAGCGGAGCAACAGGGTTCCCGGTGTTAAGTCACTCCCTTTATGTTGGTGTATACGGCGGAACAGACGAAGACGTAGCGGAGGCGATATTTACAACGAAGAATCCTGGTGTAAACCTTAACGGGAATACAACCTTTATCGTTGAAGATAAAGAGAACTACAGTGCTCCGTATCCCCAGTACACAATGCAATGGGAAAGAGTGGATCCTCTTCGCGTGTACATAAAGGTTCAGATTGAGAACGACACCGTCAATCTTCCTTCTGACGTAACCGAACAAATTAAGAACGTTGTGGCTAGTGTCTTTAATGGAACGTATGAAGGGTCTACAAAGGCTAGAATTGGAGCAAGAATCAGCGGTGGAACCTATTACGCACCAGTAATATCTATATCTCCCGAATACATGAGCATCCTTTCAATAACAATATCATCAGACGGGTCAACATTTACGCAGTCATTAACTGCCGGAATTGACCAGGTTCCTACAATCCAGCTTGACGACATCGAGGTGGTGAAAGTGTGAAATGGCAAGAAACCATTCTGACGCAATACTCCGCAAGCAAAAGAATCCTCGCAATAATCGACACATTTAACCAGGCAATAAACCTTGATGACTTCACTGATGAATTTATTGAAGAGGTGTGGGACATAACTACGTGCGGAACTTATGGGCTGGATGTATGGGGGAAGATTGTTAACGTTTCTCGTTATATTCAGGCTGACATAGAAACTAATAGCTTTGGCTTTTATGAAGCTGACGAGGGCGATATCAATAATTATCCATCCCCGTTCAACGATGAGCCGTTCTATGCAGGGATTCAGGAAACAGAAACAGTAAGACTTGCGGATGATGCATACCGAACACTCGTTTTAGCAAAGGCCTTCTCAAACATCAGTATAGCAACCATCAGTGAAATAAACCGATTCCTAACGATGCTATTCAAGGGAAGGGGAAAAGCATTCTGCGTGGATTATGGCGATATGAGGATGGGCTTTGTCTGCGAGTTCGCTCTGGTTCCATATGAAGAAGCAATTCTGAAAAACTACGAGGTACTTCCGGTTCCGCAGGGAGTTTTAATTACAACCCGGCAATTAGTTCCGCCTTACTTTGGCTTTGCAGAAGATGCCTACCCGTTTAACGATGGAACATTTTACAAAGGTTAATAATGAACAGAACAGACGAACCAAAAAAACAGGCAGTCCCTTTTGCTGTAAATGGTCAGCGAGAAGAATTGCTGCCTACATCTCCTGCGGGCGATAACACTGCATCATATGACGCAGGATTCCCGGCAGTAACAATGATACTAAAGGCAGCCGGGGGGTTACCACCGAAAGGTCAGGATATGAATCAGATCCTGTTCGAGCTTGCTTCAATTGCACGATGGGCTAGCGCAGGTGCTGGATATGCATACGATGCGGCATTTTCCACAACGGTGGGAGGCTATCCGGTAGGGGCTAAGGTTCTCTCAACGGATGGTGCTGGCTACTGGATAAACACATCTGAAGCAAACTCAACAAACCCAGAAGTAACAAATGGATCGCTGACGGGTTGGGTTCCTTCTGCATTTTATGGCGTGACAGCGATTACAGGCCTTGCAGCAGCAAACGTTACGCTGACATCCCTTCAGGCTGCCCGTGATCGTATTGAGCTATCAGGGGCGCTAACAGCAAATATCAACATCATCGTACCCGCATGGCGCAAGGCGTGGACTGTAGTTAACAACTGCACAGGTTCTTTCGCAATTACTGTAAAAACCCCGTCAGGAGCAGGGGTGTCGATTGCCACAGGGAAAAGAGCCACTGTATATGGAGACGCTACAAATATAACTGACCAGGGGTATTTGCTGGCCTCAAACAACCTATCTGAAATAGCAGCGGCAGGCCCGGTCGCTGTCGCTGCGACTCTCGCAAACCTTGGTTTGGGAGAAGCCGCGAAACGAGCTGTTGGCACTGGTACTAATCAGATTCCAGATATGACATACTTTTCTCAATCATTGACAGCAACATCGGGTGTGAAGAATATTCCCGGCGGTTTTAAGATTCAATTTGGTTCGTTTTCACTGGGTTCAGCAGCGAGTTCAACTCAGACAGTGACTTTCACAGAGGCGTTCCCTACGACATGCATTGCACTAGTTCCCACCCCCACCGGCGCATCGGACCAACAGATAGGGTTTTCGTCATTAACGGCGACTACTGGTGTGATTAGAAAGGGTAACACAGATACAGCATCAAGAACTGGCACCTATGTTGCCTTGGGGTATTAAGATGGAAGATAAATTCTATTTCAGCGCATCAAAACTGGGTTTTTACAGAGAGTCACAAAAGGAATCGTATCAGCAGCCTGACTCATGGCCATCAGACTTAATAGAAATAACGGAAGAAAAAAGGGATGAGCTTCTTAAGGGGAATGGCGAGGGTTCAGTGATATCAGCAGATAAAGATGGGTATCCTGTGCTTATCCCGCCACCGTTGCCAACAAAAGATGAGTATATTTCTCTCGCAAAAGCAGAAAAAGCCAGTCGTCAGGCTGATGCGCAAATCGCGATTGCACCGCTTCAAAATGCTGTCGACATCGATGATGCAACAGATGCAGAGATTGCGCTGTTGAAGAAGTGGAAGCAATACTCAGTTGCTGTTAACAGGATTGATACCAGCACCGCGCCTGACATTACCTGGGCTATCCCACCCGCAAGCTAAATTTCCCGCCAGATCATTGCCCTGACGATTTACCCTTCCGCAGAGGTTGATCATTATCGTTAGCTGATCAAATAATACTGTATATACAAACAGTATTGAGGTTGTGATGGGCGGCAAAGACGCGAACTATCAGATAGTGCACCGGGGAGAATCGCTGGATGTGTACCACTCAGGCCAGTGGGTATTCTTCCAGCGACCCAAACCGTGCGGTGGCGGCTACTGGTTTGGCCGCACGTATGACGATTGCTTCTGGCTTGAGTTTGAGCGCCCGACGTCGCTACGGGCTGGTCTGCTGTATCTGATGTCACTTGAGAGTTTGCAGAGCGAACGGTTTGATGATGAGTTTAAGCTTGAGGGGTAGGGTTATTCCCATCTATCCAATCTGCCCACCACTGCATCATCTCTCGGCGCTTTTCCAGGTACTGTGCATGGTTATAGATGCCGCGTACAGAGCCGCTGTTAGCGTGCGCAAGCTGTTTCTCAATGGCATCGGCAGGCCATTCGTGCTCGTTCATGACTGTGCTGAACTGGTGTCTGAATCCGTGCCCGCTTGCCAATCCCTCATATCCAATCTGCCTGATGACCAGAAGAACGGCGTTTTCGCTTATGGACTTCTTTTTGTCATTCCTTCCGGCAAACACAAAATCAGATATAGGCCCCGTAATGGGCTTTATTCCCTCAAGCAAATCGACTACCTGTTGTGACATCGGCACGAGGTGAATTCGGCGGCCTTTCATCACTTCTTCGGAAATGGTGATTGTCCTAGTTTCAAAGTCGATGTTCTTCCATAGCATAGAGCGCAGTTCGATAGTACGGAGCGCCGTATACTGAAGAACCTGAGTTGCTACCTTTGAAACGATGCTCCCGGAGAAGCTAGCCAGAGCTTTATTAAACGCGGGGATCTGGTCGGCGGGCAGGAATGGGTAGTTCTTTTTCCTGTATCCCTTCATTGCATCAGCCAGGTCAGGAGCCGGGTTGTACTTGGCTCGCCCGGTGATTATCGCGTACCGGAATACTTCGCCGCACCTGCGCCGGGCTTTATTGGCCCGCTCCATCGCACCGCGGGACTCAAAAAGGCGAATGACCTCCAGAATCTTCATTGGCTCGATGTCGTTAATATCCATGTCGCCAATCATTGGAAGGATGTCATCGCGGAACATGCGGGATAGCTCGTCTCCGTAACCCGCAGACCACACCTGTCTTTTGTGATCGTACCATTCGGCGTATATGGCCCCGAAGGTGTTATCAGCAACCGCCAGCTTCTTTGCCTTCACAGGGTCCACACCATCAGACACTTCCTTTCTGGCGTTCCAGGCTTTATCCCTCGCTTCCTGCAAAGACATCAGTGGATACTTCCCCACCGTTAAAACCTTTTCCTTCCCGTCAATCTTGTAACGCATCTGCCACACCTTCCTGCCGGAGACGGGCACGTACAGATAGAGGCCGTTGCTGTCCAGTAGTCGGTATGGCCTTTCCTTTGGCTTTGCTGCTTCTATCTGCTTAACGGTCAGCATGGGTAAAATTCCGGTGGGTAAATTTATTTACTCGTTTTTTACCCGCTTAAGAGTGCGGCTGTCAACGAACCATTGCGAACTGCCGCGAACTGGTAACTTATGTGTGGCGTGATTCTAAAGGGTTTTTGCGAACTATTACGGAGGGTGGCGAGCGATGAAATGGTGTCCCCTGCAGGAATCGAACCTGCAACTAGCCCTTAGGAGGGGCTCGTTATATCCATTTAACTAAGGGGACAGCGGCGCGCAGTATAGCCTGTTTCGCGCCACAGATTAACCACTTACCCGCCTGACTGCGCGTTTTAGCATCAATCCGGCTGATTTTCTGCCTCTTTCTTCTCTTTTCGCTTCGCTTCGGCGGCAGCTTTTGCTTTGGCCTTGTTGCTCATATCGTTGCGGATCTGCGCATGGCTGATCAGGGCAAAGATAAAGGTGCCGCCAATGATGTTACCGGCGAGGGTCGGTAGCGCAAACGGCCAGATAAACTGCTGCCACGGCAGATCGCCGCTGAACACCAGATAGAAGATCTCCACCGATCCCACCACGATATGCGCCAGGTCACCCAATGCCACCAGCCACGTCATCAGGATGATCACCCAAATCTTAGCGGCGCCCGCAGACGGGAACATCCATACCATGGTGGCAATGATCCAGCCGGAAACCACCGCGTTGGCAAACATCTCCATCGGGCTGTTCTCCATCACTTTCTGGCTGATGCTGACAAACGCCCCGCGTACGGCGTCGTCGAAAATGGGCAGGTGGTTAAAGGCCAGCGCGGCCAGCGCAGTGCCAATCAGGTTACCGCCCAGCACTAACCCCCACAGACGCATCAGCAACAGAAAATTCCCGCCGTTCGGTTTATGCATCACGGGCAGCACGGCAGTGACGGTGTTCTCGGTAAACAGCTGCTGCCGCGCCATAATCACGATAATAAAGCCGAAGGTGTAGCCGAGGTTCTCCAGCAGAAACCCGCCGGGAACATCCTGCAGATTGACGTGGAAGATGCCTTTTGCCATCAGTGAGGCACCCATCGACAGCCCGGCCGCTATAGCAGAAAACAGCAGGGCGAGGGCATCACGCTCCAGCTCTTTCTCCCCCTCCTGGCGGATCTGCTCGTGTACGGCGGCAGCCTGCGAGGGCAGGGCTTCTTCATCCACCTCAATCTCTTTGCCCTGTTCGCTTTCTTCACTCTCAACCTGATTATCATTATCGTTTTGTGTGTTTTTCATCTTTCCCCCAGAGAATAGCGTTCCCTCTTAAGCGTAGCGGGTATTATCCGACGCGATGAAATGTAACCTGCATTAATAAGAAGAGTAACAAAGCTTTAACCCAGGCGTGAAACCGTGCAAAAAAGCGCCATAGTCCGGTTTTTCAGGGGGGGAAGACGTGCCTTATGCCGCCTGGTCAGCGTAGGCAGACACACAGTTTGTGGTACTATCCTGCATCAAATTTAACAATGTGCGATTTTCCTCCCATGCTGGCAGCCCAAAATCTGACATGTGTTCGCGATGAGCGGACGCTGTTTAGCGATCTCAGTTTTACCGTGAAGGCCGGCGATATTGTGCAGGTGGAAGGGGAAAATGGTGCAGGAAAAACCTCGTTGCTGCGTATTCTGGCCGGGCTCAGCCGGGCAGAGCAGGGCGACGTGCTCTGGCAGCAGCGCAGCATTCAGCAGGAGCGTGAAAACTATCACGCCAGCCTGCTTTACCTCGGCCATCTGCCGGGGATCAAAGCGGTATTAACCCCATTTGAAAATCTCAGCTTCTGGCACGCGGAGTGTTCGCCGGAGGAACTCTGGCAGGCGCTGGAGCAGGTTGACCTTACCGGCTATGAAGACGTTGCGGTGTCCCAGCTCTCCGCCGGGCAGCAGCGGCGCGTGGCGCTGGCGCGTCTGTGGCTGTCAGCGGCACCGCTGTGGATACTGGATGAACCCCTGACCGCCATTGATAAATCGGGTGTGGACCAGCTGATAGCCAGGCTGGTGCTTCATGCCGATCGGGGCGGTGCGGTGATCCTCACCACGCACCAGGAACTGCCTGCGACCGTGCGTCATCTCAGCCGCATTCGGCTGACGGATGGGATGGCCTGATGTTCTGGCGCGTATTGCAGCGTGAACTGCGCATCGCTTTTCGTAGCGGGTCAGAAATTATCAACCCGCTGTGGTTCTTTCTGATTGTTGTCACGCTGTTTCCCTTAGGCATCGGGCCGGAGCCGCAGCTGCTGGCGCGCATTGCACCTGGCATTGTCTGGGTCGCGGCGCTGCTCTCCTCGCTGCTGGCACTGGAGCGGCTGTTCCGTGATGATTTTCTCGATGGTTCGCTTGAGCAGCTTCTGCTGTTGCCCACGCCGCTGCCGTTGACGGTGCTGGGCAAAGTGGCCGCACACTGGATCGTTACCGGGCTGCCGCTGCTGCTGCTGTCACCGCTGGTCGCCTTGTTGCTGTCGCTGGATTTTGCCAGCTGGCGCGCGGTGGCGCTGACTTTGCTGCTGGGCACGCCGACGCTCAGTTTCCTCGGCGCGATTGGTGTCGGGCTGACGGTGGGGCTGCGTCGTGGGGGCGTATTACTGAGTTTACTGGTGTTGCCGCTGGCGGTGCCGGTACTGATTTTTGCCAGTGCAGCCATCGATGCTGCGGGCCAGGGGCTGCCGATTGACGGCTATCTGGCCATTCTGGGTGCCCTGCTGGCAGGGAGTGCCACGCTGGCACCTTTTGCCACGGCGGCTGCATTACGGGTGAGCGTTCACTAACCGGCGAAAAGACCGGGAGTACGCCGTTTTAGCGCGAACTTACGCCAGACGAATGATCTTTAATTGTGAGCAAAAACATCATGTGGAAATGGATACATCAACTGGGCAAGCCCGATCGGTTGTACCGATTATGCGGACGCCTGGTGCCGTGGTTTGCGATCCCGGGCGTGGCTGCGCTGCTGCTGGGCTGGGCGTGGGGGTTCGGTTATGCTCCGCCAGCATCTGAGCAGGGTGACGGTTTCCGCATCATCTATATCCACGTACCGATGGCCATGTGGTCGATGGGCATCTATGCCGCGATGGCGTGCGCCGCCTTTATCGGGCTGGTGTGGCAGTGGAAAACGGCTGACCTTGCCATGATGGCCATGGCCCCAATCGGTGCGGTGTTTACCTTTATTACGCTGGTTACTGGCTCCGCCTGGGGCCGACCGATGTGGGGCACTTGGTGGATGTGGGATGCCCGTCTGACGTCCGAACTGGTGCTTTTGTTCCTTTATATGGGCGCCATTGCGCTGTATCACGCCTATGATGACCGCCGCATGGCCGGGCGCGCCGCGGGGATTGTGATCCTCGTTGGTGTGATTAACCTGCCGATTATTCATTACTCCGTAAAGTGGTGGAATACCCTGCATCAGGGCTCTTCCGGGGTGCTGTTACAGGCCGTTGACCCGACTATGCGGGCACCGCTGTACTGGTCAATCCTGGGCGTGTGGCTGGTGTTTATTACCCTGACGCTGATGCGCCTGCGTAACCTGCTGCTGCATACCGAGCGCCATCGCCCGTGGGTCGCGGAGCTGGCCGTCAAGGGAGGGCATCACCGATGACACCTGCTTTCTCTTCCTGGCATGATTTCTTTGCCATGGGCCGTTACGGCTTCTATGTCTGGCTGGCCGTGAGCTGCACCCTGATCCCGCTGGTTACGCTGTTGATACATACGCTGTGGCAACGCCGCCGTCTGCTGGCTGACATCCGTCAGCGCCATGCCCGTGAGCAGCGTATTCGCGCAGCAAAAATGAAAAAAGCCGCCACCGCGGCAGGAGAACGATCGTGAATTCCCGTCGTAAAAGTCGCCTGATTCTGGTGATGTTGATATTAATCGGGCTGGGGCTGGCAACGGCGCTGGTGATGTACGCGCTGCGTTCCAATATTGACCTGTTTTACACGCCTGGCGAAGTGATCAACGGCAAAGGCGCTCAGCAGATTAAGCCGGAGCCGGGCCAGCGTCTGCGCGTGGGCGGCATGGTGATGCCGGGCAGCGTTAAACGCGATCCGAACACCTTGCAGGTCTCGTTTAAACTCTACGATGCGGTGGGCGTGATTAGCGTCAGCTATGAGGGCATTCTGCCGGATCTGTTCCGCGAAGGGCAGGGCGTGGTGGCGCAGGGCGTGTTGCAGGATGGCACCCACGTGCAGGCCAAAGAAGTGCTGGCCAAACATGATGAAAAATACACGCCACCCGAAATTGAAGATGCGATGAAGAACAATCACCGCTCCCCGGCGGCTGTCAGCGCGAGCGGAGGCCAGTCATGATGCCTGAAATCGGCAGTTTCCTGCTGTGCCTGGCGCTGGCGTTTTCGCTGCTGCTGAGTGTTTATCCGTTATGGGGGGCCGCGCGTCAGGATGCTCGTCTGATGGGGCTGGCGCGTCCGCTGACTTACGGGCTGTTTACCTGCATTGCCGGGGCCTTCTTGATCCTCGTTCATGCCTTTGTGGTGAACGATTTCAGCGTGGCTTACGTGGCGACCAACTCCAATACCTTATTGCCGGTTTACTACCGCATTGCCGCCACCTGGGGGGCGCACGAAGGCTCGCTGCTGCTGTGGGTGCTGTTGCTCAGCGGCTGGACGCTGGCGGTGGCGCTGCTCAGTCGCGCCATGCCGGCGGATGCCATTGCCCGGGTGCTGGCGGTAATGGGGATGATCAACCTCGGTTTCCTGCTGTTTATCACCCTGACCTCGAACCCGTTCACCCGCACATTGCCGGACTTTCCGATAGAGGGTAGCGATCTTAACCCTATGTTGCAGGATATCGGGCTGATCTTCCATCCGCCACTGCTGTATATGGGCTATGTCGGTTTCTCCGTCGCTTTCGCGTTTGCCATTGCCTCGCTGATGGCCGGGCGGCTGGATACCGCCTGGGCGCGCTGGTCGCGGCCCTGGACTACGGCGGCCTGGGTGTTTCTCACCATCGGGATTGTGCTTGGCTCGGCCTGGGCTTATTACGAGCTGGGCTGGGGCGGCTGGTGGTTCTGGGACCCGGTCGAAAATGCCTCCTTTATGCCGTGGCTGGCCGGGACCGCGCTGATCCACTCACTGGCCGTGACGGAAAAACGTGGCACCTTTAAAGCCTGGACGGTGCTGCTGGCAATCACCGCCTTCTCCCTCAGTCTGCTGGGCACCTTCCTGGTGCGCTCCGGGGTGCTGGTATCGGTCCACTCGTTTGCCTCCGATCCGGCGCGCGGCATGTTTATCCTCGCGTTCCTGATTATCGTCATTGGCGGTTCGCTGCTGCTGTATGCCATCAAAGGCGGTAAGGTACGCAGCCGGGTGCAGAATGAGGCCTGGTCGCGCGAATCCTTCCTGCTGGGGAACAATGTGCTGCTGATTGCCGCGATGCTGGTGGTGCTGCTGGGTACGCTGCTGCCGCTGATACATAAACAGCTCGGGCTGGGCACCATCTCCATCGGTGAACCTTTCTTTAATACGCTGTTTACCTGGCTGATGGCTCCGCTGGCGTTGCTGATGGGCATCGGCCCGCTGGTGCGCTGGCGTCGTGATGAGCCACAGAAACTGTGGAAGCGTCTGGGGCTGGCGCTGGTCGTCACGCTGCTGCTGTCGATTGTTCTGCCGTGGCTGATGCACGATCGCATTGAGGCGATGACGGTGGTCGGCCTGCTGATGGCGGTGTGGGTGATTATCCTGACGCTGATGGAACTGCATGAGCGCGCCACGCATCGCCATGATTTCTTCGCTGGCCTGCGTCATCTGTCGCGCAGTCACTGGGGCATGGTGCTCGGCCATCTGGGTGTTGCCGTGACGGTGATCGGCATCGCCTTCAGCCAGAACTACAGCGTGGAACGTGATGTGCGGATGAAAGAGGGCGATAGCGTGAGCGTTGCCGGGTATCAGTTCACACTGCGCGGTGTGGTGCGTCTGGTCGGGCCGAACTATTCCGGTAGTACAGGTGTGATTGACGTCACCCGCAACGGGAAACATGAAGCGACCTTGCAGGCGGAAAAACGTTTTTACAGTGCGGCACGCACCATGATGACCGAAGCGGCCATCGACGGCGGCTTCACGCGCGATCTCTATGCGGCGCTGGGCGAAGAGCTGGAGGGTAAATCCTGGGCTGTACGCCTCTATTACAAACCTTTTGTCCGCTGGATCTGGTTTGGTGGTGTCTTTATGGCGCTCGGTGGGGTGCTGTGCCTGCTGGACCCGCGCTACCGTTCGCGTCGTAAAGCACAAAAGGAGCTGGCATGAACAAGAAAATTCTTTATCTCCCTCTGGTGCTGTTTTTGCTGCTGGCGGCGGCGCTGCTGTGGCAGTTGAGCCGAAACGCCAACGGCGATGACCCGACGCGGCTGGAATCGGCGATGGTCGGTAAGCCGGTCCCGGTCTTCAAACTGGAGTCACTGGACCAGCCGGGTAAAACCTTCGATCAGTCGGTGCTGAATGACGGCAAGCCGATCCTGCTGAATGTCTGGGCCACCTGGTGCCCGACCTGCCGGGCGGAACATCAGTATCTGAATACGCTGGCTGCAAAAGGCGTTCGCGTTGTGGGGATGAACTATAAAGACGATCGTCAGAAAGCGATCACCTGGCTTAATACGCTCGGCAACCCTTATGCCCTGAGCCTGTACGACGGTGACGGAATGCTCGGGCTGGATCTGGGTGTGTACGGTGCGCCGGAGACGTTTCTGATCGATGGCCACGGTATTATCCGCTATCGCCACGCCGGTGATATGAACGACCGCGTATGGAACGAGGAAGTGAAACCCCTGTGGGAAAAATACAGCCAGGAGGCCGGATCGTGAAAGCTTATCTGATGCTGCTGGCGCTGGTGCTGTTCAGCGCGGGTGTGCAGGCTGACAACATCGACACCTACTCTTTTGCCACCGTGGATCAGGAGCAGCAATATCGCCAGCTTACGGCCTCGCTGCGCTGCCCGAAGTGCCAGAACAACAGTATTGCCGACTCCAATGCCATGATTGCCGGTGATATGCGGCTGAAGGTTTACCAGCTGTTGCAGGCAGGGCAAACGCCGGAGCAGGTGAAAGCGTATATGGTGGCGCGCTACGGCAATTTTGTTTCTTATCAACCGCCGGTGACGCCGTCGACGCTGATCCTCTGGGCGGGTCCGGCGCTGTTTGTGATTATCGGCACGCTGGTGATTATTCTGCGCAGCCGCAGGCGTGCTGAGCACGTCGCGCTGGATGCGGAACAGCAGCAGCGGCTTGATACCCTGTTAAACCATGACGAGAAGCAGCCATGAGCACACTGTTCTTAACCATCCTGTTGCTGCTGGTCGCCGCCTGTGCGCTATTTTTACTGGCAGGTGTACGCAACAAGCGGGGAAGCACCGCCGATCGCGATCGGCTTAATCAGGCTTTCTATCATCAGCGCCTGCGTGAGCTGGAAGAGGATGAAGGGCAGGGTGTGGTGGCAGAACGTCCCGAGATGGTGCGCGAGTTGCAGGAAACGCTGCTACTGGATATTCCCCAGACCCCTTCTCAAACATCCCGTCAGGTCAGCCGTTGGGCACTGCTGCCGGGCGTGGTGATCCTGCTGCTGGTGAGTCTCGGCTTCTACGTTAAAACCGGAGGGCTGCAACAGGTCCTGGCCTGGCAGCAGGTGAAAAACGAGCTGCCTGCGCTGCGTGCACAGGTGATGGATCCGCAGGCGCGGCCGCTGAGTATGGAACAGCTGGCACGTCTGGCTCTGGGGGTTCGCAGCGAGTTGCAGCGCACGCCGGATGATGTTGAAAACTGGAAGATGCTCGGCCGGCTGGGTATGGTGCTTAACAATGCCAGCATGGCCAGCCAGGCTTTTCGTCATGCCTTGCAGCTGGCACCGACCGACATTGATGTTCGCCTGAGCTATGCTGAAGTACAGACCCGCTCGAACGATCCGCAGGATAATCGTGAGGCGCTCATGATGCTGGAAGCCATGGCCGTGCAGTATCCTACAAATGAGCAGCTGCTGGGGCTGTTAGCCTTTAACGCGTACAACCAGCAAGACTATGCGCAGGCGGTCACGACCTGGCAGAAAATGCTGTCGTTGTTACCGGAAAATGACGGACGCCGGGTGATGATCCAGCGCAGTATCCAGCAGGCAGACAGCGCTTCCGGCAAAGAAAAAAGCCACCTGGCGTTAACCATCAGTTTGTCACCTGAGGCAGAAAAAATGTTACCCGCGAACGGAGTGTTGTATATTTCCGTGTCTGACGGCGTTTCTCAGGTTCCTGTAGCCGTGAAAAAGAGTCCGTTGAGCCATTTTCCTTTATCGATCACGCTGGATGACAGCAATGCTATGATGCCGGATCGGTTGTTATCCTCGCAGCATCAGGTGCAGGTTCGCGTGCGAATATCGCGCGATGGCAGCGCTTACCGTTCACCTGGTGACTGGTTCGGGCTGACTGAAGTACTGCCTTTTGCCGGTCAGCAGCAGATTGCCGTGGAAATTAACCGGCAGTAGTGGACGATAATTTATAACAGTACAGGGAGAAAACGATGAACTATCGCCTGACGGGCTTAGTGCTGGCTAGCGTACTGATGGTGGGATGTGCCACTTCTGAGACGGCGAATGAGCCGCAGGGCCATGCCGACCCTCTGGAAAGCTTCAACCGTTCTATGTTCGACTTTAACTACAATGTGCTGGATCCGTATGTTCTGCGCCCGGTTGCGGTGGTCTGGCGTGATTATCTGCCGCAGCCTGCACGTAACGGGCTGGGCAACTTTTTCAGTAACCTGAACGAACCTTCCTCAATGGTGAACTATTTCATTGAGGGCAACCCGTATAAGGCGATGGTGCACTTCAACCGTTTCTTCCTGAATACGCTGTTGGGTATGGGCGGTCTGATTGATGTGGCCTCCATGGCTAACCCGAAACTGGCGAAAGAAGAGACCCGTGCTTTCGGTAGTACGCTGGGGCATTACGGCGTGGGATACGGCACGTATGTCGAAGTCCCTGGCTACGGGGGTTTTACGCCGCGTGAAGATATTGGCGGGCTGGTCGATGATGTTTATCCGCCGCTGCTCTGGCTGACCTGGTGGATGTCTGCGGGTAAATGGGCACTGGAAGGGATTGAAACCCGTGCACAGTTGCTCGACTCCGATGCTATTTTGAGAAATTCTAACGATCCTTACGCATTTATGCGTGCGGCTTATTTCCAGCATCATGATTTCCTTGCCAGCGATGGAAAATTAATTCCGCAGGAAAATCCAAACGCCGCCGCAATTAAGGGTGATTTGGGCGATATTGATTCGCAGTAAATAATAAAAACCCCACGGAAGTGGGGTTTTTTATTCGCGTTGATAAAGCGCAGTGATCAGAACTTATAGTTAAAGCTCGCACCGTACAACCAGGCTTTACCGCTGGAAGTAAAGGTATAAGGTGTCGCCTGGCCACCATTTTGGGCGGTGGCAACCGGATCATTCCCTTCTTTAACCGTGACTTTTTGTCCGTGCATATAAGAAATACCGACATCCACTGACGCATCTTTATTAAAGGCGTAAGAGGTACCCGCGCTCAGCCATAAACGGTCCTGGTCAGGAATAGAGATGGAACGCTTATCCGAAGGAACCGGGCTGTCATCGAAGGCAATACCGGTGCGGAAGGTCCAGTTATCATCGTAGAAGTAACTGGTACCCAGCGCGATGCGGTAGGCATCGTGGAAGCTTTCATCTTTAACGAACAGGTCCTGACCATTGCTGCCGGTCGCTCTCAGCTCCTGGAACTGGCTCCAGCTGGTATACGCCAGGCTGTAGTGAACGGCCCACTGTGGTGCAACTTTGTGGTATCCGGAGACTTCCCACATTTCAGGCAGGTGCAGTGACAGGGAGCCTGAAACCGTATTACCACCAGTACCGGACGGCAGACCAAATTGACCGCCGATCGGGTTGTAGGCCACCGGAATATCACTGCTGTAGTCACCGTCAAAGTCGATTTTCACTTCTGAACGGTAGCTCAGGCCAAAGCGGTTCTTATCATCCACTTCATAAAGAATACCGGCGTTCCAGCCGTAGCCCCATTCATCGCCTTTCAGATGAGCAATCTGGGTATCAGCCGGTGCGGCAGGTAAACCTGCGGCGGGCAGGAAAGCGCCCAGCTCACCAATATTACGTTCGATTTTCGCTTTCGCATAAACGGCATTGACGCCGACACCCATGCTGAAGTGCTGGTTAAGACGATAGGCGGTGCTGAGGTTAAGGTTCATGGTTAACAGATCGGTGGTGCCCGCAAAAGGACCACCGGCATATCCATCGTTAAACTCGGTGGCGAGACCATAATTACTGGTTGCTGAGGCGCCAATCCACCACTGATCGTTCAGCGGCTGGACGTAGTGAATATTTGGTACCCACTGCGTCGGTGCAATATTATCGGCATTCAGACTATTACCTGCACCAGACTGTCCCTGAATATTCACATCGGGATCGATAAATACCGCGCCAATGGAAAACATAGGGCGATCCATTAATGCCATTGTGGCCGGGTTACGACTGGCCGATGCTGCGGTATCACCCATTGCGCCTTCGCCGGAATAAGCGCGGCCAAGACCAATGGTGGAAAATTCGTTCAGTTGAAAGCCAGCCGATAAAGCATTTGAAGAAACAAGCGCCACTGCTGCTGCGAGTGCAGACTTAGCAAACAGGTTTTTATGGTTCATAACCACAACCTCATTATCTGATTTTTATTTAAGCTCTGTTACGTAACGTAACAAGGGATCGCGGATTCTAGGGACTGACAGACAACCAACAAATCAGACCAGTGGGCCAAGTATAGGTCCGACCTGTGTCTATGTTGCAATATTGTTTTTCAAATATTTCTAAAATGATGCTGAAAAAGCGATCTGGCTTGCAAAAAACTTACAATCAATTTTTTGATGATTTAGTGTGACTTGTTTCGGATCAAATAATAGTGTGATTTTCATCACTTAACGCGCTCTTTTCCCCGGATGGCTGGAGCGAAAACAGGCGCAGGCGTAGACTTATACTTATCTAAATTAACCTGCCGCCAGATACCGGGTGGTATGCCGGAGGATGTATGACTGAAGCTATTAACCGCTGTAACGCCAGTGAAACCGCTGCGTGTTGCTGTGTCGATGTTGGGACAGTAATGGATAACACGGACTGTACCGCCAGCTACAGCCAGGAATTTGAACGTCGTGAACAGGCTGAAGCGATGCTGCGTACGCTGACGGATAAAGCGCGTGCCGTTGAGTCAGAACCTTGCCTGATCGAAAGCCGCTTCAGCGAAACCCCGGCCGGTGTCACGCTGGACTGTGAGTTTACTTTTAGCTGCCAGGCGGAAACGATGATTTTCCAGCTGGGCCTGCGCTAATCTCCCGGTGGAGGGTGCCCGCCCTCCACCAGAATCGTGTGTGTTCTCGCATTTTTTCCCTTCTGCCGTAGCGCCCGTCATTAATCTGGTTAACACTGATCAGGTCAGACCTCTTGGCAATGATGCCGTCTATCTAAGATATGCTCCCGACCTCGCGTATTGCCGCCCATGCACCGGCAACACGACGCAACAGGGAGCAGAAAGGTGAGAATAATGAGTAAAGCTATACCTTTGCTGACACGTCAGGGTGACCGTATCGCAATCACCCACGGATTGCGTACGCCATTTGTCCGCCAGGCCACCGCGTTTCACGGTATTCCGGCGCTGGAACTGGGGCGCATGGTGATCAGTGAACTGCTGGCGCGCAGCGAGATCCCCGCTGACGCCATTGAACAGCTGGTGTTCGGCCAGGTGGTGCAGATGCCGGAAGCCCCCAATATTGCCCGTGAAATTGTGCTGGCCAGCGGCCTGAGTGTGCATACCGATGCCTACAGCGTCAGCCGCGCCTGCGCCACCAGCTTTCAGGCGGTGGCGAATGTGGCCGAGAGCCTGCTGGCAGGGACGATTCAGGCCGGTATTGCCGGTGGCGCGGACTCTTCCTCAGTGCTGCCGATTGGCGTCAGTAAAACGCTGGCGCGGGTGCTGGTCGACCTCAGCAAAGCGCGTACGTTGCCGCAAAAACTTACACTCCTTAGCCAGCTGCGTCCGCGCGATTTACTGCCGGTGCCTCCGGCGGTGGCCGAATATTCCACCGGGCTGCGCATGGGCGATACCGCCGAACAGATGGCGAAAGATCATGGCATTACCCGCGAGCAGCAGGATGCACTGGCGCACCGCTCCCATCTTCATGCGGCGCGTGCCTGGCAACAGGGGCTGTTAAATGACGAGGTGATGACGGCTTATGCTCCCCCGTGGAAGCAGCCCGTTCAGCAGGATAACAATGTGCGCAGCGAATCCCGTCCTGAAGACTATGCCCGCCTGCGCCCGGCATTTGACCGAAAACACGGTACGGTCACGGCAGCAAACAGCACGCCACTCACCGACGGGGCTGCTGCGGTGGTTCTGATGACCGAGTCCCGCGCGCGCGAGCTGGGCATGGTGCCGCTGGGCTACCTGCGCAGCTATGCGTTTACCGCCATTGATGTGCGCCAGGATATGCTGCTGGGGCCTTCCTATGCTTCACCGCTGGCGCTGGATCGTGCGGGGATCACGCTGGCCGACCTTTCTCTGATTGATATGCATGAAGCGTTTGCGGCGCAGACGCTGGCTAACCTGAAGATGTTTGCGGATGAACGTTTTGCCCGCGAGGTGCTGAACCGTCCCCATGCGCTGGGCGAGGTGAATCAGGAGCAGTTCAACGTGCTGGGTGGCTCTATCGCTTATGGTCATCCGTTCGCCGCGACCGGGGCACGGATGATCACGCAGACGCTACATGAGCTGCGTCGGCGCGGTGGCGGGCTGGGGCTGGTGACCGCCTGCGCCGCCGGGGGTTTGGGTGCCGCAATGGTTTTGGAGGCGGAATAATGGAACAGAAAACGGCTTTTACGCTCAGCATGCGCCTGGATAACGTCGGCGTGATCACTATCGATGTGCCTGATGAGAAGATGAACACGCTGAAGGAGGCCTTTGCCGGGCAAATTCGCGATGTCCTCAGACAGGCACGGTCCAATCCGCACCTTGCCGGGCTGGTGCTGATCTCCGGCAAGCCGGACTCTTTTATTGCCGGGGCCGATATCAGCATGATCGCGGCCTGCGACACGGCAGAGCAGGCCAGCGCGCTGGCACACGCCGGGCAGACCGTGATGGCGGAGATCGCTGCGCTGCCGGTGCCGGTCGTGGCCGCCATCCACGGTGCCTGCCTCGGGGGCGGCCTGGAGCTGGCACTGGCCTGCCATCATCGCGTCTGTTCGCTGGATGATAAAACCCGGCTCGGCCTGCCGGAAGTCCAGCTGGGGCTGTTGCCGGGCTCCGGGGGAACGCAGCGGCTGCCGCGTCTGATTGGCGCTTCGACCGCGCTGGATATGATCCTGACAGGCAAAACCCTGCGTGCGCGTGCGGCCCTGAAATGCGGGCTGGTGGATGACGCGGTGGCAGCGAGTATATTACTGGAGACAGCGGTGAAGCTGGCACTGAAAGCGCGCAGCGCCAGAAAGCCGTTACCGCTGCGCGAACGGCTGTTAACCGGCCCGGCGGGCAGGGCGATACTGTTCGCGCTGGCAAAACGCCAGACGCAGGCGAAAACGCACGGGAATTACCCGGCGACAGACAAAATACTCAGCGTGGTGCGCTGCGGGCTGGAACAGGGCAGCGGTAGCGGTTATGCCGCCGAGGCGCAGGCATTTGGTGAACTGGCGATGACGCCGCAGTCCGCCGCTTTGCGCAGCCTGTTTTTCGCCACTACCGCCCTGAAAAAAGATCCGGGTGCCCAGGCTGCGCCGCGTGAGTTGAAGCGTATTGGTGTGCTGGGCGGTGGCCTGATGGGGGGAGGTATCGCCTGCATCACGGCTACCCGCGCCGGGCTGCCCGTGCGCATTAAAGATGTGAACCCGGAAGGCATTAACCGGGCGCTGAAAACCAGCTGGCAGGTGCTGACTCAGCAGGTCAACCGCCGCCGCCTGAGTGTGGCAGAGCGTCAGCAACAGATGGCATTGATCAGCGGTGGCACTGACTATCAGGGCTTCCGCCAGCGTGATATGGTCATTGAAGCCGTCTTTGAAGATCTGGCGCTGAAGCAAAAAATGGTGGCTGAGGTTGAGGCGCACTGTTCGCCAGACACGCTGTTTGCTTCTAATACGTCATCGCTGCCGATTGCGGATATTGCCTCTGGTGCGCAGCGGCCAGAGAATGTCATCGGTTTGCATTACTTCAGTCCGCCGGAAAAAATGCCGTTGGTGGAGGTGATCCCCCATGCCGGAACGGCGGCGGTCACCGTGGCCACGGCGGTGGCGCTGGCGAAGAAACAGGGTAAAACACCGATTGTGGTGGCCGATCGGGCCGGGTTCTACGTTAACCGCATTCTCGCCCCCTATATGATTGAAGCGATGCACTGTCTGCTGGAAGGGGAGCCGATTGAGTCTATTGACCACGCGCTGGTGCAGTTCGGTTTCCCGGTGGGGCCGGTGCAGTTACTGGATGAAGTCGGGATTGATGTCGGCACGCATATTATGCCAATCCTGCAACAGGCATGGGGCGAGCGTTTTGCATTACCGGCCGCGCTGGATGCGGTGCTGAAGGACGATCGCAAGGGACGGAAGAACGGACGTGGTTTCTACCTTTATCCGCAGAAAGGGCGGAAAAAGCAGCCGGACAGCGCGATTTATCGCTTGCTGAATATCAGTGCAAAACACCATCTCAGCGCACAGAATATCGCTCAGCGCTGTGTGATGATGCTGCTGAATGAGGCGGCGCGTACGCTGGACGAAGAGGTGGTTTCCTGCGCGCGTGACGGCGATATCGGCGCTGTTTTTGGCATCGGCTTCCCGCCGTTTCTCGGGGGTCCCTTCCACTATATGGACCAGTTAGGCATCGGTGAAGTGGTAAACAGTTTAGAGCAACTTATGCAGCGTCACGGGCCGCGTTTTGCCCCTTGTGAACGTTTGAAAAAAATGGCTGACGCCGAGGAAACCTTCTATAAACCGGAAGTTAAGCTGAATAGTTGCACTGATTCAGTGGGATAGTCTGGTGGGGTTAGCGAATGATGTTGGCGGGTTAATCTGCACGTCGCTCACTAAGTAAACAATCGGTTGACTATACTCAAGGCATTGGGGTACAACACAGCGTTCATTCTCTGGATGAAGAGTCGGACGGCGTTGTCCCCCGGCGTTTTTGTTTAACAACAGCGGTGCTATATGCAAGTTTTCATTATGCGTCACGGCGATGCAGCATTAGATGCAGCAAGTGATTCAGTCAGACCTTTGACCCATTGCGGCTGTGATGAGACTCGCCAGATGGCGACCTGGCTTAACGGCCAGTCAGTGGATATTGAGCGCGTACTGGTCAGTCCTTATCTGCGTGCGCAGCAAACACTGAATCAGGTACGTGAAGTGTTGCCCTTGCCGGAAGGCGAAGATGTGCTGCCGGAGCTGACTCCGGGCGGCGATCCTGGCCTGGTGGCCTGCTACCTGCAGGTACTGGCAAACGAAGGCGTCAAATCGGCGCTGGTGATCTCTCACCTGCCGCTGGTGGGCTATCTGGTGGCTGAGTTATGCCCGCAGGAAGCGCCACCGATGTTTGCCACCTCGGCGATTGCCTGCGTTGACTTCGATGCGGAGAATGCGGCTGGCAAGCTGGAATGGCAGGTATCCCCTGCCAAGTTAGCGAAAGCGATGTGATGCCTGCCCCAGGGGCCGATCTTTATTCCGGTCGGCCCGACCCCTGATCTCCATCGTGACACCTCCGTAGCGAAATACAGGCTCCGCGCTACGGCAGCATCAATTCCGGCGGCATCCACTCTTCAATCTCAATCAACACTAGCAGGGCAGCATCTCCGCCAAACAACTTCGGCGCCTGATGAAAGGCCATCACCATGGGGTGCTGGGCCAGCCACAGCGGTGTCTGCTGTTTGAGAACATGCTTGCCGTGGCCGTGCATTACGCTGGCACAGAAGATATGTTCGCGGCGACAGGCGGCAATCAGTGCACCCAGCTCCTCTTTGGCCTGCTTCTGGGTTAATCCGTGCAGGTCGAGAAATATCTCCGGGCTGTAATCCCCGCGTCGCAGCTTTTTCAACTCATAGTGGTCTACGTCGCTACGAACGTAACGCACCGCGCCTTCCGTCGCCAGCAGCGGCTGGAACTCATCGGAAAAATAGTGGCTGTTATCCATCTGCTCGGAGAGCAGGCGTTTCTGCGGGACTTCGCTTATCTTTTTGCGCGGTGGCTTATGGACAATCGTGTCCTGGGTCAGCTTGCGTGTGCCGGTCATCAGCCCGCGAAACAGCGCCCGATCGTCCGCATTCAGATTCTCTTTTTTACTCATCTCAGGGGATCGCTATGCTGTCAGTTAGGGTTTACTGCCCCTTTAAAGGGTCATTTCATCCACAATTTGGGGTCAGTCTACCTTTTCCTCGCCCATCGCTGAAACAAATCTCAGCTTTTTCACCCCCTCGCGCTGAATTATCTCAAGCTTCGTGGCAAACTAGCGCCCGGGTTTAACAGAACGGCCTGCGGAGGGCACTTTGGACAAAATTTTCGTCGATGAAGCAGTCAATGAACTGCACACTATTCAGGACATGTTGCGCTGGTCGGTCAGCCGCTTTTCTGCTGCTGATATCTGGTATGGCCACGGCACCGACAATCCCTGGGACGAAGCTGTTCAGCTGGTGCTCCCGACGCTTTATCTGCCGCTGGATATTCCTGAAGATATGCGCACCGCGCGTCTGACCTCGAGCGAGCGTCACCGCATTGTTGAGCGTGTGATCCGCCGTATTAACGAACGCATTCCGGTGGCTTACCTCACCAATAAAGCCTGGTTCTGCGGCCATGAGTTTTATGTTGATGAGCGCGTGCTGGTCCCGCGTTCGCCGATCGGTGAGCTGATTAACAGCCACTTTGACGGCATCATCAGCCATGAACCCCAGCATATTCTGGACATGTGCACCGGCAGCGGCTGTATCGCAATCGCCTGTGCCTATGCCTTCCCGGACGCTGAAGTGGATGCCGTGGATATCTCCACCGATGCGCTGGCGGTTACCGAGCAGAACATTGGCGCACACGGTTTAGATCACCACGTTACGCCAATTCGTGCCGACCTGTTCCGCGAACTGCCTAAGACGCAGTACGACCTGATTGTCACCAACCCGCCGTATGTTGATGCGGATGATATGGACGACCTGCCAAACGAATACCGCCATGAGCCGGAACTCGGTCTGGCAGCAGGCAGCGATGGTCTGAAACTGGTCCGTCGTATTCTCGCCTGCGCACCGGACTACCTCAGTGAGCAGGGCGTGCTGATTTGTGAAGTGGGTAACAGCATGGTGCATATGATTGACCAGTACCCGGATGTGCCTTTCACCTGGCTGGAATTCGATAACGGTGGCGACGGCGTGTTCATGCTGACGAAACAACAGATTATCGATGCACAACATCATTTTAAAATCTATAAAGACTGATTCACCATTTTAGCGAGGAGCCAGCATGGCGGGTAATACCATTGGACAAGTATTTCGGGTCACGACGTTTGGCGAATCACACGGCATCGCCCTCGGTTGTATCGTGGATGGCGTGCCTCCGGGCATCCCACTGACCGAAGCCGATTTGCAGCACGATCTCGATCGCCGCCGCCCTGGCACTTCGCGCTATACCACCCAACGCCGTGAGCCGGACCAGGTGAAAATTTTGTCCGGCGTGTTTGAAGGCAAAACCACCGGAACCAGTATTGGTCTGCTGATTGAAAACACCGATCAGCGCTCGCAGGACTACGGCGCGATCAAAGATCTCTACCGTCCCGGTCATGCGGATTACACCTACGACCAGAAATACGGTTTTCGCGACTATCGCGGCGGTGGCCGCTCATCGGCGCGTGAAACGGCGATGCGCGTTGCGGCCGGGGCCATTGCGAAAAAATACCTTGAGATGAAACACGGCATTATCGTGCGCGGTTATCTGGCGCAGATTGGTGATGTGGCCTGCGAGCTGAAAGACTGGGACCAGGTAGAACAGAATCCCTTCTTCTGCCCGGACCCTGATAAAATTGAAGCGCTGGACGAACTGATGCGTGCTCTGAAGAAAGAGGGCGATTCCATTGGTGCCAAAGTGACCGTGATGGCGGAAAACGTCCCGGCAGGTCTGGGCGAGCCGGTCTTTGACCGTCTGGATGCTGACCTGGCACATGCGCTGATGAGCATCAATGCGGTAAAAGGCATTGAGATTGGCGACGGCTTTGCCGTGGTCAGCCAGCGCGGTAGCGAACACCGTGATGAGATCCGTGCTAATGGCTTCCAGAGCAACCATGCTGGCGGCATTCTGGGCGGCATCAGCAGCGGTCAGAGCATTATGGCTCATCTGGCGATGAAGCCGACCTCAAGCATTACCGTACCCGGAAAAACACTGACCCGCAGCGGTGAAGAAGTTGAGATGATCACCAAAGGCCGCCACGATCCGTGCGTTGGGATCCGTGCGGTGCCGATTGCCGAAGCGATGATGGCGATTGTGCTGATGGATCACTTACTGCGTCATCGCGCGCAGAATGCTGACGTTGAAACCACTTACCCGCGCTGGTAACCCATGAAAAAGACGCTGATGGCGCTGTGTGCGCTGTTGATATCGACGGCGACCGCACAGGCCGCCACGCCGTGGCAGACAATCCACCAGCCGATTAGCGGTGCACCGCAGTCAATTGGTGCATTCTCTAACGGCTGTATTATTGGTGCACAGCCGCTGCCGCTGGAGGCATCCGGTTATCAGGTGATGCGTACCGATCAGCGTCGCTATTTTGGTCACCCGGACCTGATTGCTTTTATTCAGCGTCTCAGCACCCAGACAAATCAACTGGGGCTGGGGGAAGTGCTGGTCGGTGATATGGGCATGGCGGCAGGCGGTCGTTTCAGCAGCGGCCACGCCAGTCATCAGTCCGGGCTGGATGTGGATATCTGGTTACAGCTCCCCAAACAGCGCTGGACACAGCAAATGCTGCTGAAACCTCAGCCGCTTGATCTGGTTGCCGCCGATGGAAAAAATGTGGTGGCACGCCACTGGCAGCCAGAAATTGACAGCCTGATTAAGCTGGCGGCGAAAGATCCCGAGGTGACGCGTATTTTCGTGAATCCGGCGATTAAAAAGCAGCTTTGTGCGGATGCCGGTAGCGATCGTGAGTGGTTACGCAAGGTGCGTCCGTGGTTCCAACATCGTGCCCATATGCATGTGCGCCTGCGCTGTCCGGCGGGAAGCCTTGAGTGCCAGGATCAACCGATCCCTCCGCCGGGTGATGGCTGTGGTGCCGAACTGCAAAGCTGGTTTGCGCCAGCGAAACCGGGCAGTACACCGCCGGTGAAGCGCGAGCCCCCTCCGTTACCGCCATCCTGCCAGGCTTTGCTGGATAAACATTTACTGTAAGGCATAACGATAAATGGAATGGGTAAGTGTTGCTCCGTGGCTGTTGGGCGTGCTGTTTCTGGTGGCTTTACTGGCGGGGTTTATCGATGCGATTGCGGGCGGCGGCGGCTTACTGACGGTGCCTGCGCTGCTGGCCGCCGGGTTGTCGCCAGCCCAGGCGCTGGCGACCAATAAGCTGCAGTCGGTAGGCGGGTCGTTTTCTGCCAGCCTCTATTTTATCCGCCGCAAAGCCGTGGATTTACGCGAGCAAAAGCTGAATATTGCGCTGACCTTTTTAGGATCGATCAGCGGTGCGCTGCTGGTACAGCACGTGCAGGGCGATATTCTGCGCCAGCTGCTGCCGCTGCTGGTGATTACCATTGGTCTTTATTTCCTGCTGATGCCGAAGATTGGGGAGGAAGATCGTCAGCGTCGTCTCCATGGTCTGCCGTTTGCACTGGTGGCTGGAGGATGCGTTGGGTTTTATGACGGGTTCTTCGGCCCTGGCGCGGGTTCGTTTTATGCGCTGGCGTTCGTGACCCTGTGCGGTTACAACCTGGCGAAATCGACCGCCCATGCCAAAGTGCTGAACTTCACCTCCAACCTCGGTGGCCTGCTGCTGTTTATGATTGGCGGAAAAGTGGTGTGGCTGGTGGGGCTGGTGATGCTCGCGGGTCAGGTGTGCGGCGCACGTCTGGGTGCCAGAATGGTGCTGACCAAAGGGCAGAAGCTGATCCGCCCGATGATTGTGATTGTGTCGGCGGTGATGAGTGCGAAATTGCTGTATGACAGCCACGGCGCGGAAATCATTGCGTGGTTCCATTCGTTATAATGTGCTTTCGGGCGCGGCATGCCACGCCCCTACGAATGGCACTGCCCGCGCATGGCATGCTCTTACGAATGCCGCGCCTCATAATGTGCTTTCGGGCGCGGCATGCCACGCCCCTACGGATATCACGTCCCTACGGATGCCTCGCCTCTACGGATGCCACATCCCTACGGATGTCACTGCCCGCGCATGGCATGCTCTTACGAATGCCGCGCTTCTCCGTATGTAGCATCAGTAGGGGTCAGGCATGCCTGACCCGCTGCACAACACCTAACCTCTTCTCACATTGATCCAGCGGCGCTGCTCCATCGAATCCTCAATCGCCTGTAAGATGCGCTGATTCTCCCAGCCGAACGTAAAGTTCGGGTAGCAGTCGTCATCGCGGCAAATTCCCTGCACCAGGTCATACATTTCCAGCACTTTGACATCGAAGTAACCCAGCCCGCCGCCGCCGAAATCGAAGCCGAAGAAGGCTGAATAAGCGGGGATCTGGCTGCCCGCATACAGGGTTTTGAACCCACGATCGCGCTTATCATCGTTAAAACGGAATACCTGGAGTTCGTTAAAGCGCTCACCGTCCATATACAGCGTGCCTTCGGTGCCGGACACTTCCCAGTAGACGCCGAAAATGCGCCCGGCGGCAATACGTGAAGACTCAATCACCCCGGCAGCGCCGCTGTCGAAGCTCACCAGGCACTGCATCTGGTCATCGTTTTCCACCTCGCGACGTTGCGCATTGGCCTCGACCTTACTGGCGTAACCGCTGTCGACGCCGGGCACCGGACGGGTGTTAAGATGTGTCTGCCCGCTGGCGCACACTTCTTTGACGCCGCCCATCAGATACTGTGCCACCGACAGGGTATGGGCGCCCAGGTCGCCAAGAGAACCTGAACCAGCCAGTTCTTTCGAGCAACGCCAGGACCAGGGCAGCTCCGGGTCGTTATAGAAACCCTGGTCGAAAGTGCCGCGAAAACGCACCGGGGTGCCGATCTCGCCGCGCTCAATCAGCTGCTTCGCCAGCTGCGCCGCCGGGGTTTTGATATTGTTAAACGCCACCATGGTTTTCACCCCGGCCCGGCGTGCGGCTTCCGCCATCTCTCGTGCCTCGTATTCCGTGACGGCCAGCGGTTTCTCGCAGTAAACATGCTTCCCGGCGTTGATCGCAGCCAGTGCCATCTGATGATGCAGATGGTTGGGCGAGGTGATATCAATCACATCGATGTTCGGGTCCTGCACCATCTCCCGCCAGTCGCCAAAGGCGTGCAGCGCACCGAAGCGCTGTGCCGCCTGCTGTGCCATCGCCTGGTTCTGGTCGGCAATGGCGTACAACACCGGTGTTTTCGGTAAATCAGGGTAGAGCAGGGCAGCGCGGCGGATGGCGTCTGCATGCGCCTGCCCCATAAAACCGGAGCCGATCAGGCCAATATTCAGAGTGTCAGACATCGTATTTCCTTAGCGCGAAAAAAGAGCATTAACGTGATGGAAGGCGCGCGTCACGGTGGGCACCGGGGGCGCTTGGATCGGGTCTTGTTCTGCTTCAACGATCAGCCAGCCGCGATAGCCGCTGTGATTGACGAAATCCACCACCGGCTGATAATCGATACCGCCATCACCGGGCACGGTGAACATGCCGCCGCGTACGCCCTGGTTAAAACTTTCATCCTGCTGGTACACCTTTTCCAGGCGCGCACGACGAATATCTTTCAGGTGGATATGGCAGATACGGCTGCCGAACTGGCGGATCAGCGCGTTGAGATCGGCGCCTGCCGCCACGGCATGCCCGGTATCCAGCAGCATCCCGACATCCTCATGGGTGGCAGAGAAAAAGCGCTCGATCTCATCCTGATGCTCCACCAGCATCATCAGATGGTGGTGGTAAGCCAGCTTCAGGCCATATTCCTGATACAGTGCCGAGGCGAACTGGCTCAACCGCCGTACGTAAGCATCAAAGTCAATGGCGCTGAGTTTGGGTGAGTGGGAAATACCGATATCCAGCGGTGTCTCGCCGGGCATCCCCCCGCATTCGCCATACACCATGACGGAACAGCCCAGCGCACTCAGCAGGCGGGCATGATCGGCCACATTGTGCAGCTCCTGCTGCACGCTAATGTCGGCCAGGGTGCCGGAGAACCAGCCGGAAGCCAGTGACAGCCCGGTTTCCTGCAACAGCGGTTGCAAGGCTGCCAGCTCGCGGGGAAATTTACGGCCCAGTTCAATCCCCTGATAGCCGATGGCGGCAGCCTGCTGCATACATTGCAGGGCAGTGACATCATCCCCCAGATCTTCCAGCACATCGTTGGTCCAGGCCAGCGGACTGACGCCAAGACGCACGTTGGCATTTGCCATAGTTTTCTCCTGTCTGAAATCAAAGTTTGATCTGCGTCGCACAATCAGGCTCTGCGCACAGTTTCGGGTTGTGTTCGCCGCTATACGGCTGAAGAGTGGAGAAAAGATAGCCTGCCAGGGGCCGGGGGGTACATGACCAAAGTGGTGAAAAAAATGTCTGAAATCACACTGACGGTCCCCGTCATGGAGGGATATTTCGGTCTGTCGCGGTACGGGGCTGGGGATGTGTACGGGCCGCGTATTCAGCGCGGCATTCAGTTTATTGCGCTGCTGAGTGGCAGCGTGACGATTGAGACGGCGCAGCGTTCACTGCTGTTATTGCCCGGCACGCTGGCGTTGCTGCTGCCGGGAGAGCGTGAGTTGTTCCAGTTTGACTCACTGCTGCCCAGCGAGCATATCTGGTGCCAGCTGGATTTCGCGGCCCTCCCGGCGAACTTTAATCTCGAGCTGGCACATTTGCCTGCCACCATTGCTTTTGACCATCAGGTAGAGCAACTGATGGAGCTGGGCATCAGTTTAACCTCTCAGCCTGAAGGCGCACCGCGAGCGTTAATCTCGCTGGCAGAAACACTGCTCTATTACTACGCCTCACGCGCTATTCAGCCATCGGGAGAGGAGCGGCAAACCATGCCGAAGGGGGTACGTGAAGCCTGCCGCTTTATTGCTATGCGCTACCAGCATCCGCTGGCGCTGGAGGATATCGCAGCCCGCGCCCACTGTTCGGTAAATCATCTGATTGCGCTGTTTCGCCGTCATCTGCGCCAGACTCCGGCCCGCTATCTGCGCGATGTGCGCCTGCGCCATGCGGAACGCCTGCTGATGCGCAGCCACCTGCCCGTGGCACTGATCGCCGAGCAGTGTGGTTTTGTTTCGCCTTTTCACTTTTCACGCATCTTCAAAGAACATTACGGCCTGGCTCCGCTGGCTTTTCGCCAGCAGGCACAGGCATTAAGTGCGGGTGCGGCAGGTCGGTAGTGCAATCAGATGTTCAAGGGCCATCGGTTTGCCGATGTAATACCCCTGCAGGCTGTCACACTGCAACAGCGTTAACTGCTCCATCTGCGATTGTGTTTCAACGCCTTCGGCGGTGACATAGAGAGAATAGGCCTTGCCGAGGCCAATCATATTTTCGACGACTTGCCTGGCGCGTACCGAATCATCCATAGGGAAAATAAAGGATTTATCCAGCTTTATACCGTCAAACGGGAAGTTGCGCAGATAGCTTAACGAGGCAAAACCCGTGCCGAAATCATCGATAAGGAACTTCACGCCCAGTTCCTTAATTTGTAGCATGGTTTTCTGTGTCTTGGCCGGATCATGCAATGTGACATTTTCGGTGACTTCGATCTCCAGCAATGAGCTCTCCAGTCCTGTTTTTTCTAACACCCCTTTTATTCTGTTGTACAGGCTGCTGTCCTGGAATTCACTTGCCGAGATATTCACCGACACCGTTAACCCCGGCATAGCGTTCAGCGCATCACTGCAGGCTGTGAACAATACCCAGTCGCTGAGTGCGTTAATCAAGCCGGTTTCTTCCGCCAGCGGGATAAACTGGTCAGGCATCAGCAGTCCGTGGTGTGGGTGTTGCCATCTGACCAGCGCTTCAACCGCCATGATACACGAACAGTGGGTATCGTAACGCGGCTGGTAAACCAGACGCAGCTGGCCTGCGCGAATTCCCTCACGCAGTTCCTGTTCCATCTCGCGGCGCTGGACAATTTTTTCCCCCATATCGCGCTGGAAGAATGCCCACTGGTTACGCCCCTCATTTTTGGCTTTGTAGAGTGCGATGTCGGCATAACGCAGCAGGTCACTGGCGGTACTGGCGTCCTGAGGGGCGAGGGCAATGCCCAGGCTGACCCCGATAAAAATTTCGCCGTTGGCAATCAGGAAGGGCCGGTTAATCTCATCAATAATCTGCTGGCACAGGGTGGCAATATCGCGCTGATCCTGAACCTCCGGCAGAATAATAATAAATTCATCACCGCCATGGCGGGTCACCATGCCGGATGTTTTCAGGCAGGCGCGTAGCCTGGCAGAGACTTCATGCAGCACGCTGTCACCGGCCGCATGCCCGTAGACATCGTTAACCGGTTTAAACTTATCCAGGTCAACCATCACAATAGCCAGCTGCTGTTCAGTGCTGGGCGCTGAATTCAATTTTCCTTCGAGGAACTCTTTCATCTGCACACGATTAGGCAGGCCGGTTAACTCATCGAAGTGTGATAAATAACGCACGCGCTCCTGTGCTTTTACTTCCTGGGTGACATCGGTTGCTGTGCCACGAAACCCGGTTTTTCCGCCAGGCAGGTACACGCGTTTAACGATCATATTGCAGTAGCGTTGATGTTGTTGGGCCGAGAGATAGTGGCAATGAGGAAGCGTGATGCGGCCACCGGACTGGCACAGGTAAGTCAGTTGCGCCAGGGCATTACTGTCGTTCAGTAAAAACTCCGTTGCCGGACGGCCAATCCAGTCAGAAATGTGGTAGCCGGTAATCACCGGGAAGCGCTCGGATATCCAGGTAAACGTTAAGTTCTCATCCGCTTCCCAAATCCAGTCCGTGGTGGTTTCAGCGACATCCCTGAAACGGCATTCGCTGTTGTAGAGTGCCTTCTTGCTTTGTTCCAGCTGGAAATGACTCTCATCACTGAGACGTGCTTTACGCAGGGCATTTTTCATCAGCATCAGGGCGGTCAGCAGGGTGGTAAACATCAGCAACACCAGTGCAGGCAGAATACCTGTGACCAGGGCATTACCGGGATCATCACTCTGCCAGGTGAATGTGATCGTTCCGCCCAAGGCGGGCAGTGCCAGCATGTTACGGTCTTCAGGCTGGAGTGCGGTTTGTGTACTGAATATTTGTGCGCCCTGGATACCGTATTCCAGCGCCATATGACTCAGCTTCTCCGGGGTGAGCCTGTCGGCGAAGATAAGAATTGAATGCGGGCCGTTTTCCGTATCTGCACTGGCCGCCCCATCGGGGGTGATCCAAGCGGCGCTGACGATGGTGACTCGCCCCTGCGAGACCACCAGCATCGAGATGGCATTCCCCCCTGACACATTCAGCCGTTGCTGAAGCTGGGGCAGAGGATCGATGCCCAGCCATGTTGCAACGCTCTGTAGCTTCAGCTGTCCTTCGAGCACGCTGTAACCTGTTTTTCCCTGCGGAGAGACAACGAAAATGCCCTCATAATGAAAACGTTGATACAGGGACTCCCCAAGGTTTTGATTGTCCCAGGCCCATTCGGTGTTTATCGTCAAATGCAGATTTTTCCAGGCTTCGCCCCAGTCGGCATTGTCCATCGTATGCGCATGCATAATATCCTGACGGTTTTCGATTGCTTTACCCATCAGTAACTGAAGGTGCTTGTCTTCATGGGTATTCTGTTGAGCGGCGATGTAAAACAGCGCAACGATAGCGCAAAGAAAAAGTCCTCCCAGTAATACCAGCATACCGACCAGGGGCTGCCTGATCAGTCCACGGGTATTTCCGTTGATCATCATTGTTGTTTTATTTGATTTTTGCTTCATTCACACTCGCCTGAAAGGGTATGAGGTTGTCAACAGGATTTCAGGACGTCCATGTCACGGGCTAAGATTATTTCACTGATTTCAGCGGGATAAGCGTGGCAGCCAGAGAATATTTAAAGGTGGAAAGCGTTATCTCATCAGCATGTTCAATGAGATGTTTTGAGATTGCGCATAGTTAAAGTAAAACGTTTATTTTTCCATAAAATAAGATGGCGCAATAAAACGATCGCGCCTGTGCCAACGGTTATCGGAGCGTTAAGCCGAAACTTTATGCGTCATGTTGGCGAGTGGTGGTAAGACATTGATAACCTGCCCACCTTTTTCGCGTGAGACAATATATGCAATAGTGCTCGAAACCTGCCTGACAAAATGTCAAAATTGCGCGTTTTTTACTGACACGACAAATAGCTATGAGCCAGCAACACCACTATCAGGATCTGATCGATATCTTCGATCGCTGCTTTATGAATGATTTTCAGACCCGCCTGATTAAAGGTGATGACGAACCGATCTATCTTCCTGCTGACGAGACGTCACCCTGGAACCGGGTAGTGTTTGCCCACGGTTTCTACGCCAGCGGAATGCATGAAATTTCCCACTGGTGCATTGCCGGTGCCGAGCGCCGCAAGCAGGTGGATTTTGGCTACTGGTACTGCCCTGATGGGCGTGATGCTGAGACCCAGGGCCAGTTTGAATCCGTCGAGATCAAACCCCAGGCGCTGGAGTGGTTGTTAAGTGTTGCGGCAGGCTTTCCGTTCAATGTAAGTTGTGACAATCTTGAAGGTGATTGTGAACCGGATCGCATTGCGTTCCAGCGTAAAGTTCATGCTCAGGTGATGGACTATCTGGAGAAGGGCATTCCTGCGCGCCCGGCCCGACTGATTGCTGAACTTCGCTCGTTTTACTCAACTCCACCGCTGACGGCGGCACTGTTTCCCTGGCCGGAAGATTTGTGCTGAACGGGGAGCGACTAGCTTACAGAGGATTATATGATCGATGAATTTGAGGCGCGTATTCTGGGCCTGATTGATGACATGGTAGAACATGCCAGCGACGATGAGCTGTTTGCCGGCGGTTACCTGCGTGGTCATCTGACGCTGGCCGTGGCCGAAATTGAACAGGCCGGCGAACACACGCCGGAAGCGTTGCAGACTCAGGTGCAAATCAGCCTGGATAAAGCGATCAAGGCAGGTGAGCTTTCCCCGCGTGACCAGGTCCTGGTGATGAGCATGTGGGACAGGCTGTTCCTGCAGGCCCAGTAAACGGCGTACGACCCGCAGGGCAGAAGGCCGCCTTCTGCCCTGTATTCAAACCCCATTCTTTACCCGAACAATATCCGCCATAATCGCCAGCGCAATTTCTGGCGGCGTTTTGCTGCCCAGCGCCATGCCGACTGGCGCGCTGATACGTGCCAGCTGTTCACGACTCAGCTCTCCCATTTCTGCCAGCCGCACCCGCCTGCGTTCACTGGTACTCTGTGAACCCAGTGCACCGATATAAAATGCGGACGTATGACAGGCTTCTACCAGCGTCAGGTCGTCAATGCGCGCATCGTGTGTCAGGCTGAGCACCGCCGTATGTGCAGGACATCCGTGCTGCTCCAGATGGCGGGCAGGAAAACAACGAATCATTTCCACCCCGGAATTCAGCATCGTGCGGGCGTCAAACTCAGCCAGCCACGCATCGCGATGCTCGCATACCTGGATATGAAACCCCAGCATGCGTGCGAAATGCATGCAGTATTCCGCCACCGGAGATAGCCCGGCAATCAGTAACGTGGTAGCTGCACTGAGCGTCAGGACCAGGCCATTAGCCTGCTGCGTCACGCGCGGCCGCCCTGTTATGATGTCAGTGGGGAGCAACCGCCCCGGTTGGCCGGGCGCAATCTGTTTTTCCAGACTGACCTCGCCGCGCAGCGCCTGAAGCATTTGCGTCAGGTAGTGTTCGGTCTCTGCCGACGCGGGGAGGTATTCAATCAATACATTAAGGCTGCCGCCGCAGGGCAGCGCGACATTCGGTGACAGCCCCCCTGTACCGTATCGTACCTGCTGGCTGGGCAGTCGGTGGTCACCTGCAGCCAGCCGCTGCAGAAAATCCTGTTCGATGCAGCCGCCGGAAAGCGAACCACAGACAGCACCCTCTTGAGAAACCGCCAGCAACGAGCCGGGCGCACGGGGTGCCGATCCCCAGGTTTGCAGGACGGTACACAGCCAGATACAACGCTGCTTACTCACCCAGGTCAGGGCGTTTTCCAGCACCTGGATATCCAGAGAGCTCACCATCAGAATTCCGCCCAGTCACCAGGGACATCCACATCGCGCACGCAACCCGGGTCGTCCACCTGTAACAGCAGCGGCGGGGCACCGTTCAGAATAGAACGTGCCCCCTCCTGGCCTTGCAGGCCGAGTAACGTTTCACGCACGTTGGCACTGAAGCCGACAGGGTGGCCGACCTGCAGCTTCCACTGCGGGCGGACAATATCGGCAAAGGCCAGTGCCTGACGGACTCGCTTTACCGTATTTAACTGTAACCAGGGCATATCAGCCAGCATCACCAGCCAGCCGGACCAGTAAGGCTGTGCCGCCACGCCTGCGGCGATCGAGTCGCCCAGAGAAGGGCTCTCCAGCAACGTGATGCCACAGTGATAACGCCGTGCCGTCTCGATCAACGCATGATCTTCCGGACGTAACACCACATTCACCCGCTTGCCGCAGGCGGCAGTGGCTATTTGCAAGGTGTGGGCCAGCAGCGACAGATTGCCGCACACCTGATGCCTGACCAGCAGCTTATGCCGCCCATCCTGTTCGCGGTAGCGCCG
The DNA here is from genome assembly GCF_013074405.1 of Erwinia sp. JH02. Taxonomy (NCBI): domain Bacteria; kingdom Pseudomonadati; phylum Pseudomonadota; class Gammaproteobacteria; order Enterobacterales; family Erwiniaceae; genus Erwinia; species Erwinia sp. JH02. The sequence continues at coordinate 327,349 of NZ_JABANZ010000003.1, forward strand.
GCTGTTGCCTGCCGCCATCACTAATATCCCCACATCCTTCATTTATTCGGCTCCATGATTCTGCTGACGAATCGCTGCCACCTTGTTCTCCAGATCGGACCAGGGCGTTTGACCCGCGAAATCAGTGCGCAACCAGTTCAGCAACGTGGCGATCTGGTGATCGCTAAGCTGATGGCGGAAGCCGGGCATGGTGCCCAGATCGCGGGTTGCCGGATGGCTGATACCGCCCAGCACAATGCGGATAAGATTATCGGGCATAGCGCTATACAGATTACTGTTCAGCGCCAGTGACGGGCGCACACCCAACAGCTGCGGCCCTTTCTGCTGGGAGTGGCAGACCATACAGGAACCGGCATACTGCCGCGCTCCTGCGGAGTCGAGACGCAGTGCACGTTGTTCTGCACGTGCAGTCAGTTCATCGGCCTGTGCCGAGGTGGGGGACTGGAAGCTGACCAGCCAGTGGGCTAATGCCTGCAGATCCTCATCCGATTGCTGCGAGAGCCCGCCCGCGATCACCGGTCCCATCGGGCCTGCTGCTACGCCGTGTTCCGGGGAATATCCGGTACGCAGATAGCGCTGCAACTGCACTTCATCCCAGGCGACAGGTGCCGGAGATCGGTCGTTAAGCGCGGGGGCGATCCAGCCTTCAGCAACACCGCCACTCAGCGCATCACTACCGTGTTTTTCGGCAGCGGCCAGATTACGTGGTGAATGGCAGGCGCTACAGTGGCCCAGCCCTCCGGCCAGATAAGCCCCCCGATTCCATATGGCGCTCTGCTGCGGGTCCGGTGTGCGTTCTCCCGGGTGCAGGAACAGCCAGTTCCATGCCGCCATCCCCTGGCGAATACTGAACGGAAAGGATAACCGTGTTTCCGGCGGCTGATAGCTGACGGCGGGCCGGGTCATCAGAAAGGCATAAAGGTCATGCAAATCATCGTTGCTGACTTGCGTGAAGGAGGTATAGGGAAACGCCGGGTAGAGGTAATGCCCACGGCGGTCAATACCGTAACGCATCGCGCGCAGGAATGCCGGGTAAGACCAGCCGCCAATCCCGCTGGTGAAATCCGGGGTGATATTACTGGTGTAGATCGTGCCAAACGGCGTGTCCATGGCCAGCCCCCCGCTGTTGGTCACGCCCCCCGGGCGGGTATGACAGGCGCTACAGTCACCCAGTGCCGCCAGGGTTTTTCCTCTATTGATACTTTCGGCAGAAAACTGCGCGGCATCCGGAGGGGAAATCGGGGCAATCTCGGGTTGCAGACTGAATATCGCCACGGCGACAACCAGTGCCAGCACCGTCCCGCCTGACATGCGCAGCCATTTATTCTGAATCATACGTGGCCTCCCTGTAACGCGCGCAGCACGCGATCCGGGGTAAACGGCGGCGCACGGAAACGAATGCCGGTGGCATCAAACAGGGCGTTTGCGATGGCTGCGGCCCCCGGCACGGACGCGGATTCGCCGGCACCCATAGCGGGTTCGTCCGGGTAGTCCATCAGCGCGATCTGGATGTCAGGCAGCTCGTCAAAACGCAGTAGCGGGTAGCTGCCCCACTCAAGTGAGGTCGTCCCGCTGGCATCAAACGTGACAAACTCTTTTAACACCCGGCTGGCGCACTGAATAATATTGCCGTGCACCTGATGGCGAACCCCGTCCGGGTTGACCATTTGCCCGCAGTCGTGGCTGACGAAGATGTTGTTCAGCGTAATCTCTCCGGTTTGGCGATTCACGCTTAAATCACAGACCCAGGCAGCCCAGGCGGCACCAAATCCGGGGAACTGACTGTGGACATAGCGCGCCGAGGCGAAACCACGACCCCGTAGTACGGAACCCTCGTGTTGAGGGCGATGGTGAGGCGGGCCATTTTTCCATTTAGCCATTTTCTTCAGATGGTTAATCATGACAATCGCACGTGAATCTTCAAGGTGTTCCAGGCGCAGATCGATCGGATCGCGGCCAGAATGCCAGGCGATTTCATCGATCCAACTCTCATGAGCAAACACGTTCGGCAGAGCCGAAACGCCGCGCATCCATGAAGCGCGTACCAGCGGGGCGGCATCTTCACAGATCATCCGCATATGGGGAAAGTGGTACTGCGGAATGGCGGTGCGATCCCCCATTGACTGGACGACTGGCTGATTGGGCACTTTTCCCGTCAGGATCAGCGGCAGGGTGGTGGCATTATTGGAGGGATAGCAGGTGCGCAGCGTATAGCATGAGATATTCATCATGCGGTCCAGCCCACCGCTGACGCGGATTAACTGCGCGGCGCCTTTGGGCTCCCATGCGGCTTCCTGTTCGCGCATGAGCTGCACGCGCACGGGTTTGCCCGTTGCCTGTGACAGCAATGCCGCATCGGCGGTGACATCATCCGCGCAGTTACGCCCGTAACACCCGGAGGCCTCCATACGTTTCACCTCGACCATGGCAGGGGCCAGTTCCAGCAGCAGTGCGATGTCTTTACGCAGATCGTGTGGGTTCTGCGTGCCTGACCACAGCGTGGCCTGCCCGTTGCGCACGTCGGCTACGGCACAGGAAGGACCGATAGAGGCATGAAGTTGATAGGGCCAGACGTAGTCGGCATCAACGGCGACATGCCGGTTCTTCAGCGCGCTGTCAGTGCCTGCATCGTCACGCAGTACGCGCGGGGTTTTCTCACAATTGGCCAGCGTGTGATGCAACTGGTCCAGGCCCAGCGCAGGCAGTCCGGCCCAGGGCTTCCAGTTCACTTTTAGCGCGTACATCGCAGCAATCGCGTGCTCTTCACGTAAGGCGACAATGCCGACAAAATCCTTCATCACCACAATCTTCACGATACCCGGAAGATGGGCAACAGAATGCTCATCGACTGAAATCAGACTGTGCCCCAGCGGGGCACTGCTATCAGCACCGCCATAAGGCGGGCGCACTACGCGGCCATGCAGCATACCGGGTATGCGGAGATCGTGAACCCAGGTCAGTTTGCCACTCACTTTTGCCGGAATATCCACGCGCGCCACCGATTTACCGGTATAGCGGTTTGCGCTATACCGCGGGACAGCGGTGTCCAGAGGCAAATGCGTGTCTTTATCCTGAGCCAGTTGGCCATAGCTCAGGCGGCGATCCGGACGCTGTCGGTCAATGACCCAGCCCGCATTGGTATACACCTGGCTTGCGGAGAGATTCATGGCTTTTGCCGCCAACAGCATAAGTTGTTGACGCAACTGGCTGGCTGCCTGGCGAAGCGGGACCGCCGTCACCTGTAGTGTGGCGCTGGCAATTGTCGGGCCCTGGTCCGGCGTTGAAGCGGTATCACCCAGTATCATCGTAATGGCGCTGAAGGGAACATCCAGTGCATCGGCGACATATTGCGACAGCGCCGTACACACACCGGTGCCGAGGTCGACATGGCCGTTAAAGGCGGTCACTTTGCCATCTGCGGCCAGTGCGATAAAACTGCCGATCGTGACCGGGGGTGAGGCGCTTATTGCCGTGGATTGGGCCAGCGAAAGGTTTGGCAGGAGAGTGCTTACACTTATAAAACCCCCCATCTGCACCAGGCGGCGGCGTGTCAGAGTGAACAGGTTCATGATGGCTGACTTCCGCTGATGAGTTCGCGTGCCTTCTGCGCCGCGCGCAAAATTTCCAGATGGGTGCCGCAGCGGCACAGATTAAATGCCAGCTCATTTTTAATCTGCAGCTCTGATGCCCGCGGATTGCGCCGGAAGAGCGCCACCAGCGTCATGATCATGCCGTTGGTGCAGTAGCCACACTGAGCGGCCTGTTCATCAATAAAGCCCTGTTGTACCGGATGCAGCCCATCATCCTCTGCCAATCCTTCCAGAGTCGTGACTTGCCTGCCGGCGACAGTATGGACAGGCACGCTACAGGATCGGGCGGCCACACCGTCAATAATAATGGTGCAGGCACCACATTCACCGATGCCGCAGCCAAACTTTGGACCATTTAACTGGAAGTCATTACGCAATATATAAAGAAGGGGGGTATCTGAGTGCACATCGTCAATCGAGACGTGCCGGCCGTTAAGCGTGAAGTCCATAGCAAATCATCCTTGATGGCCCGTTCTTTCCGTTTGTTCGTTTACGGGCCAGATACAAAAATGCCCCTGAAGAATTCAGGGGCACAATGGGAATCTTATGCTATTTATCCGGCGCGGGTCATGATATTTCCTGCCATAAGCACATTAAAGCAAGGATTATTCTTACTTCGGTACTTTTCCTTTCAGCAGTTTGCGCACCCAGTAGCGGTTGGGGCTGGTGGCGGCCAGGGTGGAGCGGTCAAGCGGGATCGGTTCGCCACACAGCTGCGCCGCCAGCACTTCTGCTGCCAGCGGTCCGCTGCACAGTCCACGCGATCCCAGCGCACCCAGCACGAACAGGCCCTGATAAACCGGTGCGGGCTCAGCCTGTTGCTGTTGCTGCTGCTGTGCCAGCGTTTCGTACTGGTGCAGCGTAGCGGCATAGTCCGGCAGTGCGCCCATCATCGGCAGATGATCGCGCGTGGCGGCGCGAACGCCACAGCGTGCTTTGCCGTCACTGACATCAATCTCCTGCGGCCATCCTGCATCTGGCAGACAGCGGAGCAGGCGATCGCGATTCTCCTGCTGATCGTCGGCGCGGTACTCTGTCGCAGTATCGCCGCGATGATAGCTGGCTCCGATGCAGTGCTGCTGAAACTGTGGGCTGACCGGCGTCAGATAGCCGTCGTAGCACAGCACCTGTTTCAGCGCGGACAGTGCCTCCGTGGTGGGTACGTGGCTGACCTGACCACTCACCGCATAGAGGGGCAGCTTCTCACTCTGGATGAAATCTGTCAGACGGTGGCCGGTTGCCAGCACCACGTTACGATGCGTGCAGTCAGGCTGCGTGCGGAAGCTTAGCTGCCAGCCTGCCGGGTGTGGCGTCAACTGCGTGATCTCCTGCTGCCAGTGTAACGTCGCGCCCTGCTGTGCTGCCTGCTGCCACAGTCCCGCGGTCAGTTCTGCCGGAGAGAGCCAGCCACCCAGCGGGTAGGTGATGCCGCCGCAGCCGGTGGTGACGCCGCACAGTGCTTCCGCTTCTTCAGTGTTCACGGCGGCAGCCAGCGCGGGCGGCAGCGCCATTTGCAGCATTTTGCTGATTTTCTCCGCGCTTTTTTCGTCCCACGCCAGCTGAGTGACGCCGCACCAGTCATGCTCGAAAGGTAGGGTCAGCTGATTGTAGACGCGGCGGGCAAAGGTAAAGGCGGCAGGGAAAAACTGTGCCAGTGCCGGATCGTGGTGGTTGAGCAGCGGGTAAACTGCGCCCTGGCGATTGCCGGAAGCGCCCTCGGCCGGGCGGGCATCGGCACAATAAAGCGTGACCTTTTTACCGCGCCGCAGTAATGCCAGGGCCAGCAGTGCGCTGACAATGCCTCCCCCTGCCAGGGCAAAATCATCGCCCTCAGCGGCCGGGCGCGCATACCACGGAGCCTGCGCAGGCCGGACAACAGCAGCGGGCAGATGGCCAATCAGCATCTCGCGCTTTTCACCAAACCCCTTGCGCTTTGTCACCTCAAATCCGGCCTGCTGCAGACCACGACGCACAAATCCGGCCGCCGTAAAGGTGGCCAGCGTGCCGCCCGGCCTCGCCAGGCGTGCCATACAGTCAAACAGTTCCGGCGTCCACATATCCGGGTTCTTGGCCGGGGCGAAACCATCCAGAAACCAGGCGTCGACCTGCTGATTCAGGGTGTCATCAAAAGTATGGATAAGTTGATTAATATCGCCAAACCACAGATCGAGCGTAACACGCCCGCCATCCAGCAGCAGACGATGGCAGCCGGGTAACGCGAGCGGCCACTGTTCACGCAGCTGGCGCGCATAATTGGCCAACTGTGGCCAGCTTTGCAGGGCGGCGTCGAGATCGCTGGCCGTTAAAGGAAATTTTTCACAGCTGATAAAGTGTAATCGCTGGAGTCTGGCTTCTGGCTCACGCGTGGTGAAGGCATCAAAAGCCTGCCATAGCGTCAGAAAATTCAGGCCCGTTCCGAATCCAGTCTCGGCCACAATAAAGAGATCGCGCGGGTGCGTGGTGAAACGTTCGGGGAGGTGATTACCCTCCAGAAAAACGTAGCCGGTTTCTTTCAGACCATTCTGGTTAGAGAAATAGACATCATCAAATACTCGGGATACAGGTGTACCCTGATCGTTCCAGCGTAGTTGTGCGTGCTCTATTGGTGCGGTTTTCACGGCAAAGGCTCATTGCTCAGGCAGTGGCGCGATTTTAACGATGTGCTTGACCCTACGCAAATTTACACAAGGAATTCGCTGATCGGACTTGTTCGGCGTACAACTGTAAGCTAGAGTGCCAGTCGAATCCTAATTAGAAGTGAAAGAGGTATTGAATGAAACGTGCTGTGATTACTGGCCTAGGGATCGTTTCCAGTATTGGTAATAACCAAGAGGAAGTTCTGGCATCATTACGTGAAGGCCGTTCTGGCATCACCTTCTCGCAAGAACTCAAAGATTCCGGCATGCGTAGTCACGTCTGGGGTAACGTTAAGTTAACGAAGGACGACATTTCAGCCCGTATCGATCGCAAAATGCTGCGTTTTATGAGCGATGCGTCAATCTATGCTTTCCTCTCCATGCAGGATGCGGTGAAAGATTCCGGCCTGACCGATGAGCAGTACCAGAACAACCCACGTGTGGGCCTGGTTGCCGGTTCCGGCGGTGGTTCACCGTTCTATCAGGCTGCCAGCGTTGACGGTATGCGTGCCAAAGGTCTGCGTGGCGTTGGCCCATATATGGTGACCAAGGCAATGGCTTCTGGCGTGTCTGCCTGCCTGGCGACCCCGTTCAAAATTCATGGCGTGAACTACTCAATCAGCTCTGCCTGCGCCACGTCTGCGCACTGCATCGGTAACGCTGTAGAGCAGATCCAGCTGGGCAAACAGGATATCGTATTTGCTGGCGGCGGCGAAGAGCTGTGCTGGGAAATGTCCTGTGAGTTTGACGCGATGGGTGCATTGTCCACCAAATACAATGACACTCCGGAAAAAGCGTCCCGTACTTACGATCAGCAGCGTGACGGCTTCGTTATCGCAGGCGGCGGCGGTATGGTTGTGGTTGAAGAGCTGGAGCACGCACTGGCGCGTGGCGCACATATCTACGCTGAAATCGTTGGCTACGGTGCGACCTCTGACGGTGCTGACATGGTGGCGCCATCCGGTGAAGGCGCAATGCGCTGCATGCGTATGGCAATGGAAGGTGTGGATACCCCAATTGACTACCTGAACACCCACGGAACCTCAACGCCAGTGGGTGATGTGAAAGAACTGGGCGCTATCCGTGCCGTATTCCCGGATAAAACCCCGGCGATGTCGGCAACCAAAGCGATGACAGGTCACTCACTGGGCGCCGCTGGCGTGCAGGAAGCGATTTACTCGCTGCTGATGCTGGAGCACGGTTTTGTTGCACCAAGCATCAACATCGATGAACTGGACCCGGCAGCAGAAGGCCTGGATATCGTGACTCAGCCTACCGAGCGTAAGCTGACCACCGTGATGTCTAACAGCTTCGGCTTCGGTGGCACCAACGCCACCCTGGTGATGCGCAAGCTGGCATAGTTTGCTGCTGTGCAGTGCTGAAAAAGGGGCGAGTCATCGCCCCTTTTTTTGATCTTAAATGGGGCTATTCGCGACTGTCCCTCAGCGCCGATGGCCTTAAGCGTTTCGGCAAACCTGCCACCACCCGATCGTAAGACTCTTCCACCAGCTGTTTCACTAATCCCTCAGTAATCTGCTCCCCCGGATAAATCGAAATCCAGTGGCGCTTATTCATATGCCAGCCCGCATGAATACTGTCGTAGATCACCCGATGCAGTTCGCCATCTTCCGGGCGACACTTCAGGTTCACGATGCGTTCGCCGCGCACCTGCGACATCAGCGCAAACATCTTACCGCGCACTTTAAATACCTCAATCTCCGGGCCGAAAGGGTAGTCAAGCTCTGCTTCCGGCAACACCAGGGCTATCTGCATGGTGAGTTTCTGAATCTGCTGTCCGTCCATTGCCCTATTCCTGTGCTGTTTTCGTTTTCCGCAGGCTAGCATAAACAGGACGTTTATTTCACGTTCTCTGCCGGCTTCGGTGGCTGTGTGATGTTGTCCGGCGTGTGGTAGTAATGCCAGGTATCAAACGGCAACATCAGCGTATCGGCCACGACGGAGAACGGCAGATCGAGCCAGCACCCGAGACAGTCAGGCAGTGTGTGGACGTCGAGTTGCGTCCCCGCATAAAAGGAGTTTTTTGGATTGTTGCCAACGGTGTGGCTGGTGATGGTTGCGCAGCCGCAGAGCAGCATAGCGAGAGTAAGGCCGATTTTCTTGAGCATGATGACATCCCTGTGATGATAGCCGTCAATAGGGTAGGGGAAAGCATGGGGGAAGAGGAGGATGATAAGTGCGGAGGAAGGGGAGGTATCATGTCGCGGTCAACTCATCGTGACCACGGTGTTGTCCGGCCATGATATGACTTGCGTACGGGGAACAAATTTAATGTGCCATTACGGCCTCCCGTTTTGCAGGTTAATACAAAAGCAAAAAACGGAGTGTTTTCTCTCTATTTTTACTTTTAAATTAACCAATATGTTCGGGCTGGATGCCCTGGTGTATTCAACTTTCACAGGTAAAGTGTATGAGTGAGTCAAAGAAATGGATGACAGATGAAGAGCGCTGGCAGGGCATTGTTGAAAGAAATAAAGAGGCAGATGGTCACTATGTCTATGGCGTGCGTACGACAGGTGTGTACTGTTCGCCGTCCAGTGCGACGCGGCAGCCAAAACAACATAACGTGGTGTTTTTTAATTCCGCCAGTGAAGCGGAACAGCAAGGCTATCGTGCCAGTAAGCGTTTCTATCAGGGGCAACCAGAATTAGAAAAAATCTACACGGATAAAATCGAAGAAGCCTGCCGTTACATAGAGAAAAGTGAAGGAATAATGAAACTGTCTGACGTGGCAGATTATGTAGGGATGAGTTCTTTCCATTTTCACCGACTGTTTAAATCGATCACCGGTTTAACACCAAAAGATTACTCCATCGCAAGATTGCATGAAAAGTTGCGTGACAATCTTGGGCAGAGTGATTCCGTAACAGAGGCCATTTACAGTGCAGGCTTTAGCTCCAATAGCCGTTTTTATGAAAATGCCTCTGCAATGCTAGGGATGACGCCTAAGGCATGGAGAGAAGGGGGAAAAGGGGCAAAGATATATTTCGCAATAGGCATATGTTCTTTAGGTAATATCCTGGTGGCTCAAAGTGAGAAGGGCATTTGTGCCATCCTTCTGGGGGATGATGCTGATAAATTGCTACAGGATCTGGAAGATAAATTCCCCCAGGCGAATCTGGTGGGGGGCAATTCGGAATTCGAACAGGTGGTAGCGCAAGTGGTTGGGTTTATTGAAGCCCCGCAAATGACATTAGCGTTGCCTTTAGATATCCGCGGTACCTCATTTCAACAACGCGTCTGGAAAGCACTCTGCGAGATCCCTGTTGGGGTTACGGTCAGTTATACCGATATTGCGAAGCGTATAGGTTCCCCAAAAGCAGTGCGCGCTGTCGCGGGGGCCTGTGCAGCCAATATTCTGGCCGTGGCGATCCCCTGCCATCGTGTGGTGAAAAATGATGGTTCTCTGTCTGGCTATCGCTGGGGAGTCGAACGCAAACGAACGCTGTTAGACCGGGAAGAAAAATTCAATGAATGAATATCATCCACGGTGTACCCATCGTGCCTTAGTGCTCGATTGGGAACGTATTACTGTTGAACTGAATGCAGGAGGAAGCGCCTGTATCAGTGGGCTTCTCCTTGATGAAGAATGCGATACCCTCAAAGCAATGTATCCACAGGGTGAATGGTTTCGCTCCCATATCCATATGGGGCGTCATGGGTTTGGTCAGGGGGAGTATAAATACTTTAAATATCCGTTACCCGATAGGGTCGCCGAGCTGCGCACGGGGTTATATCCAGAGTTGGCAAAAATAGCCAATGACTGGAATATAAAAATGAATATTCAGTGGGAATATCCATCAACGCATCAACGCTATCTTGACCTTTGTCATAGCGCGGGCCAGATAAGGCCAACGCCTCTCCTCTTGCAGTACACCAAAGGGGATTATAATTGCCTGCATCAAGATCTGTACGGGGAGCGGGTTTTCCCCTTACAGGTTGCCATTCTGCTTTCCGAACCTGAACAGGATTTCCTGGGCGGTGAGTTTGTTTTAACCGAACAGAGGCCCCGTAGGCAAACCCGGGCAGAAGTGCTCAGTTTGAAAAAGGGGGATGCGGTAATTTTTGCTGTGTCTCACCGCCCGGTGCAAGGAAATAAAGGGAATTATCGAGTCAATATGCGGCACGGTGTCAGTAAAATTCATCATGGTAACCGGCATACGCTAGGCATCATTTTTCATGATGCTTTATAAAATATTAAATGCTGAATGGCAGATGTTGAAGTGTAAAAATCATAAAAAGTAAGATTGCTTTATAGAATCCTTATTTAATTTAAAGACAGATAATGATTTTTATTCGTTAAGAATTCAAAAGCAAGATTCGGATGGTTTAAAAGCATCGCACGGAAGAATACTGTATTGGTTTTAAGAACAATACTGCATTCTACTGTGGCTTTTTTCTTGGAATTTTATTCCTACCTCTTACTTATAAAAGGATTTTACATGAAACCTTCTGACGTTAAAGTGAATAAAAATGAAGCTAAGGTTGACAATTTCGTTACCGAAGAGACAGTATTAAAACGCTCATCGGTAAAATTAGGAAACATTAAAACTCAGGGGCGATTGAAAAGAGAGTGTGATGACACCCCTCATATTTGGTTTGATACGATTCAGTTGAAAAATAAAAAGCCGGATGACGGCATGTTCATTAGAGTGATAAATTCTATTTATAGTGGAGTTGTTGTTTATCTTGAAAATATCAACGATCTCATTAAAGCGATCCCAGAGAGGATGCAAATAGTATTGAAAATCCGCAACGAAACAGAACTAAAAAAGTTTCATGAGAGTGTTTTTTTTGATGAGTTTAAAGCGCAGAAAGGAAGTTCTCGTTTCAGTGTCGCCTATCATGATGTTCATGCACTAAAAAATATTAAAAAAAATGATATTCCATCCTGCTATATTTGTTATGTCGATGACCAGAAAAGTCTACTGGGATCAATTAGTGATGGTATTGATTTTGACTATCTCTGGATACTTTTTCGCGATCCCACCAACATTCCGCTAGAACTCGTCATTGCATCATTACAATCAACGCACACAATTTTAATGAAAGAAGTGAAGGAACCTTCAAATGTGGATGATGCAATCGTTTCTTATGGCGTAATGGAATATGGTGCTGAAGGCGTTATATTTTCTCCGGTAGAGCATGATGTCATGAGTGACTTTCTTAATAGAATGTCAGATCGTGGAAACAAAGACATCACTATTCAGGTCGGGACGGTGATGGATAGTCGACCCGTAGGAATGGGATACCGTGCCTGCATTGATACCGCAACGTTGTTCCAGCCTGATGAAGGCATTCTGGTCGGCAATACCTCACAGGGCGGTTTGCTCTGCTGTGCTGAAGTGTTTTTCCTACCCTATATGGAATTACGCCCGTTCAGGGTGAATGCAGGGGCGATGCATTCGTATGTATTCAATCAGGACAACCTCACGGATTATATGAGCGAACTTAAAACCGGTTCTCCCGTTATGGTTGTGAATGCTAAAGGGCGTACCCGCCGTGCTGCTGTTGGCCGTATGAAAATAGAGCTGCGCCCTCTGAGGCTGATTGAGGTTGAGTTTTCTCATCAAGAACGTGTCAGCGTCATTATGCAGGATGACTGGCATGTCCGTATATTTTCTGACGCGGCTAAGCCTCTTAATATTTCTGAACTCAAGGCAGGCGATAAGGTTTTAGGGTACGTCACCGAACCTGGCCGCCATGTAGGCATTAAAATAAATGAAAGTATTATAGAAAAATAGCGAGGTGAGCGATGAGTTTCATTGGAAGAAAAACAAGGCTACACTCACTATTATTTTCTGATTTCCCACTGGGACTTATTGTCCCTCTTGATCACGGTCTCACACTAGGTCCAATTGACGGAATAGAGACAACCGAAAGGCTGTCCCGATGGATTGGCAGCAAAAACATCAGTGCGGTTATTGGACATAAAGGTCTTATCGAAAGGTTAATCGATCGTGATATGTTGCACCCTGCAACAGGAATTGTGGTTCAGCTTAATGGAATGCCCGGTATAGCCCCCGACCCTGATAAGAAAATTATTGTCTCGAATATAGTAGCCGCATTGCGGCTTGGTGCTGATGCTGTATCCGTTCAGGTTAACTTTTCAAAGGATAATTATGGGCATAACCTTTCTCTGCTTGGCCGCGTTGTGGATGAAGCACACGCGTACGGGATGCCTGTGTTAACGATGGCATACGATAAAGAGGAATTATCCAATGATGATGAAAGAATAGTCAGAATCAATCACATCATCAGAATTGTCTCTGAATTAGGGTCGGATGCAATCAAGTTAGCACCACCAAAAGCGATATCTGACATACCCATTATATTGGCTAAGCATTGCCAGGATATTCAGGTTTATTTCGCCGGAGGAGAGTTATGCACGGAAGACAGATTGTGTGAGATGACCTCGACGCTGGTAGCTCATGGTGCATATGGTTTGTGTATCGGTCGTAATGTGTTTCAGCATCCTCAACCCGAAGAGTTGTTAGTTAGCATTGTGAATTTAATGAAAAGTATAAAAATACCCTTAAGAGTCTCAAGACAAAAATACCCAGAGGGAAGGGCGCTGAAATGAGTCATCACATGCGATCGAGAGAACGTTTTGTCAGTGAAATACGACAGGATAGTGGGTTATTTTCGGAAAAAATATTACACCGGTTACGTGAGGATGAGTCTCTCGGTTGCGGGAATATGTTGGACCGTATTTTGTTACTCAACGTCTGTAAAGAGAGAGCATTCCTCTTTCTGGACCGCCCGCTCCTTTCCCCGGGAGGAGGATATACACAGGCTCTCAGCCTTAACACATTACAGCAGTATAGAATGTTTCTGGCGCAGTGGTATTTACAGCATGGAGTGAAAAAAGGGGATGTCATTTCTGTTTGTGTTGAGGATGGTATTACACCGTTTTTACATTATCTTGCATTGACCAGCCTTGGCGCGACTATCTCACTTATCAATCCAGGAATACCTGCAGATCTCGGGATTCTGTATATGAATGAGAACGGTTTCCTGAAACTGGTCATTGACGCTGAGACAAGTAAAAAGAGTTCATTTGTCCGGCAATGGCAACAGTCGAATGAAACGCTTGATATTTCGACGGCGGATTTTCACCGGGCGATTTCCCTCCCTGAGTCGTGGCCATTCGAACCTGAAGATTCCACTCTGGTGATGTTGAGCCATTCTTCCGGCACCACAGGTGTGCCAAAAGCGGTCCGTTTTGAACACCGCCAGTTCTTTATGGGAAAACGAGTGCGCATTGGCCGCTTTTCAGAGGGGCCAGATGAGCGACTGCTCACTGCCCTTCCTCAGTCACATTCAGCGGCAATCAGCCATTTAGAAACGGCAATTCTGCATGGTATCCCCACGTATGTCGTGGGTTCTCAGGATGGAGAAGCTTTACGGCAGGCAATACATGCTTTTTCTCCCACCACCGTTGCCGCCTTTCCTCACAGCTATATGACGTTGATCGAAGCGGGGATCGGTGATGCCGAATTTACCACTGTACGCCGATGGTTAAGTATGGGAGATGCCTCTCATCAAAGCCATATACGCCGGTTGTTGCAGGGGGCGCCGAAATCAAAATATATGGACTCTTTTGGCAGCTCGGAATTGGGAATGGCGTTATTTCGTAATGAGTCGCGGATTGATGCCCTGGCCCCTCATCGTTCAATTGGCCGTCCTGTTGATATTGCCGTGGCTAAAATTCTCGATTTTGCAACGGGAGAAGAGGTGCCTTCCGGAACACCCGGCCTGTTTGCTGTACGTTCACCCACCATTACCTCAGGGTACTGGCAGCAGCCGGAACAGACGAACAGGGCATGGCGAAATGGTTACTTTGTGACGGGTGATATCGCGCTGTGCAAAAAGGGTGTTTTCTATCATGTCGACCGGGAGGTGGATGTTGTGGTAACACCGTCAGGCAACCTTTATACCTTGTTTCTCGAAGAGGTCGCGCAGCAGGTCGATGGCGTCTGTGATGCCGTGGTGGTGGGCGTTGCAGGAAGAACCGCTAGCGATCCTGAAATACTGGTGTTAATTCTGGCAGACAGGGAAGCAACACGTGAGTCCGCTGCACTTTCGCTACAGGTAACGGAGCGTATCTATGAGTCAATGATGAACTCTGGCCCACTTTTAGCGAAACACGCGATTGCCTCGATCGTTGTGGACAGTCTGGCATTCCTGCCCGTGGGTGCCACAGGTAAAATATTAAAAAGAGAACTGCGTCAGTCTGCTTTATCGCTTATCAGGATAAACGCTGAAAGAAATTTAATGAATTAAGGTTTTTCCTTAAATACAGCATTCTCTTTAACAGTAATCAATTATCTAAGAGAGAAAAGATGAAGGAACATACTTTTAACTCGGCAGTGCTTAATTCCGTTATCCAACGACTGAATGATGCTGAAAGCGATGGTTGCCATAATTACGAATGTCTTGGCCATCATTTTATGATTAACGAGGGCGTTTTTCCTCCCACTCATTTTCAGTCTACAGGGATATTTACCCGTCTGATACCTTATCCTAAAGGTGGCCGTTTTCTTGAAATAGGATGTGGTGCAGGTGTCACTGCGGTTGTTGCTGCCCTTAGCGGTTGTGCACGAGTTGTTGCCACCGATATTAGCGAAGCAGCGGTGAACAATACGCGGATGAATGTAGAAAGGCATGGTGTTGATCATATTGTATCGACGCTTCAAAGCGATCTTTTCAATGCGCTCAAGCAAGGCGATCAGTTTGATACTATTTTCTGGAATTCAAACTTTGTTTTTGTTCCTGAAGACTATGTTTTCGATAATAAGATACTTCACGCATTTTGCGATGTTGGCTATGCCACACATCATCGTTTTTTTAAGGAAGTAAAAAAATATCTGGCTCCTGGTGGTGCGTTACTGTTGGGGTTCAGCAGTCAGGGGGATATTTCTGCATTGACAGAATTGCTCGGTCAATATGGTTATCAATATGAAATCGTGGCCTCTGAATTCGGCGGGAATGGCAGTGAAAACCATTTTTATATTATGAAATTGATACCACTTTCTGTTGATCACCAGGAGGTTATATGAATTCTCCTGCCATACATCACGCACCCGTCATCATCATCGGCGGTGGGCCTGTTGGGATGATGCTGGCGTTGTTCCTTGATTATCATGGTGTGCGTAGCCTTATTGTCAACCGAGATAAAGAGACACGCCTTCACCCTAAGGGGAACACACATAACTCCCGGACGATGGAGCACTACCGTCGTGTCGGAATTTCAGCTGCCATCAGAAAATTAGGTCTCCCATCAACGTATCCCAGAGATATTACCTATTTTACCCGATTAAACAGTTGGGAGCTGGTGCGCTTCAGCATGCCGTCAGAACAGCAAAGAGCGGTGATAGCACGGGATGATGATGTCACGCATCAAATACCTGAGCCTTTGCTCAGAGCGAATCAAATGTATGTTGAGCGTTATATGCACAATCATCTCAACGAAAGAGAAAACATAGAGGTGCGCTTCGGCTGGCACGCGGTTTCTTTAGAACAGGATGAGGCTGGCGTTAACGTCATTATTGAAGACTCTACTCATTCGTCCCGCAGGGAGTCGTGGCGTGCGGATTATCTTATTGGATGTGATGGCAGTCATAGCTTTGTCAGGAAAACGCTGGGGATAGGTTACCAGGGGACCGACACGGCGATCGCGGGTTTCTTAACGGGAAGAATGTTTTCTTCGCACCTCCGTATTCCGGCATTACACAACAGAATATTGCGAGGTAAAGAAGCCTGGATGTACAACGTTATGGCGCCAGGTTTAAGAATGTTGCTTATCAGTTTGAATGGAAAAGATGAATTCGTGTTGTTATCCAAACCGGGTTCAGAAACGGAAGAGCCGGACGATCAGAAGATGATTCAGCACATACAGGCAGGGTGTGGAGAACCGGTCGATGTTGACATTATCGCACATTCAGTATGGCACGGTGGCCTTGCTCAAATTGCAGAGCGTTTTTCTGAAAAGCGGATTCATCTGGCGGGTGATGCGATTCACTTATTTTCCCCAACCGGCGGGTTTGGCATGAATACCGGCATTGATGATGCGTCAAATCTTGCCTGGAAACTGGCCGCAGTGATTCAGGGGTGGGCGCAGCCCGGGCTGCTGGCCTCTTATGAAATTGAACGGAGGCCCGTGGCCAGGCGCAATACTGCTGCGGCCCGTCAGCTCACGCAGCGCGCAAGTCGTCTGAAAATACCGGGCGATATTGAGATTGCAGAGAGTCCGGCGGCGCATCGATCGCGTCTTGAGTTTGGTCAGGCTTTGCAGGTATTTCGTAGCCAGTTCAGTTCGCCCGGCATTGAGCTGGGGGCTCGCTATGACCAGTCTCCTCTGATTTGTACTGATGGCGAACGTCCTCCATTCGATAACCTTCATGACTATCAGCCCGATAGCACGCCGGGAGGGCGTCTTCCGCATATCTGGGTGGAGGACGCTAAGGGACATCGGCGATCCCTGTTTGATCTGCTTGGTTCTGGATTTTCTCTGCTGCGTATTGGCGCAGATGCGCCCGACGTGAGCGATTTTCTCCGTGTGGCGAAAAAAAGAGGGATACCGTTAAAAATCATTGAGCTTCCTGCACCAGATGCATTGTCGTTATATCGCTACCCATTACTGCTTATTCGCCCTGATCAGTACATTTGCTGGCGAGGAAATGATAATCCTGAAAACACAGACTCATTATTTTCCCGTGTGACAGGAAGCAAGATGAGTGAATGAAGTTTCACCCGTTGAATTTCTGGGTATCAATGTAGTCAGGAGGATGTCATGAAAATGGAATTAATGAATACTGAACGCGATTTTTCCGAGTGGGCAATTGATGCAGAAGAAAATGCGGCTGTTTTTTCTCAAATAACACATGATCCGAACCCACTGGTCGTCAATGGTGAGCCTGAAGGTGCATCTATAAAATTTCTTCGCACCGGTAAGTCCACGGATGGACGGTATTTAATGGCTGAAGTTGAAGTTCCTCCGGGTTCCGGGCCGCCATTACATGTTCATACTCAAACGGATGAGTGGTTTTATACCCCGGAAGGCGGTGTTGTTATGCTGATGGGAACCAAGAAATATGATGATCTGGATAACCCACCCGATATTTCTGGGCGCGATACTATCCGCATGGTGCCTATGAAAAAAGGAAGCCTGGTGTTTGGTCCGCGGCATTCTATTCACGGCTACCTTAATGTCACGGATAAGACAATTATTGTTCAGCTTATCTGGACGCCGGATACTGAGAAGAAATCTATTCTTGGCTATTTCGAATCTATTACCAAACCCATTTTACCGGGTTTAAAGGGGGCAAAGAATAATCCGATAGTTCAACTCAAGGCCGTAAGCGAAGCACGCGACTATGGGATGATGTTTAGTACTGGTTTTTGGAAATATGCCGAAAGGGTTGAAGATGGAGAAGCGCCATTCGGTAAAAATATGTCGGAACTTATCACATTGATTAATCCGGCCAAGGTACGTTAATACGTCATTTATTAAAGGATCATAGTTATGATGATGTTGAAAAATAAAACAGCATTAATTACAGGTGCAAGTTCAGGAATCGGGCGTGAAGCGGCGAAAATTTTCGCCAAAGAAGGTGCCGCTTTGGTACTGGTCGCCCGTCGTGCTGCCGAGCTGGGGTCGCTGGTTGATGAAATTATCTCTTCGGGCGGAAGGGCCGTAATGTTAGCCGCTGACGTAAAGGATGAAGCTTGTGCGAAAGAAGCGGTGAGATTAGCGGTTCACCATTTTGGTGGGCTGGATATTGCTTTCAACAACGCTGCCACGATGGGCGAAATGGGCGAGACCACCGGTATTTCTCTGGAAGGCTGGAATGAAACAATAGAGACCAATCTGACCAGTGCGTTTCTTGCGGCTAAATATCAGATTCCCGCGATGCTGCAACGTGGCAATGCGTCACTGATCTTTACGTCCTCATTCGTAGGGCATGCCATTGGTTTTCCTGGAATGGCCGCCTACGCTGCAAGCAAAGCGGGTTTGATTGGCCTGACGCGTGCGCTGGCAGCCGAGTACAGCCCGGCAGGGATCAGGGTTAATGCGTTATTACCAGGAGGAACGGATACAGAAATGGGGCGTTCATCCACCGATACGCCGGAGAAAGAGGCTTTTATCAATGGGCTTCATGCGATGAAACGCAGGGCAACGCCGGTAGAAATTGCCAATTCTGCACTGTATCTGGCTTCCGAGCTGTCGGCATTTACTACCGGCACCGCTTTATTTGTTGACGGTGGTGTGAGCATTAATCGTACGTAATCTGGTTTTTTTCTGCTCTGGCTTTGAATGAGATCGTCAGAGCAGAAAGTCATATTGGATGCTTTCTATAAGGACGTAATCATGCCTGTGGTTATTTATGTTTTGGCGATGTGTGTTTTTTCAATGACCACCTCCGAGTTTATGGTTGTCGGTATGATGCCATCGTTAGCGGTCTCGTTGGGCGTTTCCGTCTCTTCTGTCGGTTATCTCGTTTCCGCTTTTGCCGGAGGCGTTGTGGTCGGCGGGCCGATATTAGCTGTTCTTTTATTTAAAACGTCAAATAAACACGCATTACTGATCCTGGCTTCACTGTTTTGTCTCAGCCAGGCGATCGGTGCTGTGGCCATGAATTATAATGTGATGCTATTTTCCCGCATTCTTTCCGGCGTGGTACATTCTGCTTTCTTCGGAGTTGCTTTATCCGTCTGTGCATCTTTGGCTGGCCCGGAGCGTATAGGTCGGGCATCCGCGATTGTCATGGGGGGATTAATGGTTGCCTCCGTTATCGGATTACCCGCGGCCACCTGGCTTGATCAATATACGTCGTGGCGTATGAGTTTCTGGATTATTTCCGGATTGATGCTGTTGGGCATCATTGCATGCGCGACTCTGGTTCCTAAACAACCTGTTAAAAGCAGCGCCAGTTTGAAACAGGAAATAGCGGCATTAGGTAAGGGAGAACTGTGGGCTGCCTGTATCACCAGTGGTTTAGTGGTTGGTGCTGTTTTCGCCATGTTCACTTATCTTTTTCCCATTCTTACTCAGGTCACCGGTTTCTCTCCGACGACCGTCCCGGTGCTTCTGGCGATGTACGGCGCTGCGACGGTGGTCGGTATCATGATAGTAGGGCGAATAGCGGACAGATATACCATGCGTATCCTGTTCTGCGGGCAAGTTATTCTTATTACGCTGCTGGTGACTTTTGCCCTGAATACGGAGTCCATGGTGATCAGCACTCTGGCCCTGTTGTTGACAGGTCTGGTGGGATTACCGATGAATCCGGCACTGGCGACACGGGTTATGCGACTGGCGAAAAACAGTTCTTTAGTCAATACGATATATATTGCTGTCAGTAATGTGGGGATTGTCGTGGGGTCATGGGTAGGGGGGCTGGCGATTGCTGAGGGATATGGACTTCGTTCACCTCTTTGGATCGGGGGGATACTGGCAGCCTTCGGGTTGTTAAGTATTCTCCCTTTCCTGACCCGACACAGTGCCAGAGCAATGCGAGAGAAAACATTAATGCAGTGAGTGATACCGCATCGGGTTGACCTTTCTCATCCCCTCTCGTCGGGAGGCAACGGTGATGCCATCACATTGCCTCCCGCAGAAACACCTGTCAGGAAAAATCCCAGTTAAACATCACCAATTCGCAATGGCGGCAGACAAACTTATAAACGCCCTGATCGCCACCCGGTTTGTAATCGGCCATAAACTGCGACCAGCTCTCCTCATCCATTTCGTAATCGCTCATCCACTTTTGACGGGTTTCTGCACTGGCGTCGGCAACATCTTTCGCACTGGCATCGCCGTGATAAACGCAGGCATCGTTACAGTGGGTCGCCCAGCTCTGGTCCTGCCATGAACTGTAACCCGGCGTGCGTTCGCAAACTTCCGCCGCGATGGCATCATCAAGTGCTTCATCATAAAGATCGTTGAAGCTGCATGCGTACTTAGCGGCTGCGCTGCCATCATGGATGCACCACGGGCACAGGGTGATATCGCTGTCACCGACCCTGTAAATGGTGCCGTTATAGTGGCGATCAGTGTCTTTACCACAGCAGTTGCAGGTGGCGGCTTGTTGAATAAAGACATCGCGAGCGAAGTCAGCGCTGAGGTAGGTAAACTGCGGTAACGGCCTGTTCATTAGGGAGCGTCCATAAAGGTTTTAACGGATAATATCGCATCGTTATCCGTCAGAAAACCTTATCATTAAACCTGTAGAGTAAATTCATAGGATTACATCACCGACAGTATGAACCTTGATGATCTTGTGGCAGAAGATTTGATGAATGATTTCTTTGAGACATTCTATATTGAAACGTATTGCTCCGATGTTCCTTGTTTATGAGCCTGCTGAAACTGGCTCCAGACCTGAAGCTGAACGATTAGCGAATAAAAAAGTGTGGAGATCCCTCAGGGGTCACTCCTCCCTCAACATCTTCCCCACATTCCCCCCCGGATGCACGGTCAGCAACGTCTCCTTGCTGTAGCCACTCTGCGACATCAGTACCGCAATCATCGCGTCAAATACCGCCAGCACGCTGATAATCGACGTGGTGGCCAGCATATTCAGCGGGTCGATCTCCTGCGATTTTGGCATCAGCAGCAGCCGATCGGCGGCCTGAGCGATGGCCGAGTGTGCGTTCTCCGTGACGCTAATCAGCGTGCAGCCTTTAGCACGCACCGTTGGCAGCAGCCGCGTGAGTTCATCGGAGTTACCGCCGCGTGACAGCATAATCAGCACATCGTCGTGGCGCAGAAAACCGATATCGCCGTGGGCGGCATCGGCAGCGCTGAGCCAGATGGCGGGATGCTCAACGCAGGCCAGCATATGGGCGATTTTACGCGCCGCAATGCCGGAGGTGCCGATGCCGGTGACGGCAATCTTGCCGCGACAGGCGGCGAGGGCATCCAGCACCGCCAGCCACTGCTGACGGTCAAGCTGCGTTTCCAGCGCGGCCAGCGCCTGGCGGTAGGTATTCCAGCCTGTGGTGGCCTGTTGCCAGCTCTGTTCCGGCGTCATTATTCCTCCTGCATCATCTGCTGGTATTTCATATGGTCGTGATACAGCTCGCGGAACACCCGATATTTACGGTCGTAATAGCGTTTGATCTCGTTGGTCTGTGGCGTCACGGTTTTACCAATACGGCTCATGGCGTTCATCGCTTCCGGCAGCGTGTCGTAAACGCCTGCGGCCACGGTGCCCATCATGGCACTGCCCAGCAGCATCGATTCGCTCTCCTCCGCCAGCAGCATGGTGCAGCCGGAAGCGTTGGCGTGCTCCTGCACAAAGATCGGGTTTTTGGTGCCGCCGCCGCTGGCCATAATCGTGTCGATGCTGTAGCCCGTCTGGTTCATGGTTTCAATAATATGCCGGGTGCCAAGCGCGATGGCCTGAATCGTTGCCAGATAGTGCAGCGCCATATCTTCCGGGGTGCGCGACAGTGTCAGTCCGGTCAGTATCCCGGTCAGATTAGGGTTGGCACGCGGCGAACGGTTGCCGTGGAAGTAGGGCAGCATATGGATATCCCGCGTCAGAAACGCAATTTTATCCGCTTCCCCCGCCATTTTACGCAGCAGATCGTTCAGCACCTCGTAAATAGTTTTTCCCTGACTTTTACCCTGCTCATGCAGGGCGGCATAGCAGGGGTGCGACTGGATCACATGATCAATCAGGGCACCGGTGGCGGACTGGCCGCCTTCATTCAGCCAGAAGTCAGGCAGCACCGCCTTGTAATAGGGGCCCCAGACGCCCTTAATAAAACGCGGCTCGCGGGAGATGGCCATATGCCCGGTGGAGGTGCCGCCGATCAGCGCAATGCGACGGTCAAAGTCGGCCAGCTCGCCG
Organism: Erwinia sp. JH02; assembly: GCF_013074405.1. Taxonomy (NCBI): domain Bacteria; kingdom Pseudomonadati; phylum Pseudomonadota; class Gammaproteobacteria; order Enterobacterales; family Erwiniaceae; genus Erwinia; species Erwinia sp. JH02. The sequence goes on from NZ_JABANZ010000003.1 coordinate 349,456, forward strand.
GATGGCCCGGCGGCACCCAGCGTGCCCAGGCTTCCGGCGTGGGCATCAATTATCGAGGCACTGACCGGGGTGCCGGGCAGCAGGCCCAGTTCACTGGCCGCACGCTGTGTCAGACCACGTCCCAGGGGTTCGCCCATGCTTTTGACCTCGCTGCCGATCTTCGCCGCGTCATGCTCCAGCAGATCTTCCAGACCCACTTGTTTAAAGTAGCTGGCATCCCAGCCGTCCTGATGGGCCAGCCAGGTCCATTTACACACCAGCGAACAGACCGAGCGGGTGACGTCACCCGTTGCGCGCCACGTCAGGAAGTCCGGCAGATCGAACAGGTGACCCACATTCTGCCAGCTGGCTGGCATATGCTGCTTCAGCCACAGCAGTTTTGGCGTCTGCATTTCCGGCGAGATCACCCCACCCACGTAGTCCAGCACCGGGTGCTTCAATGCATTGATGCGTTCCGCCTGCACAATGGCGCGGTGGTCCATCCACACAATAATATTCTGCTCGCTGCGCCCGGAAGGGCTGACCGTCAGCGGCTGCCCCTCTTTATCCAGCACCACCAGTGAACAGGTGGCATCAAACCCCAGACCTTTTATCTGCACCGGGTTAATGTTGGTCTGATTAATCGCATCGCGTACCGCCCGGCACACCGCCTGCCAGATATTGTCGGAAGACTGCTCAACAAAATTGGCCTGTGGGCGAAACATCGCGATCTCACGGCTCGCCTGTCCCATCATGCGCCCGGTAATATCAAAAATGCCTGCGCGTGCGCTGCCGGTTCCCACATCCACACCAATGTAATAGCTCGCCATTTTTTATCCTTAGTCCTCAGGTTCTGCGATGTTGCAACGCAATAAACAGGATCAGTACACCACCCCAAAGGGCCATAGTGAGGTAGCTGCTCACTCCCAGCAGATTCAGTCCACTTTCCAGCATCTGCAGCACAATCAGCGCCATCACCAGGCCGGGAATACGCCCAAAACCGCCGTCAGGATTAATGCCGCCCAGCACCGAGGCGAGGATGGTCACCAGCAGCCAGGATTCGCCATAGCCAGCTTTGGCCGAGTTGAACATCGACATCATCAACAGCGCGGCCCCCCAGCTCATCAGCGCCGAAAGGACATACACCACAATGGTGACGCGGGTGGTGTTCACCCCGCTAAAGCGCGTGGCCTTCTCGTTGCTGCCCAGCAGCAATATGGTGCGGCCCAGCGTGGTGCGCTCCAGCAGCAGCCACATCAGCGCCGCCACGGCCAGGAACAGCAGCAGTGCCAGCGGTATCCCGGCGATATTGCCGTTACCCAGCATCTGGATCACCGGTGGGAAGCCGGAGATCACCGCACCGTTGGAGAGCAGAATATTCAGCCCGGCAATCAGCGTCATGGTGCCCAGCGTGGCCAGAATCGGCGAGACGCCAATGACCGCAATCAGTACGCCGTTGACCACGCCAATCACCACGGCCAGCCCCAGCCCGGCCAGCAGTGCGAGGAAAACCCACTGCGGTTGGTCAGGATGCGCGACAATCAGTGCGGCCATCAGCAGTGAGCAGGCGTTGGCGCTGGCGATAATCGACAGATTAATGCCACCCGTCAGCATAGTGATGCCCATACCCAGCGCCAGCAGGCCGAGCACTGGCAACTGGCTCGCTATCGACTGGAAGTTACCGAGGCTAAAAAAGCGCCCCCCCAGCGTCAGAGAAAACAGCACCAGCACGGCCACCAGCATCAGCACCTGCAGCCGGATAATGCGGTCACCTGGCAGTTTATTCAGTAATGTTTGCATCTCAGTTCCCCTTTGCCCGCTGGTGTTTTTCGTTCCATGCCGTGGCGCTCACGCTGACCAGAATAATGATGCCGCTAAACACCATATGCCAGTAGGACGAGACCGCCAGCAGCGTCAGGCCGTTTTGCAGGAAGGCCAGCAGCAGTACGCCCAGCAGCGTGCCGGTTAATGTTCCGCGTCCACCGCTCATGCTGGCACCGCCCAGGACCACGGCAGCAAGGACCGTCAGCTCAAAGCCCACCAGTGAGTTGGGTGCAACAGACTGCGTTGTCTGCGCCTGTACCACGGCGGCCACACCGGCCAGCACACCCATGTAGCCGTAGACCGCCAGATGCAAGCCTCTGAGGTTGATGCCAAGGCGTGAAGCGGACTCGCGGTTGCCGCCCATGGCGTAAATCTGGCGTCCAATGCGGGTGAAGTTCATCATTACCCCGGTCAGCACAAACACCGCCAGAAGACTGAGCAGCGGCAGCGTCAGACCATATTCGTAGCCGTCGGTCGCGGTGAAGGAAAACCAGTTAATGCCCTCCATAAACCAGTCCGGGAAGCCGTACAGCCAGGTGCCGTTGGTGGCCCAGACCAACAGTCCATAAAACACATTCAGCGTGGCAATGGTGATAATGATCGCCGGAACCCGCAGCAGGTAAACCAATAAACCATTGAACATCCCCAGCACCAGACCGCAGCCGATGGCAATGGCAAAGACGCTAAACAGGTTCCCGCCATGCGTCAGCATGGTGCTGGCCATCACATACTGAGCAATGGCGGTCATCGCCGGGAATGAGATATCAATGCCGCCGGCAATCAGCACCACAAACAGGCCGCAGGCCAGAATGCCGAGGATGGCATAGCTGGTGGCCACATCGGTCAGGTTGCCGAGGGTAAGAAACTCACTGGTGCGCACGCTCAGGCCCAGCGCCAGCAGCACAATCAGCATGCCCAGCCAGAATTCGTGCAGGCTGATAAGGTGACGCAATTTGTTATTCATTGACCACTCCGGCTATCTCCTCTTCACGGCACAGATGGGGGGCGAAACTCGCCACCAGCTCGCCTTTACGCATCACCAGCACGCGGTGGCTGTTGTAATACGCTTCCGGGACCTCATCGCAGATCATCAGCACTGCCATACCGGACTCTGCCAGCTCGCGGGCGATGCGATAGATCCCCTCTTTGTTGGCGATATCGACGCCGACGGTGGGGGAGTCGAGGATCAACACTTTTGGCCGGGTCGCGACCCATTTACCAATCGCCACACGCTGAGCGTTACCGCCGGACAGCGTCTGAACGGCCAGCTGGCTGTCAGAGACTTTAATATTCAGTTCACGGATCAGTTTTGATGCCCGCTGGCGGGCTTCATGCCGATCCAGCAGTCCCAGGCGGTTGCGCAGCTGGGAGAAAATCGGCAACAGCAGGTTGTCGAAAATCGACTGCGTCATGATCAGCCCTTCCGTCTGCCGATCTTCCGAGACGTAAGCAATACCGTGGCGGATGGCATCGCGGTTACTGCGCAGTGCCACCGGCTGACCGTCGATAATCATCTCGCCGCTGTCGGGCCGCGTAATACCAAACAGCGACAGGCAAAGCTCGGTACGTCCGGCGCCCAGCAGGCCGACAATCGAGGTGATCTCACCGCCTCTGAGTTGCAGATTGATCTGCTGGTACTGATTGCGGCGCGAGAGGTTACGCACTTCCAGCAACGGCGTTTCGTTGAGGTCAGCACGTTCCGGCAGAGGGCTGAAGCTGAAGCGCTGCCCGGTCATCTGCCATGCCAGCTCATCGCTATCCAGTTTGCTGGCAGGCCAGGTGCCCACCAGCTTGCCGTCGCGGATCACGCTGATGCGATCGGACACTTCCATCACTTCATCCAGCTTGTGGCTGACGAACACCACGCAGATCCCGGCGGCTTTCAGTTCATTCACCACACGCAGCAGCCCGTTCACTTCATGGCGCGTGAGCGATGCGGTTGGCTCGTCCATGATCACCAGGCTGGCGTCTGCCGCCAGTGCCCGACAGATAGCGACCAGCTGGCGGTCAGCAATCGACAGTTTTTCAACCTTGCGCGCCGGGTCGAGCTGCACGCCGATACGTGCCATGGTTTCCTGCGCCAGCTGGCGCATGGCCCGGCGGTTTACCCAGAAGTGACCGCCTGGCAGATAGCGATGCGCGGCAATGTTTTCCATCACCGACAGATTGGGGAACAGCGACAGATCCTGATAGATCACTTGGATGCCATAGTAAGCCGAAAGGGCAGGCGTCAGATGGTTGAGCCGCTTTCCGTCAATGCTGATATGTGAACCTTTATCGGGCTGATACACCCCGGAGATCACTTTGATCAGCGTGCTTTTACCGCAGCCGTTTTGTCCGGCCAGGCAATGCACTTCACCCCGGTTCAGCGTCAGTGTCACATCATCCAGTGCGCGGACGCCGGGAAAGGATTTACTGATGTTTTCCAGTGAGATAAACGGTGTTTGCGTGGACATAATTCAGTACCCTGGAGTGGATAAAGGGCCAGTCAGGCTGGCCCAAAACAATCAGAAGCCGAGGGATTTCGCGTTATCTTTGGTCACTTCCAGAATGCGGTTAAAACGGATCACATGGTGTTCCATATCCACATCGGCTTTACCCAGGCCGTCAATGGTCAGATCCGGCGTAACCTGTTTGCCATCCAGCAGCTGATCGGCAAGGCTCACCAGAGCGAACCCGGCATCTTTTGGATCCCACAACAGGGCTTTCTTGATATCACCCGTTGCCAGGTATGGTGCAGCCTGAGCGGGCATCGCGATACCGACGACGGCGATTTTATTTTTCGCACGTTTGCTTTTCACCGCCTGTCCGGCACCGATAGGGCCAAGCGATCCGAAACCGATAATGCCTTTCAGATCAGGGTAGGTGCGCATCAGATCGAGCGTTGTGGCGTAAGATTTATCGATGCTCTCAGCCACCGGCAGGCGTGAAGTGACTTCATGCATCTCAGGGTATTTTTCTTTCTGATACTTGATGGCGGCATCCGCCCAGGCGTTATGCAGGGGCACGGTCAGCGAACCAACATAGATGGCATAACCGCCTTTGCCGCCCATATTGCTGGCCAGCTCGTCCATATTCTTTTCGGCGTATTTAACACTGTCGATGGTTTCAATATCCCACTGGCCAATAGGCTGGTCAGGGGATTCATGCGTCAGCACCACGATGCCCTGATCGCGGGCTTTTTTCAGCACCGGCTCCAGCACTTTAGCGTCGTTCGGCACCACGATAATCGCATCCACTTTCTTGGCAATCAGGTCTTCAATCACTTTCACCTGCTGCGCCGGGTCGGCAGTGGAACCGCCCACCTGATAAGCATTTACATCGAGTTTTTTCGCGGCTTCATCTACGCCAACGGCCATCCGGGTGAACCAGGGGATCCCGGTCACTTTTGCCACCAGGGCGATATCGTGTTTTTCTGCGGCCAGCAGCGGAGTCGCGAACAACATACAGGCAGAGACAACACATGCATTGAGTAACGAGAGGTTAAATTTCATAGCAGTACCTTGTTATCTGATTCGTTGTTTTTGTCAGGTAAGAGGTGGCATTGACCACCGGATCAAGATAGCAAGAAGATTTTGGCGAAGAGTTGAGCGAGATGAAGAAGTGTGATCGGTAACTTTATATGTAAAATTACGAGCATTATTGTGTTAATTATTTGTTTGTTTTGCTGTGGTTGTTGGATTTTTACCACGATAAAGTGTTGTGTATTTGTTAATTTAATTTTTATTTAACAAATAAATAACATTGTGAGTGGTTCATACGACAAAAAGCACAGGGTATGGCGGTCAGATGCTGTTTTCTGCCTGGAAGAATTCACCGAATGCGAGCGATCTCGCGAATTTGCCATCCGGCCGCCTTGCTTTAGCCTGAAAGATGAGGAAGGTGGTGACGTAATTTCCTTACTCAGAGGAAAAATAAGGTCAATGAGCCGCCCGCAGGCGGCCCTGAACACTATTTTGTTGTGCTCTTGCGGTAAACACTGTCGAAGCGCACGTTCATCCCGCCACAGTTGCTGTTATCGCGCACCACCAGATTGCCATTAATCAACAGCATTTCACCGCCGCACTCGTAGTTCTGTGAATCCGGTTTGCCGAACGTCAGACGGTTGCCGTCTACCGTGGCATCATCATCGATTTCACCGATATGCACCACTTGTTCACCGTAGCTGTTGATGCCGCCGTGCCAGTTCGCCGTACCGCTGACGTGCAGTTTTTCGCCGCTGCGTGAAAGCGTGATGGCATCGGACCCTTCCACCGGAAGCCACAGGCCCAGCCAGTCTTCAGGCTTTACCGCGCGTGTCGGGAGGGTGGTCAGGCTGGCCGTGGGGATCCAGCTGGTAAAGTCGCGCTTTTTCGCGAAGTACCAGACGCAGCTCCACCCGGGTTTGGTCTGTGCCACCAGCACCTGATTACCAGGGACCAGATAGGCTTTACGCGCGCAGCTTGCCCCTTTTTCCGGGCAGCCATTATCATCATCATAGAAATGGACGTTACCTGCATCTGCGCTGATCTCTGCCTGGTGATACTCTCCCTGGTAGCTGGGGAAATAGCCGTTACGGCAGGTATCTTCTTCCGCGGCAAAGGCATGGACGCTGGTCAGCAGTGTGGTCAGTGTTAAAGCGAATATCCCTGTTTTCAATGTCTTGTTCCCGCATCGTCAATATTGCCCTGATAATAACTGACTGCGGGCTTCCTCACGAACTTCCTGATGTGATATTGACGATTTGAAATTTTTTAGCCAATCTATGATACTTTGAAAATAAAATTTCACACAAGCCAACTGAGCGGCACAGGCTGTGCTGTAGGTTTTCCAGGAGAAGTTCGCCATGTCCAGTTGCAGTGATGAGAGCCCGAAAGCGGGCACCCATGCTCTTGCACGTATTTCCTTCGCGGTATTTCTCACCTATCTGACGGCAGGCCTCGCGCTGCCGGTGATCCCGCTCTATGTTCACCAGGAGTTGGGGTTGAACAATGTGATGGTGGGGATTGCCGTCGGCATTCAGTTTTTTGCCACGCTGCTGACCCGCGGTTATGCCGGACGGCTGGCCGATCAGCGCGGGGCAAAGCGCTCAACGATGCAGGGCATGATGGCGCTGGCCCTGGTCGGTGTGGCCTATCTGCTGGCGGCGTTGCTGCCGCTGCCGATCATGGGGAAATTTGCCCTGCTGGTGGCGGGCAGGCTGTTGCTGGGCTTTGGCGAAAGTCAGTTACTGACCGGGAATCTGACCTGGGGAATGGGGCTGGTCGGGCCGAAACGCGGTGGCCAGGTGATGTCGTGGAACGGCATGGCGATTTATGGATCGCTGGCCGCCGGGGCGCCACTGGGCTTGTGGTTACACAGTCAGTGGGGATTTATGGCGCTGGGCGTGGCAACGATCCTGCTGCCGCTGGTGGCGCTATTGTTCAATACCGGCGTACGCCCTGTACCGATCCACGGCGGCGAGCGTCCCTCGCTGTGGAAGGTGGTGGGGCAGATTACTCAGCCGGGCCTGGCGCTGGCGTTACAGGGCACCGGGTTTGCGGTGATCGGCACCTTTACCTCGCTCTACTTTGCCGATCAGCAATGGGGCAATGCCGGGTTTGCGCTGACCGCGTTTGGGCTGGCATTTGTGCTGGTGCGCGTACTGTTCGGCGGGCTGCCGGACCGGCTCGGAGGCACGCGCGTGGCGCTGATCTCGCTGGGGGTGGAAGCCTGCGGGCTGCTGCTGCTTGGGTTGGCGCCGAATGGCTGGGTGGCGCTGGCGGGAGCGGCGTTGACCGGCTGCGGCTGTTCGCTGGTGTTCCCGGCGCTGGGCGTTGAGGTGCTGAAGCGGGTAGCCCCGCAGGTGCGTGGCACGGCGCTTGGCGGCTTCTCGGCGTTTCAGGATATCGCTTATGGGGCCAGCGGCCCGCTTACTGGCATCCTGGCGACCTCGCTGGGCTACGGTTCGGTGTTTGTCGCCGGATCGATCTGTGCGCTGGCGGGGATTGCCGTGACCTTCAGCTTCTCGCGCAGTGCCGTCAGTAGCTCAGACGGCTGAGTTTTAATACCGCCTGCACAATCTCTGCGGGTTGCAGTGCAGAAAATCCCAGCAGCCAGCCTTCCCGTGCAGGTTGCTGCTGATACAACGGTGACAGACGCGGTAACAGCAGCCCGCTCTGCACTGCCTGCTGCGTCAGTCGTTGTTCACCGCCGGATGTCAGGTGCACCGTCAACTGTAAGCCGCCCTGCTGGGGAAACAGTGTGAGTCGATCCGCCAGCTTCTCGTTTAATTCCTCGATCAGCCGTTGACGGCGGCTGGCATAGAGCTGGCGCATCAGGCGCAGGTGGGCAGCGAAATGACCGTGCTGGATAAAATCCGCCGTCACCGCCTGCATCAACTGGGCGCTGTGACCATCCATCACGCTGCGCAGCCGCCGCAGCGGCTCAATCAGCGCATCGGGCACCACCAGATACGCCAGTCGCAGCGAGGGAAACAGCACTTTGGAAAAAGTGCCGAGATACAGCACCCTTGCGCGATCCTCCAGCCCCTGCAATGCCGGTAGCGGGCGTCCGTCATAATGAAATTCACTGTCATAGTCATCTTCAATCAGCCAGCGTTGGTGGCGACGTGCCCACGCCAGCCACGCCAGCCGCCGCTGCCCGCTCATCGTCACGCCGGTCGGATACTGGTGGGCAGGTGTCAGGTAGACCAGCCGTGGGGCTGGCCCGTCGGGCGGGATAGCTCCCTGTTCGTCGGTGGCGATGCTGGTGAGCTGCGCCCCGGCATAGCGGAAAGCGTGCCAGGCACCCGGGTAACCGGGATCTTCCATCCCGACCGGATCACCGGCATCGCACAGCAGCAGAGCGATCATTTGCAGCGCCTGCTGAGAGCTGGTGAGGATCATCACCTGGTCGGCCGAACAGCGCACGCCGCGCGATTGCGCCAGGTAGTGCGCCACCGCCTGGCGCAGATCGGGCAGACCCAGCGGATCGCCATACTGCATCAGGGAAGTGCTATCGGAGCGCAAGCGCTGCTGGGTGAGACGCCGCCACAGCGGCTGGGGAAACGCACGCAGATCCGGGGAACCGGCGGCAAAGGCATGGGGAAACAGCGGATCGTCACAGCCGCCTCCCGCCACCATCTGCCCCCCGCGTGCTGACAGCTGCGGCGCCGCAGAAGCGGGGCGATGGCGGTTTTGCGATACGGAGGGGCTGATGGCAACAAACGTGCCGCGCCCGCTTTTGCGTGAGAGATATCCCTCGCTTTCCAGCTGGCTGTAAGCGGCCTCAACGGTAACGCGAGACAGTGAGAGATCGCTGGCGAGCAGGCGGGAAGAGGGCAGTCGAGTCCCGGCGGGTAACGTTGCGCTGGCAATCGCCTCGCGCAGCATGGCACAGACTTTTTCCCGCAGGGTAGACCCATTCTGGCGCGTAAACAGAGCGGAAAAGGGAGCGGGAGTGGGGTTCATTGTGGTCTTATCATTGTCTCAGAATGGGTCTTATGATTAAGACCCATCCATTCTATGATGGCAACATTAATAATGAACGGGAGTGCATCATGAGTTCGTTTTCAGCGGTTTTACAATTTCCTCCGGCGGCACCTGAGCAGAGTGAGGCGCTGCTGCGCCAGAAGCTGGCACTCTATGCTGATGCCTGGGATGTGGCGCAGGATCTGGCACACGGCGTGCCGGAGATTGTGGTGATTGATACGCGCTCAGAGCAGCAGTATCACGCCGGGCATATCTGCGGTGCCGTCAGCTTCCCTCATCGTTTCATGAATGCCGATACGCTGGCGGAATGGGACCGTGAGAAAGTGTATATCACTTACTGTGACGGCATTGGCTGTAACGGATCAACAAAAGGCGCATGGAAGCTGGCGGCGGCGGGCTTCAGGGTGAAGGAGTTGATTGGTGGGCTGGATTTCTGGCGGCGCGATAACCATCCGGTAACGGAAGGCGATCGGCCGGGCAGTTGGCCTGAAATGACAACACTGCCCGACTGCGGTTGCTAAGTTAAAGCAGTATCCAGAGTACCAGCACCACAACAAACAGGATGGCAAAAGCGGCAAACACCGGACGATTAGCCAGGGGTTGCAGCACAGGTGGAAGTGCACCCCACAATGGCACGGTGATCGGGCGTGGGTTGAGTTCGTTGTCGGCCAACTGCTGTTCTTGCAGGCGCTCTGCACGGCGGCTGAACAGTTGGTTCAGCAGATCCTGCGTCTGGGTTGGCGTCAGCAGCGTTTGCGGTGCGGCGTTAAAGCGCTGCTGGCTGTAATCCTCCAGCATCCGCTGTTCACCGGCATCCGGCGGCTGTTTTAGCGTGGCGGTCAGCTGTATCAGCGTAGGGGCAGTATGCTGGCTCAGGGTCTGGCTGGCCTGCAAATACTGGTTCATCAGCGGGAAGAAACGCGATGGGATCGGGTCGCCGCTGTGCAGGTTCACCACTTTCAGCAGCGAGGTCCACAGCTTGGCCGGCTGTTCCCCGGTCGCGGCGGCAAGACGTGAGATCTGCTGATTCAGCGTCTGATGCTCTGCCGGAAGCAGAGAGCGGTCGGTAACACGGTTTTGCTGTGGCTGGGGAATGGCCATCTGACCATTTTGCAACATCGTCAGCACCTGATGAAGCTGGTCAGGATTCAACGAGCTGAGCACGGTATGACCAAACTGCTGACGAATGAAATCGCTGACCGCCTGGCGGTTATTGCCGGTCGGTAACAGGTCTGTCAGTTGTTGCAGAAGCTGACGTGTGGCGTGGGTGTTTTGTACCTGCGACAGACGGGTATTAAGAAACTGTTCCGCAGGCGGAAAATGGCGTGCCTGAAGACCTGCATCGTTTTTAACCCCCACTTCATGACGTAACCCGGCCCAAAGCTCGGCAGATTTCAGCGAACTGAGCGACATAATCTTGACGATCAGGCGCTCCAGCGTGGTGCGCTGCGCGGGTGTCAGAGGCTGTTCGCCCGTTCCCGTACTGGTGCCCGGGCGTGTTGCGCCGGTTCGGGCATCGATCGTCGGGCGATCGCCGGGTAACGGCGCACCGGGGCCGCTTATAGGTTGCATGGCGAAGTCCTTCAGTCAGAGTCAACGTCCGGGGGGCGCCGGAACAGAATGGTCATCCACTATGATAACAATCCCGTCCGGTGATAGGTAGAGGAACGGGGAACAATCCCGATGCTTTCCCCCTTTTTTTTCATGGTGGCGGGTTAAAGGTAGTTGAGGGTCCAGGTCAGGGTGCTATTAGCCTTACCGGGGGTGATGCGTTCCGCCGTCTGGTAATAGCGTGCCAGGAAGGAGACGGTGAGGGTGCGATCGGCCAGCGGATAGCGGGCGATTTGCCAGCGCTGGCCGATATTCACCGGCGTGCCGTTGTCAGTATGTAAGATTTGCAGTGCTACCCCAGTGGCGCTGTTCGCCTCATCACTGAGGGCAATCAAACTGGGATTGACCGTACCGGTGGGGGCCGTGCCATCAAGTTGCATTAGCACAGTGAAGTTACCGGACACATCCGTGTCGCAGAGAAAATGAAGTGAGAAAGGTTTACCTGCATTTGTCGATCCGATGCCGGATCCCAGCCCCTGTTCGCGCCGTGTTCTGACCTGACCTAGTGGGACATTAAATGAGGCAAGTCCCTGAATCTGGCAGCTCTGGGCGATAAACGTCAGGCCGGTAGTGGCATCCAGCATCATAAACTTTGCATTTTTTATTCCGGTTTCCGATCCCACCTCGAAAAGGGCAATACGTGAAGGGATCGGGGTGACCTGCTCCGGGCGTTCAGGTGTCTTTGCCGTTTTGACGATATCAACGGTGACATTGAGAGAAAAGTGCTGCCAGGTACGGGACGGCAGGCTGGCGGCAGCATTATGGTTATCAATCATGATCCCGGAACTGACAACGCTGTATTCGCTGCCACGGTTGCCGTTAACCGTGGTGAACAGGGTTAAGCCATTGCCCAGTGTTTGCATGCTGGTGCGGCGAATCAAAAAAGCCATTTCGGCTTCCTGCTGAAGAGGATCGCTGATGCTGCACCAGACATCGAGGGTGTAACTTTGGTTGAAAACTGTCTTGCCAATTGGCAGGGAAGAGGAGAGTTTGATGTTGTTGCTGCCGTTGAACAGTACCAGCGGGAAAGCCTTATTGGTGGCGGCAGCACATTTAAGCGACCCGGCCTGAGCATTCAGGCTGAAAAATGACAGCGCGACAAGGGTGGTTGATATCAATAAAATCAGACGGTTATTCATTTTATACGCTCATCATCAATGGGCAGAAAGGGGTAAGCAGGGTTGACTAAAACGCTCAAAACCGTTTTGCAGAGTGGCGTGAGGGCTAAGCTGCAGCGATAGCGAACACAGGCTGGTATCGCCTGATTTAATTTGCAGGTGTGAGCGCCCTGGGGGCAGGCGAACGTAAATCAGATCGCCCTGCGCGACCAGCCCAAGGTGATTACCCTGTTCATCCTGCACGACTGCGCCAAAGGGCAGGCTCTTTCCATCGGGCAGCGTTGAATGAATCAACACAGCTCGCCCGCGTGACGTGGCAAAATTGACTTTGACCAGCGCACCGGTATGAGGCGCGGTCTGCTGACGGGTACTTTTCAGTTCAATATCGGTGGGCAGCCCTTGTGGATCGAGCGTGATTTCATTCAGTCGATAGGGACGCAGATAAGGCACCAGCGCGCGTCCCTGTGGGTTCAGCGTCAGCCCGGAATGGCCTTCGACCCTTGCGCCGTAGGCGTTAGGTGCATCGACCAGTGCCATGGTTTCACTGTACCAGGGGCTGGTCACCACGCCATCAGGTAATGCCACTAACGCACCACTCAGCCCACCGGACCATGACTGGCTGTGCCTGCCTTGTTCCACACTTCCCTGAACGGAGGTGTAACGCGTGTGCCAGTTCGCCGCCAGATTCGCGCTGGCGCGTTGCTGGCTGTCATGACGCAGACCCAGGGCGTAATCAAACTGCTGTTCGGCACCCAATGTGCTGTTGATACTCGCCTGGCTGGACATTCCTTCCGCATCGTGGCTCACATTCATATTCAAATAGGTATGGCGCGCACTGCCACCCAGTGGGACTGACAGACCCAGCGTGTATTGCGTCTCTTCGCCATCACGTCCATTGACCCGGTTAACGGAAAGGGACCAGCTCAGGGAACCAAAAGTATTACTGTAACCAGCCTGTAGTTGATTGTTGGTGCTCCGGCTCCCCCAGTAACTCTGCCGAATAGCGGTCAGATAAAGCTGTCCCCATTTGCCGGGAAATCCTTGTGCCAGACTGGCGGATAAGCGGCTGCGAGGGGACAGGAATGCAGAGTTATACGAACCGGGAGAAGGGTGCCGGGCATAATCAATGGCAGACATGGCATCATTCAGACCGAGATAGCCTGGAGAGGAAAATCGCCATGCGCTCAATGACATCGTGCTGCTGCTGGCATTGAACCCTTTACTGTAGGTGGCGCGATAGCTCTGCCCTGAAAGATGACGATCCTGAGTGTCGGTCTGTGCCTGTGTGACATCCAGTGCCAGCGCACCCCATGAGCTGCCTATGGCCCCGCCCAGCAGGAAAGCATGGTAATCACGTGTCGTTAATACGCCGCCGTAGCCCGTCAGCAGATTATTGATGCCCCGTTGTAACGTGAGCTGTGCGACGGCGTCCTGCTTTGACAGGTTCATGTTACGTAAGGTGCCTGCAGTCAGGCTGTACTTTGTTAGCCCGGGGCGAACCAGCTGTGGAACCGCAGCATAGGGCACCATAAATTGGCTCTCACGGCCATCGGACTCGCGAATGGTCACGGTCAGATCGCCGCCGTACCCGGTGGGATAAAGGTCATCAATGCTGAAGGGGCCGGGAGAGACGGTGGTTTCGTACAGCAGCACGTTATTTTGCCGCACGCTGATACGCGCATTGGTTTCGGCCACACCCCGGATCATCGGGGCATAGCCACGCCTGGAATCTGGCAGCATATTATCGTCGCTGTAGAGCAAGACGCCGCGTAGAGAAAAACTGTCGAACAGATGACCACTGGTATCCGTATCGCCGATGATAATGCGCGATCTCAGCGCACTAATGCCATGTTCCATGTAATTACGCAAACTCTGATAGTGGGTTCCGCTGTTATTCTGCCAGTTCATTGAGCCACGGTGGCGAAACATAAATCCCCATAAATTCAGGCCAATATTGTCTCCGTTGTAGAATGAGCGATATGCGTTATCATCCTGTTTTGATTGATAATAATTCGCGTTGTACCCGAGGATTAGCGCGTTCACGCCGCCATCCCACTGCGCGGGGTCAACTTCATTTTGGGCGCGCTGCATCAGCAGTACCTGAGGGACAGTAACGATCATCTGCAATGTGGAAACATCAATGTAACCCTGGCCACTGGGAACCCAGTAATCCAGACTGCGGCAGTGGTCGGCATCATCCAGCTCTGCCATTTTTTTGCTATCAATCTCTCCGGGTTTAAGGGGGAGCAAATTGATCAGCGAGCGGGTAGTACAAATAACCGACTCTTCATGGTTTTTTTTGACCTGCAGACGTGTATAGCCAACATATTTATTATTCAGCATCACCCCGACATCATAAGCGCCGGGAGGAAGAGCATGGCGGTGGTTGAACTGGGTGACATCGATTTTTTTATCCGATGGGTGGCGTAACAGGTTGATATCAAAGCTGGCATATCCCTCAGCAGGGGCAGCGAAGGCACTCCGCTGGATATCCCATCCCATCACTCCTGCCAGCAATACGCCAGATACTGAATAACAGAAAAAATGAATGCGCCTTGTCCTGGGCATCTTAGCTCTCCCTGTGAGATCTCATCTCATTCGTGACTCTTTTATCTGGCTTACTGTGTATTTTTGACCGTAGTGATACTGCCGTAGTCATTAATGACTTCATAACGTAGGGCGGCATTTTCAATTTTTTCTGGAAGCGCAGTAAACCTGAACTCAGCGGAGCTTTTTGGCGCAATCATTTCGCCATTCAGGCTTTTGATCTCCTTACGACGCGTTTCAATTTTTACATTGGAGACATTAATAAAGTACGCAGAGGGGTTATTTACCCGTAACACCGTACCTGGCGCGGAAGTGGAGCGTTGCCACTGTAAATCGTGGAATGCCTGATTCGCGCCATTGGCATTCAGGGCGGGCGGTCGGAAGAAAATTTTCAGGCGACTGCGGATCGCCATTTGCAATATATCGGCGTTGATGGCGGTTGCACTTTTTGGCGGAATATCCAAAATATTTAACCAAAAGATAGATTCTTTATCCTGAGGCAACGCTGTGCCTGTCCAGGTGATCCTCAGCGTTTGCCCGCTGTTCGGTTCAATACGGACAATCGGCGGTGTGAGGACAAAAGGAACGGATATTTTGTCTAAAGCAGCATTTTCATCACCATTGTCAATCCAGGACTGAACCAGCGCAGGCTTATCACTATCATTACTCAAATGAATATTCACTTCATTTTTTTGTTGTGGATAGATAACACGTGTTCCATTAATAATAACATTGGCGTTAGCCTGCTGAGAAAGGAGTGAGGCAACAAGATAAAAAGGCAGGCATTTCCAGGCTGACAGGGACATATTGCTTACAACAGACATGATGGTGGCTCGGCTTGTCAGTAAACATAAAAGTGCAAGAATTGCTTCTTGCACTGGGAGAAAAAATTAGAAATAGCTTAACGAGTAATTAACGACTGTACTGACATCACCAGCTTCCACTTTATCCGTAGCGTAATAACGTGCGAAATAATTGAGAGTCGCTAAATCGTCGACTATTTTGAATGAAGGGCCGCTGGCCTGTGATCCATCGCCTAACTTGATCGGCTTACGGTTGTTGTCCATTAGCTGGACCTGAACATTCGCCGCAGAGCCTTTATTTTTCAGGTTACCTGTCATGCTGTCTGTTTCAGTGCTGTCAAAGAGAGCACGAACATTTTCTGTTGGGTTCTGGCAGTTGGTTAACGTCAGGATCACAGGCTGTTCATTAGCAACTTCACCTGCTTTGGCAAGTGCGGAGGCCGAAATAGGTTCAAATACGATGGTCGTGCTGCTGTTACGGCCATTGACGCTAACGTTGCACGTCGTATTTGATATATCTCCTGTGAACGTGATCGTGCCGTTTGCCGCAATAACTGCCGGGACAGGGAGGGCCAGAGCAGCGATCATCGAGGTTGCCAGTAGTCTTTTTTTCATCTGTATATCCTTATTGAGTAACGTGGTTGATTCCTGAAGCACAAGGGTTATTACAGGGAAACCCTTGCTTGGGTATTCCCGTTAAAAAAAACGGGGGTGTTTAATTGCATGAAAAGCAACTAAATAAGGTTTTGGTGTGAAATGAAATGGATAAAAACCACCTGGCAGGATAGGGCTTTTTAAGCGATGTCACTGGTTTCAGATGATGTACTTTCGTTAGAATAAAAGCAGGCACATTGTTTACCTTGTTAATGATTCACGTCATTGTGTTTTTGTTTTTTTCATGTGAAGAAGAGTAGCTTGTAGTAGAAATTGGTAAATAGTAAATAAGCCAAAATAATATCAGGGTGTTTTAAATTTAATCTTAGGTGTGTTTTTTTAATGAAAATTAAGGAGGGGAGGTGGGGCGTATTTTATTATTAGAATGATCTTAGCAGCTGAAAGTGCAACTGCTAAGGAGAAGGGCGTGACAACATCGGCGGTTTGAGAGTGATTACTTTCTTCTGGTCATCAAGGGCTTGCGGAGATTTTGGGCGAGAACGACGCCAGCGAGTGTGATACCTCCACCGATAAAATGATAACTGTGCAGTGATTCATTCAGAAAGGTCACGGCAATAATTGCAGTAAAAATCGGAGCCAGATTCATGAAAATACTGGCCGTGCTGGCTCCCATACGCATTACGCCCTGTACCCAAAGGAAAGGTGCCACGATCGAAGCAGGGATGGCGGCAAACAAAATGAGCGGAATATTGTGCGTGTTAAGTGATACATCGGGTGCCCGCAGGAAGTTAGGTGTCAGTAGCAAGACGCCAAAAAAGATCTGCATCCACAGGCTTTGCCAGTTCGGCAAAGGAATTGCCCAGCGTTTGGTCAGTACGCCGTACAGCGCATAAGAGGCGGATGCGGCGAACATCATTATCTCACCTTTGCCTAATCCGTGTGATAACAGCTGCGCTGGATTACCTTCGCTGACCAGCCATACCAGCCCGGAAAAGGAGAGCAGGCTGCCCAGCAGTATGCCCTGCGTCGGGGCCAGTCGTATTATCACCACGCTGAACAACACGGTCAGTAAGGGGATCAGTGCATTAAGAATGCCCATAAACAGTGCGCTGACGCTGTGTGCAGCGTAATACGCCAGGCTTTGATACAGCACCATACCGAGCAGGCCAAGCACCAGCAGTTTCCACCATGATTGCTTGATCTGCTGGCGATTGCGCCAGACGCCAGGCAGGGCAAAAGGTGCCAGAATCAGCAGGGCCAGCAGCCAGCGATAGAAGGAGATCGCAGCAGGATCGATCGCTGCAGCCGACATTTTGCTGACAATCGCATTGATCGACCAGATCAGCACGGCCAGCAGGGGAAACAGAAAACTCATCAGTATGCTCTTAAGGTTAGCGTGAGAGCTTTAGTGTAAACTTGTCCTGTTTAATACAGATAACGATAATAAGACAAATGCACGCCGGAACAGGACAAGATGATCCAGCAACTGACGTACCAGGCTCCTAAGGATGCCGAACGGCTTCCCCTCTTTTTCCGCTATGAACTGGCCAATGCCCGTACAGAGTATCTGCCGCATCAGCATCCCTGGGGGCAGGTGATTTTTGTGAAATGTAATGTGCTGGAGATGCAAGTAGAGGGAGAGCGCCTGCTGACGCCGCCCAATTTGCCGATCTGGGTACCGCCTGGCCATCAGCACGCCTGTTACAACCATAAAGCAGCCTATTTTCGCACGCTTAATATTGCAGCGGATGCATGCCAGGGGTTTCCCGAGCGTGCCTGCCTGCTGCGCGTCAGTCCGGTGGTGCATGCGATTATCGAAGAGTGCGCCGCGCGCGAGCTGCTGGTGCCACAGACGACGCAGGATCTTCGCCTCTGTGAAGTATTGATCGATCAGCTACGGGTAGCAGAGAGTCAACAAAGCTATCTGCCTTCCACCCAGGATAAGACCCTCGCGCCGGTGCTTCAGGCGCTGGAGCAGAATCCGGCCGATAACACCACGCTGGCTCAGTGGGCGCAGCGGGTCTACACCACCGAGCGCACACTCTCACGGCGCTGCCAGGCACTGCTGGGCATATCCTTCAGCGAGTGGCGGCAGCGTCTGCGGTTTTTGCATGCGGTTTCACTGCTGGAACGGGGAAAAAGTGTGCAGGATGTGGCGCTGGATTTAGGGTACAGCTCGGCTTCCGCGCTGATCGTGATGTTTCAGCAACAGTCGGGCACCACGCCAGAACGCTATCGGCAACAGCGCTCTGAAGCGAGGTAACCTGATACCCTCCTTTTTTGCCGTTACCCGCATATGCGGGTTATTCGCTTTCCTGCTTTATGGCAGAATAACGCCCCTCACTGAACCGACTGGAAACCGCTTGTGAAAATTCTCGTTGATGAAAATATGCCGTACGCCCGTGAACTGTTCAGCCGTACTGGCGACGTTGTGGCCGTGCCGGGCCGTCCGATCCCGCAGCAAGAGCTGGATGATGCCGACGGGTTGATGGTGCGCTCAGTGACCAAAGTGAATGCCGAACTGCTGAGCGGCAAGCCGGTGAAATTTGTCGGGACCGCCACCGCAGGCACCGATCATATCGACGAGAGCTGGCTTAACCAGCAGGGGATTGCGTTTTCAGCCGCACCCGGCTGTAACGCCATTGCGGTGGTGGAGTACGTCTTCTCCTCGCTGTTGTTACTGGCCGAACGTGACGGTTTCCAGTTAACCGACCGTACCGTCGGCATTGTGGGAGTGGGCAACGTTGGGGGGCGCCTGCAGGCGCGTCTTGAGGCGCTGGGCATTCGCACGCTGCTGTGCGATCCCCCACGTGCCGAACGCGGTGATGAAGGGGACTTCCAGCCACTGGCACAGCTGGTGGCGGAAGCCGACGTGCTGACCTTCCATACTCCGCTGTTTAAACAGGGCCCTTACCAGACGCTGCATATGGCTGATGAAGCCCTGTTGCTGGCGCTGAAACCGGGCACCATTCTGATCAACGCCTGCCGTGGCCCGGTGGTGGACAATGCCGCGTTGCTGAAGGTGCTGGAACAGCGTGATGACCTCAGCGTGGTACTGGACGTTTGGGAGCCAGAACCGGAGCTGTCGCTGCCGCTGCTGAATAAAGTGGATATCGCCACGGCGCATATCGCCGGTTACACCCTGGAAGGGAAAGCACGCGGTACCACCCAGGTTTTTGAAGCCTGGACACAGTTCATCGGCCAACCGCAGCAGGTGGCGCTGGATACGCTGCTGCCCGCACCGGAATTTGGCCGCATCACGCTGCGCGGTGAGCTGGATCAGGCAACGCTGAAACGTCTGGTGCATCTGGTGTATGATGTGCGCCGCGATGATGCGCCGCTGCGCCATGTGGCTGCGATCCCAGGTGAGTTTGATCGTCTGCGCAAGAATTATCAGGAGCGCCGCGAGTGGTCTTCGCTGCGGGTTGAGTGTGATAACGCCGACACCGCTGTGCTGCTGAATAAGCTGGGCTTTAACGCGGCCCACCTTTAAGTCTTTATTAAGTCAACCTGCGTAGGGTGAATCCCCTACGTAGGTTTATTCCCAAAATTCGGGCGGTGAACTCACCGCCTTCTATTTTTGTGTCATTGTCTGGAGTAAACCAACATGTCCGACGGCTGGAATATCGCAATCTTAGGTGCGACAGGCGCAGTAGGGGGAGCTTTACTGGAATTGCTGGCGGAACGTCAGTTCCCTGTTGGTGAGCTGTATGCGCTATCAAGCGAGCGTAGTGCGGGTGAAGTGCTGCGCTATGAAGGTAAATCGTTACACGTGTCCGATGCGGCAGAGTTTGACTGGACGCAGGTGCAACTGGCGTTTTTCGTTGCCGGGCGCGAAGCATCAGCACGTTACGCTGATGAAGCCGCTAACGGCGGTTGCCTGGTGATCGACAGCAGCGATCTGTTTGCACTTGAGCCGGATGTCCCGTTAGTGGTGCCGGATGTCAATCCACAGGTACTCGCCGATTACCGTAACCGCAATATTATCAGCGTGGCCGATGCATTAACCAGCCAGCTGCTGTGCGCCATCAAACCGCTGGTTGATCAGGCAGGTCTGGGGCGTTTGCAGGTAACGAATCTGCTGGCGGCATCCTCCCACGGCAAGGCGGCGGTGGATTCGCTGGCCGGTGAAAGTGCGCGGCTGCTGAACGGCCTTCCTGCGGAAGACGGCTATTTTGGTCGTCAGTTGGCGTTCAACGTGCTGCCGCTGATTGCCGATAAAGAGGGCAGTGTGCCGCAGGAACGTCGTCTGGTAGAGCAGGTGCGTAAAGTCCTGCAGGACGATGGGTTGCCGATTGCGGTCAGCACCATTCAGGCACCGGTATTCTACGGTAACGCGCAGATTGTCTACATTGAGAATCTGCGCCCGATCTCTGCAGAAGAAGCCCGTGACGCGCTGGGCCAGGTGGAAGATATCAACCTGACGGCAGAAGATGATTTCCCGACGCAGGTGGGCGATGCTTCCGGTAGTGCGCACCTCAGTATTGGTAGTGTGCGCAATGATTACGGTATTCCTGAACTGTTGCAGTTCTGGTCCGTGGCCGACAACGTGCGTTTTGGCGGGGCATTGATGGCCGTCAAAACCGCTGAGAAGCTGGTGCAGGAGTACTTCTACTAATGTCCGACATCGCCGTGCCACAGCCGACGTTAAAACTCGCGCTGGGCATTGAATATGATGGTAGCCGCTATTACGGATGGCAGCGGCAGCAGGAAGTCCGCAGCGTGCAGGAAAAGCTGGAGATTGCGCTGACAAAAGTCGCCAACCATCCGGTGGAAGTGGTCTGCGCCGGGCGCACCGATGCCGGGGTGCATGGTACAGGGCAGGTGGTGCATTTTGAGACCACCTCGCAGCGTAAAGATGCCGCCTGGACGCTGGGCGTGAACACCCATCTGCCAGCGGATATTGCCGTGCGTTGGGTGAAAGCGGTGCCGGATGATTTCCACGCCCGCTTCAGCGCCACGGCTCGCCGTTACCGTTATATGATTTATAACCAGCGGCTGCGGCCGGCGATCCTCGGGGGTGGCATCACGCATTTTTATCATCCGCTGGATGTGGAAAAAATGCAGCGTGCCGGGCAGTGCCTGCTGGGCGAGAATGACTTTACCTCGTTCCGTGCCGTGCAGTGCCAGTCACGTACGCCAATGCGTAATGTGATGCATCTGAACGTCAGCCGCCACGGCGCGTATGTGGTGGTCGATATTAAAGCCAATGCGTTTGTGCATCACATGGTGCGCAACATTGTTGGCAGTCTGATGGAAGTGGGTTGTGGAAATCAGCCTGAGAGTTGGATAGCAGAGTTGCTGGCGGCAAAAGACCGCAAGCTGGCAGCGGCGACAGGGCGGGCAGAGGGTCTGTATCTGGTCGCGGTCGACTATCCCGCCCGTTTTGAAATACCCCGTCCACCGATGGGACCACTGTTCCTCGGGGATTAACCCTGGCCTGGAGTATTAAAGGAAGCCTGTATGGAATTGATTCGTTTTGTTGTCGACTTCATTTTGCATATCGACGTCCACCTCGCGGAGCTGGTTGCCCAGTACGGTGTCTGGGTGTATGCCATTCTGTTTTTGATCCTGTTCTGTGAAACCGGTCTGGTGGTGACGCCATTCCTGCCAGGGGATTCCCTGCTGTTTGTTGCGGGGGCGCTGGCCGCACTGCCAGGCAATGACCTCAATGTGCATACGATGGTGGCACTGATGGTCGTCGCCGCGATACTGGGTGATGCGGTGAACTACACGATCGGGCGGCTGTTTGGCGATAAGCTGTTCAGTAATCCCAATTCAAAAGTCTTCCGTCGCAGCTATCTTGATAAAACCCATGCATTTTATGAGCGTCATGGCGGGAAAACCATTATTCTGGCGCGCTTCGTGCCGATCGTCCGTACTTTCGCCCCGTTTGTGGCGGGAATGGGCAAGATGTCCTATCGTCATTTTGCCCTGTACAACGTGGCGGGCGGACTGCTATGGGTGCTGCTGTTTACCTATGCGGGTTATCTGTTTGGTAATTTCCCGGTGGTGCAGGAAAACCTTAAGCTATTGATTGTGGCGATTATCCTGCTATCGGTATTGCCAGGAGTGATTGAAGTGGTACGTCATCGCCGCGCAGCACGTCAGCAGAAACAGCAATAAAATAAATCCTCAGGCTTGCGCCCTCTGACCAGATTTTTATCCACAGTCACGGGCGGTTATGGTTTAATGAGCGATAAATTATGGTTTGCGCTGCGACTACAGGTCGCTGCGTGGAAAAAGAAAAACTGGCGCTCCCCAGCAGGAGCGCCAGGTTCAAACAGAAAGGTCATCAATGAGCTGGATTGAACGAATTCTCAATAAGAGCACCATCACCCCATCGCGTAAAGCAAGCATTCCTGAAGGGGTCTGGACAAAATGTGATAGCTGCGGGCAGGTTCTCTACCGCGCCGAGCTGGAACGTAATCTGGAAGTCTGCCCTAAATGCGACCATCACATGCGCATGCATGGTCGCGATCGTCTGCACAGTGTGCTGGACGAAGGCTCACTGATTGAGCTGGGCAGTGAACTGGAACCAAAAGATGTGCTCAAGTTCCGGGATTCAAAAAAATACAAAGATCGTCTGGTTGCGGCTCAGAAAGAGACCAACGAAACCGACGCGCTGATTGTGATGAAAGGTACCCTGCACGGGATGCCGGTTGTTGCAGCCGCGTTTGAGTTCTCCTTTATGGGCGGCTCAATGGGTTCCGTGGTGGGCGCGCGCTTCGTGCGTGCGGTTGAGCAGGCACTGGAAGATAACTGCCCGATGATCTGTTTCTCTGCGTCAGGCGGTGCCCGTATGCAGGAAGCGCTGATGTCGCTGATGCAGATGGCAAAAACCAGTGCAGCACTGGCGAAGATGCAGGAACGTGGTCTGCCTTATATCTCCGTGCTGACCGACCCAACTATGGGCGGCGTTTCTGCCAGCTTTGCGATGCTGGGCGATCTGAACATTGCGGAACCTAAAGCCCTGATCGGCTTCGCGGGTCCACGCGTGATTGAGCAGACCGTGCGCGAAAAACTGCCGCCGGGCTTCCAGCGCAGTGAGTTCCTGATCGAAAAAGGCGCGATTGACATGATCGTCCGCCGTCCGGTAATGCGCTTCAAGCTGGCCAGTGTGCTGGCGAAAATGATGAATCTGCCTGCACCTGAGGAAGATATTGTCAAAGAAGCGCCTGCTGACGCATCCCAGAGCCACGAGGCCTGACCGATGATGAGAAAGGGACCCTGCGTCCCTTTCACCAATGAACCGTAACGTTGTGAACGGGACACATGGATAATCTTCCTCAAGCCACGTCGCCTCTTGCCTCGTGGCTTTATTATCTTGAGCATTTACACGCTCAGGCTATCGAACTTGGGCTGGATCGTATCCGGCGCGTTGCCTCTTCTCTCGACCTTCTGACACCAGCCCCTGTGGTTTTCACCGTCGCCGGAACCAATGGTAAAGGCACCACCTGCCGAACCCTTGAAACGGTGCTGATGGCGGCGGGCTATCGCGTGGGCGTTTTCAGTTCGCCGCATCTGGTGCGTTACACCGAACGGGTGCGCATTCAGGGTGAAGAACTGGCGGAGTCAGCGCATACCACCTCCTTTGCGGCCATTGAAGCGGGCCGGGGTGACACCACGCTGACCTACTTTGAGTACGGCACACTATCGGCGCTGTGGCTGTTTGCTGAGGCGAAGCTGGATGTGGTGATCCTTGAAGTCGGGCTGGGCGGGCGTCTTGATGCCACCAATATTGTGGATGCCGATGTCGCCGTGGTAACCAGTATTGCGCTGGATCATACCAACTGGCTCGGGCCGGATCGCGAAAGCATCGGCCGTGAGAAAGCCGGGGTGTTCCGCGCGGGGAAACCTGCCGTAGTGGGTGAGCCGGATATGCCGCACACCATCGCGGATGTGGCCGCAGAGAAGGGCGCACAGCTGTTGCAGCGCGACCGAGACTGGTCATACAGCGTAACTCATGACAGCTGGTCTTTCCGCGATGCCCACGGCACTGTGGAGCAGCTGCCGTTGCCACAAGTCCCATTGCCGAATGCGGCTACCGCACTTGCGGCGCTGCGTGCATCCCCGCTTAACGTTGATGAGGCAATAATCCGTCGTTCACTGCACCAGGCCATGTTGCCCGGTCGTTTTCAGACGGTCGCCGAATCACCGCGGGTGATCCTTGATGTTGCGCACAACCCCCATGCGGCAGGCTATCTGGCGGGGCGCCTGGCAGAAGTGCCACGCAACGGCAAGGTTCATGCGGTGGTAGGCATGCTGCATGATAAAGACATTGCCGGTACGCTGGCGTGCCTCTCGCCGCAGGTGGATTACTGGTACTGTGCACCGCTCGACGGCCCGCGCGGTGCCACCGCTGAACAGCTGATGGTGCATCTTGAGGGTGCGCAGGCGTTTGGCTCGGTTGAGCTTGCCTGGCGACAGGCGCTGCAACAGGCAACCGAACAGGATATTGTGCTGGTGTGTGGTTCGTTCCACACCGTGGCACAGGTCATGGAAACGATGGAAACGGAGAACGGCAGTGGCAAGTAAGTTTCAAAACCGTTTAGTCGGAACCATTATCATTGTGGCGCTGGGTGTGATTGTGCTGCCCGGCTTACTCGATGGTAAAAAGAAGCATTATAAAGAAGAGTTTGCGGCTATTCCTCTGGTGCCGAAACCCGAAGACCAGCAGGAAACCGATTTGGTTCCGCCTGTGACGCAAACCTTACCGGCACAACCGCCGGAAGGGGCAGGGGCGGCGATCAGTGCGGGTAGCAATGCTAACGACAACTCCTCACAGGCCGACAGCGGCTCCACCGCGCCGCAGTCTCATAACCAGCCAACGGTAGTGACGCCACCGCCGGTGAAGCCTGCGCAGCAGCAGCCGAAAGTGGTGGAAAAGCCGAAGCCGCAGCCTAAACCGGTCGAAAAACCGATCGAGAAGCCTAAACCTGTTGAAAAACCGAAACCGGTTGAGAAGCCTGAGCCGAAAGTGGAGGCGCCTGTTGAGAGCCAGCCACCAGTGACGGAATCAGCCCCATCAGGGCAGGCCTGGGTTGTACAGCTGGGTGCGTTGAAAAATGCGGCAAAAGTGAATGAGATCGTCGCACAGTTGCGCCTGTCGGGCTACCGCGCCTTTACCGTTCCGTCCACGCCGGTGCAGGGGCAAATTACCCGTATTTACGTGGGGCCGGATGCTTCGAAAGCGAAAATGCAGGCTGCCGTTGGCACATTGCAGGGGATCTCGGGGCTGGGCGGAGTTGTTAAACCGTACAGTGTTAAATAAGCCGTTCTGGTCCGTTGTTTCTCTCAGCGACGGACTATTATTGCGATAGCTATGATCACCCTGCGCCCGGAGCCGACACCTCGTCACTCCGGGCGTCGTGCGTGATGATGCTGGCAAATCAAGGTATTGCGTGGTGGGGTCCGGGCCGTTGAAATCGGTGTCCGGAAGGGGTTTTTTTAAGCGTTCTCGTTTATTTAAATCGCGTCAGTAAAACGCTACGCAAACGTTTTCTTTTTCTGTTAGAATTCGCCCCGAACTGAGGCAGTATCCCCTTGCACCTGTGCTTACAAGGGGAGAGCGGCTGATACAGGGGCATGGTCACTGGAAGCGTTCATGGTCTGGATAGATTACGTCATTATTGCGGTTATTGGTTTTTCGGCTCTTGTTAGCCTGATCCGAGGGTTTGTTCGGGAAGCTCTTTCTCTCGTCACCTGGGGTTGCGCATTTTTTGTCGCCAGTCATTACTACTCCTTCCTTGCCGTCTGGTTCACAGGATTTGAAGACGAACTGGTTCGAAATGGAATCGCCGTAGCGGTGTTATTCATTGCTACCCTGATTGTCGGGGCCATTGTTAACTACGTTATTGGTTCGCTGGTTGAAAAAACCGGCCTGTCGGGAACCGACAGAGTCCTTGGCGTCTGTTTTGGGGCATTACGCGGTGTGCTGATCGTTTCAGCCATGCTGTTTTTCCTCGACACATTCACCGGTTTTTCTAAGAGTCCGGACTGGCAACAGTCCCAGCTAATCCCTCAGTTCAGTAGTATTATCAGGTGGTTTTTTGATTACCTGAAAAGCACGTCGAGTTTTTTGCCCCGGTAATCGAACCGGGGTTGCGGCTTATGAGGAAATGTCAATATGTGCGGTATTGTCGGGATCGCCGGTTTTGCACCGGTCAACCAGTCGATTTATGACGCGTTAACGGTGCTTCAGCACCGTGGGCAGGATGCCGCAGGCATCGTTACCATTGATGCATTGAATTGCTTCCGTCTGCGCAAAGCAAACGGTCTGGTTAGCGATGTATTTGAAGCCCGCCACATGCAACGTATGCAAGGCAATATGGGTATCGGCCACGTTCGTTACCCCACGGCAGGAAGCTCAAGTGCTTCTGAAGCCCAGCCATTCTACGTAAACTCCCCTTACGGTATTACTCTTGCCCATAACGGCAACCTGACCAACGCTCACGAACTGCGTAAAGAGCTGTTCGAAACGGGTCGTCGTCACGTGAATACCACCTCTGATTCTGAAATCCTGCTGAATATCTTTGCGCAGGAAGTGGATCGTTTCCAGCATGACCCGCTGGAAGCAGAGAACATCTTCTCCGCCGTTGCCGCGGTGCATCAGCGTGTTCGCGGTGCGTATGCCTGCGTGGCGATGATCATCGGCCACGGTTTGGTGGCATTCCGCGATCCTAACGGTATTCGTCCACTGGTGATCGGCAAACGCGCTATGGCTGATGGCCGTATCGAGTATATGGTGGCTTCAGAGAGCGTGGCGCTGGATACCCTTGGCTTTGAGTTCCTGCGCGATGTGGCACCGGGCGAAGCGGTGTATGTGACCGTGAAAGGCCAGCTGTCCACCCGTCAGTGTGCTGAAAATCCAAAGTGGAATCCGTGCCTGTTCGAGTACGTTTACTTTGCACGCCCGGATTCGTTCCTCGATAAGATTTCGGTTTACAGCGCCCGCGTGCGTATGGGCACCAAACTCGGTGCCAAGATTGCCCGCGAGTGGGAAGATCTGGATATCGATGTGGTGATTCCAATCCCTGAAACCTCCTGCGATATCGCACTGGAGATGGCGCGTATTCTCGACAAGCCCTACCGTCAGGGCTTTGTGAAAAACCGTTATGTCGGCCGTACCTTTATCATGCCAGGTCAGCACCTGCGTCGCAGCGCGGTTCGCCGTAAGCTGAATGCTAACCGTGCTGAGTTCCGGGGTAAAAACGTGCTGCTGGTGGATGACTCCATCGTGCGCGGTACCACCTCTGAGCAGATCATCGAAATGGCACGTGAAGCGGGAGCGAAAAAAGTGTATCTCGCGTCTGCGGCACCGGAAATTCGCTTCCCGAACGTCTATGGCATTGATATGCCAAGCGCCACTGAGCTGATTGCTCACGGCCGTGAAGTGGAAGAGATCCGCCAGCTGATCGGTGCAGATGCCCTGATTTTCCAGGACCTGAGCGACCTGATTGAAGCGGTGCGTGAAGAGAACCCGGATATTGCCCAGTTTGAGTGCTCGGTATTTGATGGTATCTACGTGACCAAAGACGTGGACCAGCAGTACCTGGAGTATCTGCAATCTCTGCGTAATGACGATGCGAAAGCGATGCAGCGTCAGAACGAAGTGGAAAATCTCGAGATGCACAACGAAGGCTGATACCCGTCGTACTTCGAGTGATATGTGCGTTGGCTGCGTTTGCTCACCCCGGTCACATAGTTGTCTATGCTCCCGGGGATGATCAGCCTTGCCGCCTTCATCTAACTCGAATGATTCAGGGTAAATAGGCTAAGATGGGCCGGAAGCAATTCCGGCCCATTTTTTTTGAAGGATTTGGTATGAAACGACTCATTATTGGCATCTCTGGCGCCAGCGGTGTGATTTATGGCATTCGCATGCTGCAAATTTTGCAGCAGGTGAGCGGGGTAGAGAGCCATCTGATAATGAGCCAGGCTGCGCGGCAGACGCTGGCGCTGGAAAGTGACTATACGCTGCGTGAAGTCCAGGCGCTGGCGGATGTGGTCCACGATGTACGCGATATTGCTGCCAGTATCTCCTCGGGTTCTTATAAAACCGAGGGTATGGCGATCCTTCCCTGCTCAATGAAAACCCTGTCAGGTATTGTTCACAGCTACAGCGATGGCCTGCTGACCCGCGCCGCTGATGTGGTGCTGAAAGAGCGGCGCCGACTGGTGCTGTGTGTGCGTGAAACCCCGTTGCATCTTGGCCATCTGCGTACGATGACCGCTGCCGCAGAACTGGGGGCCATTATTATGCCGCCGGTGCCCGCTTTTTATCATCGCCCACAGAGTGTGATGGATATTGTCGATCAGACCGTTAATCGGGTACTTGACCAGTTTGATATCGAACTGGATGAAGACCTGTTTACGCGCTGGCAAGGTGCATAACGGGGAATATATCGCACCATTTTGGTGCGACTATTGGTGCTGAATCGCTTTTCGTGCAAGTTGCGCACCAAAATGAAACATTGTTGCTTCGGTCTGCCAACAAACCTGCTATAAATTTTCCTGCAAACTGAGTAATCACAGTGCCTGAAGCATCGTGCAATATAAACAGCGGTTTGCCACAAAATGTGGCACGGAACCTGCTAATTGTATTGTGTAAGTCACTGTGCAAACACATCACGAACCATTAAAAATAATATTTAAATTGGGGTAATGTATGAAAAAGCAGGTCCTGGCTCTCTCCCTGTTAATGTCAATTACAGCTGCAGGCAGCGCATTTGCTGCGGGTCCAAAAACGCTGCGTATTGGTACCGACCCAACGTATGCACCGTTCGAAATGAAAAATGCTCAGGGGCAGCTGGTCGGTTTTGATATCGATCTGGCGACCGAAATTTGTAAGCGTATGGAAACCAAATGTACGTTTGTTGAAAGCGACTTCGATGCGCTGATCCCTTCTCTGAAAGCGAAGAAGATCGATGCCATCATCTCTTCCCTGTCGATCACTGAAAAACGCCAGCAGGAGATCGCCTTCTCTGAAAAACTGTATGCGGCCAACTCGCGCCTGATCGCGCCGAAAGGTTCGAAAATTCAGCCAACGCTGGAAGCGCTGAAAGGCAAAACCATCGGTCTGTTGCAGGGGACCACTCAGGAAACCTACGCGAACGAAAACTGGCGTCCAAAAGGCGTGACTGTGACGCCATACGCTAACCAGGATCTGGTGTATCAGGATCTGACTGCGGGCCGCATTGATGCCGCGTTCCAGGATGAAGTGGCTGCCAGCGAGGGCTTCCTCAAGCAGCCTGCGGGCAAAGAGTATGCGTTTGCAGGCCCGGCTGTTAAAGATGAAAAAATCTTTGGTGTGGGTACCGGGATCGGCCTCAGCAAAGAGAACCCTGAGCTGAAAGCCGCTATCGATAAAGCGTTTGATGAAATCCGCAAAGATGGTACTTACGACAAGTTAGCGAAAAAATACTTCGATTTTGATGTGTACGGCGGTTAAGTAAAACCCTGTCTGCAGGCCTCACTGTGTCATGCAGTGGGGCCGCGTTTAATGCCGATGGCGTAAACGTGAAGTTAGAATCATAAGAACAGGATATTGCCTATGCTGTACGGCTACTCTGAAGTGATATTTAAAGGCGCAATGGTAACACTCGAGCTGGCCCTCAGCTCAGTGGTGTTTGCCGTGGTGCTGGGGTTGATTGGCGCCGGGGCCAAGCTCTCCAACAGCCGCCTGCTGGTGGTTATTTTTGAAGGCTACACAACACTCATCCGTGGGGTTCCGGATCTGGTCCTGATGCTGCTGATCTTCTATGGTCTGCAAATTGCGCTGAACCAGGTAACCGACTTCTTCGGCCTGTCACAGTTTGATATTGATCCGATGGTGGCCGGGATTATCACCCTGGGCTTTATCTACGGAGCCTACTTCACCGAAACATTTCGTGGCGCCTATATGGCCGTGCCAAAAGGGCAGATTGAGGCCGCGACCGCCTTTGGTTTCACCCGTTCTCAAACCTTTCGCCGTGTGCTGTTCCCAGGGATGATGCGCTTTGCGCTACCGGGTATCGGTAACAACTGGCAGGTGATCCTGAAAGCCACGGCGCTGGTCTCACTGCTGGGGCTGGAAGATGTGGTGAAAGCAACGCAGCTGGCAGGGAAATCGACCTGGGAACCCTTCTATTTCGCGATTGTCGCGGGTGTCATCTATCTGATTTTTACCACGCTCTCCAATGGTGTGCTGTGGTGGCTGGAACGCCGTTATACGGTGGGTGTAAAAAGGGCTGACCTATGATTGAGATTATTCAGGAGTACTGGAAAGCCCTGTTATGGACGGATGGTTACCGCTTCTCTGGCGTGGCAATCACGCTGTGGCTGCTGGTGGTGTCTGTCGTGCTGGGCGGGTGTATGGCGGTGCTGATGTCGATTGCCCGCGTGTCTCCCATCAGGGCGATCCGTTTTCCGGTATGGCTGTTTACCTACGTGTTTCGTGGTACGCCGCTGTATGTGCAGCTGCTGGTGTTTTACTCCGGTATGTACACGCTGGAAATCGTCAAAGGCACGGACCTGCTGAATGCATTCTTCCGCAGTGGACTGAACTGTACGCTACTGGCACTGACGCTGAACACCTGTGCGTACACCACGGAAATATTTGCCGGAGCGATTCGCTCGGTGCCGCATGGTGAGATTGAGGCGGCGCGCGCTTACGGTTTCTCCACCTTTAAACTGTATCGCTGCATTATCATGCCTTCCGCATTGCGCTCTGCGCTGCCTGCATACAGTAATGAAGTGATTTTAATGCTGCACTCCACGGCGCTGGCGTTTACCGCCACGGTGCCCGATCTGCTGAAAGTGGCACGCGATATAAACTCGGCCACCTATCAACCGTTTATTGCCTTTGGTATTGCGGCCGTGCTGTATCTGATTATTTCCTATGTGTTGATTAGTCTGTTCCGTAAAGCGGAAAAACGCTGGCTGGCGCACGTTAAACCTTCATCGTCACATTGAGTAACAACACTATGGCTGATAATAAATTAAGCGTCACCGAGCTGCATAAACGTTACGGTGAACATGAAGTGCTAAAGGGTGTTTCACTCCAGGCGAATGCCGGGGATGTGATCAGTATCATTGGTTCCTCCGGCTCAGGGAAAAGTACCTTCCTGCGCTGCATTAACTTCCTCGAAAAACCGAGTGAAGGCACGATTTCGGTGAATAACCAAAATATCACTCTGGTACGTGATGTCGACGGCCAGCTGAAAGTCTCCAACAAAGAGCAGCTGCGTATGCTGCGCACCCGCCTGACGATGGTGTTCCAGCACTTTAACCTGTGGAGCCATATGACGGTGCTGGAGAATGTGATGGAAGCGCCGGTGCAGGTGCTGGGCCTGAGTAAAACGGAAGCGCGTGAACGTGCCATTCGTTACCTTGATAAGGTCGGGATTGACGAGCGTGCACGGGCAAAGTATCCGGTACACTTGTCAGGTGGTCAGCAGCAACGCGTGTCTATCGCCCGTGCGCTGGCGATGGAGCCTGAAGTGTTGCTGTTTGATGAACCGACATCAGCGCTGGACCCGGAGCTGGTGGGGGAGGTGCTGCGCATTATGCAGAAGCTGGCGGAGGAGGGTAAAACCATGGTGGTGGTGACCCATGAGATGGAATTTGCCCGCCACGTGTCGAACCATGTGATTTTCCTTCATCAGGGCAAGATAGAAGAGGAAGGGCCACCGGAAGAGGTCTTTAATCATCCGAAGAGTACCCGCCTGCAACAGTTTTTGTCAGGGGCACTCAAGTAGGCGTGATGATTTTCCGATCGATCCTCGCTTGGGTGAGATTGGCGTGACTGGCCGACCGGAACAGAGGGTCGGCCACAACGAATTGATGCCTGCATAGATCACCCAGGGGACGATCATTTTTTCCGATCGACCCTTGAGTGCATGTCAGCTCTGATTATCCACTGACAAAATTAATCGTGAGGCATGTGACGCGGTAAGCAGGTAAACCAGTATGCCTGAGATACCCAGAGCGATGCCGACATACGCCGTTGAGATCCATCCAAACCCCATCGTAATCGCCACCCCTCCCAGATAAGCCCCCATCGCGTTGGCAATATTCAACGCAGAGTGATTCATTGCGGCCGCAAGCGTTTGTGCTTCTTTTGCCACATCCATCAGGCGGATCTGAATCGAGGGAAGCAATACCGATGATGTCCCGACCAGGAAGGTCGCCAACAGGCCGGTGAACACGTGCCCTGCAAGGAAAGGGAACAGGACCATGATCAGGGTATTCCAGACCAGAGCGCCGCCAATGACCTTAAGCGGGTTGTGATCGGCGAGACGCCCGCCAACAAGGTTACCGACGATCATTCCCAATCCAAAGGCAGCCATGACCCAGGGGACGAGGTTGTCCTGCAATGCAGCGAGGTTTTTTAGCGTGGGGATAATATAGGTGAATATGGCAAACATGCCGCCAAAACCCACTGCGCCCGTCAGCAGGGTCATCAGCACCTGCGAATTTTTCAGCGCCGTGAGTTCTTTCATCGGATGAGCATCGGAACGGTTTGCTGTTGCAGGAACTAACATTGTAATCATCAGGCACGTGCTCAAGCCTATTGCACCGACAAAAGCAAAAGCGATATGCCAGGAGAAAAACTGCCCTAACCAGGCGGCAAGAGGTACACCCGCCAGCGTGGCGACCGTCAGGCCCAGCATCACCAGACTGATGGCTTTACCGCGTTTATCCGCAGGCACCAGTGAGGCCGCAACGAGTGAGGCAATACCAAAGTAAGCACCATGAGGAAGCCCGGCGATAAACCGGGCAGCGACCAGTGTCGGGTAGTTACCGGCCAGCGCGGTAGCAAGATTACCGATAAAGAAAATAAACATCAGAGCAATCAACAGGATTTTTCTGTTCATACGGGCAGTGAGCACGGCAATAATCGGTGCGCCTACCACCACGCCCAACGCATAGCTGGCAATGGCATTCCCGGCCTGAGGCTCAGTGATATTCAACGAATGGGCGACATCAGGGAGAAGTCCCATGATAACAAATTCACCGGTTCCTAAACCAAATCCCCCGAGGGCAAGTGACAGCAGGGCGAAGCCTGGACTCCTGGTGTTGACTGCATTGTGATCGCTCAAAATTAATTCCGCATTGTTAATATAAAAAGGTAATGATCTCTGACAGTGCATGGAAAACAGCGTGTCGGGCATGCACAGGAATACGCGTGTAAAAAATACGACGATTAAAAGTAATCGATTACTTTTTGGAAATCAAGTGTTTACCTATAAATCCATCAACACAATCAGTAATGGTCAGACATTAAAGGCGTCACCAATATCGATGAGATGAATACCTGTAGAAAATTCAGACCGACCAAAGAACAGGCAATCAACTTCTTTAATCATGCCTGTCCAGTGGAAAATCATTTTGCTACAGATACCCGCTACTCGTCGTGTTATGTGGAAGGTGATATCAAATATGGCGATCAGTGACCCGGAAAGGGGATATTATATTCAAGAGAAATCCGCCCGTCATTCACACCACATCTGCCAGCGCTTTATCCAGCTCGTACCAGCGAAAACGAAAACCCGATGCTTCCAGCCGTTGCGGCAGCACATGCTGTCCCCCCAACACCAGCACCGCTGACTCGCCCATCATCAGGCGAATGGCCGTGGCGGGCGTACGCATAAATGCCGGACGGTGCATCACTTCACCCAGTGCCGCAGCGAACTGCTCGTTGCGCACCGCGTAGGGCGCTACCAGATTAAACGGCCCGTCCAGCTCGGGATGATCCAGCAGCCAGAGAATGCCGTTTACCGCGTCTTCCAGATGTATCCACGGGAGGTACTGCTTACCGTTACCCAGCGGCCCGCCAATCCCCAACTTAAACGGCAGTTTCATCTTTTCCAGCGCTCCGCCTTTCTCCGCCAGCACGACGCCCGTACGCAGCAGGCACACGCGGGTGCGGTCGCTTTGTGCGTTCAACGCCAGCTGCTCCCAGCGTGCACAGAGGTCATGCGTAAACTCCGCATGACCGGGGTCATCCTCGGTCACCACCAGTTCGCCAGTGTCGCCGTAAAAACCGGTGGCAGAACCGGAAATCAGCACCGCAGGGGGGGCGCTGCTGGCCTTGATCAATTCAACCAGGCGCATCGTTATTTGCCAGCGGCTATCGCATAACAGCTGCTTTTGCGGCTCGCTCCAGCGTTTTGCCGCGATCGGCTCTCCCGCCAGGTTGATGACCGCATCAATGCCGTTCAGATCACGCTGTTGGTCCAGGCCCGACCACAGGTTAATTTTTTCACTCAGGGTACGGCGTGCCGCGGCGACATCACGCGTGACCACGCTGATTTGGTGGCCTGCCTGAAGTAATCGGGCCGTTAACGGGCGGCCAATCAGCCCCGTCCCGCCGGTAATCAGAATATGCATGCGGATTATCCTTCAGAATGCGCCAGTACACAGTATGCTGCTTTCAGCATAGGTGAAGATACCAGGATTGCGTGTGACAGGGCGCACGTGCAGATGCTGTGGTGGTTGTTCTGAAATGGTAAACTCCCTCATTGCGGAGATTGCCATCGGCGTGAAAAGTCGGTAAACAGGATGTTCCTATCCGTGAACGTCAGAGGACGTCCTGATGCGTTATCCCACGATCCTGTTGTGGTCAGATTCCAGCTTTTTCAGCCCTTATGTGATGTCGGTCTATGTTGCCCTGAGCGAAAAAGGCATTCCTTTTTCCCTGAAGCGCGTCGATCTCGGCAGCGGTGAGCATCAGCAGCAGGCTTATGGCGATGTGTCGTTAACGCGCCGGGTGCCAACGTTGCAGGTCGACAACTTCCATTTGTCTGAATCCTCGGCGATTGCGGAGTATCTGGAAGACCGTTTCCCGGCCCCGGACTATGAGCGCCTTTATCCACGTGATATCGAAAAACGTGCTAAAGCTCGTGAGATTCAGGCCTGGTTGCGCAGTGACTTTATGCCCATCCGTCAGCAGCGCCCGACGGAAGTGTTGTTTGCCGGAGCGCGGTTTGCCCCGCTGGATGAGGCCGGTCAGCAGGCGGCCGCAAAACTGATTAGCGCCGTGGAACGTCTGCTGCCGGAAGGTCAGCAGAACCTGTTTGGCGAGTGGTCGATAGCGGATACTGACCTTGCGGTCATGCTGAATCGCCTGGCGCTGCACGGCGATGCGTTACCGCCGCGGCTCGCTGATTATGCGCATTTTCAGTGGCAGCGTGCGTCTGTACAGCTGTGGTTATCCGAATCGTCAAAAGCGGCATAGCGCATCAGCACAAATTGATGATTGCGTCGTGCGGCGTTAAACATTAATTTAGGGCGGATCGCGCAACCGTGTGCGAAAACGTTTGATTCAACTGTGCGCCAGGCGCCAGAACAAAAAGGGTTACGGATGGTGGAGCAAGATCAGGGCACGGAGTGGGTGGATATCGTTAACGAAGATAACGAGGTCATTGCACAATCCAGCCGTGTACAGATGCGTGCGCAGTGTTTGCGCCATCGCGCAACCTACATCGTGGTTCACGATGGCATGGGCAAAATTCTGGTGCAGCGTCGTACCGAGACGAAAGACTTTATGCCGGGGATGCTGGATGCGACCGCCGGGGGCGTAGTGCAGACCGGTGAAGAGATGCTGGGCTCGGCGCGACGTGAAGCCGAAGAAGAGCTGGGCATTGCCGCGGTGCCGTTTGCCGAACATGGCCAGTTCTACTATGAAGATGAACACTGTCGCGTATGGGGCGGATTGTTCAGCTGTGTGTCTCACGGCCCGTTTGCTATGCAGGAAGAAGAAGTGGATGAGATTTTC
Source organism: Erwinia sp. JH02 (assembly GCF_013074405.1). Taxonomy (NCBI): domain Bacteria; kingdom Pseudomonadati; phylum Pseudomonadota; class Gammaproteobacteria; order Enterobacterales; family Erwiniaceae; genus Erwinia; species Erwinia sp. JH02. The sequence continues at coordinate 385,166 of NZ_JABANZ010000003.1, forward strand.
TGGATGACGCCGGAAGAGATCACTGCCCGCTGCGATGAGTTTACCGCTGACTCGCTGAAAGCCTTGTCGTTGTGGTTGACGCGTAATAACGAATCAGGCCGCTACGACTAACCCTCCCTGTGGCGCAGTAGTCCTGCGCCACACATATTCCTGTGATAACAGTGATTAATGTGCCGGGCTGGACTGGCGCATCTTCTCGCCACGTCGACGCAATATTTCCATCACGATCAGCAGAATCAGCGATGCACCAATCATCAGGCTGGCCGCTGCGGCGATCGTCGGATCCAGGTTTTCACGGATCCCGGCAAACATCTGGATCGGCAGTGTGCGCTGGGTTGGGCTGGCCAAAAACAGCGTGACTACCACTTCATCAAACGATGCGGCAAAGGCAAACAGTGCGCCGGAGAAGACGCCTGGAGCGATCAGGGGCAGCGTCACCTTGCGGAACGTCAGCAGGGGGGAGGCACCCAGACTGGCGGCAGCGCGGGACAGCGTCGTATCGTAACTTTTCAGCACGGCGACCACGGTTATCACGACAAACGGCACGCCAAGCAGCGCATGGGCCAGCACCAGACCGAGATAGCTGTTAAGCAGCGACAGTTTGGCAAAGAAAAAGAACATGCCAACGGCAATAATCACCACCGGCGCCACCATCGGCGAAATGATAATCGCCATCACGATGCCTTTCCCGCGAAACTCACCGCGCACCAGGCCCATTGAGGCCAGCACGCCCAGTACGGTGGCCAGCAGCGTGGCCAGCGGGGCAATCAGCAGGCTGTTACCCAGCGCACCCAGCCACTCTTGCGAATGAAAGAATGTGTCATACCAGCGCAGCGAAAAACCGCTGAGCGGATAGCTGAGAAACGAGCTGCTGTTAAATGACAGCGGCACAATGACCAGTACCGGGACGATAAGAAAGAGCAGCACCGCCGCCGCATAGAAGTTAAACAGGCCTTTCCACAGGCGCAGGATCAGGGTTCCCTGTTGTCTCATCATCATCTCCTTAGTGAGCTGCCGCTTCGGCAGAGGTACGTGTGACACGGATATAGACGATATACAGCAGCAGGACGATCACCAGCAACTGGCTGCCGAGCGCAGCGGCCATTCCCCAGTTCATGGTGGTGTTGGTAAAGAAGGCGACAAAGTAACTCACCATCTGGTCGTTCGGCCCGCCCAGCAGGGCAGGGGTAACGTAGTAACCAATCGCCATCATAAATACCAGCAATGCTCCTGCGGCAACCCCGGCATAGGTTTGTGGGACATAAACGCGCCAGAAGGCGAGGAAAGGATGGGCGCCCAGTGAGACAGCCGCGCGTACATAGCTCGGTGAGATGCCTTTCATCACCGCATACAGCGGCAGAACAATAAACGGCAGCAGGATATGGGTCATCGAAATAAACACCCCGATACGGTTAAACACCAGCGTCAGTGGGGAGTCGATAACGCCCATACCCATCAGGGCGCGGTTAATCAGCCCGCCGGACTGCAACAGCACAATCCAGCTGGCGGTGCGGACAATGAGTGACGTCCAGAACGGCAGCAGTACCAGGATCATCAGCAGATTAGCGCGGTTGGCAGGTTGTTTCGCCAGCCAGTATGCCAGCGGATAACCAATACCGACGCACAGCAGTGTCACCACCGTGGCCATCCACAGGGTGCGCAGCAGCACATTGACATACAGTGCCTGGTCAGCAGGCAGTGCCTGAATATCACCGCTGGCTGCATCGACCTTACGGTCGAACACGGACAGCAGATAGTAGCTGGTGACCGGGCCGGATACGCGTTTCAGCGTTTGCCAGGTACTCAATTCTCCCCAGGCCGGTTGTCCGGAAATCAGCGCCGCTTTTACGCCTTCACCCGAGGCGGGGACAAGCCGTGGCGTGGTGGTGATCAGGCGGCGAAACGAGGTGTTTTCATAACTCAGACGCTTGGCAACGGTGGCAATCTGTCCGCGCTCCCTGGCGGCGATCAACTCTTTTCCCAGCGTGGCGTACACTGCCTCATCCGGTAACGCACTGCCAGACCAGGAGGCCAGCGCGGCTGAGGTTTCCGGCAGGTTTTCGTGGATCTCAGGGTTCTGAACGCTTTTACTCAGAATAGAGACGATAGGAAACAGGAAACAGACCACGACGAAGATCAGCAGCGGCGCAATCAGCAGCAGGGAACGACGGGTTTTCACACCATCGACCTTGCGCAGGCGCTGACTTAATGACGTACTGTCCGGTGTTGATGGCATGGGGGATTCCATTACGGGATTGCTCATTACTGTCTCCTGACATCATGGCGGGGCCGTTTACTCACAGGGCGACCGGATAAAGGGGGCGCCCCCCGACAAGCGCGCAGGAGCGGACCTACTGTTTCGGTCCGCCCGCAGAGCCGTTACTTCGCGGCCCAGGCGTTAAAACGCTGTTCCAGATCTTCACCGTGCTCCAGCCAGAAATCACTGCTTACCTGTAATGAGGTGGCGAGGTTATCTGGCGCGGTGGGCAGTTTGCTTACGCGTGCCGGATCAAGCAGCTTGCTGGTGTTGATATTGGTCGGCCCGTAAGGAATATTTTCAGCAAACACTTTCTGGTTTTCGGCTTTGTTGGCAAAAGCGATAAACTTCTCCGCCAGTGCTTTGTGTTTAGATCCTTTCACAATCGCCCAGTTGTCGAGGTCGTACAGCGCGTTGTCCCAGACGATTTTGAAGTCATGACCTTCATCCTGTGCGGCACCAATGCGGCCGTTGTAGGCGGAGCTCATCACCACGTCGCCGGACACCAGCCATTGCAGCGGCTGTGCGCCTGATTCCCACCACTGAATATTGGGCTTCAACTGATCCAGTTTTTTGAAGGCGCGTTCCACCCCGGCTGGTGTCGCCAGCACGTTATAGATGTCTTCACGCTTCACACCGTCTGCCATCAATGCAATTTCCAGCGTGTATTTGGCACTCTTACGCATGGCGCGTTTACCCGGGAAGTCTTTCACATTCCAGAAATCTGCCCAGCTTGCTGGCCCTTTTTTCAGTTTGCTGGCGTCATAGGTCAGCACCGTAGACCAGACGAAGATCCCGGCCCCGCACTCGCTCACGGCGGCAGGGATAAAGTCGGCTTTATTACCCAGCTTGTTCCAGTCCAGCGTTTCCAACAGACCTTCCTCACAGCCACGTTGCAGTTCCGGCGTTTCCAGTTCCACCACGTCCCAGCCTATCTGGCCGGTTTCAACCATTGAACGGATGCGAGCCATTTCGCCGTTAAACTCACCCGCCTCAATCGATCCCAGGCCCGCGGCAGTGAAGGGTTTATAAAACGCTTTTTCCTGTGCTGCTTTATTGGTGCCGCCGAAAGAGATCACTGTCAGGCTTTCCGCCTGAGCCTGAAGTGTCAGTGTGGCGAGAATCAGTGCTGCTAAGGTCTTTACCATGCCAAATTCCTCATTTTCTATTAGGTTGTTATAAGCATTTTATGTGCCACATCCCGGTGGCCGGCGGAATGATGCAGTCAGCCGCGTAAAAGTGATGTCAGCAGGCTAAGTGCCGTTTTGAATTGAGCGTCAGGAATAGTGAGGGGATAAAGGAAACGAATGACATTGCCGTGTACGCCGCAGGTCAGCAGGATTAAGCCTTGCGCCAGCGCGCGTTGCTGGATATCACGGGCCATCGCCGCGGAAGGTTTTCCGGTGGCCGGGTCATTAAATTCAGCGGCCACCATTGAGCCGCGCGCGCGCACTTCAACCAGCGCCGGGTTTCCACTGGCATTCAGCGTTTCCACCAGTTCCGCGCCAAGGCGCAGGGCGCGGGCGCACAGATCTTCTTCTTTAATCACTTCCAGCACAGCCAGCGCACCGGCAACGGCCAGCGGGTTACCCGCATAGGTGCCCCCAAGGCCGCCGGGTTCAGGCGCGTCCATCAGTTCAGCGCGTCCAGATACCGCTGAAATGGGCAGTCCTCCCCCCAGGCTTTTCGCCATGGTCATCAGGTCAGGCTGCGCGTCAGGATAATATTCGCTGGCGAACAGTTTGCCTGTACGGGCAAAGCCCGTCTGGATTTCGTCGGCAATCATCACAATGCCGTGCTGGTCGCACAGCGCACGCAGTGCAGTAACAAATTCAGCCGGGGCGATGTTAAAGCCGCCTTCACCCTGAATCGGTTCATAGATAATGGCGGCAACCTGCTGCGGACTGATATCGCATTTGAACAGCGTTTCCAGGCTTTCCATCGCGTCCTCTACGCTGAAGCCGTGCAGGGCATTCGGGTAGCGGGCATGGAACACGGAGCCAGGGAAGGGACCAAAGCCGGTTTTGTACGGGGTGACTTTACCCGTCAGTCCCATGGTCATCAGCGTGCGCCCGTGGAAAGCACCGCTGAAAGCAATCACCCCCGGGCGTCCGGTGGCGGCGCGGGCAATCTTCACCGCATTTTCGACCGCTTCAGCACCGCTGGAGAAAAAGGTGGTTTTGCATGGCCCGGTCACAGGCACAAGTTCATTAAGCTGCTCGGCCAGAGCAATGTAGTTTTCGTAGGGTATAACCTGGTACGCGGTGTGAGTGAAACAGTCCAGCTGGGCGCTGACGGCGGCCATCACTTTTGGGTGCCGGTGGCCGGTGTTCAGCACGGCAATCCCGGCGGTGAAGTCGATATACTCACGGCCCTGGTGATCCCACAGCGTGGCGTTCTCTGCTTTGGTGGCGAAGAAATCACACATCACCCCCACTCCACGTGGGGTGGCGTTCAGACGGCGCTGCTGTATTTCACTGTTGCTCATGGTGTAACCTCGTTATGAATTTTGAATACTCTCTGCTCTCCTTGCTTTGTAGCCTTTTCGGGGTTTTATAAACCAGAGCCAGTTTTTTTTATTTCAAGGAACCAATTTTGCGAACGTTACTCGGTGACCTGCTCGCGCATCGCCTGGCACTGGCGCCTGAGGGCGCGCTGGGCAAGCGTTTATACGATGTGTTGCAGTGCGCGATTCAGGATGGATCCATTGCCACGGGCAGTCGTTTGCCGGCCACGCGCGATCTGGCAAAAGATCTGTCCGTGTCGCGGAATACCGTGCTGGCGGCGTATGAGCAGTTGCAATCAGAGGGGTATCTGCAAACCCGTACCGGCAGCGGTACCTTCGTCAGCGATGCGTTGCCGGAAAGCGTGCCGGAAACCGAAGGCGTGCCGGTCAGTGCCGGGCGCCCGTTTAATTTCGTGCGCCTCTCCAGTCGGGGATCGCGTCTGCTGACGCGCAGCGGGGCCGGAGCGTATCAGTGGGGGGCGTTTATGCCCGGTGTGCCCGACGTCAGCCATATGCCGCACGATATCTGGCGCAAGATCCACCTGCGTCTGAGCCGCCGCATGCCGGTGGAGGCGCTGAGTTATTCCGGCCACGGCGGTTGCCTGCAACTGCAACAGGCGCTGGCTGACTATCTGCGGGTAATCCGTTCGCTGAACTGCACGCCAGACCAGATTCTGGTGACGGCCGGGACGCATCAGTCGCTGGATTTGCTGGCAAAAATGCTGTGCGATCCGGGGGACCGGGCGTGGGTGGAGGAGCCGGGTTACTGGGGCATCCGTAACGTCCTGGCTGTGAACGGCATTGAGTTGTTGCCAACGGCGGTGGATGACGAGGGGATGACGCTGCCTGATTTGAGCGGTGAAGCGCGCGCGCCGCGCCTGATTTGTGTGACGCCCTCACACCAGTATCCGCTGGGATCGGTAATGAGCCTGCAACGACGGCACCAGCTGCTGGCGCTGGCAAAAAACGCCGGAAGTTGGGTGGTGGAGGATGACTACGACGGTGAGTTTCGCTTTACCGACTCCCCGATCCCCGCCCTGCAAGGGCTGGCGCCGGATGCGCCGGTCATTTATCTCGGCACCTTCAGCAAAACCCTGTATCCCGGCCTGCGCCTGAGCTACATGGTGGTGCCCAAGCCGCTGGCGGCGCGGATGAAAATGGCCCATTCCGAGCTGTACCGTGGCGGCAACGGGCTGGTGCAGTTGACGCTGGCGGAGTTTATCCGCGAGGGGCATTACGCAGCCCATGTGCGCAAGATGCGCCAGCTGTACAGCCGACGTCGCGCTGAGCTGGTGCGGGTGATCCGCGAAAGTCTGGGAGATAAATTTATCGCTCAGCAGAGCAATGCCGGGCTGCATCTGATTCTGTCGCTGCCCGATAACATCGACGATGTGGCACTCAGCGCTGAGCTGGAGCAAAACGGTGTACTGACGCGTCCGCTGTCGGCTTACTACCTGCTGGGTACCGCGCGACGCGGGCTGCTGCTGGGATATGCCTGCGTCGACGAGCAACAGATGGCGGAGAAGTTTGCCCCGATCCTCGCCTGTCTGTCACGGCGCATCACGCCGGGCGAATTGCCCTTTCATGGTGCATAGGGCGATGATTGCCTGATTCTGCTGGTTTTTTGTTGATGTGTTTTGGTGGTTTTTAAAAAAACAATAGAAAACAACAGCCTGAAAGCAGTGCCTTCAGGCTTTTTTTTGATTTTTTGTCAGATTCTACTTGTCGAAGTGAAATTTGTTGTGGTAGAGCTAAAAAAGAGCCACCCAACAGATGCACCTCTTGTGAGTTATGCACAAAGCGTGCCTGGGACGTTTTTTGCCCGTTTGACGAGAGAATACTATGAGATCCCTGGTAAGTTTTAAGAACATCAAAAAGAGCTACGACGGCGAAAAGCTGGTGGTTCGTAATCTGAATCTTGACGTGCAGGAAGGGGAGTTTTTAACGCTGTTAGGGCCGTCTGGTTCTGGAAAAACGACCAGCCTGATGATGCTGGCCGGGTTCGAAACTCCGACCGATGGCGAGATTTTCCTGCGTGATAAACCCTTGCATACCTTGCCGCCGCACCAGCGTGATATTGGCATGGTGTTCCAGAATTATGCGTTATTCCCGCATATGACGGTGGCGGAAAACCTGGCGTTTCCGCTGTCGATCCGCCGTATGAGCAAGGTTGATATTAAAGAGCGTGTGGCACGCATTCTGGATATGATCAAACTCACCCCACTGGCCGATCGCTATCCGGCGCAGATGTCGGGGGGACAACAGCAAAGGGTGGCCCTGGCGCGTGCGCTGGTGTTTGAGCCAAAGCTAATCCTGATGGATGAGCCGCTGGGGGCGCTGGACAAACAGCTGCGTGAGCATATGCAGCTGGAAATTAAGCAGCTCCATGAGATGCTGGGTCTGACGATTGTTTATGTGACGCACGATCAAAGCGAAGCCATGACCATGTCTAACCGGGTTGCCGTATTTAACGACGGTATGATCCAGCAGATGGACAGCCCTGGCCAGCTTTACGAGCAGCCCGCCAATGCCTTTGTGGCGCAGTTTATTGGTGAAAATAACAGCCTGCTCGCCACGCAGGTCGCAGCACAGGGCGACTACTATCGCGTCAAGCTGGACGATGGTTATGAGCTGGATGCGCTGAAAGTGCGGCCAAGCTCACCGGGGAAAAAAATCCAGCTCAGTATTCGTCCGGAGCGTATTAACGTCAATGCCCCGGAACAGGGCGATCAGCAGGTGAGCGCGCGTATCCAGCAGTTTATCTATCTGGGCGATCATGTGCGCATGCTGACTGAGGTCGCGGGGCAGGGGAATTTTATGGTCAAGCTGTCGCCGGCCAAAATGGACAGCCGCTGGCAGCCGGGCACTGAGGTAAAACTCTCGTGGCAGCCTGAGCATCTGCGTGCGCTTGATGTGGTGATCCAGTAATAAAAAAGGGCCAGGCATGCCTGGCCCCTACAGGGTACGTTGGATTCGTAGGGGTCAGGCATGCCTGACCCGCACGGGGTACGTTAGATTCGTAGGGGTCAGGCACGCCTGACCCGCACGGGGTACGTTAGATTCGTAGAGGTCAGGCACGCCTGACCCTGTCCCTGAAACGTTGTTACCCTTCAGCCTGTTTAGACTGAATCGCCGTCAGGGCGATGGTGTAAACGATATCGTCTACCAGCGCGCCGCGTGACAGGTCGTTGACCGGCTTACGCATCCCTTGCAGCATTGGCCCGATGGAGATCAGGTCAGCAGAGCGCTGTACGGCTTTGTACGTGGTGTTACCGGTGTTCAGGTCTGGGAAGATGAACACGGTAGCACGGCCTGCAACCGGTGAGTTTGGCGCTTTTGATTTGGCAACATCAGCCATGATCGCTGCGTCATACTGCAATGGACCATCGATCACCAGGTCAGGACGTTTTTCCTGCGCGATGCGCGTGGCTTCGCGTACTTTCTCAACGTCGCTACCGGCACCCGAGGTTCCGGTGGAGTAGGAGATCATCGCCACGCGTGGCTCGATGCCAAACGCCAGTGCAGAGTCGGCGGACTGGATAGCGATCTCTGCCAGCTGCTCAGGGTTGGGATCCGGGTTGATCGCGCAGTCACCGTAAACCAGAACCTGCTCAGGCAGCAGCATGAAGAACACGGAGGAAACCAATGAACTGTTCGGTGCGGTTTTGATCAGCTGTAATGGCGGACGAATGGTGTTCGCGGTGGTGTGAACAGCACCGGAAACCAGTCCGTCAACTTCACCGCGCTCCAGCATCATGGTGCCGAGCATCACGTTGTCTTCCAACTGCTCCTGCGCTACCACTTCGGTCATGCCTTTGCTCTTACGCAACTCAACCAGACGGGCAACGTAGTTTTCGCGTGCAACGACCGGGTCAACAATCTCAATACCTTTGCCCAGTTCAACGCCCTGAGCAGCCGCTACGCGCTGGATCTCTTCCGGGTTACCCAGCAGGATACAGGTGGCGATGCCGCGCTCAGCACAGATGGCTGCGGCTTTAACAGTACGTGGTTCGTCGCCTTCTGGCAGGACGATACGTTTATGCGCTTTGCGTGCCAGTTCAGTGAGCTGGTAGCGGAAGGCAGGTGGAGACAGACGACGGCTGCGCTCAGATTCAGCGGTCAGCGATTCGATCCAGTCTGCATCGATGTGGCTGGCCACATATTCCTGCACGCGTTCAATACGCTGGGTATCGTCGCTTGGGACTTCCAGGTTGAAGCTCTGCAGGCTGAGAGAGGTCTGCCAGGTATTGGTGTCGACCATAAAGACCGGCAGGCCAGTCTGGAAAGCACGCTCACACAGTTTCTGAATCGGCGCGTCGATGGCGTAACCGCCGGTCAACAGAATGGCACCAATTTCCACGCCGTTCATCGCGGCCAGGCAGGCGGCAACCAGCACGTCAGGACGGTCAGCAGAGGTCACCAGCAGTGAACCCGGACGGAAGTGTTCCAGCATGTGTGGCAGGCTGCGGGCGCAGAAGGTCACGGATTTCACGCGGCGAGTGGCGATGTCGCCCTCGTTGATCACACGTGCATTCAGGTGACGGCACATATCGATAGCGCGGGTGGCAATCAGCTCGAAGCTCCACGGCACGCAGCCCAGCACGGGCAGCGGGCTGTTAGCGAACAGCTGCTTAGGATCGATATTGGCCACGCTGGCTTTGTTTGAGTCGTCAAAGATCTCAGACAGGTCCGGGCGCGTACGACCCTGTTCGTCAACCGGGGCATTCAACTTGTTGATGATAACGCCGGTAATGCTTTTGTTTTTGCTGCCACCGAAGCTGCTCTGCGTCAGTTCGATGCGCTCTTTCAGCTGGGCCGCTGAGTCATTACCCAGTGACATCACGAAGACGATTTCAGCATTCAGTGTTTTGGCGATTTCATAGTTCAGCGCATTGGCGAACTGATGTTTACGCGTTGGCACCAGGCCTTCTACCAGCACCACTTCGGCATCTTTGGTGTTTTCGTGATAGCGCGCAATGATCTCTTCCATCAACACATCTTGCTGGTTAGAGCCCAGCAGAGATTCAACGCGGCTCATTGCCAGCGGTTCAGCGGCAGGAATGCTGGAGTTTTTGCGGATGATGGTGGTGGTCTGGTCTGGGCTGTCGCCGCCTGCACGTGGCTGGGCGATCGGTTTAAAGACGCTGAGACGCACGCCTTTACGTTCCATAGCACGGATAACGCCCAGGCTGACGCTGGTCAGACCGACACTGGTACCGGTAGGGATGAGCATGATAGTACGGGACACGATAGATTCTCTCCTATAGCGTCATTTTTCACGCTACAGGTGTGTTGGCTGCCTTCGCTCACCCCAGTCAATTACTTGAGTAAGCTCCTGAGGATTCACTCAGTTGCCGCCTTCCTGTAACGCGAAATATGTAGCTATATAAAATGGTGTCTAAAACAACGCCGTCAGCCTGGGCTGACGGCTCGTTGCGAGATTATGCCGTCAGGCGGCTGGCGTCCTGCGCGATCACCAACTCTTCGTTGGTTGGGATGACAATCGCTGCACGCGTGCCTTCTTTGTTGATAAAGCCTGATTTGCCGAAGCGTGCGGCCAGGTTGCGCTCGTGGTCAACCTCGAAGCCCAGCAGCGCCAGCTTGCCCAGTGACAATTCACGAACCATCGCTGCATTTTCGCCGATCCCGCCGGTAAAGATAACCGCATCCAGGCGGCCGTCCATCAGTGCAGTGTAAGAACCGATGTATTTCGCCAGACGGTGGCAGAACACATCCATCGCGCGTTTGGCATCTTCTTTAGTGGCGTAGTTGTCTTCAACGTAACGGCAGTCGCTGGTGACTTCAGTCAGACCCAGCAGGCCAGACTCTTTGGTCAGCAGTTTGTTGATCGCATCCACGCTCATGCCCAGCGTGTCGTGCAGGAAGAAGATGATCGCCGGGTCGATGTCACCACTGCGGGTGCCCATCACCAGACCTTCCAGCGGAGTCAGACCCATTGAGGTGTCCACACATTCGCCGTTACGGATAGCCGAAACAGAGCCTCCGTTGCCCAGGTGGCAGGTGATCACGTTCAGTTCAGAAACAGGTTTGTTCAGGACTTTCGCCGCTTCCTGAGTTACATAGTAGTGACTGGTGCCGTGTGCGCCGTAACGACGAACACCGTGCTCTTTATAGAGTTTGTACGGCAGGGCGTAGAGATAAGACTCTTCAGGCATTGTCTGATGGAAAGCGGTGTCGAAAACAGCCACATTCTTATCTGACAGGTGTGGGAAGTTTTTCAGTGCTTCATCAATACCGATCAGGTGCGCCGGGTTATGCAGCGGTGCAAAAGAAGAAGCATCTTTGATGCCCTGGATAACAGACGCATCGATAACCACAGACTGAGTTAACTTTTCGCCGCCATGTACGATGCGATGACCGATTGCAGCGATTTGTGCCGACAGTTCTGGTTTTTGTGCCAGAATAGTTTTAACCATGAAGTTCAGTGCTTCGCTGTGAGCTGCACCAGCACCCAGAGCCGCTTCTTGTTTAGCGCCATCCTGCTTCCATTTGATACGGGCTTCCGGAAGGTGGAAACATTCAGCTAAACCTGACAGGTATTCGTCGCCGTTTGCCGGATCGATGATGGCAAATTTCAGGGAAGAACTACCGCAGTTCAGAACCAGTACTAACTTACTCGACATGGAAGGTCCTATTTGTTTAAAGTGGCGAAAATAAAGTCAACAGTCTATCAGCGTAGTGCATGAAAGCTGGTACATTAATGATGAAGGTCAGGCTTTCGAAAAGTTTTGTCCGAAAGCAAATTTTTTGGAAATATTACGAGATTTTTTTAAATCTTGTCTGTTATTTTTATAAGTTGGTCGATTGTTGACCCGGATTGCTCGTTATCCACTGCCCGTACCCGATATGATGGGAATAAATCGCGCACAGGATAACCAGGGTCACTCGCAAAGACAAAATATTTTGAATCATGTTAGGTAAAGTTGGTGAGTTACAGTTTTTTTTTAATATTTATCTCTGAAGTTGAGGTCAGACATGGCGAATGAGTCCGGCAGTGTCGGTTGGTTTAAGCTGTTCCAGCATGGGCAGCACTATATGAAGACGTGGCCTGTCGATAAACGCCTTGCACCTATGTTTCCAGAAAACAGAGTGACGCGCGCCACGCGGTTTGCTATCCGCATTATGCCTCCCGTCGCTGTTTTCAGCCTGACCTGGCAAATTGCCCTCGGCGGGCAACTTGGCCCGGCCGTGGCCACCGCGCTCTTTGCCTGTAGCCTGCCAATGCAGGGGCTGTGGTGGCTGGGAAGACGTTCGGTCACGCCGTTGCCTCCTTCTTTGCTGGGCTGGTTCCACGATGTGCGTGAGAAACTGCAAGCCGCCGGCCAGGCGATGACCCCGGTTGAAGGCAAGCCCACGTATCAGTCACTGGCTGATGTTCTGAAACGGGCGTTCAAGCAGCTGGATAAAACGTTCCTTGATGACCTCTAAATGCAGGCGGGTTTTCCTCACTGAAGTGAAGGTAAACCCGCTTTGCGTCAAAGAAGCCTTTCCCCTCGCTATGCGATCCTTGTGCAACTTTCAGATTGCCCCCCGTGGCCGAGGAGCCCCAAATGGATATGACCCACGCACAGCGTTTAATTCTTTCCAATCAATACCAGTTAATGGCGATGCTCGATCCCGATAATGCGGCGCGTCATCGTCGCTATCAGACTATTGTCGAACGCGGTTACGGCCTGCAACTGCGCGAGCTGGATAATGAATTCAGCCAGCTGCCGGAAGCGGAATGCCGCACGCTGGTCGCGATGATGGAGATGTATCACGCGCTGCATGTTTCCTGGACTAATCTGAAAGAGCCTCAGGGGGTTGAAGCGCGTCGCCTGGTATTCCTGGGTTTTGATGCCGCCACAGAAGGGCGTTACCTCGGCTACGTGCGCTTTCTGGTGAATGTGGAAGGGCGTTACGGTCATTTTTCCGCGGGCAACCACGAGTTTAATGCTCAGGTGCCGATGTGGGAAAAGTATCAACGGATGCTGGCTGTGTGGCACAATTGTCCCCGACAGTACCATCTGAGTGCGAATGAGATCGCGCAAGTTATCAACGCCTGAGAAGGAAGATGCAGTGAAGTGTAAAGGTTTTCTGTTTGATCTGGATGGCACGTTAGTCGACTCACTTACGGTCGTTGAACGTGCCTGGAAAAACTGGGGTAAGCGCCACGGGATTGACCCGGACGAAGTGCTTGGTTTCATCCACGGTAAGCAGGCTATTACCTCACTGCGCCATTTTATGGCCGGGGCGTCAGCAGACGCCATTCAGCAGGAGTTTATCGCCCTGGAAAAAATGGAAGCCGAAGACACGGACGGGATTGTGGCGTTGCCGGGTGCGCTAGCGTTGCTGGCGCAGCTTGATGAAATGGACATCCCCTGGGCCATCGTGACCTCCGGTTCTGTGCCTGTGGCCAGCGCCCGTCATGCGGCGGCAGGGCTGCCAGCTCCTGCCGCGTTTGTTACCGCAGAACGTGTCGAGCGCGGTAAACCTGAACCTGATGCCTATTTACTGGGTGCACAGCTGCTGGACCTGGAGCCGGAAGAGTGTGTGGTGGTAGAAGATGCCGCAGCGGGCATTCTCTCCGGACTGAGCGCAGGCTGCCATGTGATTGCCGTGAACGTGCCCGTTGATGCACCCCGTCTGGAAGATGTGGATATGGTACTCACCTCGCTGGATGAGCTTATCATCCATAAAAATGCTGATGGCAGCGTTAATATTCACCGTAAACATTAATTCCTTTCAGCCCTGCTCTCGCGGGGCTTTTTATTTCCCCCTGGTTCCCCGTGGTAAAAAACACAACATAAATGTCACACCAATTTTAATGTTAATAAGAATCATTATCATTTTTATATTTTTTTCTATATTCTTACCTAAAACGAACAAATAGCGACCCGCGCAACCGCGTGCTGGTCCTCTCCAGGGTACTTTTTTATGGTGTGCATTAACGTTGCTTGTGCTCGCTTTAAACTTCCGGCTCCCGGGGTGGCGCTATGCTGAACCTCAAATTGCTCTTCCAGAAGCACGCGCACGAGATCCAGCAGTTTCTTCAGAAACGCGGGCACGGGCCTGATGTGGCCGCCGATCTGACCCAGGATACTTTCCTGCGCATCCTCAGTTCGGCACCGCAAAAGGATGATAACCCGCGTGCGTGGCTGCACCGGGTGGCACGTAACCTCTCGGTTGACCTCTATCGCCGCCAGCAGATTGTCACCATAGAAGAGATGCCGGAAGAGGACTTCTATGCCATTGCTGACCCGCTCTCCGGGCCGGAACGGACCTTTGGTGCGCGTCAGGATCTGCAAATACTGAACGATGCGCTGCATGAGCTGCCGTTACAAACTCAGCAGGCTTTCCGCCTGTATCGTTTAGGGGAGATGACGATTAACGAGGTGGCAGAGGAGCTGGATATTTCTATTTCCCACTGCTGGAAACTGATTCAACGCGCCTACCTTCATCTGCGCGTGAAATTGAACGATGCGCATAAGCAATGAACTAAAATAAGCAAACGCATCTCTTATCCATTACAGTATGAATGCTCTTTTTGCCGACGCGCCAGCGAACCGGATTTGCTCAGATGACTGGAAACATGTCGCAGGACGATAAACTGTTTGAAGAAGCCTTCGACCTGATCATCATGTTGCAGGCTGGCAAGGATACCCCGCAGGTGCGCGATCTGATTCAGGTCTGGCGCGCGCGTGGCCCTGCCCATGAAGCGGCCTGGCGCGAGGCGATGCATATTCACAGCCTGTCCGGCGATTTGCTGCATGTTTCCCCCTCCACCGTTGTGCCCCTTCCTTCCCGACCGGGATTATCCCGTCGTCGTTTTCTGCTGGGGGCAACTGCAGTTGCTGCTGCGGGGGCTCTGTTGGCAGTGGCGGGACCCCAACTGCTGCTTAACCTTCGTGCTGACAACGTGACGGCGACCGCAGAAGTGAAACATCTGCGGCTGGAGGACGGAACCGCTATCGCGCTGGGACCGGACAGTGCCGTTCGTTATCATTTTACCCCGCAGGAACGCCGTATTGAGCTGCTCTCCGGGATGGCGTGGATTGATGTTGCCGCTGACGACATGCGTACTTTTCGCGCGGTGGCGCGTGATATGCAGGTCAGTACTTTCGACAGTGCTTTCGATTTGAGCCAGGAGAGTTCGCTGCTGAATGTCAGCGTCGGGCGCGGCAGTGCTGAAGTGCTTATCGCGGGTAACAGTGACCCGGTCAGTCCGCAGCTGGGTGCCGGTGACTGGCTGACCCTGGATCTGCACAGTCAGTTGATTGAACATGGTCATCATTCTGCTGATGCCGCCGGTGCCTGGCAGGACGGTACGCTGGTGGTGGACGGCGAAACATTATCATCAGTGGTCGCACGCATTGCGCGCTGGCAGCCGGGCAAGGTGGTGATGGCCAGCAGCCGCCTTGGTCATCAGCGTATTAGCGGTGTCTATAATCTGAGTGACCCCTTGAGCGCCTTGCAGGCTGCGGTGCAGCCTCGTGGTGGCAAAGTGCATGAACTGAGTCCGTGGCTGACGGTAATCGCCACGATCTGACCGAAAAAGACCTTCCTCCCTACGTTTTCATTCTCCCCCAAAATAGTTTTGTAAAAAAAACATCTTAATGAGAAAAATTGTCATTCCCATTCGTTGTATCTGACAGAGCGTGCTGGCTGTCACCTGCATCATCGGCCGCTTACAAAATAACAATATTTTTGCCGAGGGGATTTATGATTTCGTCAGTTGAAGTTCGCCTTGCACGTCGTGTCGGTACCCGACTGTTAAGCGCAACGCTTTTAGGTTCACTTTCGTTGCCGCTGGTGGTGCTGTCTCACAGTGCACACGCAGAAGCCGCACAGCAAATTTCATTCAGCATCCCGGCCGGTTCACTGTCCGGCGCGCTGGCCGCGTTTGGCCGCCAGTCCGGTATGCAGATCAGTTATCCACCAGAAATGGCGGCCGGGAAGACATCTCCGGGTATCTCCACCACCACCACGTCTGACGCCGCGTTGAACCGGTTGTTGCAGGGCAGTGGGCTACAGGCAAACTTCAGCGGCAACACGGTCACACTGAATACGGCTTCAGCATCCAATGCCGACGATGATGCCCTGATGCTGGGCACCATTACCGTGACCGCTAAAGCAGGTGGAACGCCAGCGGACGCACCCTATGAAAGTGCCGGTTCCAGAGCGTATCTCTCTGGCGAACAGGTGGAGCGTTTTCGCGGCACCTCGGTAGGCGACTTCCTCTCTGGTGTACCCGGTGTGCTGAATGGTGATGCCCGCAACTCAGGGGCGCTGGATGTGAACATACGTGGTATGCAGGGACAGGGACGAGCACCGGTTATTGTCGATGGATCCAGCCAGGAGACCAGCATTTATCAGGGATATAATGGATCGAACTCACGTACCTATATTGACCCGGATTTTATTGGTTCCGTCGAGATTGAAAAGGGTGCCAGCATGGGTGCCGATGCCACTGGTGCCATCGGTGGGGTGGTGCGCGTCAGTACCATCGGTGTACAGGATATTTTGCTGCCGGGCGAAAGTCTGGGGGTACGTATTAAGGGCGGCTTTAACAGCAACAGTGGTCATGTTCCTGCGGAAGGTACCCGTGCGGGCATGAAAAAATCGTTCGGCTATGCTGGCGATAGTCCGACTTATGACCAGATGTATTATAAGAATGACACCCGGCGTCCGGGGTTACTGGAGGCAACGGGCGGTTCCGGAAGTATTGCGGTGGCAGGGACGAGCGACTATTTTGACGGTGTAGCTGCCTATGCCCGGCGCTACAACGGTAACTACTACGCGGGTAAGCACGGTGGCGGCCAGCCCCGGGTGACGACCAAAGTGGATCTCTATGGTAATAACACCTTAGTCAACGGCGGCATTGGACCTTACCGTGGCGGTGAGCAGGTGCTGAATACCTCGCTGGATAACGAATCCTGGCTGCTGAAAGGCAAGCTGAAGATGGTGAATAACCAGACGCTGGAACTGGGATATTCAAAATACATCAGTGACTACGGCTATCAGCTGGGATCGACGTATTTTATCACCCCCTCTTTCTATCAGGGACGGCTGAGTAATATCACGCTAGATACCTGGACTGCGCGTTATCAGTGGCAGCCCGATGATACCGATCTGATTAACCTCAAAGTGAACACGTTTTACAATCAGGTGGATAACCGTGCTAATGCCACCAGCTACAATGAAACGCTGGGCACTCTGACCTCTACCGCTATGCTGGTCGGTGCGGATCGCTGGGGTGCCACCGCATCGAATACCTCACTGTTCACCACGCCTGTCGGGGATGTCAGCGTTGAGCTGGGCGGAGGTTATACACGTGAAGATGTTGGCACACCGAGGGGTGTTACATTTGTCGATGATCTTTCGGTGGTCATGCCACAACCGCGCGAGGGTAATCGCCGCGAGAGTAATGCCTTTACCACACTGGAATGGAAACCGCAGGAATGGCTGACACTGAACGGCCATGTGCGCTATCAGCACTATAAAACCCTGGATGAGGCGCCAACCCTGGAAACACCGTATGAGCGTACCGATAAAGGCTGGTCACGGATTATCAGTGCAACGGTTGAGCCGTTTGAAGGTGTGAAACCTTATGTGAAGTACAGCAATGTCATGCGCAACCCCAGTATCTTTGAGTCACTGACCAGCCCGTCATTTGGCGTGCCGGTGGCGGATAACGCCGTGAAACCGGAACAGGCACGCAGCTATGAGGCCGGAATTAACATTCTGCGCGATGGCGTACTGATGAAAGAAGACAAACTGCGCCTGCATGCGGCGTATTTTGATAACCAGGTTGATAATTACATTACCCGTTCCAATGTCCCTATGGAGACACCGTGGTTCACCTGGTATGCGCTGGGACGCATTAACCTGAAGTCAGCCGAGATGCGCGGTTTTGAAGTTTCCGCTGAGTATGACACCGGCAAAGTGTTCGGCAGTGTGGGCTGGAACCACTATACCCATGTGATGTTCTGCGCGGTGCCGGGCAGTATTAATCCTGAATATACCGAGTGTGCAGCCGGGGGGATTTACAACAGCTTCGCGCTTCAACAGGTACCGCCGAAAGATACGGTGACGGTGAATCTGGGAAGCCGTTTCCTCGATGACAAGCTGACCGTGGGTTCACGTGTTAACTGGATCGGCAGCCGCTACACCGAGGGAATTGGTGATGGCAGTGAGAAAACCACACAGTCACTGGGTGTCGGCTCAATTCAGCCTTCTCGCTGGCGTCCGTATGCGCTGGTTGACCTGTACGCCAGTTATAAGCTGAACAGGAATACGACGTTTGATTTGACCGTTGATAACCTGACCGACCGTTATTATGTCGAGGCGATGAGTATCTCACCGCAGGCCGGTCCAGGCAGGACACTGCGCGGTAGTGTGACGATGAAGTTCTGATAGCCTTTTGCGGGCGGGGGAAACCCCGCCCGTTTTCTTTTTTTCATTTAAATCAAAAAACGTTGTCTTCACTGAGAAAAAAAAGCCGCGCCGTTCGTTTTATTAGTAAGAAGCAAGATGCCAGGCAATCAACCCGAGAGGGGTGAAAGAATAAAAACAGGTTGGGGGTGGTATGCAAGGCGTACTCGGGCCGGAAAGTCAGCAAGATTCTCCGCTGTGGTTAACGGGTGGTCTGCTGGCGCTGGCACTACATGGCGGTCTGGCAGTCTGGTGGATGTGGACGCCACCGCCGGTTGCTGCTGACGATGCCCCTCCCGCAGCCATTATGATTGAAATCGCCGATACGGCGCAGGCTGTACAGACGCAGCAGAACAATATCACCACGGAAAAGGTGGATGCCCAGGCCAGTCAGGCGCAGAACAAAGAAGAAGCGCAGAGCGATGGCGCAGCGGCACCCGCGCAAGCACAGCCGCAGCCATCATTGAAGGACCCAGAAAAACCGCTGCCTGTCGTGGAAAAAACGGTGATGACCCAGTCAGCCGCCCGGGCATCGAAAAGTAAAAAAGATGAACAACGCAAGGCGCAGCAGAAAAGGCAGCGTCAGCAAAAACAGCAAAAACAGCAACAAGAGCAGCAACGCGAGCAAGCTGCATCAGCCCAGAGCGTTCAGGCACAGGTACAGGCGCAGCAGGCATTACGTAACGCCGCCCGCCAGACCGTCGCCAGCAACGCGCTGTCACCCCAACAGCGGGCGACCTGGATGAGCAAAGTGATGGCCCATCTGGAGAAGCGCAAACGCTATCCGCAGGCGGCACAGGATCGCGGACAGCAGGGGGTGGCGACCGTCGAATTTACCCTTGATGGTCAGGGAAATGTACAGACGGTAGCACTCAGAAAGGGCGTGGGTTTTAGTGCACTGGATAATGAAGTGTTGTCTCTGTTACGCCGTGCTTCACCGGTACCGGCACCGCCAGATGGTGAACCGAAACGACTTACCGCACAGATTCAGTTCTTCCCGCGTTCGTAGCGCGTGAGGCAGTTACCAGGGGGATATTCCGCTTTTTCCGGGGTAACTACGCTCTTATATGTAAATACAAATACATATCATTGTGATTTGTATTTAATTTTTTTGACCGGAGCCGCTGGTGTAACACGTAAGGGCGGCTCTAAATTTGCAGTTAACCGTTGTAAATCATCTTTTTAAGGAGAGTTCCAATGTTTGCAAAGAATAAAGTGGTTCTGGCTTTGGCAATTTTGGCGACAACAGGTGTGGCACAGGCAGCGGTCATTGTCGGGGGGACCAGTGCCAGCAGTAACCTGCTTATTGGTCAGGCTGGAACGACGACGCCTGCTGTTGCAGGGGCGGGAGTGAGCGGGCAGTTAAACAGTGCCATCACGGCTTTCAGCCATTTCACGTTACCGATGTTCAAAAACAGTGGGAACGATGGCTACAAATTCTCCGGTAAACAACTGACGGCTATCGGCGTTCCTGGTCATGGTGGCCTGGGGGTCTGGTCATTTGCCAAGGTGGGAACCCAGGATGTGTGGTTCGGTGAGTGGGATGCAGAAGGGACGGCTGTCGGTAGCAAAGTTAATGGCACTCATACCGCATTTTACGTAGGGAACAATGGGAATGTTGCCACCACGCTGCCAACCACTGGTCCAGTGACCTATGCGGTGAAATCCATCAACCGTGGCACCTCTGCGACAGCAGCCCTGCCATCCAGTACGCTGACTGCTAACTTCAGCACCAAAACGGCCAGTTCTACCGGTGATATCGCCTTCACCGGCGGCACCATTACCACTTCTGCTTCCGATGTGAAACTGGCGGCAAGCAACGTAGCGGTAACCAGCGTTAGCGGTACCGGTGGTGCTCTGAATGGTCAGTTCTACGGTACCGGCGCTTCTGCTGTAGCCGGTCTGGTTAAATTCTCAGACCGTAATAAAGATACTGCCTTTGGTGGTACTAAAAACTAATCTACCGGCAGCCTGAGGGTTGCTCCTCAGCAGGGATCCTTTATCGGATCCCTGCTTTTTTTATTCGGGGAACGTTATGCGGATGAGCAGGCTGATGGGTATCCGTGCCTTACGAATCGCTATACCCTTTTTTTGTACGCTCACAGTCGCTCATGCTCAGGAGCGTGAAGATACTCGCCGCATGCTTGAGATGAACGTGCAGCGCCAGGCGGCAGACCGCGAACGCGATCTGTTGCAGAGTGAAACCACCGCCCCGGCGGGCAGTACAATTACGATTGATGGACAAACCTGGCAGGTAGAGCACAGCTCCCCGGCCGTGGGGCAGGCGCTCTATCTGTCGCTGCAATCGCAGCAGTGGCCGGAAGCGCAACGTTTTCTCAATGACTATCTGACCTTTGCCGACCGTGACCCGCTGCTGGTGCACTACGCACAGGGATTGCTGGCGCGCAAACGGGGTGATTTTTCGCAGTCTGTTGCTGAATTTACCGCTCTGCTGAACAGGCAGCCCGGTTTCCTGCCAGCCCGGCTTGAGCTGGCCCGCACGCTGTTTGAAGATGGTCAGGAGCGCGAGGCGGAGAATACCTTCACCGAGACGCTGGAGAGTATTGATGCCAGCGACCCAAAAACGGCGGGCGTCCGCAAGTCGATTGGCCTGTTCCGTGATGCACTGGAACAACGTCAGGCCTGGACCGGGGCTTTCGCTTTTGGTCCCGAATGGACGGATAACGTTAACCGGACCTCTGCCAGCCAGACCTGCCTGCTGTCGATCAGTGGTCAGTGTTATTACGAGCGCACCTTGCCGAAGGCGATCAGTACCACTGGCATCAGCTTTGACGCCAGCGTGCAGCGGCGTATTCCCATCTGGCAGCATCATGGCTTGTATATTCGTTCACAGCTGTTTGGTACTCAGTACCGCACCCACGGCGACTACAACGAAACGACCTTCAGTACTCAGGCGGGTTACAGCTATCGCAAGGGACGCCATCAGATTGCTGTTGCACCCACGTTTGAGTATTACGATCTGGGCAATGACGCCTTTTACGGTGCCTGGGGTGCGCACGCAGAGTGGAGCTATCTGGCGGGCAGCGCCTCGTTGCTGAAAATTGAGAGCGACTATAAAGCGATGCGCTTTCGGCAGCAGCTGTATGCGCAAAATTTTGATGGCGGGCAAACCTCAACTTACACCACCTTTTATCGTGAGGTTGGGGCAGGGGTGACGTTGTTTGGCGGTATCGATTTTGTCGACAGTACGGCGGAAGATAAGGTCAATGCCTATCAGCAGAAGGGCGTTCGTCTGGGCGCTTCTGTTGAGTTACCTGCCGGGTTCCAGGCGACCGTATTTAGCGCGTATCGGCAGCGTGATTACGGCATGTACAGTCCGCTTCTTGAGATGCGTCGTCGCGACAAAGAGCAGAATTATACGCTGGTGCTGAAGGCGGTTGACTGGAAGGTCGCGGGGTTTGTTCCACTGCTGACCGTGCGGCATAACAAGGTGAAGAGTAACGTCGACTGGTTGTACAGCTATGATCGTAATGACGTGAGTCTGAAACTGGAGTATGCGTTTTGACCGCCGGGTCAGGCATGCCTGACCCCTGGGAAATATCCGTGCAGCTGGGCGTGGCATGCCGCGCCCGGGAGGATTACAACGAGTCCTGGCTGATTTCGTCCAGCGACAGGCTGAAGCTCGGCACGAAGACTTCGACGAAATAGTCCATTTCCGGGCTGTGGCGCTGCGTCAGCGTCTTCTCAAGCCGCGCTTTTGCCAGCAGAAACTCATTATTACCCGCTGATAATTCTTCCAGGCATTTCAGATAGGCACAGAGAGCATCAGCCTGCTTGACGATGGCCGTCTCCGCTTCGCTGTGCTGATGTTCATCGATCAGCGGTGCATAGGCGGAACGCAGCTCTTCCGGCAGCATTTCAATCAGCTTTTGCTGGGCAATCTTCTCTATCTTTTTGTACTCATGGGCAATCTGCGCGTTGTAATACTTCACCGGTGTGGGCAGATCGCCGGTCAGCACTTCGCTGGCATCGTGATAAATCGCCATCATTGCGATACGTTCAGCGTTGAGATTGCCATTAAATTTCTTATTTTTGATCAGGGCCAGAGCATGGGCGACCATTGCCACCTGTAAGCTGTGCTCCGAGACATTTTCGGTACGCACATTACGCATCAGCGGCCAGCGGTTGATCAGTTTCAGGCGGGAGAGGTGGGCAAAGAAGTGGCTTTGAGTCATGGTCATTTTCCCTTACGTCAAAATGCGAAGAGCGGCCTTAGCCGCTCTTTGGGGGGAACATTACAGCTGGCGATAGCCGCTGAGGAAGCGACCAAACTTGTTAATCGCCATATCCAGCTCATCCACGCGCGGCAGGGTGACGATACGAACGTGATCCGGCCACGGCCAGTTAAACGCAGTACCCTGCACCAGCAGCACTTTTTCTTGTAGCAGGAAGTCGAGCACCATTTTCTGGTCATCGTGGATGTTGAACTTCTTACTGTCGATTTTCGGGAACATATACAGCGCGCCATCCGGCTTCACGCAGCTGACTCCCGGGATTTCATTGATCAACTCCCAGGCACGGTTGCGCTGTTCATACAGACGGCCGCCAGGCTGGATAAATTCGCTAATACTCTGATATCCCCCCAGCGCCGTCTGAATCGCATGTTGCGCAGGGACGTTAGCGCACAGGCGCATTGAGGCCAGCATTTCCAGCCCTTCAATATAGCCTTTCGCATGTTTTTTCGGCCCGTTCAGCACCATCCAGCCCTGACGGAAGCCCGCCACACGGTAGGTTTTTGACAGACCGTTAAAGGTAATGGTCAACAGATCCGGTGCCAGGGCGGCAATAGAGTGATGCTGTGCGGCGTCATAAAGAATTTTGTCGTAGATCTCGTCGGCAAAAATAATCAGGTTATGCTGACGCGCCAGTTCGACCACTTCCAACAGCAGTTCTTTGCTGTAGACGGCACCGGTCGGGTTGTTCGGGTTAATAATCACAATGCCGCGAGTACGCGGTGTAATTTTGCTGCGGATATCATCCAGGTCCGGGAACCATCCTGCAGACTCATCACACAGGTAGTGAACCGCTTTGCCGCCAGAGAGCGATACGGCCGCCGTCCACAACGGATAATCCGGCGCGGGCACCAGCATTTCGTCGCCGCTGTTCAGCAGCGCCTGCATGGATTGCACAATCAGTTCAGACACACCGTTACCGATATAGATGTCTTCTACTGTCATATCACGCACGCCGCGCGCCTGATAATGCTGCATGATCGCTTTACGGGCGGAATAGAGGCCTTTTGAGTCGCAATAACCCTGTGCGCTTGGCAGGTTACGGATGACATCGACCAGAATTTCATCCGGGGCTTCAAAACCGAACGGGGCAGGGTTACCGATGTTCAGCTTGAGGACTTTATTTCCTTCTTCTTCGAGGCGCTTGGCTTCTTTTAATACCGGGCCGCGAATGTCGTAACACACATTATCCAGTTTGCTGGATTTATCAATTGGGGTCATCTCTGTCGCCTTGACTGGCAGAAGGGCATTCCTGCCGTGGAAAACTAAACATTGCACAATGTACTCTTCTCCTGGTTCCTTTTGAAGGGTGGCAACAGGCTTTGGTGTGTTAAAGGATGTTTTTTCATTCAGATGGCAGGCGTGCACACTGGATCGCTGTTTTATGACATTTCATGCTGTTATCTGAGTGTAATCCGATGTGAACAACTATTCAGATGTTTTAAAATCTCAGCGTATTGTCCTATCCGTCATACTTTTTCAACGTGATTATTAAATTATTTAGTAAATATTGATGTACTGATGATACATGAAACAGTCAAGTCACGCTTATTTGTCGGTATGTTTTTTGTACAAAGGGGGCTTTGCGTGAAGATTGACCATTGAGGGCTGATCCGCATGCTGCCTCGACCGAGTGTGATAATCGTGCTGTGGGAATAATAAAGTTTGTAGTGTCAGGGCCTGTGCTGCGGGCTGTTGCCAATAAAATCTTACTTTAGTGATAAGAATAATCAGTTTTGGGCTTAAAAAGTAAACGACAGTATGTCAGGATAACCTTCAGGAGACTTTGCACCGGGTGTGCAGGTTCTTCCGGTAATAAAAAAAAGATTTTTATTACCCTAAACAATAAGTACTGCTTAACATTTTTCGCTGTTTCTACAGCGTGTTGGTAACTTAATTTTCAAGGGTTGTTTTAGACTAACGACACCGCAACTCGTCTCTTTTTGAGTTTTGTCGGCGTTACTTAACTATAACGACGCGGCTTCCTGCAACTTATGGGTTAGTGCAGCGTGCATTAGTGATGTATCAGACGGAAGAACCTTTTCTCTGCGATCTTGCCATTCACCATTGGTCAAAATTACCAGAGTAAAAACTACTTATTCGTCTGCCAATGAAAGTAATGCATCGGGTAATTTTTTTTATTGCTAAACACTGTAGCCATTATGCAATTGTTATCATTTTATCCCATTGATAAAAAAGGTAATAACACCAGGGTAGCTGTTTGTAAAAAACTTATAAAGTGAAGAAAAAAACATGACTAGTGCAAATCGTCCAATACTTAATCTTGACCTCGATCTGCTGAGAACCTTCGTTGCTGTTGCTGATTTGAACACCTTTGCTGCCGCTGCAGCAGCGGTGTGCAGAACGCAGTCAGCCGTAAGCCAGCAGATGCAGCGTCTGGAACAATTGGTAGGCAAAGAGCTGTTTGCCAGGCATGGACGCAACAAGTTATTAACGGAACATGGTATTCAGTTACTGGGCTACGCCAGAAAAATCCTGCGCTTCAACGATGAAGCCTGTACTTCTCTGATGTACAGCAACATTCAGGGCGTACTGACCATCGGCGCATCTGATGATACTTCTGATACCATTTTACCGTTTCTGCTCAACCGCGTGACATCGGTTTACCCGAAACTGGCTATCGATGTCCGTGTGAAACGCAATCCCTTCATGATGGAAATGTTAAACCAGGGTGAAGTTGATCTGGTGGTGACGACCTCCAGCCCGATGAACTTCGCCTGGCAGGTTCTGCGTACGTCTCCAACATTGTGGTACTGCGCAGCGGATTACATCTTCCAGCGTGGAGAAGCCATTCCTTTGGTTCTGCTGGATGAGCCAAGCCCATACCGTGACATGGCCATTGACCATCTTAACGAAGCGGGCATTCCGTGGCGTATCTCGTACGTTGCCTCAACACTTGCTGCGGTCCGTGCTGCGGTGAAAGCGGGCCTGGGTGTCACAGCTCGTCCGGTTGAGATGATGAGCCCGGAATTACGCGTAATGGGGGCTGCTGAAGGGCTGCCAATGTTGCCAGACACCGAGTATTTGCTGTGCCGTAACCCGGACAGCGATAACGAACTGGCGCTGGCAATCTTCAACGCAATGGAGTCCGGCAATGATCCCTACCGCCTGACCCCTGCAGCGCCAGACAGCGCAGCTTTTGCCGATGAAGAAGAATAACCAGTAAACGCAAACGATTACTTTTATCATTAAACATTGATGAATTTAAGTTTTACTGAGTAAAAAAGGCCTTTCAGCGTATTTTTAATCTGAAAGGCCTTTTTTTTACCTTTTAGTCGAGTGAAACCCTTCTTTTTTTGACGTCAATTAACACTGCGGTGTCAAAAATTCACCTATTCGTTGAACGACGATTTTTTTCCTCTTTCTGAGCCATCTGGTCCGATCAGTGAATTGATTCGGCAGTAAAAAAACCGACCGTTTTTATCACTAAAAACACCAAACTGTGTTCTGGATCAAAAAAATAACCCCATTAAGGGGCAGGAAAAGAGGACGAATCCTGCCAAAATAGGCCTTGTTAAATACACGATCCAAACAAGGTTTTAACCGCTACACTTTGATCACATGATGTCACTGACTCGATTTAGCCCATTTTTTGAGCATCATGTGTTAAATAAATGTTGTGAGTGTAAAATAATGTGCGGATAGTTTTGTCAAAGTTGACAAAAGGTCAGTTAAAGGAGTAAAAAACCACATAAAATTACTGCCTAATCGCTAAAGACGGTAAAATTTATAAGGTTTTTCATTCTTCCCTTGAATCGATGTGGTGTGTTAACTGCCAAATAATAGAGCAGGACGCAAAACGCCACTTTTGGTGAGTAAGCAAGAGTATGTCAACAACCACAGAAGTCGTCGCCCATCACTGGGCATTCGCTGTTTTCCTGATCGTCTCGATTGGTCTCTGCTGCCTGATGTTGGCCGGAGCATGGTTTTTGGGCGGAAAAGCCCGTGGAAGGCATACAAATACACCTTTTGAATCCGGTATCGCCTCTGTAGGCAGCGCCAAACTGCGTCTGTCTGCCAAGTTCTACCTGGTTGCCATGTTCTTCGTCATCTTCGACGTTGAAGCCCTCTATCTCTACGCATGGTCGACGGCTATTCGCGAAAGCGGATGGGTCGGCTTTGTCGAAGCCGCCATTTTCATTTTGGTTCTGCTTGCTGGTCTGTTTTATCTGGTTCGCATTGGCGCACTGGATTGGGCTCCTGCCCGTCGTCAGTTTGACGTCAAACCTACCACCATCTCGCACGCCAACCGTCACAAGCAGTAACAGCGAGGCATTAACATGGACTATACGCTCACCCGCATAGACCCGAACGGTGAGAATGACCGTTACCCACTGCAAAAACAGGAGATCGTGACCGATCCCCTGGAAAAGCACGTTCATCAAAACGTCTACATGGGCAAGCTGGAACATGCCATGCACGACATGGTGAACTGGGGTCGCAAGAACTCCCTTTGGCCGTTTAACTTCGGTCTTTCCTGTTGCTATGTCGAAATGACCACGTCGTTTACGTCGGTGCATGACGTTGCGCGCTTTGGTTCTGAAGTTATCCGTGCTTCGCCGCGCCAGGCAGACTTTATGGTGGTTGCAGGAACCTGCTTCACCAAGATGGCTCCGGTTGTTCAGCGCCTGTATGACCAGATGCTGGAACCGAAATGGGTGATCTCAATGGGTGCCTGTGCCAACTCCGGTGGCATGTACGACATCTATTCCGTAGTACAGGGCGTGGATAAATTCCTGCCAGTTGACGTGTATATTCCAGGCTGCCCACCGCGCCCTGAAGCGTATATGCAGGCGCTGCTGCTGCTGCAGGAGTCCATCGGAAAAGAACGTCGCCCGCTGTCGTGGGTGGTCAGCGATCAGGGCGTTTATCGCGCCAATATGCAATCTGAGCGCGACAGGAAAAACGCCGAGCGTATCGCAGTCACTAATCTGCGTACCCCTGACGAAATTTAAGACAGCAGTTTATGGATGTGGTCATGAAAAGCGCAATAAAAACACAATGTCATCGCGCTGACCCACCTGACGCCAACACTGAGTGCCTGTCTGACAGGCCAGAATGGTGAACAACTTATGACAGATTTAACCACGCAAGATCTCGCTCAGCCGTTATGGCAAACCCGAGATCACCAGGATGACCCGGTGATCGGCGAGCTGCGTAATCGTTTTGGGCCTGATGCCTTTACCGTGCAAGCAACCCGTACCGGCGTGCCGGTAGTCTGGGTGAAACGTGAGCAGTTGCTTGAGATTATTGAGTTCCTGCGCAAGTTGCCTAAACCTTATGTGATGCTGTATGACCTGCATGGCATGGATGAGCGCCTGCGTACGCACCGTGCCGGATTACCGGCGGCGGATTTTTCCGTTTTCTATCACTTCATCTCCATTGAACGCAATCGCGACATCATGCTCAAGGTGGCGTTGTCTGAAAACGATTTGAATGTGCCAACCATCACCAAAATTTTCCCGAATGCCAACTGGTATGAGCGTGAAACCTGGGAGATGTTTGGTATCAATGTCGAGGGCCACCCACACCTGACGCGCATCATGATGCCGCAGACCTGGGAAGGGCACCCGTTGCGTAAAGACTATCCGGCGCGTGCGACCGAATTCGATCCTTTCGAGCTGACCAAGCAGAAAGAGGATCTGGAGATGGAGTCCCTGACCTTCAAACCAGAAGACTGGGGCATGAAGCGTTCGACCAACAATGAGGACTTCATGTTCCTCAACCTGGGTCCGAACCACCCATCAGCGCACGGTGCTTTCCGTATCATCCTGCAACTGGACGGCGAAGAGATCGTCGACTGTGTGCCGGATATCGGCTACCACCATCGTGGTGCGGAAAAAATGGGCGAACGCCAGTCCTGGCACAGCTACATTCCGTACACTGACCGTATCGAGTATCTCGGCGGCTGCGTCAATGAAATGCCTTATGTACTGGCGGTTGAAAAACTGGCAGGTATCAAGGTGCCAGAACGCGTTGAAGTGATTCGCGTGATGCTTTCAGAGCTGTTCCGTATAAACAGCCATCTGCTGTACATCTCTACGTTTATTCAGGACGTCGGTGCTATGTCTCCGGTGTTCTTTGCCTTTACCGATCGCCAGAAAATTTATGACGTAGTGGAAGCTATTACCGGTTTCCGTATGCATCCGGCCTGGTTCCGCATTGGCGGCGTGGCGCATGACCTGCCGAAAGGCTGGGAACGCTTGCTGCGTGAGTTCCTCGACTGGATGCCAAAACGTCTGAAAGCTTACGAACAGACGGCGTTGAAAAACTCCGTGCTGATTGCCCGCTCCAAAGGTGTTTCTGCCTACAACATGGAAGAAGCGCTGGCCTGGGGCACCACCGGTGCTGGTCTGCGTGGTACGGGGCTGGACTTTGACGTGCGTAAATGGCGCCCGTACTCCGGTTATGAAAACTTCGATTTCGAAGTGCCAATCGGAGACGGCGTGAGCTGTGCTTACACGCGTGTGATGCTGAAGATGGAAGAGATGCGCCAGAGTATGCGCATTCTGGAACAGTGCCTGAAGAACATGCCAGCAGGCCCGTTCAAAGCCGACCATCCTCTGACCACACCGCCGCCGAAAGAGCGCACGCTGCAACATATCGAAACCCTGATCACTCACTTCCTGCAAGTGTCGTGGGGCCCGATTATGCCGGCCAACGAATCCTTCCAGATGATTGAGGCGACAAAAGGGATCAACAGTTACTACCTCACCAGTGATGGCAGCACCATGAGCTACCGCACCCGCGTGCGTACGCCAAGCTTCCCGCACTTGCAGCAGATCCCTTCGGTGATCAACGGCAGCCTGGTATCCGACTTGATCGTATACCTCGGTAGTATCGATTTTGTTATGTCAGACGTGGACCGCTAATTATGCACGATCAAAGAATTGCGATCGAAACGATCGATGAAACCGGGGCTTTTGTGCTGAGTGCGGCAGAGCGCGACGCCATCGAGCATGAAAAGCACCACTATGAAGACGCGCGTGCGGCTTCCATTGAAGCGCTGAAAATTGTCCAGAAACAGCGTGGCTGGGTGCCGGACGGTGCAATCCACGCCATTGCTGATGTGTTGGGGATCCCGGCCAGTGATGTGGAAGGGGTGGCAACGTTTTACAGCCAGATCTTCCGCACTCCGGTGGGCCGCCATGTGATCCGTTATTGCGATAGCGTGGTTTGTCATATTACGGGCTTCCAGGGGATTCAGTCGGCGTTGGAAAGCAGCCTGAATATCAAACCGGGTCAGACCACGGCGGACGGGCGCTTTACGCTGCTGCCAACCTGCTGTCTCGGCAACTGCGACAAAGGGCCGGTGATGATGGTGGATGAAGATACCCACGTTCATCTGACGCCGGAAGGTATCGCCAACTTACTGGAGCAGTATCAATGAGACAGATCGTGCGTACTGCCGAAATGCATCCGCTGACCTGGCGCATGCGTGAAGACAAACAGCCGGTATTCCTCGAAGAGTACCGCAGTAAGAATGGTTATGCCGGGGCTGAAAAAGCGCTGAAATCCCTGTCGCCGGAAGAGATTGTCAGTCAGGTTAAAGATTCGGGCCTGAAAGGGCGTGGCGGTGCAGGTTTCTCCACGGGTCTGAAGTGGAGCCTGATGCCAAAAGACGAATCCATGAACATCCGTTACCTGCTGTGTAACGCGGATGAAATGGAGCCGGGCACCTATAAAGACCGTCTGCTGATGGAGCAGATGCCACACCAACTGGTGGAAGGCATGCTGATCAGCGCGTTTGCACTGAAAACCTACCGTGGCTACATCTTCCTGCGCGGTGAGTACATTGAGGCGGCCGTTAACCTGCGCCGTGCCATTGCGGAAGCGACCGAAGCGGGTCTGCTGGGTAAGAACATTCTCGGCACGGGGTTTGACTTTGAGCTGATTGTGCATACCGGCGCGGGGCGTTATATCTGCGGCGAAGAGACCGCACTGATTAACTCACTGGAAGGGCGTCGCGCTAATCCGCGTTCCAAGCCGCCATTCCCGGCTTCTGCGGGTGCCTGGGGCAAGCCGACCTGCGTTAACAACGTAGAGACGCTCTCTAACGTACCGGCCATTATCGCCAACGGCGTTGACTGGTACAAAGGGATTTCTACCAGCGAAGATGCCGGTACCAAAATGATGGGCTTTTCCGGTCGTGTGAAGAACCCGGGCGTATGGGAGCTGCCGTTTGGCACCACCGCGCGCGAGATCCTCGAAGAGTATGCCGGTGGCATGCGCGATGGCCTGAAGTTCAAAGCCTGGCAGCCAGGTGGCGCAGGTACGGACTTCCTGACCGAGTCGCACCTCGATCTGCCGATGGAATTTGCCAGTATTGGTAAAGCCGGTAGTCGTCTGGGTACGGCGCTGGCGATGGCCGTCGACCACGAAATCAACATGGTGTCGCTGGTGCGTAACCTTGAAGAGTTTTTTGCCCGTGAATCCTGCGGCTGGTGTACGCCATGCCGCGATGGCCTGCCGTGGAGTGTGAAAATTCTGCGCGCGCTGGAAAATAAACAGGGACAGCCGGGGGATATTGAAACCCTGCTGCAACTCTGCCGCCAGCTTGGCCCGGGTAAGACCTTCTGTGCGCATGCGCCTGGTGCAGTAGAGCCACTGCAAAGTGCCATTAAATATTTCCGCGAAGAGTTTGAAGCGGGTATGGCACCCCAGGTATTCAGCAACGCGCACGCGATTAGCGGCATCCAGCCCAACCTGTTAAAGGCGCGCTGGTAAGCAAAGTTTAACGCCCGTGTTCGCACGGGCCTTACGGAAGCATGTTCACTATGGCTACAATTCATGTAGACGGTAAAGAATATGATGTTGATGGCGCAGACAACCTCTTGCAGGCCTGTCTCTCCCTCGGCTTAGATATTCCTTATTTCTGCTGGCACCCGGCGCTCGGTAGCGTCGGTGCCTGCCGCCAGTGCGCGGTGAAGCAATTTCAGAATGCCGAAGACACCCGTGGCCGCCTGGTTATGTCCTGCATGACCCCGGCGTCTGACGGCACCTTTATTTCGATCGATGATGGCGAAGCCAAAGAGTTTCGCGAAAGCGTTGTCGAGTGGTTAATGACTAACCACCCGCACGACTGCCCGGTATGTGAAGAGGGCGGTAACTGTCACCTGCAAGATATGACAGTGATGACCGGCCACAGCTTCCGTCGTTATCGTTTCACGAAGCGTACCCACCGTAATCAGGATCTCGGTCCGTTCATTTCCCACGAAATGAACCGCTGCATCGCCTGTTACCGCTGCGTGCGTTACTACAAAGATTACGCGGATGGCACCGACCTCGGTGTCTATGGCGCGCACGATAACGTCTACTTCGGTCGTCCGGAAGACGGCGTACTGGAAAGCGAATTCTCCGGTAACCTGGTTGAAATTTGTCCGACCGGCGTATTCACGGATAAAACGCACTCTGAGCGTTATAACCGTAAGTGGGATATGCAGTTTGCACCGAGCATTTGCCAGCAGTGCAGCATCGGTTGTAACACCAGCCCGGGTGAGCGCTATGGCGAACTGCGTCGTATTGAAAACCGCTACAACGGTACTGTAAACCACTACTTCCTCTGCGACCGTGGTCGTTTCGGCTATGGCTACGTGAACCTGAAAGACCGTCCACGCCAGCCGATGCAGCGTCGCGGTGATGACTGGATCGCGCTGAATGCTGACCAGGCAATGCAGGGCGCGGCGGATGTGCTGCGCCAGGCGAAGAAAGTGATCGGCATTGGTTCCCCGCGAGCCAGCGTAGAAAGCAACTTTGCACTGCGTGAACTGGTCGGTGCAGAAAACTTCTCCACCGGCATTGCGGCGGGAGAGCAGGCGCGCCTGGATCTGATGCTGAAAGTATTGCGCGACAGCGGAATTCATACTCCGGCGCTGCGCGAAATTGAAAGCTACGATGCGGTGCTGGTGCTGGGTGAAGATCTGACCCAGACCGGAGCGCGCGTTGCACTGTCAGTGCGTCAGGCGGTGAAGGGCAAATCCCGTGAAATGGCTGCCGCACAGAAAGTGGCAGACTGGCAGATTGCCGCCATTTTGAACATCGGGCAGAACGCGAAGCACCCCCTGTTTGTCACCAACGTTGACCAGACCCGTCTTGATGACATTGCCGCCTGGAGCTATCGCGCCCCGGTGGAAGATCAGGCGCGTCTTGGTTTTGCCGTTGCGCATGAACTGGATGAAAGTGCGCCTGTCGTTACGGATATTGATAAGTCACTGGCAGGCAAAATTGACGTCATCGTTCAGGCATTAGCCGGGGCGAAGAAACCGCTGATTATCTCCGGGACTAACTCCGGCAGCGAAGCGATGATTCAGGCGGCCGCTAACGTGGCAAAAGCACTGAAGAATCGCGGTGCTGATGTAGGTATTACCCTGCTGGCAACCGCGACGAACAGCGTGGGTCTTGGCCTGATCGGTGGGAAATCCCTTGATGTGGCATTGTCCGAGCTGGAAAGCGGTGCAGCAGATGCCGTGATTATCATGGAAAACGATCTCTACCGTCACCTGCCAAAGGCGAAGGTGGATGCTGCGCTGGCCCATACGCCAAACGTGATCGTACTCGATCATCAGCGTACGTCGACCACGGAAAAAGCCGGTCTGATCCTCTCCAGCGCCAGCTTTGCTGAAAGCGACGGTACGGTAGTGAATCAGGAAGGCCGCGCACAGCGCTTCTTCCAGGTTTATGACCCTGCCTACTACGACGAAAAAGTACAGATGCTGGAAAGCTGGCGCTGGCTGCATTCGCTGCAAAGCACGATTAACAGCCGCGAAGTGGACTGGAGCCAGCTCGATCATGTGATCGATGCCTGCGTAGCGGCGTTGCCACAGCTGGCTGGGATTAAAGAAGCGGCACCTGATGCCAGCTTCCGTATTCGTGGTCAGAAACTGGCACGTTCACCTAACCGTTCGAGTGGGCGTACTGCAATGCGCGCCAACATCGACGTGCATGAGCCGCGTCAGCCGCAGGACAAAGACAGCATGTTTGCCTTCTCTATGGAAGGGAACAACCAGCCGTCTGCAGCACGTTCGCAAATTCCGTTTGCCTGGGCACCAGGCTGGAACTCACCTCAGGCATGGAATAAATTCCAGGCGGAAGTGGGCGGAAGCCTGCGTAATGGCGATCCAGGCGTGCGTCTGATCGAAGCGGGGGCCACACAGCTGGGCTGGTTCGACACGGTACCTGCTGCCTTCACTGGCGTGAACGATGCCTGGCGTGTGGCACCGTATTTCCACCTGTTCGGCAGCGATGAAATGACTCAGCGCGCCCCGGTTATTCAGCAGCGTATGCCAGAAGCCTACCTGATGGTTAATCCGGATGATGCTGCGAAGCTTGGGGTGAATGTCGGCACGGCCGTTGAGTTTACTTGCCAGGGCGAAACACTGCGCCTGCCAGTACGCTTCTCCAGCACGTTGCAGGCAGGGCAGGTGGGTTTGCCACTCGGTTTACCGGGCATTCCACCGTTCCTGGCGGGTAGCAACATCGACAATCTGCGGGAGGCAGTACAATGAGCTGGCTGACACCGGAAGTTATCGACGTGCTGATTGCCGTCGTAAAAGCGCTGATTATCCTGTTTGTGGTGGTCGGTTGTGGCGCCTTTATGAGCTTTGGTGAGCGCCGTCTGCTCGGCCTGTTCCAGAACCGATACGGGCCTAACCGTGTCGGCTGGGGCGGTTCCCTGCAGTTGGTCGCTGACATGATCAAAATGTTCTTTAAAGAGGACTGGATCCCGCCGTTTACCGACCGCGTGATTTTTACCCTCGCTCCTATGATTGCTTTTACCTCGCTGCTGCTGGCGATGGCGATTGTGCCGGTGACCTCCACCTGGATGGGCGCCGACCTGAACATTGGTCTGCTGTTCTTCCTGATGATGGCGGGTCTGGCGGTGTACGCGGTGCTGTTTGCCGGCTGGTCGAGTAATAACAAATACTCGCTGCTGGGCGCAATGCGTGCCTCTGCGCAGACCCTGAGCTATGAAGTGTTCCTCGGTCTGTCGTTGATGGGCGTGGTCGCACAGGCGGGCTCATTCAACATGGTCGACATTGTTAACAGTCAGCAGCATCTGTGGAACGTGATCCCGCAGTTCTTAGGTTTCCTTACCTTCTGCATCGCCGGTGTTGCGGTCTGTCACCGCCATCCGTTTGACCAGCCAGAAGCGGAACAGGAACTGGCCGACGGTTACCACATTGAATATGCCGGGATGAAATTCGGCCTGTTCTTTGTCGGTGAATACGTCGGTATCGTGACCGTTTCATCACTGATCGTCACGCTGTTCTTCGGCGGCTGGAACGGTCCGTGGTTGCCACCGATTTTCTGGTTCGCGATTAAAACGGCATTCTTCATGATGATGTTCATTCTGATTCGTGCTGCGTTACCGCGTCCGCGCTATGACCAGGTGATGTCGTTCGGCTGGAAAGTCTGTCTGCCGTTGACGCTGTTGAATCTGCTGGCGACTGCCGCAGTCATTCTGTACACGGCGCAGTAAGGGGTTTAAGAACATGACATTAAAAGACCTTGTCGTTGGTTTCGGGACAACCGTACGCAGTATCTGGCTGATAGGCATGAATGCCTTCGCCAAACGCGAAACCATGATGTATCCGGAAGAGCCGGTTTATCTGCCACCACGCTACCGTGGCCGTATTGTGCTGACGCGCGATCCGGATGGCCAGGAGCGCTGTGTTGCCTGCAACCTGTGTGCTGTTGCCTGCCCGGTAGGCTGTATTTCTCTGCAAAAAGCAGAGATGGCGGATGGCCGCTGGTATCCGGAGTTCTTCCGTATTAACTTCTCGCGCTGCATTTTCTGTGGCCTGTGTGAAGAGGCTTGCCCGACCACTGCGATTCAGCTTACCCCAGATTTCGAACTGGGTGAGTTCAAGCGTCAGGATCTGGTGTATGAAAAAGAACACTTGCTGATTTCCGGCCCGGGTAAATACCCGGAGTACAATTTCTACCGGATGGCGGGTATGGCGATCGACGGTAAAGACAAAGGCGACGCTGAAAACGAAGCCAAACCTATCGACGTCAAGGGCTTGTTACCTTAAGGAGCCAGGCATGGAATTTGCTTTTTATGTTAGTGGTCTGGTAGCGGTGCTGGCGACGTTGCGCGTCATCACTCATACCAACCCGGTACATGCGTTGCTGTACCTGATTATTTCTTTGCTGGCCGTTTCAGGAGTGTTCTTTTCGCTCGGCGCCTACTTTGCGGGCGCGCTGGAAATCATTGTTTATGCCGGTGCGATTATGGTGCTGTTCGTCTTCGTGGTGATGATGCTGAATCTGGGCGGCCAGGAAGTCGAGCAGGAGCGCCAGTGGCTGAAACCGAGTATGTGGATGGGGCCGGCTGCGCTCTCCCTGGTATTGCTGGTGGTGCTGGTTTATGCCATTAGCGGCATTAATGACCAGGGCATCGACGGCAAGATGATCGATGCGAAAGCAGTGGGTATCAGTCTTTTCGGTCCGTATGTTCTGGCCGTTGAGCTGGCATCGATGCTGCTTCTGGCGGGTCTGGTGGTGGCCTTCCACATCGGGCGCGAACAGCGTTCTGGTGAGGTTCTGAGCAACCGTCCGGGTGATGCGGCGAAAAGTAATAAGGAGGAGCGGGTATGATCCCTCTACAGCATGGACTTATTCTGGCAGCCATCCTGTTTGTCCTTGGACTGACAGGCGTGGTGATCCGCCGCAATCTGCTGTTTATGTTGATTAGTCTCGAAATCATGATTAACGCCGCAGCACTGGCGTTTGTGGTGGCGGGAAGCTACTGGGGACAGGCCGACGGTCAGGTGATGTTTATCCTGGCAATCAGCCTGGCCGCGGCTGAGGCCAGCATTGGCCTGGCGCTGCTGCTGCAGCTCCATCGTCGTAGCCAGACCCTCAACATTGATAAAGTGAGCGAGATGCGCGGATGAACCTTCTCTATTTAACTATCCTGTTTCCGCTGATTGGCTTCTTACTGCTGGCGTTCTCCCGTGGCCGCTGGTCAGAGAATCTGTCTGCTACCGTGGGGATGGGATCGGTCGGCCTTGCGGCGCTGGTGGCGGCATATGCAGGTATCGACTTCTTCAATAACGGCCAGCAGGTATTCAACCAGGCGCTGTGGACCTGGATGCAGGTGGGTAATTTCAAAATTGATGTCAACCTGACGCTGGACGGCCTGTCGCTGACCATGTTGTCGGTGGTCACTGGCGTTGGTTTCCTGATCCACATGTTCGCGTCCTGGTATATGCGGGGAGAAGAGGGCTACTCACGCTTCTTCGCCTACACCAACCTGTTTATCGCCAGCATGGTCGTACTGGTGCTGGCCGATAACCTGATGCTGATGTATCTCGGCTGGGAAGGGGTGGGTCTCTGCTCTTATCTGCTGATTGGCTTCTATTACACCAACCCGAACAACGGCGCGGCGGCAATGAAAGCCTTTATCATCACCCGTGTGGGCGACGTGTTCCTGGCATTTGCGTTGTTTATTCTCTACAACGAGCTGGGTACGCTGAACTTCCGCGAAATGATGGAGCTGGCACCACAGCACTTTGCAGCGGATAACCACATGCTGCAGTGGGCGACCCTGATGCTGTTAGGCGGGGCGGTCGGTAAATCTGCACAGCTGCCGCTGCAAACGTGGCTCGCTGATGCAATGGCCGGCCCGACGCCGGTTTCTGCTCTGATCCACGCCGCCACGATGGTTACCGCGGGTGTTTACCTGATTGCCCGTACACACGGCTTGTTCCTGATGACGCCGGAAGTGCTGCATCTGGTCGGCATTATTGGTGCGGTCACGCTGGTACTGGCCGGTTTTGCCGCGCTGGTGCAAACCGATATCAAACGCGTGCTGGCTTACTCCACCATGAGCCAGATTGGTTATATGTTCCTGGCGCTGGGTGTTCAGGCCTGGGACGCGGCGATCTTCCATCTGATGACTCATGCGTTCTTTAAAGCGCTGCTGTTCCTCTCTTCTGGTTCGGTGATCCTTGCCTGCCATCATGAGCAGAACATCTTCAAGATGGGCGGTCTGCGTAAAAGTATCCCGCTGGTGTATGTCTGCTTCCTGGTCGGGGGCGCTGCGCTGTCTGCGCTGCCGCTGATCACCGCAGGCTTCTTCAGTAAGGATGAGATCCTGGCGGGTGCGCTGGCTAACGGTCATCTGAATCTGATGATTGCCGGCCTGGCAGGGGCGTTTATGACCTCCCTCTACACCTTCCGTATGATCTTCATTACCTTCCACGGGGAAGAAAAAATTCACGCTCATGCCGGCAAAGGGATCACTCACCATCTGCCGCTGATTGTGCTGTTAATTCTCTCAACCTTTATTGGTGCGATGATTGTTCCACCGCTGAAAGGCGTGTTGCCTGAGACCAGTGAGCTGGCGCATGGTAGCGTGCTGACGCTGGAGATTGCGTCTGGCGTAGTGGCGATTGTGGGCATCCTGCTGGCAGCTGCTCTTTGGCTGGGTAAACGCACTCTGGTGACGGCAATTGCCAACAGCGCAGTAGGCCGTTTCTTCAGTACCTGGTGGTTTGCTGCCTGGGGCTTCGACTGGCTGTATGACAAAGTCTTTGTTAAGCCTTATCTCGGCGTTGCCTGGCTGCTGTCGCGTGATCCGCTCAATTCACTGATGAATATTCCTGCTTTGCTGGCGCGCGGCGCTAACAAAGGCCTGGTCGTCAGTGAGAATGGCTATCTGCGCTGGTATCTCGCCTCCATGAGCATTGGTGCCGTTGTGGTACTGGCGCTGCTGCTGGTGATGTAAAGGTTTGTGAGTGGGGTGGGGCAGAGCCACACCCTATAAAGAATAAAAATCGCAATAAAGGGAAAACCGCCATGTTATTACCTTGGCTAATATTCATCCCGTTTGTCGGTGGGTTACTATGCTGGCAGCTGGAGCGCTTCGGGCCTAAGCTGCCACGCTGGATTGCACTGATCGCAATGGGGCTGACGTTTGTGCTCTCGCTGCAACTGTGGCTGCAGGGAGATTACTCACTGACTCAGGCGGCGGGCTTGCCGCAGTGGCAATCTGAGTTCTCCGTGCCGTGGATCCCACGCTTCGGTATTGAGTTCCATCTGGCCCTGGATGGTCTGTCGCTGCTGATGGTGGTACTGACCGGCCTGTTAGGCCTGATGGCTATTCTCTGTTCGTGGAATGAAATCGAGAAATGGCAGGGTTTCTTCCATCTGAACCTGCTGTGGATCCTCGGTGGCGTAATCGGCGTGTTCCTGGCAATGGACATGTTCCTGTTCTTCTTCTTCTGGGAGATGATGCTGGTGCCGATGTACTTCCTGATCGCACTCTGGGGCCACAAAGCCTCTGACGGGAAGACGCGTATTTCTGCTGCCACCAAGTTCTTCATCTACACCCAGGCCAGTGGTCTGGTGATGCTGATCGCCATTCTGGCGCTGGTGTTTGTGCACTACAACGCAACGGGCGTATGGACGTTTAACTACGAACTGCTGCTGAAAACCCCAATGACGCACGGCGTGGAATACATGCTGATGCTGGGCTTCTTCATTGCGTTCGCGGTGAAAATGCCGGTGGTACCGCTGCACGGCTGGTTACCGGATGCGCACAGTCAGGCCCCTACGGCAGGTTCTGTTGACCTGGCGGGGATCTTGCTGAAGACCGCGGCCTATGGCCTGCTGCGTTTTGCCCTGCCGCTGTTCCCGAATGCCTCTGCCGAGTTTGCACCGATTGCCATGTGGCTGGGGATTATCGGGATCTTCTACGGCGCATGGATGGCGTTCTCGCAGTACGACATCAAACGTCTGATTGCCTACACCTCGATTTCCCATATGGGCTTCGTGCTGATTGCTATCTACACGGGCAGCCAGCTGGCGTTCCAGGGTGCCGTCATCCAGATGATCGCGCATGGTCTTTCCGCTTCTGCGCTGTTTATTCTGTGTGGCCAGCTGTATGAGCGCCTGCATACCCGCGATATGCGTCAGATGGGCGGCCTGTGGTCACGTATCAAGTGGTTGCCGGGCCTGTCGCTGTTCTTCGCCGTTGCTAACCTGGGGATGCCGGGCACCGGTAACTTCGTCGGTGAGTTTATGATCCTGACGGGCAGCTTCCAGACTGTGCCGGTGATTATTGTCATCGCCACCTTTGGTCTGGTGTTCGCGTCGGTGTACTCGCTGATTATGATGCAACGCGCTTACTACGGTGCGCCGAAGTCAGAAACGCCGCTGGGGGGGATGTCTGCACGTGAGTTCCTGATGATCATGGTGCTGGTGGTCCTGCTGGTGTTGCTGGGTGTTTATCCGCAGCCGATTCTGGATACCTCTCATGCTGCGATGAGCAATATTCAGCAGTGGTTTACTGCTTCAATTTCAACTACAAGGCCGTAATTCGCCATGACAATAACTCCTCAACAATTGATCGCGCTTCTGCCGCTGCTGATCGTCGGATTGACGGTGGTAGTTGTGATGCTGTCCATTGCGTGGCGACGCAATCACTTCGTCAATGCGACGCTGGCAGTTGTCGGTCTCAACCTGGCGCTGTTTTCACTGTACTTTGTCGGTCAGGCAGGCCCCATGGATGTCACCCCGCTGATGCGGGTGGATGGTTATTCGATGCTGTATACCGGGCTGGTGATCCTTGCCAGCCTGGCGACCTGCACCTTTGCCTATCCGTGGCTGGCAACGTACCCGGACAACCGTGAAGAGTTCTATCTGTTGGTGCTGATTGCTGCCCTCGGTGGCGTGGTGCTGGCCAGTGCGAACCATTTGGCATCGTTGTTCATTGGTATTGAGCTGATTTCTCTGCCGCTGTTTGGTCTGGTGGGCTATGCCTTCCAGCAAAAACGCTCGCTGGAAGCCGCCATCAAGTACGCCATTCTGTCGGCAGCGGCCTCATCGTTCCTGCTGTTTGGTATGGCGCTGGTGTATGCCGATTCCGGTAACCTTGCTTTCGCATCACTGGGTGCAAGCCTGAATGACGGTGTGATCAACCAGCCGCTGTTGTTAGCGGGCCTGGGTCTGATGATTGTCGGCTTTGGCTTTAAACTGTCACTGGTGCCGTTCCATCTCTGGACGCCGGATGTTTACCAGGGCGCACCTGCACCGGTATCCACCTTCCTGGCGACCGCCAGCAAGATCGCCATTTTTGGCGTGCTGATGCGTCTGTTTATGTATGCGCCAATGGCGGATAACGAAGGTGTGCGTACCGTTCTCAGCCTGATCGCCGTGGCATCCATGCTGTTTGGTAACCTGATGGCAATCTCGCAGAGCAATATCAAGCGTCTGCTGGGTTACTCTTCTATCGCTCACCTTGGTTACCTGCTGGTCGCCCTGATTGCGGTACAGACCCATCAGCTGTCGATGGAAACCGTTGGCGTTTATCTGGCCGGTTATCTGTTCAGCAGCCTCGGCGCCTTCGGTGTGGTCAGCCTGATGTCCAGCCCGTACCGTGGCCCGGATGCCGATTCTATGTACTCTTACCGTGGCCTGTTCTGGCACCGTCCGATCCTCGCCTCAGTCATGACCGTGATGATGCTGTCGCTGGCGGGTATCCCGATGACGCTGGGCTTTATCGGTAAGTTCTATGTGATTGCTGTCGGTGTCAGTGCGCACCTGTGGTGGCTGACCGGAGCTGTGGTGCTTGGCAGTGCCATTGGCCTGTACTATTATCTGCGTATGACCGTCAGTCTGTATCTTTCACCACCGGAACTGTCCCAGCGTGATGCGCCTGCTAACTGGGCATTTACTGCCGGTGGTGTGGTGGTGCTGATTTCCGCGATTCTGGTGCTGATACTGGGTATCTTCCCGCAGCCGCTGATTTCGCTGGTGAAACTGGCGCAGCCACTGATGTAATTTGATGCAAGACAGGTAATAATCGGGCCCACAGTGGCCCGATTTTTTTTGCTTCAGTCTGAGGAGTTAAGTTGATGGACATCATCTGGCAGGACCTGCACCACAGCGAACTCAGTGCCGCCCAGCTTTATCGGCTGCTGGCATTGCGCAACGCGGTGTTTATTGTTGAGCAGCAGTGCCCTTATCTCGATATTGATGGCGCGGATCTGGTGGGTGAAAACCGCCATCTGCTGGGTATCCTCGACAATCAGCTGGTTGCCTGTGCACGCATTCTGATGCCTGAAGGGGAGGGTCAGCCGGTCAAGATTGGTCGGGTGATTGTGTCCGGAGAGGCGCGCGGGCTGAACCTGGGGAGTCGGCTAATGGAGCAGGCCATGAATAGCTGCGAACACCATTGGCCAGGGCAGCCTATTTTTCTTTCTGCACAGGCGCATTTGCATCGTTTCTACGCTCGTCTGGGGTTTGTGGCAGTCAGCGGGGAGTATCTGGAGGATAATATTCCGCATATTGA
The DNA here is from genome assembly GCF_013074405.1 of Erwinia sp. JH02. Classification (NCBI taxonomy): domain Bacteria; kingdom Pseudomonadati; phylum Pseudomonadota; class Gammaproteobacteria; order Enterobacterales; family Erwiniaceae; genus Erwinia; species Erwinia sp. JH02. The sequence goes on from NZ_JABANZ010000003.1 coordinate 426,937, forward strand.
TATGCAGCGGACGTCTGGTTAGCGATAGCGTTTGGCGTTAATCGTTTATTTTAAGGTCAACGTCAACGTCAACGCCCTGGACCTTGAGACGTTGACCTGGCCCTTGACCGGCCAGGTCCAAACGCGATTAACCCGCGGTCATAATCCGGTCATCCACGTATTTACGCTTATCCGGCGGCGGTGGAACATACTGATACAGCCAGGTTTCGCTTAACGTTTCATCTTTAGTCCGCAGGAACAGACGCATATTTACCGGTTCGGTGGAATCGCTGTTTGGATACCAGTCGAAGAGAATACGGTAACCATCAATCGGTTCAACGTAGAGGATTTCAACCTGCTTCAGCGTACCGGAGGTGACGTTAATCACCGGCTCAATGCCTTTCGGTGCTGCTGCTTTCAGATCGCCGCCAACAAAGTCAACGGCGAAACGGCGTGACCAGACGTTCGGGTAATGCTCGCCCGGTGCCCAGCCTTCCGGGAAACCGCCCATGCCGGTGCGGGTGGCATTAACACGTGCCAGACCGCTACGTACCGGTGGCAGGCCGCTCCAGTAAAGCTTGTAGGAGAAGCTGTGCTCGCTCCCGGCTTTGATGGCATCGGCTGGCTGCCAGAAGCAGACAATATTATCCAGCGTTTCACCCGTGGTCGGGATCTCCATCAGGTTAATCGCACCTTTACCCCACTTACCGACCGGTTCCACCCACAGGCTTGGGCGCTTGTTGTACCAGCCAATCACATCCTGATAACTGTCGAAGTCATGATTAAGCTGTAACATGCCAAAACCACGCGGGTTTTCATCCTGATAGGCGTTAAACGTCAGACGCTGTGGGTTGTTCAGCGGACGGCAAATCCACTCACCGCTCCCTGTCCACATGGCCAGACGATCGGAGTCGTGGATCTGCGGATGGATGGTATCGCACATGCGGCGCTCGTTATTGCCGCAGCTGAACATGGTGGTCATCGGCGAGATACCCAACTGCTGGATATTCTTGCGCGCATAAATGTGGTTTTCCACTTCCATCACTACGCGTTTATCTTCGCAGTGAATGGTGAATTTAAACGCGCCGGTGCAGCTCGGGCCATCCAGCAGGGTATACACCACAAAGGTGGTGTCATCGGCTTTCGGGGTTTCGAACCAGAAGGCGGTGAAGTCCGGGAACTCTTCTTTACCGTTACTGAAGGTGTCGATGGCCACGCCACGCGCGGACAGACCGTACTGGAAGGTTTCATCGACAGCACGGAAGTAGCTGGCGCCGAGGAACGAGACGATGTCGCGTTTTGCCAGCTCGGGTTTTTTAAATGCACGGAAACCAGCGAAGCCAAGGTCGGTTTTGCCTTCCAGCTGTTTGGTGTCGACGTGAGCATTGTTGTAGTTAAACAACTCAGGGCGGAAGTGAATTTCACGCGCCTCACGACTGGCACCATCAACGGAGAACATGCGGATACGGCGCTTAAAGCCCATCCCCACATGGAAGAACTGAACGTCAAGCTGACGGTTGTCGATGCCGTTCCACAGCGAATGGTTGGCATCGTACTGGATTTCGTTATAGGCCTGCGGCGTCAGCGTTGCCAGTGTTTCAGGCAACGGCGCCGGAGCACCACCATAGGCCTGTTTTGCCATATCGGCGGCCATTTTTTTAAGCACATCAAAATCAAATCGCTTTGCGGAACCATCGGCAATCCCGTCTTCCGCCCAGGCAGCCTGGGAGAACAACGTGGATAAACCCGACATCCCACTGAGGGTTGCGAATGCCATTGACGCTTTCATAAACATTCTTCGATTCATGCCGGAAATAATTTCCTCAGGTGAACGGAGTTTGTAGTGACTGTCGTGCGTTTGCACGCATTCGCTTCGCCGGATAAAGGTCCGGTTACAGAGAGTTACGACAGCTTGCCTGGGTAATGATTCAGTTCACGCAAAATTTATCAGATAAATCTAACTACCGCAGTGGTTTCGCATGTGAATTAACGTAAATATCGGGAAAATAAGCACCCTTTGACCCGTTTTACTGTCCCTGAACACACCATTCTCAGTCGATTCCTGGCGGTTTTAATCAAGCAGAGCGGCAAAAACTGTCTATAGTTACCTGACGAAGATTTTTCGCCCAAGGAGAATGGAAATGGCAACAACGACTGAACCACATGAAACTCGCCTGGATGACGATCTGGCGCTGCTCACTGAAACCCTGGAAGAAGTGCTGAAGTCGTCGGGCGATCCGGCCGATCAGAAATACATTGAGCTGAAAGCGAAAGCGGAAAAATCACTGAACCAGGTGAAGTCCCGCATCAGCGATGCCTCTGATACCTACTATGTGCGAGCCCGTCAGGCCGTTACGCGTGCTGATGATTATGTCCACGATAAACCCTGGCAGGGGATTGGTGTCGGTGCCACGTTGGGCCTGGTCATCGGCCTGCTGCTGGCGCGTCGCTAATTCAGTAGAACAACAGGCAGTAGCACAACAGACGCCCTCCCGGGCGTCTGTTCATTTCTCTCCGCTGTTTTCAGATCAATATCCTGCCTTGCTAATCCCGCTAACATAACTGCCCATCCGTGTTTTACTTTCTATTGAGGTCAGCGTGCAACTTGCTCAGGCGGTAGAACAGCTACGCGATCGGCTCGCACAGGTGAGCGAATCGGTGCCCGGCGTGCGGCAAATCAGCGTGCGCTTTTCCCCCGAAACTGATGCGCTGAACTGGCTAGCCTCCCAGTCCTGCTGGCCCCAGTTTTACTGGCAGTCGCGCAGTGGTGAAGAGATCGTGGCAGCCTGTGGTGCGCTTGAGCGGTTTCACTCCGTTGCAGAGGCTACCCTGCGCTTGCAGGCATTGCCGCCGGGCTGGCGGATGTTTGGCGCAAACAGCATCTTTGGTGCCAGTGACCTGTTTCTGCCTGTCCTGCTGTGGCAGCAGGACAGTGCAGGGCACCACTTGACGATCAATCTGGTCAGCGACGGTTCGTTACAGCAGCAAGCCCGGCGTTTGCTGCACTGGCTGGCAGGCTTGCGCCCGGTGCAGCCGGCTACATCCTTACCGCATTATCATCGCGTGCATCATGCCCCGGATAAAGCGGGCTGGGTCCAACGGGTTAACCATGCGCTGACGGCTATAGCCGCTGGCGAACTGGAGAAAGTCGTGCTGGCACGCGTCAGCGATTTCAGCCTGTCTGGCCCCTTGTCTGCCGCCGCCTTGCTGGCCGCCAGCCAGCGCATTAACCCCCATAGCTACCATTTTATGCTGGCCACAGAGGAACATCAGGCGTTGGTGGGATCCAGCCCTGAACGGCTGTATGCGCGCGAGGGCAGCCAGCTTTCGAGTGAAGCCCTAGCCGGAACGGCTGACGTGCATCAGCCAGGGTTGCTGATGGATAAAAAAAACCAGTGGGAAAACACCCTGGTGGTGGAGGATATCCGTCAGCGGCTGGCGGATATTGTTACTGAACTGGAAGTCATGCCCGCAGAATTACTGCCGCTGCGTCATCTGCAACATATCCGGCGGCGGATCCGCGCGCGGTTAATGCGAGCGGACGATGCGCAATGCGTGGATCGCCTTCAACCCACAGCGGCCGTTGCCGGGGTGCCGCGTGCCGCTGCACAGGCTTTTATTCGTCAGCAGGAACCCTTTAGTCGCGGCTGGTACAGCGGGTCGGTGGGGTATCTGTCGCAGTCACACAGCGAGTTTGCCGTGGTGCTCCGTTGCGCGCAGGTGTCGGGGGCACAGGTTCGCCTCTACGCTGGGGCCGGTATTGTCAGCGGCTCCGAACCGGAGCGGGAGTGGGAGGAAATTGAACGCAAAGCCGCGACGCTGGGCACGTTACTCACGGCGGAAAACCAGGGGTAAAACTGGCCCAAATCAAAAAGGACCTCAATTCAGCTGATTATAATAGCGCGAGGATTTTTGATCTGGAGTGGCTATGCAGCAAGAGATGTCGCACGCAACGTTTAATCGCCGCTGGGCTACCGTACTGCTGGAAACGCTGACGCGCCACGGTATACGGCATATCTGCATTGCTCCCGGGTCCCGTTCTGCGCCGCTGGCTCTGGCAGTAGCAGCCAGTGATAAATGGGTGTGTCATACCCATTTTGACGAGCGTGGCCTCGGTTTTCTCGCGCTCGGCCTGGCCAAAACCACCCATCAACCGGTGGCGATCGTTGTCACTTCCGGGACGGCGGTAGCCAACCTTTATCCCGCGCTGGTTGAAGCACATCTGACCGGCGAAAAACTGGTCGCCATCAGCGCCGACCGCCCACCCGAATTGATTCACTGTGGCGCGAATCAGGCCATTGAACAGCCTGGTCTCTTTGCGTCCCACGTTTCCGCTGTACTCAACCTTCCCCGGCCTTCACCGTCGATCCCCGCACGCTGGCTGGTCTCGGCCATCGATACCTTGCTGGCACAGCAGCAGCATGGCGGCGTGCATATCAACTGCCCGTTTGCTGAACCTCTGTATGGCGCTGACAGCAACGATTACCTCGCCTGGCAGGATGAACTGGGAAACTGGTGGGACAGCAACGAACCCTGGCTGAAATATCCACAGCGCAGCCATACCCCCATTGAAGAAGACTGGTTTTTCTGGCGCCAGAAACGGGGGGTGGTGATTGTCGGGCGCGTCAGTGCTCAGCAAGGCCAGCAGCTGGCCGAGTGGGCGGAAATGCTGGGGTGGCCGCTGCTCGGTGACGTGGTGTCACAAACCGGGCAACCACTGCCTGGCGCGGCCTTGTGGCTGGGGCATCCATCGGCACAGCGGGCCTTGAGTGAGGCGCAGATCGTGGTGCAGTTCGGCAGCAGCCTGACGGGAAAAAACCTGCTCAACTATCAGAACGACAGCGGCACTGAGATGTACTGGCTGATCGATGCATTACCGGGGCATCGCCATCCGGGGAACCCTGGCGGGCGGCGCATTCAGGCCAATATTTCTGACTGGTTGCAGCACCATCCTGCGGCGCCTCGTCATCCCTGGTGTCCACAGCTGGTGCCGCTGGCTGAACGTACCCGGGACTATCTGCAACAGCATTTGCAGCAGTTTGGCGAGGCACAGCTGGCGCACCGTCTGCCCGCACTGCTGCCGGAAAACGGCGCGCTGTTTATCGGCAACAGCCTCGCCATTCGCCTGGTTGATGCTTTTGCACAGCTTCCTGCGGGTTATCCGCTGTACTGTAATCGCGGTGCCAGCGGCATCGACGGGTTACTGGCAACGGCGGCGGGCGTACAGCGCGGCACGGGCCAGCCGCTACTGATCCTGCTGGGCGATCTCTCCGCGCTCTACGATCTGAATAGCCTGGCGCTGTTGCAGCAGGCTTCTGCGCCGGTGGTGGTCATCGTGGTAAACAACCAGGGCGGCCAGATCTTCTCTATGCTGCCAACGCCCTTATCTGAACGTGAACGCTTCTTCACTATGCCGCCCAGCGTTGATTTTCGCCATGCTGCGGCACTGTTTGGTTTGCATTTTGCACAGCCAGCCAGCTGGCAGGCACTTCAGCGGGCGGTTGAACAGGGTTTCAGTTCGGGCATCACCCTGATTGAGGTGGTGGTCGACGGTGATGAGGGTGCACAAACCCTGGCGCGCTGCGCCAGCGAGGTGGTCCATTTATGATGCTACATGCGCACTGGCAGGGGCACCATCACAGTACGCGTCCGGTACTGGTATGGCTGCACGGTTTTCTCGGGAGTGCAACGGACTGGCAGCCGGTTCAGCGCTATTTCAGTCACTGGCCGCTGCTCAGTATTGATCTGCCCGGTCACGGTGGTTCACGTGCGCAGACCGTGAGCGGTTTTGATGATGTATGCCAGCGACTTAACGCCACGCTGCACTATCACCAGGTCGATCGCTATTGGCTGATCGGTTACTCCCTCGGCGGACGGCTGGCGCTCTATCACGCCTGCCGTCACGCCGGTAACGGTCTGGCAGGATTGCTGGTGGAAGCCGGGCATTTTGGCCTCAGTTGCCCCAGTGAGCGTACCCGCCGCCGGGCGCATGACCAGGGCTGGGTACAGTGTTTCCGCCAGCAACCGCTGGAAGAGGCGTTGGACCAGTGGTATCAGCAGCCGGTTTTTGCCGAACTGACCGCAATCCAACGCCAGTGCCTGGTCGCCCGGCGGCTCAACAATCGCGGTGAAGATCTGGCGGCGATGTTACAGGCCACCTCACTCTCAGAGCAGCCCGACCTGCTGCCGGAACTGCGAGAAAAAACCTTTCCGTTCCGCTATCTCTGCGGTGAGTGGGATCAAAAATTTTTGCAGCTTGCTCAGCAGGCCGCACTTCCTCCTGCGGTTATCCCCGCAGCGGGCCATAACTCGCACCTGGCGAATCCCCTGGCATTTGCCCATCAACTTGCCCGCGTGCTTAATCACCATTAAGGAGCTTTGATGTTGTATCCAGATGAAAGCCTGCTGTATGCCCCGGCGCAGTGGCGGGATTGCGGCGCTGAGTTCAGCGATATTCGCTATCACAAAACGGACGATGGTATTGCCAGAATCACCATCAACCGCCCTGAAGTACGTAATGCCTTTCGCCCGTTAACGGTCAGTGAAATCCAGCAGGCGCTGGATAATGCGCGCCGTGACCCGGCGGTGGGCGTGATTGTGCTGACCGGCGAAGGCGAACGGGCATTTTGCTCCGGTGGGGACCAGAAAGTTCGCGGCGACTACGGCGGTTATCAAGATGACGCGGGCGTTCATCATCTTAACGTCCTCGACCTGCAACGCCAGATTCGTACCTGTCCGAAACCGGTCGTGGCGATGGTGGCGGGCTATGCGGTGGGTGGCGGCCACGTTCTGCATATGATGTGCGACCTTACGATTGCGGCAGATAATGCACAGTTTGGTCAGACCGGGCCGAAAGTGGGCTCCTTTGATGGCGGCTGGGGCGCGGCCTACATGGCGCGTATTGTCGGCCAGAAAAAGGCGCGTGAAATCTGGTTCCTGTGCAGGATGTATAACGCACAGCAGGCACTGGATATGGGGCTGGTTAATACCGTTGTACTGCTGGCCGAGCTGGAAAAAGAGACCGTTCGCTGGTGCCGTGAGATGTTGCAAAACAGCCCGATGGCGCTGCGCTGCCTGAAAGCCGCTCTCAATGCGGATTGTGATGGCCAGGCCGGGCTGCAAGAGCTGGCGGGCAATGCCACCATGCTGTTCTATATGACGGAAGAGGGGCAGGAAGGGCGCAATGCATTCAACGAAAAGCGTCAGCCTGACTTCAGCAACTTCCGGCGTAATCCCTGATGCGTCACGCCACGTTATACGGTTATCAGGTCGCCATGGACGCCGGGGTGGTGTTACGAAACCAGCGGTTAAAAACCCGCCAGGGACTGCTGGTGAACCTGATGGAGGGAGCAGCGCAAGGCTGGGGTGAGATTGCCCCCCTCCCTGAGTTCAGCCATGAGACACTTGAACAAGCACAGCAGCAGGCGATGAGCTGGCTGGCGCAGTGGTGTGAGGGTGAAACGCCCGCAGAGAGTGAACGGCCTTCTGTGGCCTTCGGCATCAGCTGTGCGCAGGCCGAGCTGACGAACACCCTGCCCGCAGAAGGGGAGTATCGTCTGGCGCAGCTGTGCAGTGGCGATCCGGACGCGTTATTTCAGCAACTGCTGCGTCAGCCAGAGCCGCTGGCAAAAATGAAAGTGGGCCTGTACGAGGCGATACGCGACGGCATGCAGGTCAACCTGCTGCTGGAGGCGTTACCGCACCTCACCTTGCGGCTGGATGCTAACCAAAGCTGGACGCTGGAAAAGGCATTGAGCTTTGCCCGCTATGTGTCGCCGGAGCTGCGTTCACGCATTGCGTTTATCGAAGAGCCTTGCCGTGACAGACAGCAGAGCCTCGCCTTTGCCGCCGAGACAGGTATTAACATCGCCTGGGATGAAACCCTGCGTGACCATGATGACGCACTGACCGCCGCACCCGGCGTGGTGGCCGTGGTCATCAAACCGATGCTCACGGGCAGTATTCAGCGCGTACAGCATCAGGTGTTACAGGCGAAGGCGCAGGGGTTAACCCCGGTGATCAGTAGTGCGCTGGAGTCCAGCCTTGGGCTGACCCAGCTGGCACGGCTCGCACATGAGCTGACGCCGGGCGTGCGGCCAGGTCTGGATACGCTGCAACTGATGCAGCAGCAGGTGCTGCGGGCGTGGCCCGGCAGTATGTTACCTGTGCAGAACAGAGAGGTGCTGCAATGTCTCTGGCAACGATAGCCGACTGGCCGTGGCGTGACTGGCAGAAGTGTTGTCCGGCGTCGCTGGCGATTGATAGTGGCGAGGTCACGCTCAGTTGGCAGCAGCTGTCACAGGCGGTGGCAGAACATGCTCAGGGCTTTCAGCAGCAAGGCGTGGCCGCCGGAGATGTCGTGGCGCTGCGAAGCGCGAACAGTCTGGCGGCGCTGCTGGCGTGGCTCGGACTGATGGCCTGCGGGGCACGAGTGCTGGGGCTTAACCCTCAGTTGCCGGATGCCCAGCTACGCCAGCTGTTGCCGGGGCTGGGGCTGGACTTTGTACTCAATCTGGCCGGGGAAACCAGTATTGAAAGACCCATGCTGGCGCTGCGTCCGATTGCCGGTGATGGCAGCCAGCCGTGGCAGCCGGATCGGATCGCCACCCTGACGTTAACCTCTGGCTCTACCGGGCTGCCTAAAGCAGCGGCCCACACTTTCAGCGCCCATCTGCACAGCGCCGCAGCGGTCATTGAACTGATGGCGTTGACGGCTGATGATCGCTGGTTATTGTCGCTGCCGCTGTTTCATGTCTCCGGGCAGGGCATCCTTTGGCGCTGGCTGCTGGCCGGAGGCACGCTGGTGATCCCCGATGACAAAGGATTGCATACTGCACTGGCGCGCAGCAGCATCGCGTCTCTGGTGCCCACGCAGCTCTGGCGCCTGCTCAATCAACCTGTTTTACCCGCCAGATTGCGCGCGGTACTGCTGGGCGGTGCGCAAATCCCCGCTGAGCTGACGCGTCAGGCGGAGGCCGCCGGGCTGCACTGTTATTGTGGCTACGGTATGACGGAAACTGCATCGACTCTTTGCGCCCGACGGGCAGACGAACATCCAGGCGTGGGTGCGCCACTGGCTGGCCATCAGGTCAGGGTGGTCGACGGTGAGATCTGGGTGCGTTCGCCCGCTCTGGCCTCCGGCTACTGGTTGCAGGGCGCACTGATGCCGTTGACGGATCACGACGGCTGGTTACGTACCGGCGATTGTGGGCACTGGCATCGGGGCGAGCTGCGGGTCGACGGACGGCGCGATAACCTGTTCTTTTCAGGCGGTGAGTCGGTACAGCCGGAGCATATTGAACGCGTTTTGCTCGCCCATCCGGCGGTGACACAGGTGTTTATTGTGCCAAAAGTCGATGCGGAGTACGGTCATCGCGCGGTCGCACTGGTGGAAGGCAATATTGGGCTGGAGGTGTTGGCCGACTGGGCCGCGCCAAAGCTGGCCGGGTATCAGCGCCCGGTGGCGTGGTATCCGCTACCGGCTGATAACGGCGGGGCGATCAAGCGCTCACGCGTGCAGCTGAAGGCATGGGTGGCAAATCAGACGCAGGCCTGTTTGACATCGCGGGTCTGAATGACGGCTAAAGAAGTGGAAATTGACGTTGTATTTCTGCCGGGCGCTTCTTACAGTGTAAAGCTTGAGTGTACCCGGAGAACAACATGATAAGAGTGGAAATGCTCGCGACCGGCGACGAAGTGCTGCACGGACAAATCGTCGATACCAACGCGGCCTGGCTGGCTGGCGTACTGTTTGAGCAGGGCTTACCGATGACCAGCCGTCAGACGGTAGGGGACAGCTTGCAGGATTTGGTGACGGTACTGACCGAGCGCAGCAAAGTGGCTGATGTCTTGATCGTGAATGGTGGCCTGGGGCCGACCAGTGATGATCTGAGTGCGCTGGCCGCCGCCACCGCAGCCGGAGTGGAACTGCAAATTCATCCTGAGTGGCTGGCGAAAATGGAAGCCTTCTTTGCCAGCCGTGGCAAAGTGATGGCCGCCAGTAATCGTAAGCAGGCTGAAATCCCGCAGGGTGCGGAGATGATCGATAACCCGGTCGGCACCGCCTGCGGTTTCGCCATGCAGCTTAATCGCTGCTGGATCTTCTTCACGCCGGGTGTGCCTTCCGAATACAAGGTGATGGTCATGGATCAAATCCTGCCGCGCCTGAAAGCCCGTTTCCAGTTGCCCGAGCCGCCCGTCTGCCTGCGGATGACCACTTTTGGTCGCGGGGAAAGTGACCTCGCCTCTGATATTGAGCCTTTAGCGCTGCCGGAAGGGGTGGTGATGGGTTACCGCGCATCGATGCCGATTATCGAACTGAAGCTGAACGGTCCGGCGTCAAAGCGTGCCGAGATGGAGCAGTTCTGGCAGCAGGTACGTGAGATTGCCGGTGACAGTGTGATCTTTGAAGGGTTTGAAACCTTACCCGAGCAGCTGGCACGCCGTCTGAAAGAACATAAGCTTACGCTTGCCGTTAGCGAGCAGTTCAGCGCCGGGCTGTTGCAATGGCAGCTTATTTCCGCCGGTGCTTCTCTGGCGGCGGGCAACGTGTTGCCTCATCAGAGTGAGTCACTGGGCTTGCTGGCGGCACGCAGTCAGCAGCTGGCGAAACAGAACCATGCCCGGTTATCGCTGGTCGTGGGAAGTCTGGAGGACGATCGTCTGGGCTTTGCTCTGCACACGCCGGACGGCACTTTTGCGCAAAAAGTGAAGTTTAACGTCAGCCGACATGGTCTGAAAGCACGGCAGGAGATGGTGGCCATGCTGGCGATGAATATGCTGCGCCGCTGGTTGAATGGTCAGTCAGTGACCACCGGACACGGCTGGATTGATGTGGTAGAAACGCTGTAAATGCCCCGGGCGAGGCATGCCTCGCCCCTACGTGATGCGGTGACGGTATCGATTATCGGGAACGTGTAGGGGTCGGTCATGCCCGGCCCGATGTGATGCGGTGACGGTATCGATTATCGGGAACGTGTAGGGGTCGGTCATGCCCGACCCGATGTGGTGCGGTGATGGTATCGATTATCAGTAATGCGCAGGGGTCGGGCACGCCCGACCCGACGTGGCACGGTGACGATATCGATTATCAGTAATGCGCAGGGGTCGGTCATGCCCGGCCCGATGTGATGCGGTGATGGTATCGATTATCAGTAATGCGCAGGGGTCGGGCACGCCCGACCCGACGTGGCACGGTGACGATATCGATTATCAGTAATGCGCAGGGGTCGGGCACGCCCGACCCGACGTGGCACGGTGACGATATCGATTATCAGTAATGCGCAGGGGTCGGGCACGCCCGACCCGATGTGATGCGGTGACAGTATCGATTATCAGTAATGCGCAGGGGTCGGGCATGCCCGACCCGATGTGGTGCGGTGATGGTATCGATTATCGGGAATGCGTAGGGGTCGGGCATGCCCGACCCGATGTCGATGAGACAGCCGCGCTTAACCCCTTACAGCGCGATCTCAATATCCCCTTCGGCCTTGCAGCAGCAGGGCAAAATCTCACCCGGTTGCACAAAGGCCAACGGCGTTGCGCTGTAGCTGACTTCACCCTTCAGCAGACGTGTGCGGCACGAACCGCAGTAGCCCTCACGGCACTGATACTCCACGCACACCCGGTGCGACTCCAGTGCGGCAAGCAGGGAAGGGTGCTCATCATGACATTCAAGCTGCGTACCGGTGGTACGCAGTGTAATGCTCGCCATCTTACAGCTCGAAGTCGCTGAGGTCGTCAGCGTTTACTTCAGAGTCAATCTGGCCGACCAGGTAAGAACTCACTTCCACTTCCTGCGGCGCGACCTGCACGTTATCGGAAACCAGCCAGGAGTTGATCCATGGAATCGGGTTGGAGCGGGTTTTAAACGGCAGATCCAGACCGACGGCATTCATGCGGATATTGGTGATGTACTCAATATACTGCCACAAAATGTCTTTATTCAGGCCGATCATCGAACCGCCGCTGAACAGATATTCTGCCCACTCTTTCTCCTGCTCGGCTGCCAGCACAAACAGGTCGTAGCACTCCTGGCGACACTCTTTGGCGATCTCTGCCATTTCAGGGTCATCTTCGCCGCTGCGCAGCAGGTTCAGCATGTGCTGGGTGCCGGTCAGATGCAGGGCTTCATCACGGGCGATCAGCTTGATGATTTTGGCGTTGCCTTCCATCAGTTCGCGCTCGGCAAAGGCGAAGGAGCAGGCAAAGCTGACGTAGAAACGAATGGCTTCCAGCGCATTCACGCTCATCAGGCAGATGTAGAGCTGCTTTTTCAGTGCACGCAGGCTGACGGTGACGGTTTTACCATTCACTTCGTGCGTACCTTCACCCAGCAGATGCCAGTAGCTGGTCATCTCAATCAGATCGTCGTAGTAGCCAGAGATATCTTTGGCACGCGACAGGATCTGCTCGTTGGTGACGATATCGTCAAACACCAGCGACGGATCGTTAACGATATTGCGGATGATATGGGTGTAAGAACGTGAGTGGATGGTTTCTGAGAATGCCCAGGTTTCAATCCAGGTTTCCAGTTCAGGAATCGAGATCAACGGCAGCAGCGCCACGTTCGGGCTACGTCCCTGGATGGAGTCCAGCAGCGTCTGATATTTCAGGTTGCTGATAAAGATGTGTTTTTCGTGATCCGGCAGTGCCTGATAGTCGATACGATCGCGTGAGACGTCCACTTCTTCCGGGCGCCAGAAGAAAGAGAGCTGCTTTTCGATCAGTTTTTCAAAAATGTCATACTTCTGCTGGTCGAAACGCGCCACGTTCACCGGCTGGCCGAAGAACATCGGTTCCAGCAGCTGATTATTTTTATTCTGCGAAAATGTGGTGTAAGCCATGATGTATTCCAGATGCGTTCAGGGTCGGGCATGCCCGACCCTCAGAGTCAATGTTTCGCGAAGGGGCCAGGCAAACCTGGCCCACGGAGATTAGATCTTGCAGGCACCGCTTTCACAGCCATCATCCTGAATCGATGGTGCCAGGTCTTCCTGGGTATCTTCTGCACCGTCACGCGTGTTCTGATAGTAAAGCGTTTTCACGCCAAACTTATAGGCCGTCAGCAGGTCTTTCAGCAACTGCTTCATTGGCACCTTACCGTTGGCAAAGCGCGTTGGATCGTAGTTGGTGTTCGACGAAATCGCCTGGTCGATAAATTTCTGCATCAGGCCGACCAGTTGCAGATAGCCATCATTGTTTGGCATATCCCACAGCAGCTCGTAGCTGTCTTTCAGACGTTCGTACTCCGGGACCACCTGGCGCAGGATACCGTCTTTTGATGCTTTAATACTGATATGGCCGCGCGGTGGTTCAATCCCGTTGGTGGCGTTAGAAATCTGCGAAGAGGTTTCTGACGGCATCAGCGCAGACAGCGTGGAGTTACGCAGGCCGTGCGTTTTCACGGATTCACGCAGTGCTTCCCAGTCGAGCAGCAGCGGTGTGTTACAAATCGCATCCAAATCTTTCTTATAGGTGTCGATTGGCATAATACCCTGAGAATACGTGGTTTCATTGAACCACGGGCAGGCACCCTGTTCGATGGCCAGATCGTTGGACGCTTTCAGCAGCCAGTACTGAATAGCTTCAAAGGTCTGGTGCGTCAGGACGTTGGCGCTGCCATCGGAGTAGCGTACGCCATTTTTAGCCAGATAGTAGGCGTAGTTGATCACACCAATACCCAGCGTACGACGCCCCATTGCACCGCGTTTGGCGGCCGGGATGGGGTAATCCTGATAATCGAGCAGGGCGTCCAGCGCGCGAACTGCCAGCGTGGCCAGCTCTTGCAGGTCATCCAGGCTCTCAATCGCGCCCAGGTTGAATGCGGAGAGCGTACACAGCGCAATTTCGCCGTTTTCGTCGTTCACATCCAGTAGTGGTTTGGTTGGCAACGCAATTTCCAGACACAGGTTGGACTGGCGAACGGGCGCGATAGCCGGATCGAACGGGCTGTGAGTATTACAGTGGTCGACGTTCTGGATGTAGATACGGCCGGTAGAAGCACGTTCCTGCATCATCAGTGAGAACAACTCTACCGCTTTGATACGCTGCTTGCGGATACTGTCGTCTTGCTCGTATTTGGTGTACAGGCGCTCGAACTCGTCCTGATTCGCAAAGAAAGCATCGTACAGGCCTGGCACGTCAGACGGGCTGAACAGGGTGATATCTTCGCCTTTCAGCAGGCGCTGATACATCAGTTTGTTGATCTGAACACCGTAGTCCATATGGCGCACGCGGTTGCCTTCAACACCACGGTTGTTTTTCAGTACCAGCAGGCTTTCGACTTCCAGATGCCACATCGGGTAGAACAGCGTGGCTGCTCCGCCGCGAACGCCGCCCTGAGAGCAGGACTTCACTGCAGTCTGGAAATGCTTATAGAACGGGATACAGCCGGTGTGGAAGGCTTCTCCGCCACGGATCGGGCTACCCAGCGCACGAATGCGGCCCGCATTGATACCAATCCCGGCGCGCTGAGAAACATATTTCACAATGGCGCTGGAAGTGGCGTTGATAGAGTCCAGGCTGTCACCACATTCGATCAGCACGCAAGAGCTGAACTGGCGCGTAGGCGTACGCACGCCAGACATGATTGGCGTTGGCAGTGAGATCTTAAAGGTGGAGATCGCATCATAAAAACGCTTCACGTAGTCCAGACGCGTCTCGCGCGGGTAGCCGGAGAACAGGCAGGCCGCGACCAGAATGTACAGGAACTGGGCGCTTTCATAGATCTCACCACTCACGCGGTTTTGCACCAGATACTTGCCTTCCAGCTGCTTCACGGCAGCGTAGGAGAAGTTCATATCACGCCAGTGGTCAATAAAGCCGTCCATCAGCTCAAACTCTTCCGCACTGTAATCTTCCAGCAGATGATGGTCATATTTGCCCATCTCTACCATGCGGGTGACCTGGTCAATCAGCTTTGGCGGCTCGAACTGGCCGTAGGCTTTTTTGCGCAGATGGAAGATGGCCAGACGGGCAGCCATGTACTGATAGTCAGGGGCATCTTTAGAAATCAGATCAGCAGCAGACTTAATGACAGTTTCATGGATATCAGAAGTGCGGATACCTTCGTAGAACTGGATGTGAGATCGCAGTTCAACCTGAGAGACGGAGACGTTTTGCAGTCCTTCGGCAGCCCAGTCGAGAACACGGTGGATTTTATCGAGATCGATACGCTCGGTGCGGCCATCGCGTTTGGTTACAAGCAGACTCTGATTCATGTCGCGTTTTACCTGTCCTTAACAAATAGTCCCCACGTTTATACACAGATTTCTCATTGTGAGTAACTCTGTGGATAAACACTACATATAGGGGGTGGAAGAAACCTTGATAACAATATGGTGAGTATTCTAGTAATTTCCGCGTGCTTAACAAGGCTTGATTTTCGCGGCAAACTCCGGTTCTAGGGCTGGTATTTTTCCTAAGTCCACGTTTCTCAAGGCCCTGGGTCAATGTCAATGGGTTGAGATTTTTTTTAGAATATTGATCGAGCGCGGGTTTCTTGTTCAGGTTAAAAAATTCGAGCTTTGGGGCGCTGAAAAAGTACGCACAATAAGACGCCTCACGGGCACAAATGGCGTGATGCGGTGAGATTAACCTGATCTTGATGACAGGGATAAGACGAAAACGATCTTATCTCGCGTCAGGCACTAAGATGGACTTATATATCGCACGTATATCGCACGGGCGGATCGGCATCCGCCCGTATAGCGTCACGACGCGTCGATGGCGCTGTGCGTATGCACCATATAGTTCACGTCAACGCCCGGAGCCAGTTTGAAGTGGTTGGTGATCGGGTTGTAGTGCAGGCCAATAATATGGCGTTCGCGCAGGGGGGTTTCATCGACCCAGTTCAGCAGTTCAGCCGGACGGATAAACTTTTTGATGTCGTGTGTGCCGCGCGGCACCATACGTAATACGTATTCTGCGCCGATGATCGCCATCAGCCAGGATTTGCTATTGCGGTTAAGGGTTGAGAAGAACACTTCGCCACCCGGTTTCACCAGCCGGGCGCAGGCATGGACCACGGAACGTGGATCGGGCACGTGCTCCAGCATCTCCATGCATGTCACCACATCGTACTGTCCGGCGAACTGCTCAGCGTGCTCTTCCACGGTCTGCTGGACGTAATCAATGGCTACGCCGCTTTCCAGTGCATGTAGACGGGCAACCTGCAACGGTTCCGCTCCCATATCCAGCCCGGTGACGTTCGCACCTTCACGCGCCATGCTCTCGGCGAGAATACCGCCGCCGCAGCCAACATCCAGCACCTTCTTGCCAAACAGGCCGTCAGCGTGTTGGGCAATCCAGCCAAGGCGCAGCGGATTAATCCGGTGCAAAGGCTTAAATTCGCCTTCTAAATCCCACCAGCGTGAAGCAACTGCTTCAAATTTAGCGATTTCACCGTGATCAACGTTCTGCGTACCCGCGTTTTGTTCTGATTTCATTGGGTTATTACTCCAGCCAAAGTTTGCCCCATTATACATGTTTACGCGTTGCGATGGGCAGGGGCGCGGGCCGGAGAGGGACAGAATGCAATAAAGCGGCCAAAGCAACGCTTTCCATTCAACACATGGCTGCTTTGTGATATACTTTCGCACCTTTGAATCCGGGAATAATACAGAAGGAAAGCGCCTCCATGAGCGACCTGGCCCGCGAAATTACACCGGTCAATATCGAAGAAGAGTTAAAGAACTCCTATCTGGATTATGCAATGTCGGTCATCGTTGGCCGTGCGCTGCCAGATGTCCGTGATGGCCTGAAGCCGGTTCACCGCCGCGTGCTTTACGCTATGAACGTCCTCGGTAACGACTGGAACAAAGCTTATAAAAAATCCGCCCGTGTCGTCGGTGACGTCATCGGTAAATATCACCCTCATGGCGACACTGCCGTGTATGACACCATCGTGCGTATGGCGCAGCCGTTCTCGCTGCGTTACATGCTGGTGGACGGTCAGGGCAACTTCGGCTCCGTAGACGGCGACTCCGCTGCTGCGATGCGTTATACCGAAGTTCGCATGTCCAAAATCGCTCACGAACTGTTGGCGGATCTGGAAAAAGACACCGTTGACTTTGTGCCTAACTACGATGGCACCGAGCAGATCCCGGAAGTGATGCCGACCCGCGTTCCCAACCTGCTGGTTAACGGTTCCTCAGGGATTGCCGTCGGGATGGCCACGAACATTCCTCCACATAACCTGACCGAAGTGATCAACGGCTGCCTGGCCTATATCGACGACGAAAACATTACCGTCGAAGGGCTGATGGAACACATCCCAGGCCCGGACTTCCCGACCGCCGCTATCATCAATGGCCGCCGTGGCATTGAAGAAGCTTATCGCACTGGCCGTGGAAAAATTTACATCCGCGCCCGTGGCGAAGTGGAAGTGGATGCGAAGACCGGCCGTGAAACCATCATCGTGCATGAAATTCCGTATCAGGTGAACAAAGCGCGCCTGATTGAGAAAATTGCCGAGCTGGTAAAAGAAAAACGTCTGGAAGGCATCAGCGCCCTGCGCGATGAGTCTGACAAAGACGGTATGCGCATCGTGATCGAAGTGAAGCGCGATGCGGTTGGCGAAGTGGTTCTGAACAATCTGTATTCACTGACTCAGCTTCAGACCTCTTTCGGCATCAACATGGTGGCACTGCACCAGGGCCAGCCAAAGATTATGCCGCTGAAGGATATTCTTGAAGCCTTCGTGCGTCACCGTCGTGAAGTGATTACCCGCCGTACCATTTTCGAACTGCGTAAAGCGCGTGACCGTGCTCATATCCTTGAAGCACTGGCCGTAGCGCTGGCGAACATCGATCCGATTATTGAGCTGATTCGCCGCGCTGCTTCTCCTTCTGAAGCGAAAGCGGGCCTGATTGCGCGTCCATGGGCGCTGGGTAACGTCTCCGCGATGCTGGAACGTGCCGGTGATAATGCGGCGCGCCCTGAGTGGCTGGAAGATGAGTTCGGTATCCGCGATGGTCAGTACTATCTGACTGAGCAGCAGGCTCAGGCGATCCTTGATTTACGCCTGCAGAAACTGACCGGACTTGAGCATGAAAAACTGCTCGACGAGTACAAAGAGCTGCTGGAGCAGATCGCAGAGCTGTTGCGCATTCTGGGCAGTTCCGAGCGTCTGATGGAAGTGATTCGCGAAGAGCTGGAGCTGATCCGCGATCAGTTCGGCGATGAGCGTCGTACCGAAATCACCGCTAACAGCGCCGACATCAACATCGAAGACCTGATCAACCAGGAAGATGTTGTGGTGACCCTGTCGCATCAGGGCTACGTGAAGTATCAGCCATTGACTGATTACGAAGCGCAGCGCCGTGGTGGTAAAGGTAAATCGGCTGCACGCATTAAAGAAGAAGACTTTATCGACCGCCTGCTGGTGGCCAACACCCATGACACCATCCTCTGCTTCTCAAGCCGTGGTCGTCTGTACTGGATGAAGGTTTATCAGCTGCCGGAAGCCAGCCGTGGTGCGCGTGGACGTCCAATCGTCAACCTGTTACCGCTGGAAGCCAACGAACGTATCACCGCAATCCTGCCGGTGCGTGAGTATGCAGAAGGCTTTAACATCTTTATGGCGACCGCCAGCGGTACCGTGAAGAAAACGGCCCTGAAAGAGTTCAGCCGCCCACGCAGCGCCGGTATCATTGCCGTCAACCTGCGTGACGACGACGAACTGATTGGTGTGTCACTGACCAACGGTAGCGATGAAGCGATGCTGTTCTCTGCCGCCGGTAAAGTGGTGCGCTTCGCAGAAAGCGCTGTTCGTGCGATGGGTCGTACTGCCTCTGGCGTGCGCGGTATCAAACTGGCAGAAGGCGATCGCGTGGTGTCACTGATTGTACCGCGTGACGATGGTGCCATCCTGACCGTGACACAGAACGGTTATGGTAAGCGTACGGCGAACACCGAGTATCCAACCAAGTCGCGTGCGACGCAGGGTGTGATCTCGATTAAAGTGACCGAACGTAATGGACCGGTTATTGGTGCGGTACAGGTTGTCGACAGCGATCAGATTATGATGATCACCGATGCCGGTACGCTGGTGCGTACCCGCGTGTCTGAAGTGAGCGTAGTAGGGCGTAACACCCAGGGTGTTATCCTTATTCGTACCGCTGAAGATGAAAACGTGGTGGGTCTGCAACGTGTGGCCGAACCGGTAGCGGAAGATGAACTTGATGCTATCGACGGCAGCGTCGCGGAAGGGGATGACGATATTGCCCCGGAAGTGGAAAGCGACGACGATGCACCTGAGGCCGATGACGAGTAATCGTTAAGGGTCTGATAAAAAAGCCGGTTCACTCTGAACCGGCTTTTTTTTACCTGAAAAACAGAACTTACTTAGCGGGCCGGGGCGCGAGAAAACCGTGGTGTTGCATAAACTGGCCGACGTCGGCCAGGGTTTTCTGGTGGATCACTTCCCGTTGCGCCGTTGGGGTTTCACAAATAAATGCCTCCCCTTCCTCTGCCAGAATCGCGGCGGCATTGGGCTGGCAGAGCGGTAGAAAGTCAAAGTGCCCGGCATCAGGCACGGTTATCAGCGGTAATTTAAGACGATCCACACCGAGATTCATCTTTCCGGTGGCACGAATAAAATAGTCTGCGGCGATGGTCAGCAACGGGATCTTGATGGTATCCAGACTGCTGCGGGTCAGTACGTAGCTCATGCCGGGGTCGAGGGCTATGACCCACTTCACCCTCGGATCGCGATAGCTGGCCGCCAGGCGCTGGTCGTCCGTGTTTTCCAGTCTGACGCCATCACGATAGTAAAACTGACAGTCTGGCATCTGTGGCATTGTCTGGCAGTAGTGGCTCATCTGCTGGCGGTTGGTGCGGGCACCGGCCAGCGCCAGCACGCTGTATCCGCCTTTAGAATGACCTATCGCGCCGATTTTTTCTGCATCGATGGTCTGCTGCCAGCGTGGAGCCTGAAGATAGTGGGTGAGCATAAAAGAGAGATCGGTTATCTGAAGGGTCAGATCGGTTTTTGGACTGGAATCTCCGGTGGTACTGCCGGGGTGGCTGGCGGCAATAACGATGGCACCGCGCGCTGCCAGAGGAACGGCCAGCCAGGCGAGACTGGCGTTATTACCGCCGCTGCCGTGGCTCAACACAATCAGCGGGAAACGGCCTGTTGCCAGCGGCGCATTCACGATAGCCGAGAACCCCGAAAAAACGCCATTCTCTGCCTGTCGCTGAGGGACTTGCTCGCTATGGCTGGGATAAAAAATACGCACATTCAGCGTGCGTGCGCGCTGGCTATCAACGATCGTTTCCTGCTGGCTGCCGACGGAATAGCACCACGCGGGGAGACTCAGTATCCATAGCATTGTGGAAATAATTAAACGCATCATATTCACTCGTCGTGTGGAAAAAGACTATTATCAGGACATTACAGGCGCCTGGCGTCCTCGATCGCGATAGAGTCCTATGCTGATACCGGTTAATTTTTTGCTCAGTCTGGTGTGCGTGTTGCTGTTGGTGCAGCGCCGATACACCGGACACTTGTTTCAACTGCTGCTGTGGTTGTGTCTGATGCACAGTCTGATTGCCGGGCTGGCTATTATGCTGCCCGGGGAAAAGGTCTGGCGCGGATTGCAGCCCATCACGGCGGCGGCACTGCCGCTGATGTGCCGTCTGGCGCTGGCACAGGCAACCGGGCAGAGCGTACACGCCTGGCGAAGTGCGCTGGTGGTCATGTTGATGGTCGCCTGCGTGCTGTGGCTGCCGCAGGGGATTGACTGGCTGCTGCCTGCCATCTGGCTGGGCTGTGCCGGCCTGATGTTGCTGCGGCTGAAATCGGGCAGCGATGTGTTGCCGGAGGCGGTACTGAGCGAGAGTGATCTGACGCTGCGCGGCTGGCGGCTGCTGGCGCTATTGCTGGTTGCGGTAGCCTTACTGGATATCACCGTGTCCTGGTTAATGATATTTGCGGCGGCGGAGGGAACCCCGGGACTGTTATTAGCCGGAAATCTGACCATCGCGGCGGTGATGTCGCTGTTGCTGTTGTTAAGCCGTGTACCTGTTGCACCGCCTGTGATCAAGGTGACGCGGGAGGCCAGTGCAGAGGACCCGGATATTGTGGCCCGTATTGATGCACTGATGCAGGCCGGGCTGTACCGGGAACCTCAGCTGAACCTTGCGCGACTGGCGCGCAAAGCCGGGATCCCGACGCGGCAGGTATCCGCGGCGGTGAATGCCCTCTATCAGCAAAGCGTGTCTCAGTATGTGAATGGCTGGCGTATCCGCGAGGCGGTGGAGCGTCTGGCGGGCAGCCAGCAGACGGTGATTGAAGTGATGGAGAGCGTCGGTTTCCAGACCAAATCCAACTTTAATCGCGAGTTTCGCCGCATCACGGGTAAAACCCCATCTGAGTGGCGCAAAGATGCCTGGGAACAGGCTGAAAATCACTGAAATAGCGGCCTGCGGGCGTGCTGATAACTGGCTTTTTTACCATGCTGACGCTACTGTATCGGCAATCATTTTCTTTTGTCCGTTATGGCTGCCAGTGGGTTACGCTTGAAATATCTTGTCTCTTTCCGAACGACGTTAAAGATCTCCCGCTATCTGTTCCGCGCCCTGGCGTTGATGCTGTGGACGCTGGGCGCACTGCTGACCACGTTTTATATCATTAACGTCATACACGAAAGAGAATCGCAGGTACGCCAGGAATTCAATACCAGCTATGATCAGGCTCAGTGGTATGTGCGCCACTCAGCGGACGTCATGCGTGAGCTGAAGTTTATTGCGGAAAACCGCCTGAATACTGCGACCAGCAGCCTTGATGGACTGAGCGGTGTCTCTGCAGGCAAAGCATCGCCGCCACAGTTCTACCCTCTGTATGCGGATTCCGACTGCAATGCAATGAGCAATACCTGGCGCAACTCACTGGAGCCTCTCAGTTATTTCCTGAGTTACTGGAAAGAAAATTTCGCTTCCGCCTATGAACTGAACCGGGTGTTCTTTATCGGTGGCGACAGCACCTGCCTGGCGGATTTCGGCCTGGGCACGGCATCCGTCGATCGTGAACGCGCGATGAAATCGCTGCGCGAGCGCATCCTGAAGTACCGTAATGGTAACGACGACGAGCGTAAAAACAGCCTGTTCTGGATCTCTCCTGCGGCACAGCCCGGCGTTGGCTATTACTACATGATCACCCCGGTGTATGTGGCCAATAAGGTCACGGCTCTGCTGGGCATTGAGCAGAGCATCCGTATGGAAGACCTGATCCTGCCGGGTAGCATGCCGGTAACGGCCACGCTGGTGGATCAGAATAATCAGCGTCTGCTCTCTTCTGCGCGCAATGGCCCGGATTTCTCAGCGGATGACCTGCCTGATGACGCCGCCTGGTTTGGCTATATTTCCGGCTACAATCAACTGATCATGAAGAAAAGTCTGTCACCGTCTTCGCTCAGTATCGTCTACTCGGTGCCGACCAATGTGATGATTGAACGGCTGAAAATTTTGATTATCAACGCCCTGTTGCTGAACCTGATCAGTGCGGTAGTGCTGTTTACGCTGGCATGGCTGTTTGAACGCAGAATGTTTTTGCCCGCAGAAGATAATGCCCACCGGCTGGAGGAGCACGAGCAGTTTAACCGTAAAATTGTGGCCTCGGCGCCGGTCGGGATCTGCATTTTGCGCACCAGTGATGGCACCAACATCCTCAGTAACGAGCTGGCTCATAATTATCTCACCATGCTGACTCAGGAAGATCGGCTGCGCTTAACCGAGATTATCTGTGGACAGCAGGTTAACTTTGTCGATGTGCTGACAGGCAGTAATACCAATCTGCAAATCAGCTTTGTCCATTCGCGCTACCGCAATGAGAATGTGGCGATCTGCGTGCTGGTTGACGTCAGTGCCCGCGTCAAAATGGAAGAGTCATTACAGGAGATGGCTCAGGCCGCAGAGCAGGCCAGCCAGTCCAAATCCATGTTCCTGGCGACCGTCAGCCATGAGTTGCGTACGCCGCTGTATGGCATTATCGGTAACCTTGACCTGCTGCAAACAAAATCTCTGCCGCCGGGCGTTGAGTCGCTGGTGACGGCCATGAACAACTCCTCCAGCCTGTTGCTGAAAATCATCAGTGATATTCTCGATTTCTCCAAAATTGAGTCTGAGCAGCTGAAAATAGAACCCGCTGAGTTCTCTCCGCGTGAAGTGGTGGCACATATCACTTCCAACTATCTGGCAATGGTGGTGAAAAAGCGTCTGACGCTGTGGTGCTTTGTCGACAGCGATGTTCCAGCCACGCTGGATGGTGACCCGATGCGTTTGCAGCAGGTCATCTCCAACCTGCTGAATAATGCTATTAAGTTCACTCATACTGGCGGGATCATCCTGCAGGTTTACGTCAAAGATGGGTATCTGGCTTTCCGCGTGCGCGACAGCGGCGTGGGGATCCCGGCAAAGGAGTTGACGCGCCTGTTTGACCCGTTCTTCCAGGTCGGAAGTGGGGTACAGCGTAACTTCCAGGGAACCGGGTTGGGGCTGGCTATCTGTGAGAAGCTGATCAATATGATGGACGGTGATATTGAGGTCGACTCTGAGCCGGGCATGGGCAGCCAGTTTATTATCCGTATTCCGCTCTATAACAGCCGGGTGATAGCGCCAGAGTTGCAGGACGGTCTGCACGATAAGCAGTGCTGGCTGGCACTGCGTAATGAGCAGTTGGCCACGTTCCTGACGCGCTTGCTGGGCGAACACGGTATTCAGGTGCAGCGCTACGAAGGCGAGGCGGCGGCAGATGACGTGATGATTACCGATCATGATTTCCTGCCTGAGCAGGCCGTACGTGCCACTATCCGCTTTGACAGTCGCCACAATGATGCACCACAGCATCTGGGCGCGGGGCACTGGGTTTGTGCGACAACCACGCCGCACGAATTACCTTCATTGCTGGCGCGGATCTACCGGGTGGAGGCGGATCAGCCTGAAGGCGGGCTTGCCGTACTGGCGAAAGAAGCGCAAACCGCCGCGCATGATGACATCCTGATCCTCGTGGTCGACGATCATCCGATCAACCGTATGTTGCTTTCCGATCAGCTCGGATCGCTGGGTTACCGCGTGAAAACGGCGCGCGACGGTCTTGATGCACTTAACGTGATCGGCCGTAACGAGATTGATATCGTGTTGACCGATGTCAATATGCCGAATATGGATGGTTATGGCCTGACACGACGTCTGCGTGAACTGGGGAAAACGTTCCCGGTGGTGGGCGTGACGGCGAATGCGTTAGCGGAAGAGAAACAGCGCTGTATTGATGCGGGAATGGATAACTGTCTGTCTAAGCCGGTGACGATGGATACATTACAGCAGGCGTTAACGTTATATGCGCAGCGGGCAAGAGAGAGCAGGGCGAACGTTTAAATCATAAAGGCTGACCAAAACAGAAGGTCAGCCCCTGCAGATGTAGGGGCGACCATTTTTCCGGTCGCCCCGTCAGTCTTAAACTTAATCTTTAACCGGTGACATGCTGACTGATGACAGATAGTTCAGCAGCGCAATATCGTTATCCACACCCAGTTTCATCATGGCTGATTTCTTCTGGCTACTGATCGTCTTAATACTGCGGTTCAGTTTCTTGGCAATTTCGGTTACCAGGAAGCCTTCAGCAAACAGACGCAGCACTTCGCTCTCTTTCGGTGACAGACGCTTGTCGCCGTAACCGCCCGCGCTGATTTTCTCCAGCAGTTTCGCCACGCTATCCGGCGTATACTTTTTGCCTTTCTGCAATGCGGCCAGAGCCTTAGGCAGGTCGGTTGGTGCACCCTGCTTCAGTACGATGCCTTCGATATCCAGATCCAGCACAGCGCTGAGAATGGCTGGGTTATTGTTCATGGTGAGAACAATGATCGACAGATCAGGATAGTGACGCTTGATATATTTGATCAGTGTAATGCCATCGCCATATTTTTCGCCTGGCATAGACAAATCTGTCACCAGAACGTTGGCATCAAGCTTAGACAAGCTGTTAATTAATGCAGTGGAGTCTTCAAACTCACCGACAACATTGACCCATTCAATTTGTTCGAGCGACTTACGAATGCCGAACAGAACAATGGGGTGATCGTCGGCAATAATGACATTCAGGTTATTCATATTATTGGTTACCTTGCTGCAGCAGGTCATTGACGTAATTGTCAATTTCACTGGTGGTATTTTTGATGTTTGAATCGTCACACTGTTCAATGTGATGTTCTAACGTTTCACAAAGCTGCTTGCCGGGTAATAAATTTAACATGGCAAACACGCCTTTCAGCCGATGCGCAGTCTGAGCAAGCGCAGTAAAGTCCCTGTTTGCGGCCTCATTATACAGTCTCTTGACATCATCGGGTACTGTATCGACGAAAAGCTGGAAGTAACCACTGGCGAAAAGTTGAGCCGTGGTCTGTTGTTCCGCATTTTCGTCACCCAGCTCGTCCTGAGCCAGTTGCTGTTCAATCAACGTCAGCAGCGCATCCTGCATCGCACTGCTGATATTGAAATTGACCCGGTACTGATTGGATGAAATCTGGCAGAAACCCGGTTCATCACCGGAGAGCAGTAATGACCAGGGCGTCAAATGCTCAGGTTCATCCGTTACCAGTACATCGTGTTCCTGACCGGAGAAACGTTCGTCTGGCGTAATGCAGTTCGCTCCCCAGTCTTCAAGCTGATGTACGACGATTTTACGCACGTCATCAACGGTAATATCAATCAGGGCGTTGACGCCCTCCAGGAGCTTCTCTTCCTGTACCAGCTGGGGTTCCAGCGGCGTATGGAGCTGGATGCTGTAGCGCGAGCCGATATCCGGGCTGGCGCTGATATCCAGATGGCCACCTAACTGTTTGCACAGTTGCTTACACAGGAAAAAGGCCATGCCTGAGGCTTGACCATAACGGTCCTGATGAGTCTCACCCAGGTACGGGAAATCCGTGTTCGACATTTCGTCAGCCGAAAGACCAGCACCAGTATCAACAATCTCAATCGACAGGCGATCCGGGCGATCGTCGGGGGCGCTTACGGTGACGCTGACCCGGCCCCAGGTTGTGGTGGTCACGGCATAGTGCAGCAGCGTGGACAAGATCTTACTGATTGCCCGACGATCGCCAAAACGCGTCTCATCGCTGCTGCGGTGATTGGCGATCATCAGCGTCAGACCTTTGCGGCGCATAACCGGTAGCAGCTCAGCCACCAGCTCATCCAGCAGGGTTTGCAGATTGAAACTGCCTGCGTCCGGGGTCCAGTCGAGGGTTTCCAGCTGGTTCAGTAACACAATATCATCAACCAGACGACTGAGAGCCTGAGAGGCTTCCAGCGAGGTATCCACCTGTTCGTCCGGATGTCCGGCAGCCAGCGCTTGCAGGCTGGTGATCACCTCGTTCAGTGGACGCTGCAACGCGTGACCGAGATTCTGCAAGAGCTGTTGGCGTGACTGATGGTTTTTATCCAGCACCTGCTGTGCTTTTTGCAGCTTTTTGTTCACCAACAACTCACGATCCTGATCGCGCATCATAAACACCTGCGTATGCGGTGAAATCATGCTGCGGGCATGACGGATCTCATACACCTCGTTGTTCACCGTGGCCTGCAAAACACCCTGATGTTGATCGGACATATTGATGATTTTTTGCAGATTGAGATGCGGCAGCAGGTGCTCAGCAATTTTATTGCTGATAAGGGTGCGGTTATTGGCAAAATCATACACCAGCAGCCCCACCGGGAGCGTACCGACGATCTCTTCATTCAACAGGCGCAGCGACTCCAGCTCGGCACTCTGGTTTTCACTGGGGCGCAACGACTGCTGGCGCAGCAGGAAAAGACCCGCCAGTGACATCAGCAGCAACGCGAGATTAGCCAGCAGCGGCCACAGCAGATTATGTAAGGTATCTACCACCAGCCCGGTGATCGGTACACGATAGATCAGCTGTAAGGGTGTGCTGGCCAGTGAACCGGCAATTTCGATATTAGGGTTAACCCAATTGATGCGGGTGGTGCTGCTGCTGTCCTGATTATCATCCCCTTCGGCAACCGGGGTGGTATCCTGCTTTAGCTGGAAATTCTCCAGCGGCATATTCAGCGGAATAATGTCGTTCACCGGCAGATCGAAAGCCACCACGGTCGCCAGATGCCCCGGCTGATTGAAGGTGGTACGCACGGTGAAGTAGTGGTCATTCTGCCAGGTAAAACGGCGCAACGGCGAGAAGCTCTCACGCTCGTCCAGCGCATTAGCCTGTTGCAGCATCTCGGCGCGACGTGCCTCAACGATGTTGCTGATCGCGCTTTCTTTATAGCGTGAGGCCATATCTTTTAATGGCAGGGTAGAGACCAGGATCAGGCTGTTGTCCTGCCCGTTGAGGAAATACATCGACCAGGTGCTGTTCTCGGCACCCCATAAGGTGTCGAGATAGTTGGACATACGCAGGGTCATATCCAGCGTGCCACTGTCGTGTGAACCAAAAATCAATGCTTCGGTTTTACGCCGGGTTTTCTCCAGATAATAGACATCCTGACGTAGACGGGTTTCCTGCAAACTGTTGCCCGCCGTGCCCGCCGCATTGGCTGCCAGGTTTTCATAAATCTGCCAGGTGGCGAAGCGATAGGTATCAATACGCTTTTGCATCGCGTGAGTGATATCCGCCATCGCGTAGCGCTTTTCTGTCAGCCAGGCGTTAACTGCATTGTGGATCATAAATCCTGATGCCAGTACCAGCACCAGAATAAACAGTGCAAAGAAGCGCGTAACATTGCCGGAAGTCAGTGGAAATTTATATGGCAACATGCAGTGAAACCCCGGTTAACGAGTAATCTGTCGGGCGCTGGCAGCAACGACCAACAGCAGCGCCGCAATGCCGCTGAACGCGACGGACAGGCTGGATAATTGAGAAATAAAACCGACCAACGCGGGCCCTGCAAGAATGCCGGCGTAACCGATAGTGGTCATCGCCGCGATGGCCAGATTGGCGGGCATCACTTGCTGCTTTCCCGCTGCGCTGAACATAATTGGGACGGCGTTTGAAGCACCAAACCCCACCAGCAGAAAACCGGCCAGCGTCCAGGTGGCATCCGGTATCGCCACTGCCAGCACCAGGCCACCCGCCGCGCATAATGAACCGCAGAATAACGTTGCTGTGCGCCCGAACACGTTGACGATGCGGTCGCCAAACAGGCGGCCAATGGTCATGGCGATGGAAAATACCGCGTAACCCAACCCGGCTTGTGAGGCGGGCAGGTCACGGTTATGGGTCAGAAACAGTGCGCCCCAGTCAAGAATGGCACCCTCGGTTAAAAACAGAATAAAACAGAGCACGCCAAGGAACAGTACCCAGCCGCGCGGCATCACAAACAGCGGCATATCGGGCTGGTGCAGACGCTGGCTCAGCAGGTGCTGCTGGCAGTAAAGCCACAGCAACACCAGCAAAACATTGATCATCAGTATCGACACTAACGGAGAGGCACCGAGCGCGAGCGCAGCGCTGACCAGTCCGGCACCCACAATCCCGCCCGCGCTGAAGAAACCATGAAACCCTGACATCATCGCTTTTTTAGCCGTTTTTTCGACCTCGACGGCCTGGATATTCATGGCAACGTCGATCAGACCGATGGCGGCACCGAAGATCATCAGCGCCGGCGCCAGTGTAGAAGGGCTGGAGAGCGTTGCCAGTAGGGGTAAGAGCAGCAACAGCAACAGACTGCCCGCTGCAATAACGCGTTTGCATCCCAGACGACCCACCAGCATCCCGGTCAATGGCATCGCAATCAGCGAGCCTAATCCAAGAAACAATAACAGGGTGCCGAGTGAGCCATCGCTCAGCAGGGCACGATCTTTCGCATAAGGAACCAGGGGGGCCCAGGAGGCCATGCCGATACCGGCGATTAAAAATACCGCACGCGTGGCACGCTGTGTTGCCAGCGCTTTTTCCTCTGAGGCAGAGCCTTCCAGTATCGTCATTGTATCCATTTTGCCTGTCGCGTAATCAACCCCATTTTTTACCACAATTGTTGCCAGTTAAGAAGCTAAACCCTGCCTGCGAAGGCGATGCCGGGCAGGGTGCAACACAGAAAGACAGGATGGGCAAAGTTAATAACCTGGATAAATAGGGCGGTGAATCAGAATTGTCCCTTAACGCCAGCTTTTAAGAAGGTTCCTGGCTAAGGCTGAGCCTCTTTTACTTAACTCAAATTATTGTGAGGGAACATAAAATGCCGATTTTCACTGCTGAACCCGGAGCGGGGTTGGTGGCTTTTTAAGCTATTGCCTGCTTGTGCTTACGGTCACGAATCAACATGAAATTTTCGCGTCATTAACCCCGCGTTATTACCACGGTTAAATCGCTTTTATGCCTGAAAGTGTCTAAACGGCCATCATCAAACTAATTTTTCTGTTAACTAAATCAAATCATTAATCAGTGGTTGCACTATTTTTCAGCATTTTTTGGCAATTAATCGGCTACTGTACTAAACCATTAAATTAAAATAATTAATCGAATCGATAAATTTTAATCAAATCAAACATTCATTTTATTAATTATATGTGAATGAGGAATTAAACAAAAAATAAGTCAGTTTCAGCAAATTTAAGCCATTTTTTTCAGGGAGAGTCACTCTCTGACTGTGCATCAGGTGAAAAGTAACGCCCAACACGGTGTGAAAATATTTTGTTTAAGGTGAGCTAAAAGTGAAGTTTTTTTTCACTTTTCTCGCGTTGAACTTCTAAATCCTGTTATCTGATGTACATGAGGTTACTAAAATGGCACAGCTCAATGATGGCCGCGTAGACATTCTCTCACGCGACGACGGCTCTATTCTCTCCCAGGCCAATGCGGGCTCGTCCAGGAACGTTCTCCTTAATCAACCCAGCATCGTAAAAGTGCATGGCACGCGCGAAATGGTGGCCGAATACGAGCGCCAGGGTAACGACCTCATTCTGCACATGAAAGATGGCACCACTGTGCGCTATCAGCAGTTCTTCTTGGATGACGTGGATGGCGATCACAGCGAACTGGTGTTCGATGACGGAGTTAATCCGCCGGAACACGCTCTGTTCCCGGTGACCAGCGAGTTTGCCGATGCGCAGACCGCGATGGTCATCACGCCGCAGTATGAATCCCTGGGAAGTATTGAACCTCTGCTGCTGGCTGATACCGGGGCGGGTCCGGGCCTTGTCACCGCTGCAGGTCTGGGTGCGCTTGGCCTGGTGGGGCTGGGTGCTGCCGCACTGGGTGGTGGCGGCGGTGGTGGTGGTGATGATGGCGGTAATGGCGGTGGGACCAACCCTCCCAATCCTCCTAACCCTCCTGCTAACGGGCCGACACTGACCATTGGCACCTTCGCGGGCGATAACGTATTGAGCGCCGCAGAAAAAGAGACCACTCAGCTGTTAAGCGGTACTACCACCAACGTACAAGCCGGACAAACGGTGGTG
This sequence comes from Erwinia sp. JH02, assembly GCF_013074405.1. Taxonomy (NCBI): domain Bacteria; kingdom Pseudomonadati; phylum Pseudomonadota; class Gammaproteobacteria; order Enterobacterales; family Erwiniaceae; genus Erwinia; species Erwinia sp. JH02. The sequence continues at coordinate 457,331 of NZ_JABANZ010000003.1, forward strand.
ATCGTGCTGAACGGCGTCACCTATAATGCGACGGTGCAGGCGAATGGTAGCTGGAGTGTGGCGGTTCCGGTTTCGGCCTTAGAAGCGCTGTCGAACGGTTCGGCGACCATTTCAGCCTCGGTGACTAACATCGCCGGCCAGTCTGCCAACGATACGCATAACTTTACTGTTGAAGTCTCTCCGGCGGCAAACGTGCCTCAGATTGCCATTGCTATTTTTGCCGGTAACGATGTGCTCGATGGCGCGGAAAAACTGACCTCACAAACCCTGAGCGGTACGACCGTTAACGTGCAACAGGGGCAAACCGTTACCGTTACGCTGAACGGAAAAACCTACACCGGAACGGTTGATGCTGACGGCGTATGGAGCGTGTCGGTGCCGGCGGCCGATCTTGCGCTGTTGTCCACCGGCAGTGCGACTATTTCTGCCAGCGTGAGCAATACGGGCGGCACGTCTGCCAGCGCCACTCACAATTTCAACGTGCAGGAAAGCACCACCCCAAGCGTCAGCATTACCTCGCCAGTCAGTGACGATGGCTATCTCAGTGCGACTGAAGCACAGGGCACGCTCACCCTGAGCGGGTCCGCGAGTGGCGTACCGGTGGGCACTGCCGTGTCTGTAACCCTGGGGGGGGTAAGTTATCCCGCTGTCACTCAGGCAGGCGGCAGCTGGACGGTAACGGTGCCGTCAGCCGACCTGCAACAGCTTCCGCAGGGCTCGAATCTGATTGTTGCCAGCATTACGCTGCCTAATGGCACCCTCATTGAAAACAGCACCACTGTCTCGGTGGATGTGATCACCACTGCGCCAGTCGTGCAGGTCGATCTGCCGTTTGTCGATGGTGTGTTAAGCGGCACGGAAATCGGTCAGCCGCAGACTGTGACCGGGACGACCGGCGTGACGGGCCCTAATCAGACGGTTTCCATCGATTTTAACGGTGAGAAATACCCCGGTACGGTCAATAACGACGGGAGCTGGAGTGTCACTATTCCGGCGGGTTCAGTGACCGATCCAACGCAAGGGACATTACCTCTGGTGGTGAATATCACCGATCCGGCGGGTAACACGGGCAGCAGCACAGTTGAGGTGACGGTGGATAATACGCCTCCGGTTGTCACTGTCGCGCCGTTTGACAGTGCGCTGAATGCCACTGACATCACGCAACCGCTGACAATCACTGGCAGCAGCGTTGGCGGTCAATCGGTGACCGTCTCTCTGGATGGTCAGACGTATACCGCTTCAGTGAATCCCGACGGTAGCTGGAGTGTGAACATTCCGGCTTCGGCGTTACAACAGCTCGATCAGGGGAGTAGCGACCTGGTTGTCACCTCTACCGACAAATACGGTAATACCTCGGCTGAAACCACCCTCCCGCTGAGTGTGGATACCGTGGCACCGACGGGCGTTACGCTGACGCCTGTCACTGATAATGGCGATAACTACGTTTCCGCTGATGAACTGGGCACCCTGACTATCAGCGGGACGGCGGAATCGGGCAGTATCATTCGCGTCTTCATCGGTGACCGGGAGCTGAGCCTGACCGGCAATGCGAATGGCAATAACGAATGGAGCATCGTGGTTTCTGACGCCGACAAGGCCGCTCTGGCCGACGGCAGTTACCCAATAAGAGTGGAAGCGTCCGATGCGGCAGGCAACGTGACGACGGCATACGGGAATGTCACTCTGGCCGTTGAACCGGGCAGCCAGCCGTTGATCGAGGTGAATACCTTTGCCGGAGACAACGTTCTGCAAAATGCCGAACTGGGTGTGGATCAGGAATTGAGTGGCCGGGTTCTCAATGTTGAGCAGGGCCAGCCCCTGATTGTCACGTTCAACGGCGAGCCATACCCGACGACCGTGCTGGCGGGGGGATTATGGCATGTCACCATTCCTGCCGATGCACTGGCAGGCCTGACTAACGGCCAATTTGTGAATTACGGTGTGTCCGTGTCCAATGCTGCCGGCGTCACCGCCCTGTTTGGCGGCAATTATCCCGTGATTAACGATCCGTTAGCCGTGACGCTGGCGATTGCGCCGGTTGGTGGCGATAACTGGATCAACGCGTCGGAAGCCGGGTCACCGGTGACCGTCAGCGGCAGTAGTCAGGGCGTGCCGCAGGGCACCCTGCTCACCGTGACGTTTAACGATAAATCCTACACTGCCACCGTGGGTGCAGACGGTAAATGGACCACTGAAATTCCGCCTGCTGACTTCGTTGGGGTCGCTAACAATACTTATGACATTAAGGTCGAAGTTGCCACCGATCCTGGCATCAGCGCCACGCTGAACATTGGAGTGCAGGCCAACTTCCCGGACAATGTCACTGTCAACGCTGCCTTTGGTGGCGACAATATCCTTAATCTAACCGAATCAGCCACACCGCAGACGATCACCGGTAACACCGGATTGACACTGCCGGATCAGACGGTGACCGTTGAGATAAACGGCACCTCCTATAACGCCACGGTGAATCCTGCTACGGGCGCCTGGAGTGTTCACTTACTCCCTGCTGATCTAGCGTTGCTGCAGCAGGGCAGCAACAATGTGATCGTGACGGTGCGCGATGCCGCAGGAAATGAAGTTATCCATAATGCCAGCGTCAGCGTGGACACACTCGCGCCAGACCTGAATGTCGGCGCGGTAGCGGGGGACGGGGTGATCAACCGCACCGAACAGGGTCAGCCGCTGCCGCTTTCCGGGACAGCAGACCCGTTAAGTACCATTACGGTGGTACTCAACGGCGTGACTTACCGCACTGCCGCCGATGCAGATGGCAACTGGAGCGTCAATATTGCGCCATCGACGCTGCAAACGCTTGCCGATGGTAAATATGATATCAGCGTCACGGCTCGCGACAGCGGCGGCAATGAAACGACGACGCTGACCCCGGTCACCCTCGATACGGCTTCACCGTCTGTGACGGTTGCACCGGTTTCTGGCGACGGCTATCTCAATGCGCTGGAACACAATGCAGCGCTGGCCATTACCGGTACCACTGAGCCGGGTGCGACGGTGGTGGTGAGCGTCAATGGCGTTGATTACCCCGCCACGGTGGATGCTGGCGGTAACTGGACCGCAACCCTTCCCGCGAACGTCGTTACCGGCCTGGCCGACAATACCTACACCGTGACTGCGACGGCCACCGACCCCCTGGGCAACAGCGGCAGCAGCAGCCAGCCGCTGACGGTGATTGCTGGCGGCGGTTCACTGCCGACCGTCACCGTCGGTGCGTTTGCGGGCGATAATATCCTCGACGGCGCGGAAAAAGGGCTGTCTCAGTTTGTCACCGGGACCACCACGAATGTTCAGGCAGGCCAGACGGTCACCGTCAGCCTCAATGGTGCAAGCTACACTGGTCAGGTACTGTCAGATGGCAGCTGGAGTGTGCTGGTTCCGGCCTCGGCGTTGCATAATCTGGCGAACGGCACCGATAATTATACCGTCAGCGTCAGCGATGTGGCCGGTAACCCGGCCAGCACCAATGGCAGCTTCACCGTTGATAATACCTTCAGCGCCATCGCCATCGGGGTGATCAGCGACGACAATACGCTGAACGCCAGTGAGGCACTGTTGCCGCTGTCCATCCATGGTTTCAGCCGCTTTGTGGCCTCAGGCAGTTCGGTATCGGTGTCATTCCGCGGAAAATCCTATCTCACCACCACCAACAGTGATGGCAGCTGGACGGTCACGGTTCCACCTGCCGATCTGGCGAACCTGACCAATACCACGCTGACAGTCACTGCCAGCACCGTTGATGTCAATGGCAATACCATCACCGTTGAGCATTCGCTTAACAGTGAAGTGCTGCCGGGCTTCCTGCCAGAGATCAACCCACTGTTTGGTGATGATTATCTTAATGCCACGGAGGCGGGCAGTGCCCAGACAATAAGCGGTTCATCGGGCGTTGAAGGTGCGGGCCAGACGGTGAAAGTGCTGATTGGCGGGATCACCTACACCGGAACGGTGGATGCGCAGGGTAACTGGAGCGTGTCGGTGCCGTCTGCCACGCTGCAAAACCTGCCGCAGGGAGAAAATACCTTATCCGTGACGCTGGGCGATGGTGCGGGTAACAGCGTTAACGTGAATACCGACTTTATCGTGGATACCGTCGCGCCAGTGGTGACGCTGGATGCGGTGGCGGCAGATAACCGCATTAACCTTGAAGAACAGAACGACATACAGACCATCGGTGGGTCAGGTACGCAGGGTGACCGTATCAGTGTCACACTGAACAACCAGACGTATGACGTTGTCGTGGATGGCACCGGGCACTGGGAGATCGAGCTGCCGGTTAACGCGCTGAAAGCGCTGACCGCGAGCAGCTATGAACTGCAGGTCACCAGCACCGATGAAGCCGGCAACGTGACCACCGTGGTCCGTACCATTGAGGTGGATATCACTCCGCCGCCAGTGACCGTCAATGCGGTTTCCGGGGGCTATATCAATGCGGCAGAGTCTATTCAGCCGCTGACGGTGACCGGCACCGGGGAAGCCGGCAATGTTATCCGCGTGGAACTGGCGGGAACCACGGTTACTACCGTGGTCGGTGCAGACGGGTCCTGGTCTGCCCTGATCCCGGGCAACGTGGTGGCCGGGGTGACTGATGGTGACTATACGCTCTCGGTAACGGCCGTTGATCCGGCGGGCAACACGACTATCACCAGCACCCCGCTGGTCGTGGATACCGGTGTACCGTCCATTGTTGTCAACAATGTCACGCCGAATAACAGTATTGATGGCGCTGAACAGCAGGTGGACCAGATTATCACCGGTACGGCTTCGAATGTGGAAGCCGGTCAGACCCTGACGCTAACGCTGAGTGGCAATGGCGCGACGTACACCACCACCGCCCTCATTCAGTCCGGCGGCGGCTGGCAGGCCAATCTGCCGACAGAGGTGCTGGAGGGGCTGGCGAACGGATCGTACACCCTGACCGCCAGTGTCACCGACAAAGCGGGTAATACCGGCACCACGGATAAAACCTTCAACGTCGATGACACGCAGCCCGCGATTGCCGTCAGCCCGATCAGTGACGATGGCTACCTCAACTTCGCTGAATCTCAGGCGGCAGAGGGGCTGGATATTATTCTGACCACGCTGAATGTTCCTGCTGACAGCAGAGTGACCTTTAGCTTTAATGGCCTCCCTTATGATGGCGTATTGCAGCCTGACGGAACCTGGCTGGTCAACATTCCGCTTGCTGACGTGGGAGCGTTGACCAATGGCACCGTGACGGGTGTCGCGACCGTTTATGACAGCAGTGATAACCCACTGGCCACCAGCAACGCCTCGCTGATTGTGCACGTCACCAACCTGCCGAACCCAACGCTGGATACGCCGTTTGGCGATAATACGCTCACCAATGCTGAAGCACTTATCGGGCAGACCCTGACGGGCACCACCGGGGAACTGGGCGACGGTCAAAGAGTGATTATTAACATCGGCAACAGTGCGTTTGAGGCCACCGTTAACAGCTCCGGCGTCTGGACTCTGGTGCTGACCACGCAGCAGTTACTGGATTTGGATCCGAAGGGGGCGTCTTCCATTCTGGTTACGGCGATTGATGTGGCCGGGAACAGCGCCGAAGCCGGGCCGTCATCCGTCACGATTGCCACCGATCTGCCTTCTCTGACGCTGGGTACTATCGCCGAAGATGGCATTATCAATGCCACCGAACAACAGGCGCCGCTGGTGATTGAAGGCACCACCGCTGCGGGTAATACCGTGGTGATCACGCTGGAGGGTAAAACCTATAACGCGGTATTCGGCAACAATGGCAGCTGGACGGTAACCATCCCACCTGCTGACCTGGCCCTGCTGCAAGACGGTGGCTACGATGTCACTGTTACCGTCACCGATCCGGCAGGCAACAAAACGGTGGATACTGAGGTGGTGATTGTTGATACCGCCGCGCCAACGTACACCCTCGATCCGATCGGCGGTGACGGCATCATCGATCGTGTTGAAGTGACGCAGCCACTGGATATCACCGGTAGTGGCACCATTGGGGACAGCGTCAGCGTCACCCTTGGCGGCACCACGCTGGATACCACGGTAGGCAGTGACGGCAAGTGGTCGGTCACCTTCCCGGTGACCACGCTCGATAATCTCGATCAGGGGCAGAACCCGGTCACCATTGTGGTCACCAATCCGGAAGGCAACAGCGTGACGCAGAACACCTCGGTGATTCTGGATACCGCTGTTTCCAACGCGCTGCTGGTGAATCCGGTCGCGGGTGACGATGTGGTTAATGCACTGGAAGCGGCCGCAGGTCTGACCGTTACCGGTAGCGTACCGGACGGCACCACCAGCGTGGTGGTTACCTTTAATAACCAGTCTTATAACGCCACCGTCGGGCCTGATGGTCTGTGGAGCGCCACCATTCCGTCCACGGCCCTCACCGGGCTGGCCGACACGGGTTATACCGTGACGGTGGTTGCAACACCATCGGTCGGTGACAGCGTGACGGTCACACGTCCGATTGTGCTGGACACCACGCCACCTGATTTTGTGATCACTCCGGTATCTGATGGCTATCTGAATGGCACTGAGCTGGGGCAACCTCTGGCGATCACGGGGACCGGTACGCCTGGCGACAGCGTGCGCGTCACGTTGAACGGCAAGGTTTATCTGACCACCGTGGGCAATGACAACAGCTGGGCGGTGAGCGTGCCGACCGGCGATCTGGCGGGCCTGAACAGCGGTACCAACACCGTCAGCGTGGTAGTGAAAGATCCGGCAGGCAACACCTCAACCAGCAGCAGCAATTTCACTGTTGACACTATTGCACCGTCGTTGGCGCTGGATCCTGTCACCGGCGACAATATTATCAACGCCAGCGAGCAGCAAAATGGTATCGCTATCAGCGGTACGGGTGAAAATGGCGCAGCCATTGTGGTGACGCTGAATGGCAAAACTTACGAGACCACCGTTGGGGTTAACGGGCTGTGGTCGGTAGAGGTGAATGCAACTGACCTCGGCGCTCTCACGGGCAGCAGCTACCCGGTCAGCGTTACGGAAACCGATCTGGCCGGCAACAAAACTACCCAGACGACCACGGTGCAGATCAATACCTCGCAACCGACGATTACGGTTGATCCGTTTACCGGCAACGATATTGTTGATGGGGCAGAGCAGCATGTCAGCCAGAAACTGACCGGGACCACTACCAACGTGGAAGAAGGTCAACTCGTTACCCTCGCGCTGAACGGCGTCACTTACAGTGGCGTGGTACAGGCGAGCGGCGCATGGAGCATTACGCTTCCCGCGACGGCGCTGGAAGCCTTAAGCAACGGACAGCAAACCTATGTGGTTTCTGTCAGCAACAGTGCCAATACAGCGATTGAACAAACCGGAAGCTTTGAGGTGAACAACCTGCTTTCGGGCCTGGCAATCAATCCGATCAGCGGTGATGGTTTCCTCAATGCGCAGGAGGCGGCTCAGCCGCTGGAAATCAGCGGTACTTCAGCTAACTTCACGGTCGGTACTCTGCTGACGGTCAGCATGGGTGGCAGCGACTTCCCGGTCACCGTTGGCGCAAATGGTCAGTGGACATTAACCTTGCAACCGGGGGCTATCCCCTTAGTGGATGGGCCGCTGACGGTAACCGTGAGCGGTACTGATGCGACAGGTTCGGCAGTGACCAGCAGCAGCTCGCTGGATGTTCACGTGACGAATCTCCCCAACGTGGTGGTTGATGCACCGTTCGGTGATAGCGTCCTGAATGCGACAGAGGCAGGCAGTACGCAAACCCTGACCGGCTCAACCGGTATCTCTGGCGACGGTCAGACGGTCACCATCACACTGGCAGGTATCACTTATACCGGCACGGTTGACGGTAACGGCAACTGGAGCGTGGCAATCCCGGGAACGGTACTGGCGGGATTACCGCAGGATACCAACAACATCACGGTGCTGGTCAACGATGCCGCGGGTAATCCGTCAGAACTCACCGTACCGTTTAACGTTGATACCCTGGCGCCGGCGGTCACCGTTGATGTGATAGCGGGTGACGGTGTGCTGAATGCCGCAGAGCGGGGCGCCGATCTGGCGGTTTCCGGAACGGGTGAAAATGGCAGCAGCATTGTTGTGACGCTGAACGGCGTCACCTATCCGCCGGTGGTGGTGAGCGGCGGAATCTGGACGGTAAACGTTCCTGCGGAAGATTTACAGGCTATTCCGGATGGCAGCTACGCGGTGAGTGTGACGGCGACGGATGCGGCGCAGAACAGCAGTGCCCCTGTCACCAGCACGCTGGTGGTGAAAGCGGATGTGGCGGATCTCCCCACGATTACGATTAATACCTTTGCCGGCAACAATATCGTTGATGGTGCTGAACAGCAGAGCAGTCAGTTGTTGTCCGGTACAACGACAAATGTCGAGCAGGGACAGACGGTGACCGTCACCCTGGGTTCGCAGGTCTATAACCCGGTTGTACAGTCAGATGGCAGCTGGAGTATCAGCATTCCGTCCGGTACCTTGCAGAACGGCACACCAACCATTACTGCCGCGGTGAGTGATGCTGCGGGCAACCCAGCCAGCAACACTCTCACTATCACGGTGAACACCCTTGCCTCGGGGATCAGTATCGATCCGATCAGCGACGGTTATCTCAGCGCCGATGAGGCTCAGCAGTCGCTGATCGTTACCGGTCATACCGCCAACGTGGCGACGGGCACCCCGGTGTCAGTATTGATTAATGGTCAGACCTTTACCGTGAACGTGGGTGCCGGTGGTGTGTGGAGTGCGCTGGTACCGGCAAGTGCGCTGGCGGGCCTGGCTGACGGCCAAACCATTGTTTCTGCCAGTACGCTGGATGCCAACGGTAATCCGGTTGCCAGTAACGCCACGCTGAACGTGGTTGTCCATAATCTGCCGCAAATCAGCGTCGATATCCCGTTTGGCGATGGTGTATTGAACGCCAGCGAAGCGGCACTGGGGCAGACGCTGTATGGCACCACGGGTGTGGCGGGGGCAGGACAAACGGTCTCTGTGCTTATCGGCACCACCACCTATACCGGCACGGTGGATACTAACGGTAACTGGAGCATTCCTTTGCCGTCAGCAGTCTTGCAAGGTCTGCCGCAGACAGGGGCAGATCTGGCCGTTACGGTCACGGATGTGGCAGGCAACAGCAGTAGCCAGACGGTGACGGTCGGTGTGGATACGGTCGCACCAACGATTACGCTGGATCCGATCGCCACTGACGGTGTGATCAACGCTACTGAAGCCGCGCAGGGTGTCACCATCAGCGGGGGCAGTACCGGTGCGCAGGAAGGTCAGGCAGTGAACGTGGTGTTCAACGGACAGACTTACACTACGACCGTTGATGATCAGGGGAACTGGAACCTGACTATTTCTGCCGATGCCCTGACCGGTGTGACCAACGGCAGCTATACGCTGACGGCCACCGTGACGGATGCCGCAGGTAACAGCAGCCCTGTCAGCACCAACGTGACGCTGGCTACCGGCGCACTGCAGCCAACGATTAACCTCCCGTTTGGCGATGGTTATCTCAACAATAACGAAGCGACTGATCCTGCCGGGCAGTCCCTCACGGGCACCACCGGCGCGATCGGTGCCGGTCAGACGGTGATTGTTACCATCGGCAGCCAGGCGTTCCCTGTTACGGCAGACATTAACGGTAACTGGACGCTACCGCTGAGTACCACACAGTTGCAGGCCCTCGGCGAGGGTAGCCTGCCCATCAGCGTGGACGTGACCAATGCGCAGGGCAATACGGGCAGCATCAGCAGTTCCGTCATCGTTGATCGGACTGCGCCAACGCTGAGTCTGGATCCGGTTGCCGGTGATAACGTGATCAACGGCACTGAAATTCTGCAAACCGTGACCATCAGCGGCACGGCATCGCCGGATGAAGCAGGTCAGCAGGTGAGCATCACCTTTAACGGTAACCAGCCTGCTTATATTGCGATTGTGCAGGAGGATGGTAGCTGGCGCTTTGATCTGCCGGGGAGTGCGACGCAGAACCTGGCCGACAATAGTTATACTGTGACCGCCACGCTGACCGACAAAGCGGGTAACACCTCATTGGTGGCCACGGAAACCGTCGAAGTGAGGGCAGAAGCCGGCGATCTGCCGCTGATTACCATTGATGCGATCACCGGTGATGACTATCTCAACACCAGTGAAGTGGGTCAGGCACTGCAGTTAAGCGGTACCACCACCAATGTGACCGATGGCCAGATGGTGGAGATTACCTTTAATGGGCAGACGTTTTACGCTGAGGTTAACGGCGGAGTATGGAGTTACCTGGTACCGGATACGGCAGTGGGAAGCATTGCGGATGGTCCGCAGCAGGTGAGTGTCTCGGTCAACGATATCTACGGTAACGTGGGCGATGATACCCGTGACTTTACCGTGATTGCGCGTGGTGACGATCTGCCTTCCATTACCATCAACCCGGTCACCAGTGATGACATGGTGAACTACAACGAGTCACGCGACCCGAATGGCGTCATCATCACCGGTAGCAGCCAGCATATTCCGGAAGGTGACACCATTACCGTGCGCGTTAATGGTAAAGACTATCCGGCAACCGTGGACAGCGACGGTAACTGGACAGCGACGATCCCGCAGACTGATGCGCAAAATCTGCCGCAGAACAGCAATGCCATTACTGCCAGCGGTAACGACGTTGCAGGCAATACCGCGACGGCCAATGAGAGCTTTACCGTTCATACTCAACCGCCACTGCTGGAAATCGACGCCAACCTGGTGACGGACGGTGTGCTCAGCCTGGCGGATGCTCTGACGGGGCTGGTGTTGTCAGGCAATACAGCGCCGAATCTCAACGTTGAGATCACCCTTGGGACCAATGTCTACAGCGTGCTCTCCGATAACCTGGGCAACTGGAGTACCACCATTCCAAGTGCTGATTTGCTGGCATTGGTCGACGGTGATCTGGGGCTCAGTGTCTCCGTCAAGGATGCGTACGGTAACACCACGGAGCAAATTCTCGACGTCAACGTGGCGGTGAACGCCCTTACGGAACTGACCCTGGAGACGCCATTCGTTGATGGCTTCCTTAACAGTACCGAAGTTTTAGTTGATCAGACGATCCGGGGCACGGTGGATAATCTGCCGAACGGTGCCAGCCTGGTGGTGACTGTCGGGACACAGACTTACTCCCCTGTGGTTCTGGATGGTCTGGGGGGATGGTCGGTGACTATCCCGGCCGCCGATCTGGCCGCGATGGGCAATGGGGTTATTCAGGTCAGTGTATCAACAGTGGATGCGGTGAACCCGGTGAGCGTATCGGCCGATGTCGAGCTGATACTGACCAATACGCTGAACCCGGTGATCAACCAGCCGTTTGTTGATGGTCTGCTGGATGTGGCCGAAGCCGCAGTGTCGCAGACGCTGACGGGCACGACTGGTGTGATTGGTGCAGGGCAGACTATCGTACTGACGATTAACGGCAACGTCTATGCCGCCAGTGTTGATGCCAACGGTGTCTGGACGGCCAACTTAACCCCGACACAGCTGCTTGCTTTGGGCAACAGCACGGGGGCAGGCCATGAGATTGTGATTGTGGTCGGCGATGCGGCGGGCAATACGGCATCAACCTCGCTGGACTTCCCCGCGATTGTCACCGGATTACCGACGGTCACCCTCGATCCGCTGTCGCTGGCGGGTAACGGTATTTTGACGCTGAATGAAGTCGCTGGCGGGATCACGTTGGGGGGGAATGTGACCTTTAACGGCGATCCGGCTAACACCCATGTCATTGTTAATGTGAACGGTACGCCGATTGAGGCCATCATCAACGGTGATGGCACCTGGAGTCTGCCGCTGTCGGGTGGCGTATTAGCCACGCTGCCGGACGGCAACTGGCCAATTACGGTGACGGTGACGGATGGCGTGGGCAACGTGGGGATCCCGGCAGATGCATCGCTGACCGTGGCGATTAACGATGTGCCCGTTCCGACGATTACCCCTCCGTTCGTTGATGGCCTGCTCAATATTGCGGAAGCCGCGGTCGATCAGGTGTTGAGGGGATCGACGGGGGTATTAGGTGCGGGTCAAACCGTCACTGTCAGTATTGACGGCGCGGCAGCTGTGCCTGCCGTCGTTAATGCCAATGGTAGCTGGTCGTTGGATCTCAGCACCGGCCTGTTGTCTGGTCTGGCCAACGGTGAACACACCATTACCGTGGTGGCGACTGACGCCTACGGCAATGAGGCGGAGGTTGAGGGCAGCTTTGATGCACTGCTGACGCTGCCTGTGCCGACCATTGTTAATCCGTTTGGCGACGGGCTGGGTATCACGGAAGCGGCGGGTACCATCATCGTGACCGGCACCACCGGCATTCCGGTCGTGGCTGGGCAGGATCAGACGGTTAAGTTGAAAGTGGATGTCAATGGCGTCGTTTATGACGGCGTGGTACAGCCAAACGGTGACTGGTCAGTCACTCTGCCTGCCGGGGCGCTAAATGGCCTGAATAACGACCTTCATCAGATTAGCGTGACGGTGATTGATGCGGCAGGCAATGCGGCGACGAAAACGCTCGACTTCAATGCCTATCTGACATTGCCGCAGCCTACGCTGGAAGTGCCATTTGATAATGGCTACCTCAACGTGGCGGACCTGGCGGGTACAGTCTTGAGCGGCACCACCGGCGCGGTTGGCGCAGGGCAAACCGTCACCGTGATCTTCAATGGTAATATCCCTATTCCAGCCATTGTTGACGCCAACGGTAACTGGACGGCCACGCTCACTCCGGGCGAACTCGCCGATATCGTGACAACTCAAGGCCCTCACACCCTTCAGGTCAGCGTGACCGATCCGGGGGGTAACACCAATACCCTCACCGAAGGCTTTATCATCGATACGGCTGCCCCGGTAATTAACGGACTGACGTTCGCTGGCGATAATGTCCTCAACTACGTCGAAAGCCTGAATACGCAGACGCTGACCGGGATTTCCAATCCTGCTGATGCGGGGGCCACCGTTACGCTGAGCATTGGTGCTCAGACCTTAACCGGCCAGGTGGGTGCCAACGGAACATGGACGATTAATGTCGGGGTGACGGATCTCGCGGCACTGGTGACCGCAGGCGGTAATTACACGGTGTCCATTACCGACGTTGCGGGCAATACCACCAGCGTTAATGGTGCTGTTGGGTTAAACCTCAGCCCAACACTTGACGGTTACATTACGCTGGCTCCTGTCAGCGGCGATAACATTATCAATGTGGCCGATGGCCCTAATACCCTTATCAGCGGGACGCTCAACAACGTCCCTCTGTCGCTGGGCGGGCAGATCACCATCACGGTGGGTGGCACTCTGGTCGATACAATTACGGTCGATGCGCTGCGCCTGAACAATGAGTTTACCTCCCAGACGCTGGTGAATGCGGACCTTCCGGCCGGTTCACAGCAGGTGGTGGTGACCTTTACGCCAACCGTTGGCGACCCTGTTGTCGCCAACACGACGGTTCTGATTGATATCACTGCGCCTACTGTGACGATCACGCAATTTGCCGGAGATAACATTCTCACCGTGGCGGAAGCGGCCACATCACAGACGATTACCGGTACCTCATCGGAAATTGGCAGCACGGTTTCTGTGACGCTGGGAACCAAAACCTACACCGCCGTGGTGCAGGCTGGCGGCGCCTGGACGGTGAACGTGCCGTCTGCCGATCTGCAAGGGCTGGCTCAGGATGTGACCAGCATCAGCGCCAGCGTGAAGGATGCGGCGGGTAATACCGGGTCTGCGGTACTTAACAATGTGATTGTGGATACTGTCGCGCCATCGTTGCTTAATGTAGACGCCTTGCTGGGTGATAACGTCATCAACGCGACTGAATCACTGCTGACGCAGACGCTGACGGGGACTGTGTCGGGAGCCGATGGTCAAAATATTTATGTTTACCTCGGTAACAGCACTGTTCCTCTGGCGCAGGCAACCGTCCTCAACGGTGCCTTTAACCTTGAGCTGACGCCGACGGCGATCGGCGCCCTGTTGCAGGGCGGTAACGTGCTGACAGTGAAAGTGGCGGATGACCATGGCAACCAGACCAGTGCCGCCATCACCATTAACAAAGTGTTCAACAGCCTGCTGGGGCTGACGGTTGATACCGTGTTTGGCGATCCTGCGGGCACCGGGGGTTACCTGAATGCGGTTGAGGCTGGCCTCAGTCAGCTGATCACCGGTACTGCGGTGTCCGCAGCGGGGGGATTAGTGTCACTCACGCTGCTCAGTGGTCAGGTCCTGACTGCCACTGTTGGTCAGGATGGCAAATGGTCTCTGGCAGTGCCGCCAGCGGCGCTGGCGACCTTGCAGGAAGGGGCCAATACGCTGAATCTGGTGGTGACTGACGTCGTCGGTAACGTTGCCAGCGCGGCGACATCGGTCACCACGATTGTCAATAATGTGCCGGTAGTTAACACGCTGACCAACCTGTTTGGCGACAACAACGTGCTTAACCTGCTGGAAGCGCAGGCCGGTCAGACCATCGGCGGCACATTAAATGCGGTGGCTGGCTCGGTTGTCACTGTGACGCTGGGCGCCAAGGCGTATACCACCACCGTGCAGGCGGGCGGCGGCTGGAGCGTAGACCTCTCCGCCACCGATCTGCTGGCGCTCGGGAATGGCAATCTGTCGCTGGGGGTAAAAGTGGTCGACCCGGCAGGTAACGTTGCCAGTAATAGCGCCAGCATCACCGTTGCGACGATCAAGCCAGAGATTATCCTTAACCCAATCCTGGGTGACGGCTTACTGAATATTGCCGATTTGAGCAATGTCGCCAGTCAGCTGGTCAGCGGTACGGTGAAAAATGTGGCGGCCGGTACCGTCATCAAAGTGATGATCGGGACAACTGAGGTGGACGCGACGGTTGATGCCAATGGTAAGTTCAGCGCGGGCCTGACTTTGGGTCAGTTGCAGGGGCTGCAGTCCGGGCTGCTGGATATCAGTGCCTCGGTGAAAGACAGCCTGTCCGGTAATGAGTCCACCCTTAATGTTGTGGGCGGGTTGCAGGTCAGTCTGACTCCGCCAAGCCTGTCGTTGAACCAGACGCAGCTGTTCGGGGATGGCCTGCTGAATGCGGCGGATGCACTGGTTAATCAGCTGATCAGCGGCACCACCACGGCGGGGGCGCGTGTCGTGGTCACTGTTGGTGACAGCATTACGCCACTGCTCTCCGGCACGGCAGGGACTGACGGGGCCTTTAATCTGGCGCTGACGCCATCGGCGCTGGCGACCCTGTTAGACGGCGGTGTCACCCTTAAAGTGACCGTCACCGATACGGCGGGTAACAGCAGCAGCAGCACACTGGCGGGGACGGTGGGCATTCATGCTTTACCATCGGTCACCCTTAACCCGCTGTTTGGCGATGGGATATTAAGTGTGACAGAGGCCCTCTCTTCGTTAGGGCAGCTGTTAAGTGGTCATGTCAATAATGTCCCAACCGGTACCCTGGTCAGTATTAAAGTCGGTGGCCTGACTTTACAGGGGAGCACTGACTCCAACGGCAACTTCGGTGTGACACTCACATCGGCACAGTTACTGGGTCTGGCGACGGGGGGACTGACGGTGTCAGCAACCGTGACCGATGCGGTAGGCAATGTGGGCAGCAGCAGTGTCGGCGTCACCATCGGGGTGCATGTGGCACCGACGGTCACCGTAGGCACGCTGTTTGGTGATGGCGTTCTTAACGCCGCTGAGCTGGCGACAGCGCAGACCATCAGCGGTACCTCCACCAATGCGGTGGCGGGTTCAACGGTGAGCTTTACCCTGAATGGTATTGCTTACAGTACGACGGTGGGCAGTAACGGCAACTGGAGTATCAGCATTCCGAAAACTGCGCTGGCTGCCATACCAGACGGTCCGTTGACCATCACCGCCAATCTGGCTGACCCGTATGGCAATACCGCGTCCGGCAGCAACAGCGCCAGCGTGATTGCGCACAATACGCCGACCATCACCTTTGGCACGCTGTTTGGCGATGGGGCACTGAATGCGGTGGAAGCGCAGACGGCGCAAACCATCTCCGGTACGGCGTTTAATGCCGAAGGTTCGACCATTCTGGTTAACGTCGGGTCGAAGATCTACAGCACGGTGGTCGCCGCCAACGGCAGCTGGAGCGTTTCGGTGCCGTCGGTGGATCTGAAAGCATTGCCGGATAACACGGCGTCAATCAGCGCCAGTGTGATCAACGGGGCCGGTACCAGCAGCGGCACGATTACGGTTCCGGTGATTGTCGGTACTCACAGCACGCCGACGGTGACGTTGAGCAATACCGCGGGCTTCAGCGATGGTTACTTCAACCTTGCTGAATCCGGTACCGCACAAGTCATTACCGGGACGTCCACCAGTGCAGCGGGGGGCCGGGTCACTGTCAATATTGAAGGGATGTCATACACCGGCACGGTAGCCGCTAATGGGACCTGGAGTGTGACCATCCCGGCAGGAGGGCTGACCTCTCTGGCAGATGGGCAGCATACTGCGGCAATCACTGTTGCTGACCGCGCAGGTAACACCAGCAGCACCAGCGCCAGCTTCAACGCCGTGACGCAAAACCTGCCGGCGGTGAGCGTTGATGCGGTTGCCAGTCTGTTGAGTGTCTTGCTGACCGGGCTGACCATTTCAGGGGGAAGCCTGCGTCTGGCGACGGGGACCGCGGTGACGATCACGCTGTCGCAAAGCGGGCAAACCCAGACAATGACCACGACGGTGGGCGCTAATGGACGGTACAGTGCGAAGTTCGTCGGGGGGTTACTCAGCACGTTGGATCTCAGCTCGGTGGTCACAGTGACGGCGGTTGATGCCGCAGGTAACCCGGCGACCACCGTCACCACGCTGCTGTTGGGTTCAGTGTTGCCGTTAGCCACCACCGCCTCGGTGATGATGGCGGTGGCCTCCGATGAATCTCTGGCGTCGACGGATACGTCTTCAATCAGTGCGGCCAGCACCAGTGAAGAGAGCACCACCACTACCGTGCATACGGCAGCGCGTGTGGCCTCAACGCTGGTGACCGACAGCGATACCAGCAGCACCGACCATGCCACCTCCACGGCAGCGGCCAGCACCACGGCCAGCAGTGAAACAGTGGCATCGACGGCAACGGATGACGGCAGCTACACCATTGGCGGGGTCACCATTACGCTGGCGGATGGTCAGACCGTGCACGGCGAATCGGTGACGGGTAGCGTAGGTAATGACACCATCACGGTGAATTCGCTCGACTTTACGCATATTGATGGCGGCGCAGGGACGGATACCCTGGTACTGAACGGTGAACATATTGCGCTGGATCTCACCTCGCTCGGTCTGAAAGTCGAGCATGTGGAGATTATCGACCTTGGCACCTCGGGCAATAACAGTATTAAGCTGGACTTGAACGAAGCGCTGAATATTACCGATAAACAGAGCGATGACCTGCTGATCAAAGGGACGCTGGGTGACCAGGTGACGCTGGCCAATACCGATGGCGGCGTCTGGGCCACCACCGGGCAAAGGACGGTAGAAGGGCAGACCTTTGACGTTTATCACAACTCGGCGCTGTCGTCAGACAACACCCTGGGCGATGTGCTGATCCAGCATAATCTCCAGGTCCATGTCGTATAACGAAAAAATAATCCCAGCTCGGGTCGCATTCCCGCGCTGGGCGTCTAAAGTTAAGAGGAAGTGATAGATTGGTAGCGAAACAATCCAACAGCGGCTTCGGCCGCTGTTGTTCGTTGTGGACCTGAATAAACTAAGAAAGGTGTTTTTAAAGTGAGTAAGGCAAAAATAACAATAAGATATAAGGCCACTGGCGAAGTGTAATTCCAGATTTTGGCCAGTAGTAATGCGCTGATGACAAGGCTAACGTAGGCCGCGCCAGCGCTACTATAATAGCTATTTTAACCATTTTTCCTTGTATGGATTGCATTGTGATCCGTTGTACACCGGGTGACGCTCGGCGCTATTTTTGTAGCGCTGGCTGATGTTTTGCGTGAAAAAAACGGCCTCTGGCTGGGCTTTTCTTCGCAAACGCTTACTCACTTTACCGGGTACACAAGGGGAAACACCATGACTCAGCCTGCATCTGGCTTCGTCGATATACTCTCTCGCGATAGCGGAAAACTGCTGTCTCAGAGCCAGCCTCATACGTCTCAAACCGTGCGGCTTGATCAGCCTTCGCTGGTGAAAATTCACGCACCGACCACCTCCGTTGTTGAGTATCAACAGCAGGGCGACGATCTGATCCTTCACATGCGTGATGGCAGCACGGTGCGCTATCAGCATTTCTTCACGGCCACCGACGGCGAACAAAGTGAACTGCTGTTTGATGACGGGGTGAACCCGCCGCAGCATGCGCTGTTCAGCAGCGGGCTGAATACTACCGATGCCGCAACGCCGCTGACACCAACCTATCAGGCACTGGCCAGCGTCGATGCGCTGCTCGGCGCGCCCGCCGCAGCGGAGAGCAGTGGAACCCTGACGGCCGTTGGTCTGGGGCTACTCGGACTGGCCGGGGTCGGCGGTGGCGTGGCGCTGGCCAGCCATCACAGCAGCAACGATGACAGCAGCAGTCAGAGTGCGCCTGCCAGCGGCGGTGACACCCCGGTGGTTGTGCCACCGGAGAGCGGCACAGGAACGGGCGGCAGCCCGTCACTCACCGTGACCCCGCTGACGGGTGATACGGTGATCAGTGCTGACGAGCGCCAGAGCGATCAAACCTTCAGCGGGACCTCCACCAATATTGCCGCAGGCAGCACCCTGACCGTCAGCCTGAATGCGCACACTTACAGCACGCAGATTGCCAGCGATGGCAGTTGGAGCGTCATCCTGCCTGCCGCAGATCTCCAGGCGCTGCCCGACGGCAGCAACACCATCAGTATCAGCTTCGTTAACGCCAGCGGCGGTACGTCGACCGCAAATAAAGTGATTACCGTTGAGCCGCTGACGCCCATCGGTGAGCCGCCGCATCCCACCCTCGACCTGCCGTTTGGCGATGGCATCCTGAACAGTGCCGAGCTGGCAACGCAGCAGACCCTGACCGGCAGCACGGGATCGACCGGCAGTGGGCAGAAGGTGGTGGTGACGATGGGTGAAGAAAACTACAACGCCACGGTGGACAACGACGGTAACTGGTCACTGAGTCCTGATTCGTATGCCCTGTATTTGATGGGCCAGGGGGAAAGCACCATTGTGGTCACCGCCACCGATGGCTGGGGCCAGCAGGGCAGCAGCAGCACGCCGATTGTTATCGACACCAGCGACCCACAAATCACCATGAATGAGATTTCGGGCGATGACGTGATTGATGCCAGTGAAAAGGGTGACGATTTGCTGATTAGCGGTTCGGCCTGGGGCGAAGCGGGACGGACCGTGGATGTGCTGTTCAATGAGCAGACCTGGCACGCGGTGGTGAGCAGCAGTGGCACATGGAATCTGGCTATCCCGGCCAGCGCGCTTCAGGGGCTGGACGATGGCGTCTATCGCGTGCAGGCCAGCCTGAGTGATGCCGCGGGTAACAGCACATCTACGGCGCACAACATCACCCTCGCAACCTCTGTTGATACCCTGCCGTCACTGAGCATTGACCCCATCTCCACCGATGATGCCGTCAACTACCGTGAAGGGATCTATGGGCTTGAAATGTGGGGCACCTCCAGCAACCTGCCTTCCGGCACGGTGGTTACACTGGATCTTGCGGGTAAAACCTATTATGGCAACGTCGCCAGCGACAATATCTGGCGCGTGTCGATCAATGACAGCGAACTGGCGGCGATCACCGACGGTAAATATACCTTTACCTTCAGCGCTACCGACCCCAATGGCAACAGCACCAGCGCCACCCGCGATGTCCTGTTGCTCAGTCATTACACCAGCAAAATTGGTTTCACCGTCGATGACGTCACCCCGGCGGACGTTAGCGTGGTTGACGGCCAGGAGTACGTCACCATTGGCGGCACCTTCGCCGATACCTTCCCCATTAACTTGATCAGCATCCGGGTGGATGACTATCCGTATTACAGCGCGACCCTGACGGAGGATCACCACTGGAGCATCACCGTGCCGCTGTCCGGTTCCAATGTGCATGACGGGCTGAATTATATCTATTTTGGTACCTCGGACGGTGCCGGTAACTGGGTTGAACAGTCTGACCAGATCCACGTTGATCTGGGGAATGCGACGGACAGCGGATCGCTGCAACTCGCCAGTCTGGGTCTGGCAACGCAGAGCGATGCGCTGGTGGCCGCGACAACGCAGGACGACCTCACCGCCGTTCAGTCACTGCTCCTGACCGGGGACAGCCCGGTGGCGCTCAGTACCACCGACAGTGGTGTCTGGTCACAGGTGTTACCGGGGGGCAGCAGCGAACCGATGTCGGATGTGTATCACGCTCCCCTTCAGGAAAGCACGCTGGCAGACGTGCTGACGCAGCATCAATTGCAGTTACAAACCGCTTAATTGGGGGCAGAAGAGGCGGGGTATTTCCCGCCTCTGGCCCGGAACATAATGATCACAGGTGTCTGGATGAAAAATAGGGTGATATTGCTGTGTTTCACAACCTGTCTGGTTGGGCAGAGCGCACTGGCGGCGAAAGAGGAACCTGTTGCGGCATTTAACTGGCGCGCAGCACCCACGGAAGAGCAGATTGCCAGCCTGACGCTGCGTGACGCTATCCTGCGAGCCTTTGCACGTAATCCCAAAATTTCTGAAGCCGCTGCACAGATCCGCGTCGGTGAGGCCGAGTTGGATGCGGCGAAAAGCGCCTGGTATCCCCAGGTGTCGCTGGCAGCCAGCGGCGGGCGATCGCACCAGACCGACTCCTCCGGCAGCCTGAATAACAGCGGTTCGGGTGGCATCACCCTCAGCCAGTTGCTGTATGACTTTGGCCGTACCGGGGGGGCAATCGACGAGCAGCACAAGCTGTCCGATGCCTACCGCTATGCGCTTTATGACACCATGACCACCGTGGCGCAGGACACCCTTCAGGCGTATCTGGCAGTGAAACGCTACCAGGCGCTGGTGGATGCCGCGCGTCTGAATATCGCGTCTTTGCAGCGCGTCAGGGACATGGCAAAGCTGCGTGCAGATGCCGGGCTAAGTTCCCAGTCTGATGTCCTGCAGGCACAAACCCGCATTGCCGGTATGAACGCCAGCATGGAGCAGTATCGCGCACAGGCGCGATCGGCGCGTGCGCAGCTGACCGTGCTGACGGGCGTAACGTCTGAAAACCTGCCAGAACTGCCACAGGCGTTGCTGAACCAGCAGGTGACACTGGACAAAATCGCCTATGAGAAAAGCGCTGCCGTGCGCAGTGCGCAGGCGAAGCAAGAGGCGGCGCTGGAGCGTGTGCGCCAGGCTTCATCCAACCACTGGCCGACCATTAAAGTCCAGGCTGGCCGCACCCGTTATGAAAATGACAGCCGATCCTACTGGGATGACGAACTGCAATTGCAGGTAGAAGCGCCGCTGTATCAGGGCGGGCTGGTGAACGCCAAAACTCGTGCCGCTGAGGGCGATCGTGAAGCGGCTGAGGCCGCCATCCAGCAGTCAAAACTGCAAATCAACCAGAATGCCTCTACGGCCTATGCCGACATGATTGGCGCGCAACAGCGTAAAGAGGCCGGTGAGCAGCAGTTGAGCAGTGCAGATCATACCCGTGAGGTGTATGCCGATGAATACAAACTGAATAAGCGTAGCCTGAACGACCTGCTGAGTGTTGAGCAGGATGTCTTTCAGGCTGACAGCAGCCGCCTGACGGCGCTCTACGATGGCTGGGATGCCACGGTTCGTTATGCCGCAGCGGTGGATAATCTGCTGGATATTTTGGGCATTGACCGGGAAAAGAACAGTGGACAAACGCTGCCGTCGCTGTGATGCGGCGCTCGTAAGACAACCAGATAAGGCCGTTTTTTATGACTAAACAAACCGCAACCACGGAAAACTGGATCGATGCCATGCTGCGTGTGGCCGCCCGCTTCGGTAAACCGGCTGATGGTAAAACACTGCGACAGCAGATGCGCTGGTTTGAGCACCTCACGCCGCCGCAGCAGCTGGAGCGACTGGCGGGGCTGCTCGGGCTGCATCTCACTATGACACCGCGTGACAAAATCCGCTGGCGTCAGGAAGTCACGCCCGTGGTGCTGATTATGGAGAGCGGCAGTGTGGTGGTGATTGAAGCCATTGATGGTGAAGGCAATGCCCGTTACTGGCTCAGTGACGGCGGTGACGTGGTGCGTGAAACCGAACTGGCGCTGCTGCTGGCACAAAGTCAGCAAGAGGTGGGGATTATCGGCGTGGCGGCACGTGGGCGCGATGCGCGTATTGATGAGTTCGTCCAGCCGTATAAAAAGCACTGGTTCTGGCAGAACTTCCAGGGAATGGGGCGCAAAATCGGTGAGATTTCCCTGGCCTCGATAGTCGGTAACGTGCTGGCGCTGGCGGGGATTCTGTTCTCCATGCAGATCTATGACCGGGTGATCCCCGCGCAGTCAGAAGCCACGCTGTGGGTGCTGTTTGGCGGCGTACTGATTGCCGCCGTGATCGAATATCTCATCCGTCTGATGCGTACGCAGGTGTCTGACATGATGGGAAAACGCATCGACCTGAAAGTCTCTTCCATGCTGTTTGCGCGTGCGATGAATATCCGTAACGAGGCGCGACCAAAATCCACCGGATCGTTTATCTCCCAGCTGCGTGAAATTGATCAGGTGCGTGAGCTGCTGACCTCCACCACCGTGGGGGCGGCGGCGGATATGCCGTTTGTCATCCTGTTCCTGTTTATTATGGCGTTTATTGGCGGCCCGCTGGTGATCGTGCCGCTGCTGGCGATCCCGCTGATCGTCATTCCCGGCCTGCTGATCCAGATTCCTATGGCGAAACTGGCCAAAGAGGGATTACGCGAAGGGGCATTGCGTAACGCCATCCTGGTGGAAACCATTGAAGGTATTGAAGATATTAAATCACTGCAGGCTGAACCCTATTTCCAGCGTCAGTGGGAGCAGACGCACGAAGTGAGCGCCGCGATTGGCATGCAGCAGCGTCTGTGGGGCGCGCGCCTCACGGGCTGGGCGTCAAGCGTGCAGCAACTGACCTACGCCAGCATGCTGGTGTTTGGGGTCTATCTGGTGCTCGATGGTCAGATCACCACCGGTACGCTGGTGGCGAGCAGTATGCTCTCTTCGCGCACCATTGCGCCGCTGATGCAGCTGACGATGGTGTTCTCGCGCTGGCAACATGCGAAAAGTGCGATGAACGGGCTGGATGAATTGCTGAAGAAACCGCTCGACCAGCCGGAAGAGGGAGAAATGGCGCACTGCCCAACGCTGACCGGTCACTACGATCTGCGTGGCGTGCAGTACAGCTACGATGAAGAAAACGTGAAAAACGTGATCACCATTAACCAGCTGCAAATTAAACCCGGCGAACGCATCGCTATCCTGGGACGTGTGGGGGCCGGGAAGTCGACGCTGCTGAAACTGCTGGCCGGGCAGGCGATGGCGACCCAGGGCAAAGTGATCGTCGACGGCGTGGACTTACGCCGCATTGACCCGGTTGACCTGCGGCGACAGTTGGGCTGGTTGTCACAGGATTCTCGTCTGTTCTTCGGCACCCTGCGCCAGAACCTGATGCTGGGCAACCCCCACGCCAGCGAGCAGGATATGTTACAGGCGCTACGCGTCAGCGGTGCACTGAGCCTGGTGCAGCAGGATGCGGCCAGCCTGGACCGCATTATTAATGAGGGCGGACGCGGACTCTCCGGCGGGCAGCGCCAGATGGTGATGCTCAGCCGTATGATCCTGCGCCAGCCGCAGGTGGTGCTGATGGACGAACCCACCGCGTCGATGGATGAACAGCTGGAAGAACATGTGATCAGTCAGATGAAAGGCTGGCTGAGTGGGCGCACCCTGATACTGGTGACGCATCGCCCGGCGCTGCTGAAAATGGTCGATCGCATTATTGTCATGGATAACGGCCGCGTGATTGCTGATGGCCCGAAAGATGACATCCTGAAACGTGCTACCGCGCAGACGGCACAGGCCCAACCGCCGGCGGCCAGTGCAAGAGGAGATGCCGCATGAGCCTTGTATTGATGGATCGCAGTCTGAAACAGAATGAACGGCGCACCTCGGCCATCATCTGGGTCTGTACTGTCGCGCTGGTGCTGTTTTTTGTCTGGGCACATTTCGCCATTCTTGATGAAGTGACGGTGGGAACGGGCAAGGTCACGCCGCTCAGTCGTGCGCAGGTGATTGAAAGTCTGGATGGCGGCATCGTCGACCAGCTCAACGTCCATGAAGGCAATATCGTCGAGAAAGGGCAGGTGCTGGCAAAACTTGACCCGACGCGTTTTCAGTCCAACTTTGGTGAGGCGGCATCACGCGCGCGAACGCTGCGCGGATCGGCCGAACGCTTAACCGCTGAACTGACGGGCGCGCCGCTGAAATTCAGTGCCGAAACGCTGAAAGAGCCGGATCTGGTGGCGCGTGAAACGCAACTTTACCAGTCGCGGCGGCGTAATTTGCAAGAGACCGTCAGCAATCTGGAGCAGTCAAAAAAACTGGTTCAGGATGAGCTGCGCATGACCCAGCCGCTGGTGGCGAAAGGGGCGGCGGGTGAGGTGGAAGTGATCCGCCTGCGCCGTCAGGTCGCTGAGCTTCAGGGAAAAATAGATGAGGCACGTAATGACTACGCGGTACGCGCACGCGAAGAGCAGGTGAAGAACAACGCGGACCTGGATGCACAATTACAGGTGATGACCGGGAAAGAGGATCAACTGACCCGCGCCACTATTTACTCACCGGTACGCGGCATCGTTAAAGATATTCAGGTCACCACCGTGGGCGGCGTGTTGCAACCCGGCGGTAAGCTGATGGAGATTGTCCCCCTTGAGGACCAGCTACTGATCGAAACACGCATTAACCCGCGTGATATCGCCTATATCCGTCCGGGGCTGCCAGCCACGGTCAAAGTGACGGCGTATGATTCGTCAATCTATGGCGATCTGCGCGGTGAAGTGGAGACGGTATCACCCGATACCTTGCAGGATGAGGTCAAACGTGACCAGTACTATTACCGGGTTTATGTGCGTACCGACAAGGCCGAACTGACCAACAAAGCCGGACGAAAATTCCCGATCGTGCCGGGGATGGTCGCGAACGTAGAGATTAAAACCGGCCAGAAATCCGTCATGGATTATCTGATTAAACCGCTGAATAAAGTTAAAGAGTCGATGCGCGAACGCTAGATTTTCGTCGCCAGATAATACCAGGAAAGAATAATTTCTCAGGGGAATAAAATACGTAAAAAAATGCCAGGCACAAAGCCTGGCAATATTAATAGGTGGTGCAACTCATTCGGGGTGAATGAAGATAATAATTCAATAAATGATGATAGCGCGCTAATAATACTGCTTCATGGCAGAATAATTTTATCAATCAGTGCGCATTGTTACATGTAGGTGTAATGCAATGAATTATAAGACGAATCTTATTTTTTGTCTTTAAGTGCGCAATTAGTTATCTATTTGTGCTGCGTAAAAGTTCCGCTTTATTTACATTAAGAAATGTGTTTACCCCCTTAAGAAACATTTTATGTGATTTAGTATCATTTTCTTGATGGATTATTACTCTCCCAAGCTTAACATGACACTAAGTGCTTAATTTTTACCTACAGCACGCAGTGGCAATATAAGACTTATAATCGAGAGGGTATTAAAAAATGAAACTTCGCGTTCTTTCTCTGATGGTCCCGGCGTTGCTGGTAGCAGGTTCAGCGGGTGCGGCAGAAATCTATAACAAAGACGGCAACAAACTGGATCTGTTCGGTAAAGTTGATGGTCTGCACTACTTCTCAGACGACTCCGGTTCAGATGGCGACCAGTCTTATCTGCGTTTCGGCTTCAAAGGTGAAACCCAGATTTCCGACCAGCTGACCGGCTACGGTCAGTGGGAATATCAGGCAGCCCTGAACACCGCTGAAGCCCAGGGAACAGCGAACAGCTATACCCGCGTTGGTTTTGCCGGTCTGAAATTCGGTGACGCTGGCTCATTCGATTATGGTCGTAACTACGGCGTGGCATACGACATCGGCGCATGGACCGACGTACTGCCAGAGTTCGGTGGCGATACCTACGGTGCAGATAACTTCATGTTCCAGCGCGGCTCGGGCATGGCGACCTACCGTAACAACAACTTCTTTGGTCTGGTCGAAGGCCTGAACTTCGCCGTACAGTACCAGGGTAAAAATGACAGCGATGCTGAAGTGGCGGGCAACCGTAGCGCTACCGCACAGAACGGCGATGGATATGGCCTTTCTGCCACCTACGACATCGGTGCGGGCTTCAGCGCTGGTGCTGCCATGTTCTCTTCTGACCGCACCAATACCCAGAACAGCAATGCGCTGCTGGGCAACGGTGACAAAGCAGAAGCTTACACCGGTGGTCTGAAATATGACGCGAACAACGTTTACCTGGCAGCCATGTACACCAAATCGTACAACGCGACTCGCTTCGGCAGCACGGATAATCCGGCCGCCTACGGCTTTGCCGATAAAGCAGAAAACTGGGAACTGGTTGCACAGTATCAGTTCGACTTTGGTCTGCGTCCGTCACTGGCTTACGTGACTTCACGCGGAACCGATATTCAGAACTGGGGCACCCAGAACCTGAAACAGTACATCGATGTCGGCGCGACTTACTACTTCAACAAAAACATGTCGACCTATGCGGATTACCAGATCAATCTGCTGGATGACAACAACTTCACCCAGGCTGCCGGTATCAATACCGACAACGTGGTGGCTGTAGGCCTGGTTTACCAGTTCTAATCCTCACCTGATACGGCCATTTTCCTGGCCGCGATAAGCCTGAGGCACAATAAAAAGCCGCCTCTGCGTGATATGACGCAGAGGCGGCTTTTTTGATCATGCCAGGTTCAGGCGGCCATCACGGCCACTTTTTTATCGCTCTCTTCTCCTTCTTCTTTCCCGGCGAAATGCTGCGTACTGCCTTCCAGTCCTGCTCCTCCGAGCGTCAGCAGTGAAAATCTCAACAGACGACGTCGGGCCTGGTTTTCTTTGACCGCATTTTTGTTGCGCATGACCTTTCCTCATTCTGAACAATAAGGATTATCAAGCAGAAAACGTGCCAGGTTGGGGGAGAGCGGATTGAGGGGCGGTTCAGGTGGCTTGTGATACTGTGCGCGGCTCAGAGAGAGGCAGGATGCACCAGGATGGTGCCGGTGAACTCACCCCGGTGCGGCCGGGGGAGTCTGGCATACCGTGTTAGCGGTGACGCGGACGCGGTAATTGTCGGACGTGTGTCTGCTTGTAATGCTTAAAGCCTGCAAAGATAATCAGGGCGATTGAAGCCATGAGAAGCACGTAATAGATCATTATGGCTCTCCTTTAAGAGTGAATGATGGGCGTCACGAGTGCCCTGTACAGCTACCATCCTGGTGAGCAATGGCGGTAAGATCAAGGCATCGAGTCCGAGTTTTCCCTGCGGTAAAGCGCGGTTCGGACCAGTTTTTAATCAAGGTTACAGGTTGATATGAAGAGTAAATGGCGGTTTTTTTTAGGTTTGATGGTGGTTTACTTGCTGACGTCCTGTGACAATCCTAAGCCATCAGCGGGATCTGAAGGGATGGTGCTCGAAGGTAAAACAATGGGAACATTCTGGAGGGTGAGCCTGGCGGGCGTCGCGCCTGAGCGTCGTGACGCCCTGCAAAAAGCGATACAGCAGCAGCTGGATAACGATGACCACGAACTTTCCACCTGGAAAAGTGATTCGGTTTTGTCACGTTTTAACCAGTATCGCGGCAGCGCGCCGCAGCCCATCAGTAACAACATGGCCGATATCATCACGCTGTCGTTACGCATCGGGCAGCAGACCTCAGGCGCGATGGATATCACGCTGGGTCCGCTGGTTAACCTGTGGGGGTTTGGGCCGGATAAACAGCCGCTGAAGACGCCGACACAACCTCAGATTGATGCTGCCCGCGCCTTAACCGGGCTGGAACATTTACAGGTGATCAACCGCGCCGGGCAATCCTGGCTGCAGAAAGACCTGCCTGAGCTGTATGTTGATCTCTCGACCGTCGGTGAAGGTTTTGCCACCGACCATCTGGCGCGGCTGATGGAGCAGCAGGGGATTAACCACTATCTGGTGTCGGTGGGCGGCGCGGTGCTGACGCGCGGCAAAAATGCCCAGGGCAATGCGTGGCAGGTGGCGATCCAGAAACCGACCGATCAGGAGAACGCCGTTCAGGCGATTGTCGACCTTCAGGGGCACGGTATCAGCACCTCCGGTAGCTATCGCAACTATTATGAGCTGGAAGGAAAACGCATCTCACACGTGATTGACCCGTCAACGGGTCGCCCCATTCAGCATAAGCTGGTCTCTGTCACGGTGATTGCCACCACGGCGCTGGAAGCCGATGGCTGGGACACCGGGCTGATGGTGCTGGGTACCGAGAAGGCCAAAGCACTGGCATTGCGTGATAAGCTGGCGGTCTATCTGATTTTCAAAGAGGGTGATCATTTCAGCCACTGGATGTCGCCACAGTTTGCGGCCTTTATCCCGCCATCCTCTCCACACTGATACGCGAAGGAGTTCCAATGCTCGATCTGTTTGCCGATGATGCCCCGTGGCAAGAACCGCTGATGGACGGCGCGGTGATCCTGCGCCGCCGCGTTCGTGACAGCGCCGCAGAGCTGATGGCACAGGTGAACCAGATTGCTGCGCAGAATCCTTTTGAACATCGCATCACGCCCGGCGGCCATAAGATGTCAGTGGCGATGACCAACTGCGGCGATCTTGGCTGGTCTACGGACTCACGCGGTTACCAGTACAGCGCCCAGGACGACGTCAGCGGCAAGCGCTGGCCCGCGATGCCCGCTTCCTTCCGGGAGCTGGCCGTGACCTGCGCCGCTGAAGCCGGGTTTAGTGGTTTTTCCCCCGATGCCTGTCTGATCAACCGCTACGAACCGGGGGCAAAGCTTACCCTGCATCAGGACAAAGATGAACGCGATCTGCGTCAGCCTATTGTGTCCGTATCGCTGGGGCTGCCAGCGGTCTTTTTATTTGGTGGTTTTGAGCGCGCTGACGCCTGCCAGCGCGTGCTGCTGGAGCAGGGGGATGTGGTGGTCTGGGGCGGGCCATCACGTCTGCGTTACCACGGTATTCTGCCGCTCAAACCCGGCATCCATCCGCTCACCGGGCCTTTTCGCTTCAATCTGACCTTTCGCCGCGCCCGCTAGCCCGCGTGTAAACGTTCCCGAATGAGAATTGTTATTGATCTCGTCTTGCTTCTCATTAAACTGCAAGCTGCTTTTTACCTGCCGGGACGTATTCATGGAGTTGCTTCACGTTGTTTATAAGCAGTATCGCTGGCCGTTTATTCTGGTGATCGTGCTTAGCCTTCTTAGCGCCGCGCTGGGGATTGGACTGATTGCTTTCATTAACCGCGAACTGATCGTCACCCTTAATTCCTCTGTGATGGTGTTACCGCAGTTTCTCGGACTGCTGCTGCTGTTGATGGCGGTTACGCTGGGTTCACAGCTGGCGCTGACCATGCTGGGCCACCATTTCGTCTATCGTCTGCGCGGCGAATTTATCAAACGTATTCTCGACACGCGGGTTGAGCGCATTGAGCAGATTGGTAACGCTCAGCTGCTGGCCAGCCTGACCAGTGATGTGCGTAATATCACCATTGCTTTTGTGCGTCTGCCGGAGCTGATTCAGGGGATCATCCTGACGATCGGCTCTGCGGCCTATCTGGCCTGGCTGTCACCGAAAATGATGGTGGTGACCTCCGTGTGGGTGGCGGTGACGATTATCGGCGGCTGGCTGCTGGTGGCACGCGTTTATCAACATATGGCGGTGCTGCGCGACACGGAAGACCGTCTGTATCACGACTTCCAGATTATTATTGAAGGGCGTAAAGAGCTGGCGCTGAACCGTCAGCGCGCGCAGCAGATCTTTGAAAACGTCTACAGCGAAGATGCAAAGACCTATCGTCACCATATTGTGCGGGCCGATACTTACCATCTGAGCGCGGTGAACTGGTCGAATATCATGATGCTGGGCGCCATCGGGCTGGCATTTTACCTGGCGAACAGCCTTGGCTGGGCCGATACCACGGTGGCGGCGACCTACTCGCTGACCCTGCTGTTCCTGCGCACGCCGATGCTTTCAGCGGTGGGAGCACTGCCCACGCTGCTGACCGCACAGGTAGCCTTCGACAAGCTGAACACCTTTAATCTGGCGCCTTATGAAGCTGAGTTCCCGCAGCTTCCGGCGGCGAAAAACTGGCAGACGCTGGAACTGCGTAATCTGATGTTCCATTACGGCGATAACGGTTTCCACGTTGGCCCGGTGAACATGACGCTTAAGCGTGGCGAACTGGTGTTCCTGATTGGCGGTAACGGCAGTGGGAAATCCACGCTGGCGATGCTGCTGACCGGGTTATATCAGCCGGTGTCTGGCGACATTCTGCTGGATGGCCAGGTGGTGGAAGCGTCCTCAATGGAGAGCTATCGTCGCCTGTTTTCGGCGGTGTTTACCGATGTGCATCTGTTTGACCGCCTGATTGATGATCAGGGGCAGGCGATTGACCCGGCGCTGGTGCAGAACTGGCTGGAACGCCTTA
Organism: Erwinia sp. JH02; assembly: GCF_013074405.1. NCBI lineage: Bacteria > Pseudomonadati > Pseudomonadota > Gammaproteobacteria > Enterobacterales > Erwiniaceae > Erwinia > Erwinia sp. JH02. Next base: position 487,951 of record NZ_JABANZ010000003.1, read on the forward strand.
AAATGCAGGATAAAATCAAGCTGGAAGGCAACCGCGTGCTGAACCTGAAGCTGTCGAAGGGGCAGACCAAGCGCCTTGCGCTGCTGCTGGCGACGGCAGAGCAGCGCGATATCCTGTTGCTTGACGAGTGGGCCGCCGATCAGGACCCGCACTTCCGCCGCATCTTCTATCGCGAGCTGTTGCCGTGGTTGCAGTCACTGGGGAAAACGGTGTTTGCCATCAGTCATGATGACCATTATTTCCTGCATGCGGATCGCCTGCTGGAGATGCGTGACGGCACACTGAGTGAATTGACAGGGGATGAACGCGATCAGGCTACGCTGGATGCCGTGAAAAGGACGGATACATTAGTCTAGGGGCGAGGTAAGGTTTTCGTAGGGGCGAGGCACGCCTCGCCCGTGGCAGGTAAAGGTTTTCGTAGGGGCGAGGCACGCCTCGCCCGTGACAGATAAAGGTTTTCGTAGGGGTGAGGCATGCCTCGCCCGTTGCCGATGAGGTCGAGGCGTACCCCGACCCTATGGTGATACTGACTTATCACAGCACCTTCGCCAGAAAACGACGGGTCCTCGGATGCTGCGGCTGGTTCAACACCTGCCCGGCGCTGCCTTGCTCCACAATTTTCCCTTCCACCATAAACACCACATTATCCGCCACCTCGCGGGCGAAACCGATCTCGTGCGTGACCACGACCAGCGTTGTGCCGGAACGCGCCAGCTGCTTAATGGTATCGAGTACCTCGCCGACCAGCTCCGGGTCCAGCGCCGACGTGGGTTCATCAAACAGAATCACCTTCGGATTCAGCGCCAGCGCGCGGGCAATCGCCACTCGCTGTTGCTGCCCGCCAGAAAGATGGCGCGGCCAGGCATCGGCTTTATGGCGCAGACCGACCGTGTCGAGCAGCTGCAAAGCCCGTTCTTCGGCATCGGCGCGTGACAGTTGCTTATGGGCCAGCGGCGCTTCAATAATGTTTTCCAGCACCGTCAGGTGGGGGAACAGATTGAAATTCTGGAACACATAGCCCACGCCGATACGCTGTTTGAGGATCGCTTTTTCCTTCAGCTCATACAGCTTATTGCCTTTACGCTGATAGCCAATATAGTCGCCATCAATACGGATAAAACCTTCATCCACGCGCTCAAGATGATTGATTGCCCGCAGCAGGGTGGACTTTCCCGATCCGGAAGGACCGAGGATCACCGTCACGGAACCGGGCGGTAGTTCCAGCGACACATCGTCCAGCGCCTTGAAACGGCCATAACTTTTACTCACCCCGGCAATCGAAATATGACCGAGAGTGGCATCGCTGTGCAGATCGATAGCTTCAGACATGATTAGCTCCTGACAGGGGTAACGGCGGCGCGCAGACGCGCAGAGGCGAGGCGGCTAACGGGTTCACGCGTGGCCCCCCGGGCCAGCCAGCGTTCCACATAGTGCTGGAACACCGATAACACCGTGGTGATCAGCAGATACCAGACGGCCGCCACCATCAGCAGCGGGATCACCTGCTGCGTGCGGTTGTAAACCATCTGGATGGTGTAAAACAGCTCCGGCATCGCCAGCACATAAACCATCGCGGTGCCTTTGGCGAGGCTGATGATTTCGTTAAAGCCGGTAGGAATAATGGAGCGCAGCGCCTGCGGCAGGATAATGCGCAGCGTGCGGCGCGATGACGGTAAACCAAGAGCGGCTGCGGCTTCAAACTGCCCCTGATCCACGCCTAAAATCCCGCCACGAATAATCTCAGCGGTATAGGCGGCCTGCACCAGCGTCAGCCCAATCACCGCGGTGCTGAACTGCCCGAGCACATCAATGGTTTTATACTCAATCAGTGTTAGCGGGGTAAACGGAATCCCCAGTGAGAGCGTGTCGTACAGATAGGAGAAGTTGTAGAGAATAATCAGCACCACAATCAGCGGTAGCGAGCGGAACAGCCAGATATAACCGAACGCCAGCCCGGAGAGCAGCCAGGAAGGGGAGAGACGTGCCAGCGCAAGGCCCACTCCGAGCAGGATACTCAGCAGGCTGGCGATCAGCGTCAGCAGCAGCGTCTGGCCCAGACCACTGAGGATCGCCGGGGCAAAGAACCACTGAGCGAATACTGACCACTCCCAGCGTGGGTTAAACGCCACGGACTGGATCACCACGGCCAGAATAAACAGCGCGATCACCGCCCCCACCAATCGCAGCGGGTAGCGTGCGGGCACGACGCGCAGGGTTTCACTGGGTTTCATTGGCGGCTCCTGCATCGACGTTCTGGTGCAACGGCTTGGTAAAGCGCAGGCGGCCATCATGCGGTGGCAGGCTGTACTCTTCCGGGTCACGGCGGGTATCAAACTGCGGCTGATAACCGTGGGACAGATACAGTCGCACGGCCTCCGGCTGACGGAAACCGGTGGTCAGATACACCTGACGATAACCCGCCAGCAGGGCGCGGCGTTCCAGCTCCACCAGCACCTTCAGGGCCAGGCCCTGGCGGCGCAGGTCACTGCGCGTCCAGATGCGTTTCAATTCTGCTGTTTCGGCATCGAGTGCCTTGTAAGCGCCCATCGCAATAATGTCCCCGTCGCGCTCCAGCACCACAAACATCCCCCGGGGCGACAAATACCATTCGGTCAGTTCGACTTCGGCATCGCGTGCAAAGAAGTCACCGTAACGTGCGCTGTACTCACCAAATAACCCGTCGATAATCGGCGCCAGTTCAGGCGCCTCCGGCGACAGCTGGCGGAACTGTTCATGGCTCATGCTGACCTCCGTTAGTCGCCCAGGCCTTCCGGGTTGATTTCAGAATGGTCAAGACGCTCAATGCCTTCGCCCCAGCGGTTCAGCACCTTGTCGTACTCGCCCCCTTTGATCACGCCATTTAGCGCGGCGTTAACGGCAGTCACCAGCCCGTTACCTTTCTTCAGCGTTACGGCGATATGGGCCGCTTTCGGCCAGCCGCCATCCACGCTGCCCACCAGCCTGGTTTTTCCGGTCAGTGCGGCTTTCCATGCACCGATCACGTTCGGGCCGAAGAAGGCATCGGCGCGTCCGGACTGCAGTGCCAGCGTTTGCGCAGCATCATCCTTCACATAGTTAGGCGTGAACGGTTTCAGACCTTTCTTCTGATTTTCGGCATCCCACGCCAGCAGGATCGCTTCCTGGTTGGTGCCGGAGCCGACAATAATGCGCAACCCGGCGATATCTTCGGCTTTGGTCAGTGAGGTGATTTTACTGTCAGACTTCACGTAGAAACCGAGGGAGTCTTTACGGTAGGTGGCGAAATCGAACTTCTCTTTACGCGCTTTGGTCACCGTCACGTTGGTGATGGCGGCGTCATACTTACCGGAACTGACGCCCAGCGGCCAGTCCTCCCATGAGGTCGGTACCACGTTCAGCTCCAGCCCCAGGCTGTCAGCCACCAGGCGGGCGATATCCACTTCACTGCCTTGCAGGGTTTTATTGTCATCGGAGAACAGCGTCAGTGGCGGTGAGTTCAGTGCCGCAACGGCGACGGTAAACTTGCCCGGTACGGCCAGCTTAAGATCTTTCGGCAGCAGTTTGACGGCGTCCGGATTCAGCGGCGCGTGCACCGGCGTGGCATTGGCCTCGACGCTGATCCCGGTCCCGTTAATCTTGACGGTTTCTGCATTTGCTGTGGTGCCAAGCCACAAAGACGCGCTGAGCAGGCCCAGTAATACGGATGATTTTTTCATGATGAATGACTCTTATTATGGTGAAAATGCAGATGAATCGGGCCGTTCTCAGCCCGTTAAGCGATGTCCTTCAGCGCCGCTTCAGCCAGCTGGCTAAAGTATTCTGCGGCGGGATACAGCAGGGCTTCATCCGGGTTAAAACCAGGGTGATGCAGACCAAATTCACTGTTGCTGCCGATGCTGACAAAGGTGCCCGGCGTGTTATGCAGGTAGAAGGCAAAATCTTCGCCCCCCATTTGCAGTTCGGCATGTTGCACTGCGTAACCCTGACGGGCAGCCACCTGTTTGCTGAACTCGGCCCAGTACTCGGTATTAATCAATGCCGGCGGGCCGGCATGCCAGTTGAGGTCGGCACGTGCACCAAAGCCACTGGCGATGCCTGCAATAAGCGTGCGCAGGCGCTGCGGCAGCTCGCTGCGGATCGCCGCGTTATGGGTCCGTACTGTGCCTTCCAGCACCACTTTCTGCGGTAACACATTCCAGGTATTGCCGCCCTCAATGCGTGTGACGCTGACCACCACGGATTCCAGCGGGCTGTAACTGCGGCTGACCAGGGTCTGTAAGGCGCTGACGATCTGGCTGGCGATCACAATCGCATCCACCCCTTCCTGCGGCCGGGCTGCATGGGCACCTTTGCCGTGAATGTCGATGTCAAAACGATCCACGTTGGCGTAGAACGGGCCACCACGCGTCTCAAACGTACCGACCGGCAGTTCCGGGGCGTTATGCATACCGAAAATCGCTGCCACGTCCTGTAAAGCACCCGCTTTGATTAGCGTTTTCGCGCCACCAAAGCGTTCTTCTGCCGGTTGAAACAGCAGGCGAACGCGGCCGGGCAGGCTCTTTTCACGGGCCTTAAGCAGTTTTGCGGCACCCAGAATCACCGAGGTGTGCACATCGTGACCGCAGGCGTGCATCACGCCCTGATGCTGCGAGCGGAATTCGACCGGGACGATCTCTTCAATCGGCAGGGCATCGATATCAGCACGCAGGGCGATCAGCGGCTCACCCTGACCGACTTCGGCCACGACGCCTGTCGCCAGATCAAAAGGCAGGAGGGTAATGTCAGCTTCTTTCAGCCAGCCGGTGATGCGTTCCGTGGTGGCAAACTCCTCGTTCGACAGCTCAGGATACTGGTGCAGTTCACGGCGCCAGGCGACGAGCTGCTGTGCAAGAGAGTGGCTCATGGTCCGGCTCCTTATGCGGCAACCAGCTGGTGGGTGGCCAGCAGTTGCAGGGATTTCAGGCGTGGAACACCTGCACTGATCGGGGTGTCAATAATGAATTCTTCCACCCCGAAACGCTGATGCAGCGCGTCCAGATGGGCGTGAACCTCTGCGGCGGTGCCTTTCAGTACTGCGGATTCACGTGGTTCAATCCGGTACTGTTTCGCGCCGGACTGGCGAATAAAGGCCTCGGCCTGGGCCAGATTGCCGACCGTGACGCTTTGGCCGTTATCCACATGCACGCGGAAGTGCTGTAAATCCGCCGCCAGCAGATCGGCTTCGGCTTCGCTATCGGCAACAATGGCCTGCACGGCCAGCAGCGCGGATTGTCCTTTGCTGTGTGTGCGGTAAGCCGTCAGGGCGCGTTCCAGTTCCTGCTTGTCGCCATTCAGGTGGGCGGCAAACACGAACTGCCAGTTCAGCTCGGCGGCCAGCTGAGCGCTGGCTTCGCTGGCACCCAGCAGAAAACGAGTTGCCGGGCGCGGTGGTACCGGCGTGGCCAGCAGCTGGTCTTCACCTTCAGGGGCAGGGGAGGCGCTCAGCCACTGATCCAGCGCGCGCAGCTGGCTGGCAAAATCCCCTTTCTCTTCCGCGTTTACACCCTGCTGTAATGCTTTCGTGGACAGCGGCAGCCCGCCCGGCGCTTTACCCACGCCCAAATCGACGCGGCCAGGGGCCAGTGATGCCAGCAAATTGAAGTTTTCCGCGACTTTATACGGGCTGTAGTGCTGCAACATCACGCCACCGGAACCGACACGGATGTGGCGCGTGTGGGCGAGGATCCAGGCGATCAGCACTTCCGGTGACGGGCTGGCCAGTGCGGCCGTGTTGTGGTGTTCTGCCAGCCAGATGCGGTGATAACCCAGTTCTTCCGCCCGTTGCGCCAGGGTCAGGGTTCGTGCCAGCGCAACCGCCGCGGTTTCGCCTTCAGCCAGGGGGCTTTTATCCAGTAAGCTCAGTCGGTAAGCCATAATGCATCCTTGAACGGTATCAGTTGCTGGCAATTATTGAAGGAGGGTCCGCTGCTGTAAAACAACAAATCTGGCTTATATCAGTCGGGAAATGGGATTAACCCACGTTTGCCGGGAATCGGCAAAGGCTGTGCGAAATGGGTATTTTGTCTGGCGGGGGGAGTCGGGTTTAATAAAGCTTCACTTGAAGCCTGATGCGACAGGCGGTTAACAGAGGAATAAATGATGAAAGGTATTTGGCTGCACTTCACGCGATTTTTTCAGGCACCCTCTGGCATGGCAACATTAGACAGCTGTCGGGTGATTGAGGCAATGATGCCGATGGTTGAGCTGTACGGTGTGGATCTACACGATCTGCCGTCGCTGCAACAGCGTCATCACGATGCATCCCGTTAATCTCTGCGCTGCTGCGGCCCGATAATCCAGGTGATCACCTGATCGGGTTGCAGTATGGCTCTTCCCTCAAAAATTCTCCCGACCACCATCTCCCCGGAAATTGTCTGCGTCAGACGCAGGCTGATGTGCTGTAAGTCGGCACTGCACTGAATCACTTCCGCTGCACTGAAATCCATAAACTGCAACACCCGCGGGTAAAGCGCCTTATACAGACTCTCCTTTAGCGAAAAAGCCACGGTCAGCGCCGTCGTAAAGGGAACTTCACTCAGTTCCAGGCGTGCTTTCTCTGCTGCGGTGATCAGCATGGGGTGCGTCTCATGGGCGACCTGCGGCGTCATAATACGTTCACAGTCAACGCCGAGCAGCCGATCCTGACGACGCGTCAGCAGTGCGCAGACCTGCTGGTGGGTGTGCGACAGTGACCCGTTGATACCTTGTGGCCAGATGGGGGCGCGATCGGGGGTATTACGCAGCAAAAACGAGGGAATACCCCAGCTTGTCAGCGCCTGTTGCAGGCAGTAGCGGCTGGCCAGATATTCAGCACGGCGCTTTTTGACTGCCCGCTGTAAGTGTTCAGGCGCAGGGATAGTCAGCGTGGTAAACAGGGATTCCGTGAAATGCGCGGCATCGTAGTGTGCATCCAGCAGATAGATATCGGGATGCTCGGCCAGCGGTTGCAGGGTGCAGTGTGAAATAAAAGGCGGGTAAGACGGGAGGTGCAGTGCAGTCATAGCCGCTAACCTGTTCAAATAAGATGATTTATTTAAACAGGTTAGTGGCTGGATATCAAAATAAAGGCGTTAATCAGTGATTAGGGGGGATCGCGAAACTTTTCAGTGAGACAACGAAGTGATCGTGGCCTTTGGAGATCTTGGCGCCACGATCGCACCACTGGCTGGCAAGACGAAAGAAGTCGTCACTACCGATGTCATAAGCCAGTTCCACTTTACTGATACCTGAATGAAGCAGTTCTTCTGCGTCTTTGAAGTTTTTTGCTTTGATAATGGCCATTTGAGTTATCCCTGTCTGACAGTGCGATGAAAGTCTAGCGACAGCGTATGATATTACTGTGACAGTTTTGTTTCAGTGATGAAGATTGAGAGTTTCGCCACGTTTTTTGACGGAAAAATGCAGAGAATCGACGAAAAAAAGAGCGTAAAAACAATGCGATCTCTTGCAGGGCGCGATCATTTTTTCCGAGCGACCCGTGCTGAGGGTGTGCATCAGGAGGCTGGCCTGCAACACTGGTCGACCGAAACAGAAGGTCGGCCACCCCGGTTCACCGTCAACGCTGGCCCAGTTACCCCCTCAGATCGCCCCAACTAAACAGTTAACGCCGTCTTACACGTCCCTACAGTTAAGGCTAATTATTAGTTATTTAGTCTTAAAAAAGTCTTTAGGTAGTGTGCTGTGTGATTTATTGACTAGTGTCAAGATTTGGATTCATTAATCCGATACAGTGACTTTAATTAGTGATGATGGTGACTTTCATCACATTTTTTAATTAGGGCATTAAGTTTATGAAAAAACTATTTATTGTTGCTGCTGTGTTATTCGCTGGATGTAGCTCTCAGGCTTCACGTTTGGCTTCCTGTGAGGCTCAAGGCATCAGCCGTGATACGTGCTACCTTGCAGAACAAAATCGTCAAGCGGCTATTGTCGGAGCTGCTGAAAATCAGGCTTTACGTAATGCAAGCACTGTAAAATTTCATGCTCAATCAGCGCATAAAGTCAAAGTGTGGAAAGGGTACGGCGTGGTCGTTAAGCAGGATAGTTTAGGTATCGTTTCTGTTGAGGGTAAGCCTGCTGTATTGACTGAATCAGCACCTAACGGAACTAAGAGTTATCAACAGGGTTTGTTTGATGTTGTTTTCTACCCATCCGGGAAAGTGTGGCTAATTAAATCTGGTGTTGTTCAGGGGGCTTTGAAATGAAACTAATGGTTCTGTTAGTGGTGGTAAGGTCTCTTACGGCGTGAGCCACAATAAGCCACCAGGCTAAGGAAGGTTAAATATAGGTAAGTCATTGTGGGGTAAGATAAAAATTGGTCGGCACGGAGAGATTTGAACTCTCGACCCTCGCCACCCCATGACGATGCGCTACCAGGCTGCGCTACGCGCCGACAGAGTCATCTATATTACCCAACTGCATCCTGATTGCAACCCGCTAACGCGTTGACTGCTCTAGATTTATACAGCTAATTTGCGATAAATCGTTTTTCGTCAGTCAGAACCTGTAACAACAATGCCAGCTGCGGCTTGTGATCTTTCAACGGCTGGCCCTGCAAATCCCAGGCAGCATAGCCCCCATTGTTATCCAGCGCCAGCGTCTCCTGCGGGGTGGTGATCAGCAGTTGATGATGGGTGCTGCTGGCAACCCAGTTGTGACGTCGCTGGGCAGCAAACAGATCCTCGCCCTGCGAGTAATCAACCGCTGGCGTGTTGACGTGCAGCAGGCGCTGCATCAGGGTGGTCATTATATCCTGATGATCTGTCAACTTATTGACGGTTTGCGCAGGGGTTTGCGGCCAGTGAACCACCAGAGGTACCTGCAACATTTCACGATTTCCCGGCGTGGTATCGCCTTCCAGCACCACGCCGTGTTGGGCGGTGATCACCACCACGGTGTTCGCCAGTAATCCTTTTTGTTCCAGGGTCGTCAGCACCGTCTGGATCTGCTGGTCTACACTGGCCGCGGCGCGGTTGTAGTGACGAGCGCTCTGCTTATCGGCGCTATCACTGCTGTCAGATGTCGACAACGACAGGTAGGAGAACCACGGCGTACCTTCGTTTTTATGTCCGTCCAGCCAGCGCTGCCACTGACGAGTGGTATCCGCATTCGACTGGCTCTGCGATGTCGGTAAAGAGAAGTCGGTGAGCAGGGCCTGGCGATACAGCGGCGAGTTGAAACCGTCGCTGGCAAACAGACCCAGTTGGTAACCCTGTTGCCCCAACGCCGTGATCAGCGTTGAGGGAATACGCGATGACAGCACGCCATCCATATAGCTTGGTGAGATGCCGTAGAACAGGCCAAATAATCCACTGTCTTCCGTAGCGCCTGAGCTGAAATGCTGGCTGAAGCGCACGTTACTTTCGGCAAAACGTGTCAGGTTGGGCAATGATTTCGCCATCGAGGCTTCATTCAGCCCATCAACGGTAATCACCAGCAGGTTGTTACGCGTGCCTTTATCACTGAAGGTGATATCGCTGAGCGGATAAGCGACTGACACGGCTTCAGGGTTACCCTGTTGTACCAGGCGGCGTTGATATTCCTGAGCATCCAGCAGGCCGTGCTTCTCAAGGAAGCGTCGCGCGGTCATCGGATAAGAGAGCGGCAGGTTCGAGCGCTGCATAGTGATTGGACGGTAGAAATTGGCATCCGCCCAGATGTACATCAGGTGGCTGGCAAAGAAGGCGCTGATAAACAGCCCGGCCAGGGGTTTACCAAAGCTGCGACGGTTCAGACTGCGCAGTTTCTGCCAGCTCCAGGTGGCAAACAGCATCTCCACCAGGAAGATGACCGGTACGCTGATAAACATCAGTTGCCAGTCACGGGCCATCTCACTTTGGTCGGGGTTGACCACCAGCTCCCAGACGACCGGGTTCAGGTGCAGGTGGAAGCGGGAAAACACCGCACTATCCACCAGAACCAGCGTCAGCCCGGCAGTCGCGATAATCGCAGAGAGAAAGCGCAGCAGGCGCTGCGACATCACCACAAAGGTCAGTGGAAATATAATCAGCAGATAGGCAGCGAAAACAATAAAGCTGAAATGGCCAATCCAGCTGCTGAATGAGTAGATGCGACCGGCCAGCGAGGCTGGCCAGTCGGAGACAAACAGGTAACGGCTACCCAGAATAAGCGCAAAGATGATGTTAAACAGGGCGAACCAATGCCCCCAGCTAATCATCTGGGACACTTTTTCACGGTAGCGCTGTCGATTTGTTACCATATCGGAATCAGGATCATCTCATCAGTGGGCTTGGTCATCGCGTACCGACGCCTGCAGGGCATCGGCAAACGAACGTGCCATTGCCTGGCGCTGTGCCGGTGACACGCTGGTGTTAAGTAAGTTGGTCACCATATTCCCCAATACCATCAGGGAAAGATCGGTTGGGGTCTGGTTTGATTCCAGAACCTGGACCATTTCTGCGAGGATCTTCTCCACGCGCTCGTTGCTGTAGCGGGATGATTGTGCCATAACGTCAATTTTATACTGAGGTTTAAAGGGCGCTATCTTACCGTAAGAACGTGCTTTTTTCTGCATTTTTATCGTAATGACGCGCGAATGGACTGTGCATCGTTCTGACAGTTGATCGTAAAGTCGCACAGTGATTGAATACGCGCCTGTGCTTAAAGGAGAGTTTACCATGAGTCTGGATATCACCCAGATTGCCCTTCACCAGATGATCAAGCGTGACGAACAGACGCTGGAGCTGGTGCTGCGAGATTCACTGTTACCGTCCAACGCGCCCGTGACGGCAATGATGGAAGAGCTGCATCGCGTTTACAGTGCCAAGAGCAAAGCCTATGGCCTGTTTAATGAAGAGAGCGAACTCGCCGATGCATTACGCAACTGTCGTAAGGGCGAGAATGATTTCCTGGCGTTTAGCCGCGCCGCCAGTGCACGCCTGCGCGATGAGCTGAGCAAGTATCCGTTCGCAGAGGGTGGCGTGGTGTTATTCGGTCACTATCGCTATCTGGCGGTTGAGTATTTGCTGATTGCGGTACTGAACAGCCAGAACAGCATGCGTGTTAACGAAGAGCTGGATATCAGCACGACCCACTATCTGGACATCAATCATGCCGATATCGTGGCACGCATCGATCTGACCGAGTGGGAAACCAACCCGGAATCGACTCGTTACCTGACCTTCCTGCGTGGGCGGGTGGGGCGTAAAGTGGCTGATTTCTTTATGGACTTCCTCGGTGCCAGCGTGGGCCTGGATACAAAAGCGCAGAACCGTGGCCTGCTACAGGCGGTGGATGACTACTGTGCCGAAGCCAGCCTCGATAAAAATGAGCGGCAAAACTACCGCCAGCAGGTTTCCACTTATTGCAACGAGCAGCTTAAATCCGGTGAAGAGATTGAACTGGAAGGCCTGTCGAATGAGCTGGCCCCGCTGGGAGACAAAACCTTCCAGGCCTTTACTCAGGAACAGGGTTACGAGCTGGAAGAGAGCTTCCCGGCAGACCGCAGTACGCTGCGCCAGTTGACCAAATTTGCCGGCAGCGGCGGCGGGCTGACGATCAACTTTGACGCAATGCTGTTAGGTGAACGTATCTTCTGGGATCCGACCACTGACACGCTGACCATTAAAGGGACACCGCCTAACCTGCGCGACCAGTTGCAGCGCCGTACCAGCGGAAAATAGACGAAAAAAAACGCCGCATTAAGCGGCGTTTTTTTCACATCTAAAACGAACGGGCGATTAAGCGCGAACGAAGTCGATGTGGTGCAGTTTTGGCTTGAACGGGTGACGCTGAACAGCCTGCACTTTTACTTTAGTTTCTTTGCCATCAACAACCAGGGTCAGAACTTCGTCGTAGAAACCAGGCTTCGCCTGCAGGTTCATAACAGAGTCGTGGTCCAGTTCGATAGCAACAGCTGCTTCATTTCCGCCATAGATGATGGCTGGGAATTTGTTAGCTAAACGCAGGCGGCGGCTCGCACCCTTGCCCTGCTCTTTACGAGCTTCAACATTAATAGTGAACATTTTTAAGTCTCTTCAAGTTTTATTCCTGCTACAGGCGACCCAGCAACAGGTGGATTGTTCAGCTTTTATCCGGCAAAGCCAGTTAAAAGCGGGCGGAATTATACCCGGGTTTGCCTTTTCAGGCAATGTATTAAGTCGGAAAGCAGAGCAGGAGCGGCAATCCGTCTGTTTTAACGTAATTCGTTGGCCCGGCGGAAACGTCCCTGGTAATCAAACACTTTCTCGCGCACTTGCCAGTAATGGCGCTGTTTACGCGCGACGACGAAATCGGGATGACGCAGCAGCGGCTGAAGCGCAATGATATCGGCAGCGCTCTTCCAGCACAGCGGTACGCCGGGTGCACGTTGATGCGGGCGCAGAAATAGCTGCTCAAAGGCGGTGCGCTGCGCCGGGGTTTTTAAACGAAAGCGCTCGCTGACTTCGGTCGCTTCTTCATCGTAGTAACGCACCTTCAGCCATTCGCCCTGGTCGTCGCTCCCGTTCTCCAGCACCATCGCCGCACAGCGCAGCACCAGCGCATCTTTCAGTTTCAGTGCGGCTTTCAGCATATCGTCAGGGTCAACAAGGATTGCATCACACTCCCGGCAGCGGCGTGCGGCAATATCATTTTCAGCATGACAGTGTGGGCAGTTTTTAAAGCGAAAACGGTAATCACACTGTTCACGCAGCCCGTCATCATCCTCCAGCACGCCCTGGCAGCGACGGCCAAAGTGTTCGATAAGGGTGCCATCCTGAGTGGTTTTGCCCCAGAAGGTATTGGCAAAACCACAGCCAGGGCAGAAAACCTGCACCGGCTGATTATCACTTTTACCCTTGGGCGCACCGACTTCCGGGGTAAAAATATCGTGGGGGTTACCGGCATAGTCGAGGATTAGACAGTCTGTTTTGCCAGGACTGAGCCGCAGCCCACGTCCGACAATTTGTTGATACAGGCTGACTGATTCCGTGGGGCGCAGAATAGCGATAAGATCAACATGCGGCGCATCGAACCCCGTCGTCAGCACCGACACATTGACCATATACCGCAGTTCACGTGCTTTAAATGCGGCAATCAGCGCGTCACGCTCGACAGCCGGGGTGCCCGCGCTGATCAGGGCTTTACTGCCCGGCAGCAATCCGAGCACTTCACGCGCATGGTCGACCGTGGCGGCGAAAATCATCACGCCTTCCCGCTGTTGGGCAAATTCAACAATCTGCTGGATAATGTGCGGCGTAATACGCTGCTGCTGTTTCAGTTCACGGTTGAGGTCCGCCTCGCTGAACAGGCCGTTTTCCTGCGCCTGTAAACGACTGAAATCATACTGCACCACCGGCATATCCAGCCGCTCTGGCGGCACCAGAAAGCCGTGTTTGATCATATAGCGCAACGGTAGCTCATAGATGCAGTCGCGAAAGAAGGCGCGTTCGTCGCCTCTGACCATGCCGTGATAATGGAACTGATAAATCCAGCCTTTGCCCAGGCGATACGGTGTGGCGGTCAGGCCCAGCAGCCGGAGCTGCGGGTTATGCTGGCGAAGCTGATTGATAATTTGCTGGTACTGGCTGTCGTCGGCATCGCTGATGCGGTGGCATTCGTCGATAATCAGCAGCGAAAATTCCGCACTGAACTGCGCCAGATTTCGTGCTACTGACTGCACGCTACCAAACACCACCTTGGCATGACTCTCTTTACGTTGCAGTCCGGCGGCAAAGATATCGGCTTCCAGCCCATATGCCTGATATTTACTGTGGTTCTGCGCCACCAGCTCTTTCACGTGGGCCAGCACCAGCACGCGCCCGCGTGCGACCCGTGCCAGTTCTGCAATCACCAGGCTTTTACCGGCTCCGGTAGGCAGTACAATGACCGCAGGTTGCGACGTGTGGCGGAAATAGCGGATGGTGGCATCCACGGCTTCCTGCTGATAGGGACGTAGGGTGAACGACATGAAGACCTGTAAAGCAGCAATAAAGGGACATTATGCCATGAAAGCGCCATAAGAATACGATCCCCTCTGTGCCTCAGCCCCTTCTGCCGCTATACTCCCTGTTCCATTCCGGATGAGCGTTCTGCGCCACATCAAAAGACGATTATCGTCAGTTTCCACTCCAAACTAATTACAGGCAGTGCAGAGTTAATGCGACTTGATAAATTTATATCCCAGCAACTGGAAGTCAGCCGTGTCATCGCCGGGCGTGAGATTCGTGCAAAGAAAGTGACCGTAGACGGTGACGTTGTACGCGATAGTGCATTTAAACTGAGCCCGGACAGCGCGGTTGAATATGATGGCAATCCGCTGCAACAGCAGCATGGCCCGCGCTACTTTATGCTGAATAAGCCGGTCGGTTATGTCTGTTCCACTGAGGATCCCGATCACCCGACGGTGCTGTTCTTCCTTGAAGAACCTTCCGCCTGGAAGCTGCATGCCGCCGGGCGTCTGGATATTGATACTACCGGTCTGGTGCTGATGACCGATGATGGTCAGTGGTCCCACCGCATCACGTCTCCGCGCCATCACTGTGAAAAAACCTATCTGGTGACGCTGGAATCTCCGCTCAGTGACGATACCGCACAGCAGTTTGCTGACGGCGTTCAGCTGCACAATGAGAAGACGCTGACCAAACCTGCTACGCTGGAAGTGATTGATCCGCATCAGGTACGTCTGACCATCAGCGAAGGGCGCTATCACCAGGTAAAACGTATGTTTGCCGCGGTGGGGAACCACGTCGTGGGGCTGCATCGTGAACGTATTGGTGCGATTGCGCTCGATACAGAGATGGAACCCGGTGAGTATCGTCCTTTAACCGCAGAAGAAATTGCCAGCGTCGGACTGACGCGTTAGTGAATTTTTGTCCAGCAGAGGGGCAGGTGAGTGGCAAAAGATAAGAATTCCTCCATGGGACTGGTGGTGATCCTCGGGCTGCTGGCGATGCTTATGCCGCTGTCGATCGATATGTATCTTCCTGCCTTACCGCAGATTGCCCGCGAATTCGCGGTGTCAGCGGGCAGCGTACAGATGACGCTGAACGCGTATATTCTCGGTTTTGCCCTGGGTCAGCTGGTCTACGGGCCGCTGGCTGACAGCTTTGGCCGCAAACCGGTGATTGCGGCAGGAACGCTGATTTTTGCTATTGCGGCTGCCGCCTGTGCTCTGGCGCAGACTATCGATCAGTTGATCACACTGCGTTTTCTGCACGGCCTGTCGGCGGCGGCGGGCAGCGTGGTGATCAGTGCACTGATGCGTGACAGCTACTCGAAAGAGGAGTTTTCCCGCATGATGTCCTTTGTCATGCTGGTCACCACCATTGCACCCCTGCTGGCACCGATTGTTGGGGGCTGGATGCTGCTGATCTGGAGCTGGCATGCCATTTTCTGGACCATCTCGGCGGCAGCGGTGGTCACCACGCTGCTGGTGGTGACCCAAATCAAAGAGACGTTGCCGAAGGACAAACGGCAACCGTTCAGCCTGCGTACCACGTTGCGTAACTTCCTCTCTCTGTTTCGTCACAAGCGGGTGTTCAGCTATATGCTGGCCAGTGGATTCTCGTTCGCCGGGTTGTTCTCATTTCTGAACGTCGGGCCGTTTGTCTATATCGAGCTGAACCATATTTCGCCGCAGGATTTTGGTTATTATTTTGCGCTGAACGTGGTGTTTCTGTTCCTGATGACGCTGCTAAACAGCCGTTGCGTGCGCCGCTTTGGTCCGCTGGTGATGTTCCGTTTTGGGCTGTTAATCCAGTTCTCGATGGGCGTCTGGCTGGTGGTGGTGAGTGCGCTGAATCTTGGTTTTATACCACTGGTGTTCGGCGTGGCGATGTTTATCGGCTGCGTGGCAATGGTCTCGTCTAATGCGATGGCGGTGATTCTGGAAGAATTTCCGCATATGGCAGGAACCGCCTCCTCGCTGGCGGGTACGCTACGCTTCGGCGTGGGCGCGCTGGCAGGCGCACTGCTCTCCACGATTACGTTCACCAGCGCGTGGCCCATGGTCAGCGCCATCTTTATCTGCGCCACCACGTCCATCATGTTGTTTATCTACGCTTCGCGACCGCGCAAATCTGTCCCTGCGGGCTGACGAGTCGTGTAGGGCCGATCATGTGTTGCGATCGGCCCGTGCGAAAAATGTCTCCCGGCGTAATGACAACCCTCTCTCACCCCACTGGCTCCCCAAATCTCGCCTCCCGGCCTAAAAACCCTGCTCAGGATGTTGATTTTTTGTAAAAAAATTTCCATAAAAAAGTAACAACATTGCAGCGAAAACGGTTGTTATCACCCGGCGAACGCGGTAAATATAACGAATAAATGAGAGGCATCTCTCAAAAATGGGGCCGGATACGTGATTTTTCATGTCAGCCGATGCTCTGACACAGGGTAAATAGTTCCAGTAATTAACAGGTTAATCTGTTAGCGAGAATTGATGATTTACCTTGTGAATTATTTGTGAAAATATTGTTTAAAAATCGCTCTGGGGAGCTCTGGTGAATACGTTACAACATTCAGTGGTACATCGACTGCCGCAACGCTATCACTGGTGTGCCGGCCCGGTCGGACAGGTCATTGAAGCACAGACCCTTAACGGTCTGAACGGCGATGACGATCTTATCGGGTTGCGCCTGCTGAGCCATAGCGGCGAGTCGGCATGGGAAACCATGCAGAAGATTGAGTCGGCGCTCGCGGAAATTCAGTTGGTATGTTCGGTGGTCGAGTGGGAAGGGGAACCTTGTCTCTTTGTTCATCGTGATGATGAATGCGCAGCAACCTGCCGACTGAAAAGTTTCGGCGTTGGTATTGCCGAACCTTTTCTTAGCGACCGCAGTGCCTGATCGCCATTCAGCGTCAGGCCAGCGTGAGTAACTGTTGTGTATAGCTCTGCTGCGGTGCGCTAAATACCTGCTCACACTCACCCTGTTCAACCACTTCCCCCTGACGCAGTACCACTACCTGATGACACAGTGATCGCACAACGCGTAAATCATGGCTGATAAAGATATAGGCCAGACGGTGCTGTTGCTGAAGCTTTTTCAGCAATGTCAGGATCTGTTTTTGCACCGAACGATCAAGCGATGAGGTCGGTTCATCAAGGATGATCAGCTGCGGTTGTAAGATCAATGCCCTGGCGATAGCCACGCGCTGGCGCTGCCCGCCGGAAAACTCAGAGGGATAACGCTGACGCGTCTCAGGGTCCAGCCCCACTTCCTGCATTGCGGTGATGACCCGTGCTTCGCGTTCAGCGTGACTCAGTTCAGGATGATGTACCTGCAAACCTTCGGCGATAATCTGCAAAACGTTCAGGCGCGGGTTGAGTGAGGAGTTAGGATCCTGGAACACCACCTGAATCTGGCGCCTGACGGGCAGCATTTTTTTGCGGTTCAACAGGTGCAGAGGCTGGTTCTTAAACCAGATTTCCCCCTGCGAATGCAGCAGACGCAGCAACGCCAGCCCGGTGGTGCTTTTACCGGAGCCTGATTCTCCCACCAGGCCCAGGCTCTCTCCTGGCCGCAGCGTGAAACTCAGTGACTTCAGCGCATGATGATAACCCACGGTGCGCCTCATCAAACCTTGTTTGATCGGGAACGCGACGGCCAGATTTTCCACGCGCAGCAACGGCTCGGCCTGCTCGTCAGCCGGATCCGGCTGGCCTTCGGGTTCCGCGTTCAGTAACTGCTGTGTGTAAGCGTGCTGAGGGGCGCTGAAAAGCTGATGGGTGCTGTTATGTTCCACGCCCTGACCGTTACGCATCACGGTCACACTATCCGCCAGCTGTCGCACAATATTCAGGTTGTGGGTGATAAACAGCAGGCCCATATTCAGCTCCTGCTTGAGCTCTTTCAGCAGGGTGAGGATCTGTGCCTGCACCGTGACATCCAGTGCGGTGGTCGGCTCATCGGCGATCAGCAGTTCAGGCTGCGTCAGCAGCGCCATGGCAATCATCACGCGCTGGCGTTCACCGCCGGAAAGCTGGTGCGGGAAATCATTCAGACGGCTGGCGGCCTGGCGGATGCCCACCCGATCGAGGCAGGTCAGCATCTCAGCGCGTGCGGCTTCACGGCGCATACCACGATGCAGTGACAGCACCTCATACAGCTGTTTTTCGATGTTGTGCAGGGGGTTCAGCGATACCATCGGTTCCTGGAAGATCATCGCGATGCGGTTGCCTCGCAGGCCCCTTAGCGTACTTTCCTCAGCGTGTAGCACGCTTTTTCCATCAAACAGAATATCGCCCTGCGGATAGACCACCGGCGGTGTGGGCAGCAGACGCATCACCGACAGGGCAGTGACACTTTTCCCTGAACCCGACTCACCCACCAGTGCCAGCGTTTCACCGGCATCCACGGATAGTGACAGCCCATCCACAACACGACGTTCTACGCCACCCTGACGGAACGCGATACTGAGATCCTGAATCGTGAGCAGCGCCATATCAATACACCTTGCTGGGGTCAAAGGCGTCGCGTACGGCTTCACCAATAAAGATTAACAGCGACAGCAGGATCGCCAGTGAGAAGAAGGCGGTCAGGCCGAGCCATGGGGCTTGCAGGTTATTTTTACCCTGTAACAGCAGTTCGCCCAGCGAAGGTGAGCCGAGCGGCAGACCAAAGCCGAGAAAGTCCAGCGAGGTCAGCGTGGTGATTGATCCGCAGAGAATAAAAGGCAGATAGGTCAGTGTGGCAACCATCGCATTTGGCAGCATATGGCGAGACATAATGCGCCAGTCGCTCACACCCATTGCCTGCGCGGCACGGATGTAGTCAAAGTTACGGGTACGCAGGAACTCTGCACGCACCACGCCGACCAGTCCCATCCAGCCAAACAGCACGGTGATCCCCAGCAGCCACCAGAAGCCGGGCTGAATCACGCTGGAGAGCAGGATAATCAGAAACAGCGTTGGCATACCGGACCAGACTTCAATAAAACGCTGCCCCCAGAGATCGACCCGCCCGCCAAAATAGCCTTGCACCGCTCCGGCGAAAATACCCATCACGCTGGAGGCAATCGTCAGCATCAGACCAAACAGCAGGGAGATACGTGTGCCGTAAAGAATGCGCGCCAGCACATCGCCACCGTTAGCATCGGTCCCGAGCCAGTTCTGCGTGGAGGGGGGCGAAGGGAAGGGAACGGTACTGGCAAAGTTAATCGTATCATCACCAAAGCGGATCGGTGCCCAGATGGCCCAACCATTCTGGTCCAGACGCGATTTCAGCCACGGATCCTGGTAGTCAGCCGGGGTTGCCAGCGGGCCACCAAAATCACTCTCCTGATAGTTGACCAGCAGCGGGAAGTAAGTGCGATCCTGATAATGCACCACCAGCGGTTTATCATTGGCTAACAGCTCTGCACCAAGACACAGAATAAACAGCACGGCAAAGATCCACAGCGACCAGTAACCCCGGCGGTTATGGCGGAATCGCGCCCAGCGCGCCTGATTAATCGGGTTTAAACGGCTCATTAGCGGCCCTCAAAATCAATGCGCGGGTCGACCAGCGTATAGGTGATATCGCTCAGGATATTCAGTAGCAGGCCAATCAGGGTGAAAATATACAGCGTGCCGAACATCACCGGGTAATCGCGCTGGATCGTGGCATCGTAGCCCAGCAATCCCAGCCCGTTGAGTGAGAACATCACTTCGATTAACAGTGAACCAGTGAAAAACATACTGATGAAGGTGGCCGGGAACCCGGCAATCACCAACAGCATGGCGTTACGGAACACGTGGCGATAAAGAATTTTTTTCTCGTCCAGCCCTTTAGCGCGGGCGGTAACAACATACTGCTTGCGGATCTCATCCATAAATGAGTTTTTGGTCAGCATGGTGAGCGTAGCAAAACCGCCAATCACCGTTGCCAGTACCGGCAGGCAGATATGCCAGAGATAATCGGTGACTTTGCCATACCACGGCAGGGAATCAAACTGCGGGGAAACCAGCCCGCGTAGTGGGAACCAGTCGAGATAACTGCCCCCGGCAAACAGCACAATCAGCATGATACCGAACAGGAAAGACGGAATGGCGTAACCCACGATGATCAGCGTGCTGCTCCAGATATCAAAGGCACTCCCGTTGCGCACCGCCTTTTTTATGCCCAGCGGTATCGAGACCAGATAAATAATCAACGTGCTCCAGAGCCCGAGCGTCACCGACACTGGCAGGCTCTCTTTGATCAGCTGGATTACTGAGCTGCTACGAAACAGGCTGTCGCCAAAGTCAAAGCGCACGTAGTTCCACAACATGGTGAAGTAGCGCTCATGCAACGGTTTGTCGAAGCCGTAACGTTTGGTAATCTCGGCAATCACTTCCGGGTCCAGGCCGCGTGAACCCCGGTACTGACCGTCGCCCGGCGCGGCGTTAAGCGAGCTACGCCCGTGAGCCGAACCTTCCGCCCCGGCGCCGGGGAGGCCGGTCGTCTGACCAAACTCAATATTAGCAATCGCCTGATCTACCGGGCCGCCCGGTGCGATCTGCACAATGAAAAAGTTGATAGTGATGATCGCCCAGAGCGTTGGGATAATCAGCAATAAACGACGAAGTAAATAAGCACCCACAGTCAGACTCCTTAGCGACGTTGCGCCGGCAACTGTGCGGCTTTGTTGACATCGTACCACCAGTTATCAAAACCCTGCGCATAGGTTGGGCGCGTGGCTGGCATCGAAAACTTGTTCCAGTATGCGTAACGGTCATTGGCGGTATACCACATCGGGATCATGTAATAGTTCCACAGCAGCACGCGATCCAGGACGCGGCCCAGCGGCAACAGTGCCTCGGCATTGCCCTGATTCTGATTAATGCGGGTGATCAGGTCGTCAAGCAGCGGACTGCTCACGCCAGGCGTATTGTAACTGGAGTCCATATAGGACGTGGCCCAGTAAAACTGCAGGCCAGTATCGGGCGTAGGAAAGGCCGAATAAACGGTCGGCAGCATATCAAAGTCACGTTTCCGCAGGCGTGCCAGATATTGCGAACTGTCAACCTGACGCACCGTCATGGTAATGCCGACCCGCGCCAGGTTGTGCTGGAAGGGGAGAACCCATTGGTCGTTGCCGCCGCTGCGCAGCAGCAGCTCAAACGTAAAGGGTTTGCCGGTCTTACTGTTAACCAGCCGCTGGTTTTTCAGCTCCCAGCCTGCCTGGTTCAGTAGCGCCAGCGCCTGCAACAGTTTTTCCCGGTCGTAACCCGTGCCGTCAGATTTCGCAGGTTGATAGATCTTATCGATCACCTCCTGCGGATACTGGCCCTTTAAGGGGCCAAGGATCTCACGCTCTTTGGCATCAGGAAAGTGGCGCGCGGCATACTCGGTATTCTGAAAATAGCTGTCGACACGTTTATAAGCATTATAAAACAGGGCCTTGTTCATCCATTCAAAATCAAACAGCAGCGACATGGCTTCGCGTACCTTACGGTCGGCAAACTGAGGCTTCTGGGTATTAAATGCCAGCCACTGGGTGTTTGTGGCAACGGTATTCGGCACCTGTTCTTTAATGATATATCCGCGTTCGAAATTCGAACCACTGTACTGCGTAGCCCATTTCTTGGCCGACCCTTCGGTACGAAAATCAAATGCGCCGGCTTTAAAGGCCTCAAAGGCGACGTTGTCGTCAAGATAATAGTCGTAGCGGATCGTATCGAAATTATAGCGGCCTTTATTCACCGGTAAATCTGCCGCCCAGTAGTCTTTCACCCGCGAATAGGTTATCGACTGGCCCACTTTATACGCAGAAATACGATAAGGTCCGCTGGAAAGAGGAGGGGAGGGCAGGGGTTCCCCGAGATTGCGATTTTTCCAGAATTTTTCCGGAAACACGGGAGAAGAGATCAGCGACATCATCTTATCGCGGTCTCCCTTCGGCAGATCGAAGCGTACGGTGAGGCGTGAAAGCGCTTTCACTGTCACCCCTTTGTAAAACACCCGATACTGCGGCACGCCCTGCGTCATAAACATATTGAAGGTAAAGGCCACATCCGCAGCGGTAATCGGTGAACCATCCTGAAAACGCGCCCGTGGATTGAGGGTCACTTCTACCCAACGATAATCATCCGGATAACGGGCAAATTCCGCAATCAATGGATACAGGCTGCCGACTTCGTCATCAGATGAGGTAAATAAGCGGTCATACAACGTGTCCGTACCCACCCCGGGGCTGCCACGCAGGGCGAAGCGGTTGAAATTATCAAAGGTACCAATAGAAGAAAGTGTTGCGCTGCCGCCCTTCGGTGCGGCCGGGTTAGCATAATCGAAGTGTGTGAACCCGGCAGCGTACTTCGCCGTGCCCAGTTGAGCGAAACTGTAGCTCTCATTAATTTTTTCTGCCTGCACGCTGGCCGCAGACAGGCTAAGTAATGCAAGGGCAACAATACGCACAATCATGGTTTCAACAGGCTCCCACCAGCGACAAATCGGTTATATTTGCAAGCCGTGGCAGTCAAACCACGATGAGACAATGATAGTAAAGGTTTTTATCTGATTTAACAGCCCGTTATTCCTTTAAAATTGTACTGGGAACAGGCGTTTGTTGCTCAAGGTAGTACTCAATAAGCTGTGGCACGGTACGTGGGCGACTGAACAGATAGCCCTGCAAATAGGTTACGCCGCGGTTGATCAGCCACAATGCCTGTTCGCCCGTTTCGACACCTTCGGCCACCGTATTAAGGTTGAGTTTGTTCGCCAGCGTCAGCACCGCGTCCAGTACGGGAGAATTGACCGTCTCCATACCGATGCTTTGTACAAACCCCCGGTCGATCTTCAGATAATCAAACTGGAATTTTTCCAGATAGATTAATGCGCTGTGACCGGTGCCGAAATCATCAATGGCTATTCTGATGTTCTGCTGGCGGATCCAGTCGAATATTTCCTCAGTCCCCTGTTCGCTGACCATCGCCCGTTCGGTGATTTCAAACACGTACTCAAAATGGCCCGCAGGCATCATGGCCAGCCAGTCCCGCACATCCTGGCGAAAGCTCGGGTGAACAAGGTGATTGGGCGACAGATTAACCCCCATTTGAGTGCCGACGGGCACTACTTTACAGAGGCGATGCGCGTCCTGTGCCACCAGCGTAAAAAGATGGCGGGTCAGCGGCACAATCAGATTCTGTCCTTCGGCATAACTGATAAACGAATCTGGCGGGATACGGCCATCAGTCGGATGCGTCCAGCGCAGCAACGCTTCCAGCCCGTAGCATTTTCCGCTGTGGGTTTCGATGACGGGTTGGTATTCAACATGAAACTCTCCGCGCTTAATGCCAAGCATGATTTCTTTACCCGAGCGCAGGCGCAGCGTAAGCATCAGGAAACAGCCGCAGGTAATCAGTACGCCCATTAAGAGCCCTGCCAACAGGATAATATGGATATCGCGGCGTGGCAGCGCTTCGCCGTAAAGATAGAGCGTGAGGGGATAACCTGGAATGGCAATACTGCGCAGTGGCACCTTTGGCAGCGCGCTGCGTTTCACCACGCGTTGTTCATCCCAGGTGGTCATCGCACTGTCTCCGGCGACGATTGCCATACCGCTAATCTGTTGCTCGCGTGAGGCCAGCAGTAAATAAGGGGTGAGATTAATATTGAGGGTAGTGAAAACACCGCTGTTGGGCAGGGCAGGGTTTTTTAGCCACAGCACGATGGCGGGTGTATGGGGCATCATCGGCGTACCGGAGATCAGTCGAATGTCGGTGGCGTTTCTGACATCGGTATAGGGAGAGATTTCGCGGATATCCATTTGCATCGGACCGGTAGCGGATGAGCAAAAGGCACTGTGATCTTTGACCAGGAGAATAGCGCGAACATTGGCTGCAAAGGCTGAGCGTTGCGTAAGATCGTTGCGTATGGTTTCACAGGTCGCGTTGGTGGCAACCTGAAGTGGTTGGAGTGTGGTCTGCAACTCGTCGAAGGCGTTAACAACGTAACGTTGCGTATAGCTCGCGAGGCGATCGTGCGCTGCGGATCGCCGGCTCCAGGTGACGGTCAGCATAATGATAAGAAACAGTAGAAAAAAGAAAAAACCTATGGACGCACTGAGACAAACTATCTTGCGCGGCTGAGTCACCTGCCGCCTGACGGTGGTAGATAGTGGCATTCGGTGATCTCTCCCGTTTTCGCCGATTTTATTATTATTGGTCGCGAACTGCTTCTGGTGTCAGCCAGTGAGGATATAACGGAGGGGAAATTCTGTCTCTATCTTATTGATGGTAATCAATTCCTTTTCGGGCGGCCTGCCAGGTAAAACAACTGAAAAATTGTTCCAGGACGACGTAATCCTTTTTGCGGCAAAAAACAGGGTTCACTCCGCGAAATGACGAGCAGGAAGGACGGTATAAAAGGCAAAAAAAAACGCTGCCATGGCAGCGTTTTCATATCTCGTGTTCGCAGATTTCAAGGGAGTGAAATCAGCTTTGCGTTCGGCTCAATACCCTGCGGGCATCGCGGTAACGGTTTTTCCAGTAAGAATCATTCAGGTTCGAAATCATCACACCGCTGCTGGTGGAGGCATGAACAAAGTTGTCATTACCGATATAAATACCGACATGACGACCCGTGGAGCCTGCACGGAACAGCACTAGATCACCTGCACGCAGTTTTGCGCGCTGAATACTTTTTCCGGAATCTTCCTGCTCATACGTTGAGCGAGGTAAATCCAGGCCAAACTGTTCACGGAATGTGGTCTGGACAAACGCAGAGCAATCAATGCCACGTTTGCTGGTGCCGCCAAGACGATAACGTACACCTTTCCAGTCCGCATACTGGTCCATCAGGCGGGATTTGATATCCACATTCTGGACCATCTGTTCGAATTCATCCTGAGACGCTTGCAGTAAAAAACCGTTTTGATCTTTAACTGCATGAGTATCAGTTTGTACGTTGTGTCCGCTGTTCGAACTACATGCTGACAACAGTGTTGCTAATGCAACGGCGGGGAGCGCCCGCAAGATATATCTCAGAATAGGTTGAGACTTGACCATTATGTTTGTGATCCCTTGAAGTCCTTAACGACTAAGTCGTTAGCAAAATTGCGAAACGAAACGAGATTAATTAGTACAGGAGGTTAAGACAAATCGGAAAACCTTAAAATGTGTCATTGAGCACAAATTAAAATGTAACTTACCGAAATACTTTAGCCATTTAGCCTAATCGAAAACGAGATTACCCGATAACAAGCCCCATAGCGAGGGCTTTTAAGCACTTTTTTAGAGGATTTTACGATGTAAAACCATTACGTAACGAATTGGTCACATTATCGCCAATTAGCAGCTTAACTGAATGTGCTTAAGCGCAATTTTGCTGCTAACAACTACGGGTCAAGTCAAAATCAGAACAATCTGGATGGACAAGCTTGAGATGTAGCGGTTTCGGCTGTTATCCGGGGCATAATAAATACGTCTTATAGCCCCTTTTTCGCCTGCAGATTATTTGCCTGAACGGCAATATAGTGGACGTAAAAAAGAGTCTTTACATCCATGCGGCTGGGATTATTGTGCGGGTTTATATTTGCCCGGCAAATTGCGATACAGCCAGTTCACCAGATAATCACTCGCCGGTGTCAGCAACCACCAACTCATACCAACCAGTACGATTGACAGGGAACCCACGGCAATATCGGTAAACCAGTGTGCGCCAATCATCACGCGCGGCAGGGCAAAAATCAGCACAATAATCACGGCCAGGCCAAATGCGCGGCGGGTGAAATAGCGCAGCATAAAGCAGGCAAAAATCATCAGCATCATGCCGTGGTCACCGGGGAAACTGTCTGCTGAGGAATCTTTTGTCGGGATCCCGGTGAGTTTGGTCACGTGATTAACGTCCGGGAAGAATTTCGTTGGGCTGGGATGCGAAACCGGAATTTGATGGCCGAGTTGGTTAAGGCCCACTGCCGTGATTAACATGGTGATGCCGATGGCAAACATGCGGCGGCGCCCTTCAGGTGTTTCACGACGCCAGAAATGCAGGTACAACCCGCCCATCGCCAGCAGTGACACACCGTCAAAGGCGCGGAAGTTGGTAATAGCCACCAGCCATAACAGGATCGGATTGGTCGCCAGTCGCTGATTGAACCCGTAAAAAATGGTTTTATCGAGGGTAAACCACAGGCCATGGTTGGCCGGAATATACCATGAGAAAAACAGCGCCAGGCCGAGAACGTTCAGCAGCAAAATCAGTAAAAAACGTTTAATAGTCATATCCGTATAGGGGCTTTTTATAGAAAAGTCGCGGCGTATAATATATCTACAACTATAAACGAAGATTCAACAAAGCATTTTGCAAAAGATTCCATTCTGCTATTTCCTCATGAATTAACTCGATACGGCTATCAGGCGGTGTCGTCTGACGGGTTTCAATATGAAAGTCCGCACCCTGACGATTAATACTCACTAACCCTTCCGGAATGCGTAATACACCCTTAACACGCGAAACCGGTGCCAGTCTGGCCCATTCAAGCAGGCCGATGGTATCAAATACAGTTTCACTGTCGAAAATCCAACCCGCCGCAAAGTAACCCTGTCCCTGATTCACTGCCCGCCGCCAGCGCGCGTTGTCGTCCAGCTTCAGCGCGGCCAGCCCGGACTGCGACGGGCGATGATGATGATGGTGCGAGGGTGTTGGCAGCGCTTGCAGGTTGGCGCGCGGTTGATCGAGTAGTGCAGCATCGATCTGGCCGTGAGAGGTGGCAACCAGCTGACGAGGCGTTGCTGTGAGCTGCTGCCACTGATCAAGCCTTTCCCGGTCGGCCTCTTCCCAGCGATCTTGCTTGTTGGCGATAATAATATCTGCGGCGGCAAGCTGGTCGCGGAAGTTTTCATTTTCTACCACGCGTTTATCGGCAAGCTGACGCGGGTCGAGCAGACACAGGGTGGCGCGCAGGTCGATCCAGGGCTGATAAACGGTGGCTGACAGCATATCAAGGATCTGCTTTGGATGACCAAGCCCGGTAGGTTCAATCAGCAGGCGGTCAGGCTTAGCATGCTTCAGCAGCATATTTAGCCCTACCTGCATGGGCAGCCCGTTGACACAACACATGCAGCCACCGGGGATCTCTTTCAGTACCGCCCCCGTTTCTGCCAGCAGGGCACCGTCGATGCCAATTTCACCAAACTCATTCACCAGAACGGCCCACTGCTCACCTTCGGGTTTACTGGCCAGTAAATGGCGCAGAGTGGTGGTTTTTCCGCTGCCAAGAAAGCCGGTAATCAGATTGACTCGGGTCATATTCACTCCTCAGGAAAACTTTAATGATATTTATCGTTCTTGGCCCGTATTTGTTTTCATCACATCAATGTATGTAATTGGCTAAAGTCATCGAGAAGAAGATGAACAGTGAGGTTGATATGAACATTATTGCAACGACAGCCGTCGTTATGTTTTTCGCCTCATGGACGAGCAATGTAGTGGCAGACCAGCGTCAGTTACCAGGCAGTTCGGGAGTCATCCAGTTCAGCGGGAGGATTGTGGAGTCTGAATGCACCCATAAGATTCAGCAAAAACAGGTGCAAGTCTCATGCGAGCGTAATGGCCAGGCAAGACTCAGTCATATGTCGTTGAAAAGCACGGCCCCACAGTCTTTACCCTACAATCTCGGCACCAGCCAGATTCGCTGGCTCGACCAACAACACAAGACGGGCATTCTCTTGGTTGATTATCGGTGATACTGTTATGTTATAACATATTATAAATGGCGCCGTCACCTGACCGCGCCATTTTTCACGATGACTAGTCCGCGCGGCTCATATAACGACGCTCAGGGATATGAATGCGAATCTTATCACCATTGCTGAGGTACTCCGGCACCTGAACGACCAGACCTGTGGCCATTTTTGCGGGTTTTGTGCGGGCGCTGGCGGAAGCACCTTTAATTCCCGGGGTGGTTTCGACAATTTCCATATCTACCGTCTGAGGCAGCTCCAGCGCCAAAATCATACCGTCCATCGTCAGTACCTGAATACCCGGAATACCGCCTTCCGGCAGGAACAGCAGTTCATCTTCGATCTGCTCCTGCTTGAAGTTGTACGGCGTGTAATCCTCATCATCCATAAAGACGTATTCATCGCCATCAATGTACGAGAAGGTCACCTGGCGACGGCTGAGTGAAATGGTGTCGATGATGTCGTCACCTTTGAAACGTTCTTCCACTTTCATCCCGGTGCGGATATCCGTGAAACGCATTTTGTACAGCGTGGACGCGCCGCGTGCGCTCGGGCTTTGTACGTCAATATCTTTAACTAACAGCAGTTTGCCGTTAAAGCTGACGGCCATGCCTTTTTTGATTTCATTGGCTCTTGGCATAAAACAGGTCTCGTATGAAAGATGAGGGGGAAATTTATCGCGACACGTTACTCGCGCCCGCGTCGCCAGGCAAGATGGCCCGGAGAAAAATATGCGCCTGAAGGAATACGCACGGGCCGGACAGGGGGTTCGATCGGACCGAACCGGTTACAGGACAAGAATAGTATTCGCGAGGGCGACCTGCTATTGTCGCGCTTTCGTATTGGAGGTCAGTGATGGAGTGTCGCGCCGCCTGTGGTGCCTGCTGTACAGCACCGTCAATTTCATCGCCTATCCCAGGCCATCCGCACGGAAAACCGGCGAATACACCCTGTATTCAGCTCGATGCTCAGATGCGCTGCAAAATCTTTGGTTCGCCACTGCGGCCTAAAGTGTGCTCAGGATTGCAGCCGCAGTTTGAGATGTGTGGCACAAGCCGCGAGCAATCGATGGTGTATTTGCTGGACCTGGAAGCACAGACCGCCCCCTGAATCAGCCTGCGGGCTGTTCTGTGCTGGTTTCCCCTGACTGAGGTTCCGGCACGCGCAGCAGGCAAAGCAGCGAGGCGGCCATCATGACAACGGCAAACCAGAATACCGCGTGGAAACTCCAGACCTCAGCCACCATCCCAGCCAGCGAGCCGCCAACAATCCAGCCCATACGGGTTGAATTGGTGAACAGCGTTGTCGCTGCACCGGCCTGGCCTGGCATCATGTCCTGAAAGTAAATCATCCCGATGGCTGCCACCACCCCAATAAACATCGCATTCAGCCCCTGCAACAGCAGCATCGATACTTCGCCATCAAACATCAGCGTGCCGCTGTAAAACAGCAATCCTGAAAACGCGGCGCCACGCATCAGGCGGCGCTTACCGCAGCGTTTGGCATAATACCCCGCCAGCAGCATCACCGGGATCTCCAGCCCGGCAGCCAGACCCATCATCAGCCCGGCCAGTTTTTCCGGCAGATGCAGCTCATTCACCACATATAACGGCATGGTAATGAGATACAGACCATTGCTCGACCACATCAGCGTGCAGGCAATAAACAACATCAGCGTGGCACGGCGATGACGGCGCGGAGCCTGAATGGGCTGACGCATCACCAGGGTGGTTTTGCGCATTGAGGGCAGCAGATAGCGCACAATCACCGCGCAAAGTACAAAGGCCACGGCGGCTGTCAGATACATGGTGCGAAAGCCGTAGCCCAGCGCCAGAGCAAAGGCCAGCGGCGGACCCACCATCCAGGCCAGAGAGATCTGCGCACGCATGACCGAACTGAACATCACGTTTTCACGCCCGGTTTTATCTGAATGCTCACGCGCCAGCGCAAACATCTGCGAGGTGGCGCTGGTGCCGAAACTGGAAAGCAAAACGCCTACGAACAGTAAAATAAAGTAGTTGCGGTTCCAGGCAAACAGCAGCGACGCCATTGCGCCCAGCAAACAGCAATAGAGGATCAGTGTTTTACGATCGCCTTTGCGGTCTGAATAGCGCGCCAGAAGCTGGCTGACGACAATGCCAATCACGGCGCTGAGCGTGAAGAACAGGCCAACCATAAAGGGGCGAACATGAACTTCAGTGCTCAGGAACAGGCTGAGGGTTGGCGTTTGCAGCGCACCGGCCAGCCCGGAAATAAATGCCACGATCAGAAATGCAAGGGATTTGCTGTCAGGCAAGGTACGGGCGGGCGCAGCAGGTAATGACATGGGTTCGATAAGCCTGGTGAGGAAAAACGGCGAGATTTTACGCCCTAATATGAAAGTCGGGAAACCTTTTTCAATCGGGGGCGAAAGCGTTTTCATTTTAGGCACTTTTTGCACAATTCAGCGGTGAGAATGCTCGTCAGCATGCCTTCAGCTTTTCACTCTTTTGAGGTGCGTTTTTCTGAAAATGATTGATGAAATGTGCGGAGCGTCAAAAATCTGCTACGCGATTCACAGTAAAACTTGCAACAGATCCGCTATCGGGACCAAACTCATTGAAACGTTTCAGCGTTGTCTCCTCAGGTTGTTAGTGCAGAGATAGCGCTTTTTTTCTCAAATTAGCTGAAACGATTCAAATCAGCAGCGAGGAGAACCATGTTCCAGTTAGAACTCAACGCCATTAAGCCTGGAGCCCAGGCAGGCGACAAACAAGATGCTATCCGTCAGGTCGCCGCCGCGCTGACCGCCGCCGGTAATGTCGGCGAAGGTTATGTCGACGGCATGCTGGCACGCGAGCAGCAGACCTCCACTTACCTCGGTAACGGTATTGCTATCCCGCATGGCACCACCGATACCCGCGATCTGGTGTTAAAAACCGGTGTGCAGGTGTTCCAGTTCCCGCAGGGCATTGCCTGGGGCGAAGATCAAACGGCCTACGTGGTGATTGGTATCGCCGCGAAGTCTGACGAACACCTCGCGCTGCTGCGCCAGCTGACGCATGTGCTGAGTGATGACAGTGTGGCAGAACAGCTGCGCACCACCGACTCCGCAGAAACCCTGCGCAGTATTTTGATGGGTGAAAAACTGGCGGCAGAATTCAAATTCGATACCTCGCTGATCACGATCGATGTGGCCGCCAGTGACCTGATGACCTTACAGGCACTGAACGCCGGTCGTCTGCAACAGGCAGGCGCAGTGGATGCTTCCTTCGTGAGCTGCGTGATTGCCGGTAAGCCGCTGAATCTGGGGCAGGGTATCTGGCTTAGTGACAGCACCAACGGTAACCTGGCCAGTGCGGTTGCCATCAGCCGTGCTGCTGCCCCGTTCAGCGTTAACGGTGAAAGCGCGTCACTGTTGATCACCGTTTCCGTCACCGACGACCAGCCGCTGAATGTGCTGAACTACTTAAGCGATCTGCTGATTAAGCAGAAAGCGGATCGTCTGCTGAGTGCGGACGCAGCCGGAATTCTCGCCTTGCTGACC
Organism: Erwinia sp. JH02; assembly: GCF_013074405.1. Classification (NCBI taxonomy): domain Bacteria; kingdom Pseudomonadati; phylum Pseudomonadota; class Gammaproteobacteria; order Enterobacterales; family Erwiniaceae; genus Erwinia; species Erwinia sp. JH02. The sequence goes on from NZ_JABANZ010000003.1 coordinate 519,075, forward strand.
AGCGACGTCTCCGAACAGGCTGACGTATTGACCGAAGAGTTCACCATTCGTAACGAACATGGCCTGCATGCGCGTCCGGGTACAGCACTGGTCAGTGTGATCAAACAGTTTAACTGTGATGTGACTGTCACAAACCTTGATGGTAGCGGTAAACCGGCTAACGGTCGCAGCCTGATGAAAGTCGTGGCGCTTGGCGTGAAAAAAGGCCATCGCCTGCGCTTCAGCGCCAGCGGTGAAGATGCCCGCGCAGCACTGGATGCCATTGGTGAAGCCATCGCTGCCGGTCTGGGCGAGGGTGCATCATGAGCAGACGTGTCGCCACTATTACTCTGAACCCTGCCTACGATTTGGTGGGGTACGTTCCGGAAGTTGAGCGCGGCGAAGTCAACCTGGTGAAAACCACCGGGCTGCACGCAGCGGGTAAAGGTATCAACGTGGCCAAGGTTCTCAAAGACCTGGGCATTGATGTCACCGTGGGCGGCTTCCTGGGTAAAGAGAATCAGGACGGCTTCCAGCACCTCTTCAGCGAGCTGGGGATTGCTAACCGCTTCCAGGTGGTTGAAGGCCGCACCCGTATCAACGTCAAACTGACCGAGAAAGATGGCGATGTCACTGACCTGAACTTCTCGGGTTTTGACGTAACGGCACAGGACTGGGAGCGCTTTACGGCGGATTCACTGACCTGGCTGGGGCAGTTCGACATGGTCTGCGTCAGCGGAAGCCTGCCAGCAGGCGTTGACCCGGATGCCTTCACCGAGTGGATGACGCAACTGCGTACCCACTGCCCATGCATTATTTTTGACAGCAGCCGTGAGGCGCTGGTTGCGGGCCTGAAAGCCGCACCGTGGCTGGTCAAACCCAACCGCCGTGAGCTCGAAATCTGGGCAGGCCGCAAATTACCGACATTACAAGATGTGATTGAAGCAGCACATGCGCTGCGTGAGCAGGGGATCGCTCACGTGGTTATCTCTCTCGGTGCCGAAGGGGCGCTGTGGGTGAATGCTTCAGGCGAATGGATTGCAAAACCACCTGCCTGTGAAGTTGTGAGCACCGTGGGTGCGGGCGATTCTATGGTTGGCGGGCTGATATATGGCCTGCTGATGCGTGAATCGAGCGAGCACACACTGCGTCTTGCAACGGCAGTGGCGGCTATGGCCGTCAGCCAGAGCAACGTGGGCGTTACCGATCGTACCCAGTTGGCCGCAATGATGGCGCGTGTCGACCTACAACCTTTCATTAACTAACAGCAGGAGACGCATAATGAAAACGCTGCTGATAATCGATTCTTCGCTGGGGCTGGCAACGGGCTATCTGGCAAAAAATATCACCACAGCGGCTGCGGCAAGCGCCGGTCTGACTCTGACGGATAATCCGGCAGAAGCGGATCAAGTCATTGTGGCAGGCAAAAATATTCCGGCAGACAGCACGCTGAACGGCAAAGCCATTTATCTGGCTGACATCGAACAGCTGCTGCGTCAGCCAGCCGAGGTGCTGGCAAAGGCGCAAACTCACGCACAACCTTATCAGGCACCGGCGGCATCAGCGGCTGCGCCTGATAAGGTCAGCACCGGGCCTAAACGTGTTGTCGCGATTACCGCGTGTCCGACTGGTGTGGCACATACGTTTATGGCCGCCGAAGCCATTGACACCGAAGCGAAAAAACGCGGCTGGTGGGTGAAGGTGGAAACCCGTGGTTCAGTGGGTGCTGGCAATGCCATTACCGCTGAAGAAGTGGCGGCAGCCGATCTGGTGATTGTTGCGGCAGACATCGAAGTGGACCTGGCAAAATTTGCCGGTAAGCCGATGTACCGCACCTCTACCAGCCTGGCGCTGAAGAAAACCGCTCAGGAACTGGATAAAGCCGTGGCAGAAGCCCGTGTTTACCAGCCTCAGGGTGGACAGTCTGCTGCACAGGATGAGAAAAAAGAGAAAGCAGGGGCCTATCGTCACTTGTTGACCGGTGTGTCCTACATGCTGCCGATGGTGGTCGCAGGGGGGCTGAGCATTGCCCTGTCCTTCGCCTTTGGTATCACTGCGTTTAAAGAGCAGGGTACGCTGGCAGCAGCGCTGATGCAGATTGGTGGCAGCAGTGCGTTTGCCCTGATGGTGCCGGTGCTGGCAGGCTTTATCGCCTTCTCGATTGCAGACCGTCCGGGTCTGACGCCTGGCCTGATTGGCGGGATGCTGGCGACCAGCATTAACGCCGGCTTCCTTGGCGGTATCATCGCCGGTTTCATTGCCGGTTATGCCGCGAAGTTCCTTAGCCAGAAGGTCAAACTACCGACCAGCATGGAAGCATTAAAGCCGATTCTGATCATTCCGCTGGTCGCGAGTTTGATTACAGGTCTGCTGATGATCTACGTGGTGGGCAAACCGGTGGCCGGTATCATGGCAGGTCTGACGGCCTGGCTGGCAAACCTGGGTACGGCTAACGCGGTGGTTCTGGGCGCCATCCTCGGTGGCATGATGTGTACCGATATGGGTGGCCCGGTGAACAAAGTGGCTTATGCCTTTGGTGTCGGACTGCTCAGTTCGCAAACCTATGCGCCGATGGCGGCGATTATGGCAGCCGGTATGGTGCCACCGCTGGCGATGGGTCTGGCAACGCTGGTTGCACGCAGGAAGTTCAACAAAGGTCAGCAGGAAGGGGGCAAAGCGGCGCTGGTACTGGGTCTGTGCTTTATCTCTGAAGGTGCGATTCCGTTTGCTGCCCGTGACCCGATGCGCGTTCTGCCTTGCTGCATCATCGGCGGTGCCGTAACCGGCGCAATGTCGATGGCGATTGGTGCCAAACTGATGGCGCCACACGGCGGTCTGTTTGTCCTGTTAATCCCTGGCGCAATCACTCCGGTCGTCGGTTACCTGGCGGCGATTATCGTGGGTACGCTGGTGGCAGGTCTCTCTTACGCGGTGTTGAAACGCCCGGAAGCAGAAGCGCTGAAAGTATAATCTTATCCCCGTAGGGGCGAGGCACGCCTCGCCCGTTTCACAGGGTCAGGCATACCTGACCCCTACGGGTTTTATTTCTGCTCTGACTTCAACCACGCAATTTCATCTTTCCAGATATCCGGATTGACCGTTTCAAGAATCATCGGGATCCCATCAAAGCGTTTATCCTTCATCAACCAGCTAAATACCGTCTTACCGATATTCCCCTCACCCAGGCTGTGGTGACGATCGACACGGCTGTTAAACTCGCTTTTCGCATCATTGAGGTGCATACCGCGCAGATACTGAAAGCCCACGATGCGTTCGAAATCGGCAAACGTCTTCACGCACTCTTCTTCACTGCGCAGGTCGTAACCCCCGGCAAAGGCGTGGCAGGTATCAATGCAGACACCGACGCGGGATTTATCTTCCACGCCATCAATGATCGCCGCCAGATGTTCAAAGCGGAACCCCAGGTTACTGCCCTGACCGGCGGTATTCTCGATCACCGCCGTCACGCCTTCCGTTTTATCCAGCACGATGTTGATCGACTCAGCAATGCGCTGAAGGCAGTCGTCTTCGCTGATTTGATGCAGGTGGCTACCGGGGTGGAAATTCAACAACGTCAGCCCCAATTGCTGGCAGCGTGTCACTTCATCGAGGAAAGCTTCGCGTGATTTTTCCAGGGCCTCCTCTACCGGGTGGCCGAGGTTGATCAGATAGCTGTCGTGGGGCAGGATTTGCCCGGGAGTGTAGTGATACTTTTCACAGGCAGTGCGAAAGGCCGAAATCACTTCATCAGTCAGCGGAGCCGCGCGCCACTGACGCTGATTTTTCGTAAAGAGCGCGAAAGCAGTGGCTTCCAGTTCGTATGCGCGTTCAACCGCTTTATCCACACCGCCAGCTGCGCTGACGTGGGCACCGATATATTTCATGCCGTTCTCCTGTTAATGGCCTGCCTAATGGCAGTCAGGTCATCATAACCGGAAAAGAGCGGAAACTATGCCATCAAATGTTGAACCAACAGGTTGATAGCACCACCGCCTACGATCAGCCAGATAAACAGCGTCAGGCCCAGAAGAATCGGGCGCATCCCGGCGCGCTTCAGTTGGCTGACCTGCGTCGTGACGCCGAGCGCCGCCATGGCCATCGCCAGAAAGACATTATCCAGCTGATTAATGGCGTTGACGACGGACTGTGGGAACAGATGCAGAGAGTTAAACAGCGCGACAACAATAAACAGCAGAGCGAACCATGGGAAAGAGAGTGCGCTTTTGCTCTGGGTTTCAGTGGCTGGCCGCATGCGCTTCATCTGCCAGTTGAGGATCACTAGGAAGGGGGCCAGCATCATCACGCGCAGCATTTTACTGATCACCGCCGCGTTCTCTGTTTCCGGGGCGATAGCATGTCCTGCCGCGACCACTTGCGCGACTTCATGCATCGTAGAGCCCGTGTAAATACCATAGCTTTCAGGTGTCACCGACGGAAACATCTGTAAGACATGCGGATATAACAGCGGATAAAGGAAAATCGCGATAGTGCCAAAGATCACAACCGTAGCCACGGCCACCGCGACTTTTGAGGCTTCGGCTTTCAGCACGGGTTCTGTTGCCAGCACGGCCGCGGCACCACAGATACTGCTGCCGGCGCCAATCAACCAGGCCGTGTCGCGATCCAGCCCGAAGACTTTACGCCCCAGCCAGCAGGCAATAAAGAACGTGGAGCTCAGGGTCATGATATCGATGATCACGCCACTGATGCCGACGTTGGCTATTTGCTGGAAGGTTAACCGAAAGCCATAGAGAATAATGCCCAGCCGTAGCAGCTTCTGCTTTGCCAGCAGAATACCGCTATCGCAAGACGGATAAATAAGGGGATACAGCGTATTGCCAGCGACGATGCCAAATACAATCGCCAGGGTCAGTGCTCCCAGCCCCAGTCCGGCAACCCAGGGGATATTGCCCGCCCAGATAGCCAGCGCGGCAATCCCGCCTGCCAGCGCGAGGCCTGGAATAAAGTGCTGTATCGAGTGATGATGATTTTTGAGAGCGATGTCAGCCAAAATATCTTCCTCCATAAGATGATGGCGATATGATGATGGCAACTTACTTAAAAGAGAAATTGATTATATACTTATAATCAACCACTCTAAGTGTTAAGCAGTCTACTTGTAAGCCACTTTTTTTGTGAAAGGAATGACGATGCATATCACCCTGCGCCAACTGGAAGTCTTCACCGAAGTCCTGAAAAGCGGTTCAACCACTCAGGCCTCTCAGGTGCTGGCACTTTCCCAGTCAGCGGTCAGTGCCGCATTGGCCGATCTTGAAGGCCAACTGAGTGTCCAGTTGTTTGACCGGGTCGGCAAACGCCTGGTCATTAACGAACATGGCCGCCTGTTATATCCACGTGCCGTTGGGCTGCTTGAGCAGGCGCAGGATATTGAGCAGTTATTCCGTGAAGACAACGGGGCATTGCGCGTATCGGCCAGCAGCACCATCGGTAACTATCTGTTACCCGGCATGATCGCCCACTACCGCCGCGATTTCCCGATGCTGCCTTTAGAGCTGAGCGTCGGTAACAGCCAGGATGTGATTACGGATGTCGCTGATTTTCGGGTGGATATTGGCCTGATTGAAGGGCCATGCCATATGGCTGAATTGATCACGGAGCCCTGGCTGGAAGATGAGCTGGTGGTTTTTGCGGCCCCGAATGCCGATATTCTCAACCAGCCGGTGACGTTACAGAGCCTGGCCGCCGCGCCCTGGATCCTGCGCGAACATGGCTCCGGCACGCGTGAAATCGTCGACTATCTGCTGTTGTCACATCTGCCGCAGTTCGATCTGGCGCTGGAACTGGGCAACTCTGAGGCGATTAAAAACGCGGTGCGTCACGGCATGGGGATCAGTTGCCTGTCGCGGAGGGTGATTGCCGAGCAACTGGAGATGGGGACGCTGGTCGAAGTGACCATTCCGTTGCCAAAACTCAAACGCACGCTGTACCGGATTCATCATCGGCAGAAACACCTCTCGAAGGCGCTGAACCGTTTTCTGAGCTATTGCACGGAATAAAACCCGGGTCGGGCATGCCCGACCCCTGCGAAATCATGCGCTCTGGCAGGGGAGAGCACGCCTCTCCCGTGTTACGCTAATAATTTCCCGCCGATCATGAAGCTAACTTATAACGTGGCGTAATCGCTATACGACCCCCGCCAGGTTGCTATAATCGCGCCTTATTTTTTGCAAGGCGCAGCGTTAAAACATGGATCATGACACAACAACAACACAACCCACTGGATTAAGACGTGAACTGAAAGCACGTCACTTAACCATGATCGCCATTGGCGGTTCGATTGGCACAGGCTTATTTGTCGCCTCAGGTGCCACTATTTCTCAGGCGGGTCCAGGCGGGGCATTACTGTCCTATATGCTGATTGGCCTGATGGTTTACTTCCTGATGACCAGCCTCGGTGAGCTGGCGGCCTTTATGCCGGTTTCAGGCTCATTTTCTACCTACGGCGCCAAATACGTCGAAGAAGGCTTCGGTTTCGCGCTGGGCTGGAACTATTGGTACAACTGGGCGGTCACCATCGCCGTTGACCTCGTTGCTTCACAGCTGGTGATGACCTGGTGGTTCCCGGACACCCCGGGCTGGATCTGGAGCGCACTGTTCCTCTGCCTGATCTTCCTGCTGAACTACATCTCCGTAAAAGGCTTTGGTGAAGCGGAATACTGGTTCTCATTGATCAAAGTGGTCACCGTCATCATCTTTATTATCGTGGGTGTAGCGATGATCGTGGGCATTCTGCGCGGCGGTGAAAGTGCAGGCTGGCATAACTGGCAGATTGGTGATGCGCCGTTTTCCGGTGGCTTTGCCGCGATGATTGGCGTGGCGATGATCGTTGGCTTCTCGTTCCAGGGCACCGAATTAATTGGTATTGCCGCCGGTGAGTCGGAAGACCCGGCGAAGAACATTCCGCGTGCCGTTCGTCAGGTATTCTGGCGCATCCTGCTGTTCTATGTGTTTGCGATTCTGGTGATCAGCCTGATTATCCCTTACACCGACCCGAGCCTGCTGCGTAACAATGTGACCGATATCAGCGTCAGCCCGTTCACGCTGGTCTTCCAGCATGCCGGCCTGCTGTCGGCAGCGGCAGTCATGAATGCGGTGATCCTGACGGCGGTGCTGTCAGCGGGGAACTCCGGGATGTATGCCTCCACGCGTATGCTCTATACCCTGGCTTCAGAGGGTAAAGCACCGCGTATCTTCGCCAAACTGTCCAAAGGCGGTGTGCCGCGTAATGCGCTGTATGCCACAACAGTGGTGGCGGGGTTGTGCTTCCTGACCTCGATGTTTGGCAATCAGACGGTGTACCTGTGGCTGCTGAACACCTCCGGGATGACGGGCTTTATTGCCTGGCTGGGTATTGCTATCAGTCATTATCGTTTCCGTAAAGGGTATGTGGCTCAGGGCCGGGATCTGGCCGATCTGCCGTACCGTTCTGGTTTCTTCCCGCTGGGGCCGATCTTTGCGTTTGTGCTGTGTCTGATTATTACCCTGGGCCAGAACTATCAGGCGTTCCTGTCGGATACCATTGACTGGGGCGGCGTAGCGGCCACCTATATTGGCATCCCGCTGTTCCTGATTATCTGGTTTGGCTTCAAGCTGACGCGCAAAACGCGTTTTGTGAAGTACAGTGAGATGGAATTCCCTAAGTTCGAAAAGTAATGGCGATGGGATAACAGAAGAAGGCGCGGATCCCGCGCCTTTTTTTATCTGAATCATTTATGTCAATAAAACAGACTAAAAATATTACTGATTAGTATTCGCATTTGCTTTATTTTAAGCGGCATTAAATACATTTCTAGCAGGTATTGAGAATGAGTCTGACCCAGGAACCCGTGCAGCACGCGGGCAACATCCCGCCTGAAGGTGTCATGGGGCGTTACCACCAGCTGCTGCGCCACCGACTGTTAATTATGGCCGTACTGGTGCTGGCGATCGCCGCTTCGCTGGTGCTGGACTTCACGCTTGGCCCGTCCGGCCTGTCGTTACAGGTATTATGGCAAACGCTGCTGTCACCGGAGACGGTTGATGCCGGTACCCGGGTGATCGTCTGGGACATACGCCTGCCGTATGCGTTGATGGCTGTGGTGGTGGGCTTAGGACTGGGCCTTGCCGGGGCTGAGATGCAGACCATCCTGAATAACCCGCTGGCCAGCCCGTTTACCCTTGGGGTGTCGTCTGCCGCCGCCTTTGGTGCTGCACTGGCCATTGTGCTGGGCATTGGTATCCCGGGCATCCCGGACCAGTGGTTTATCTCCGCCAATGCGTTTGTCTTTGCGCTGCTGGCTGCACTGATGCTGGACGCGGTTACGCGCTGGACGCAGGTGTCCACCTCTGGTGTGGTGCTGTTTGGTATCGCGCTGGTGTTTACCTTCAATGCACTGGTCTCGATGATGCAGTTTATTGCCAGCGAAGATACTTTGCAGGGGCTGGTATTCTGGACGATGGGCAGCCTGGCGCGCGCCTCGTGGGAAAAGCTGGCGGTGCTCTGCGTGGCGCTGCTGATCCTGGTGCCGTTCTCGATGTTAAGCGCGTGGAAACTGACGGCGCTGCGTCTGGGTGAAGATAGGGCCGTGAGTTTCGGTATTGATGTGCGCCGCCTGCGTCTGGTTACGCTGCTGCGCATCAGCGTGATCTCGGCACTGGCGGTGGCGTTTGTCGGCCCGATTGGCTTTATCGGCCTGGTAGCACCGCATATTGCCCGCATGATTTTTGGTGAGGATCACCGCTTCTATTTGCCCGCCAGTGCGCTGACGGGGGCACTGGTGCTGTCGATGGCATCGGTAGTATCGAAGAACCTGATCTCTGGCGTCATCATTCCTGTAGGGATTGTCACCTCACTGGTGGGCGTGCCGTTCTTCCTGAGTATTATTCTGCGCCATCGGGGGAGTGTCTGATGCAGGGGCTGAAAATTAGCGGTTTCCATGCCGGTTATCCAAAACGTCAGGTGATCAGCAATCTCAATGTTCCGCTGCTGCCACGTGGCAAAATTACCGTGCTGTTGGGGCCTAACGGCTGCGGCAAGTCAACGCTGCTGCGCTCGCTGGCCGGGCTGAACCGCGCCAAAGGTGAACTGTGGCTGAACGGTGAAGACCTGATGGCACTGCCGTTTGCCCGCCGTGCCTCACGCGTGGTGTATCTGCCGCAGTCGCTGCCGGCCGGGGTGCATCTGCATGTGCTGGAGTCGATTATTGTGGCGCAGCGAGCCAGCGGCGGGCGCAGTAATGCCAGCAGCGAAGCCGAAGTGATGGCGCTGCTGGAGCAACTGGGTATCGCGCATCTGGCGCTGAGTTATCTTGACCAGCTGTCCGGCGGTCAGAAACAGTTAGTCGGGCTGGCGCAGTCGCTAATCCGCCGCCCGGAGCTGTTGCTGCTGGACGAGCCGTTAAGTGCACTCGACCTCAATTACCAGTTCCACGTGATGGATTTAGTGCGGCGGGAAACCCGCCTGCGCAACATCGTGACCGTCGTGGTGGTGCATGATATTAATATCGCGCTGCGTCACAGCGAGCACGTATTGATGCTGCAAAACGGTGAGTTGATTGCCGATGGTTTACCGGAAGCGGTGATTACGCCGGAAAGTCTGGCGCGGGTGTATGGTGTAAAAGGGCGCATTGAGCGCTGCTCGCAGGGTGTGCCGCAGGTGTTGATTGATGGTTTAGTGGCAGAGGCCATCAGCTAGCGCGGGCCTGTAGCAGCAGGGTCGGGCATGCCCGACCCCTACGTTCAGGGTGGGTACGGTGATATTGGTAGGGTCGGGCATGGCCGCCCCCTACGTTCAGGGAGGGTACGGTGATATTGGGCAGGGTCGGGCATGCCCGACCCCTACGTTCAGGAGGGTGCGGTGATCTTGGGTAGGGGCGAGGCATGCCTCGCCCTGAGTCGTGCGCGATTTACACCAGCAGATGCTGCGCATGGAAGCGCAGGTGATCTTCCACAAAGCTGGCGATAAAGAAGTAGCTATGGTCGTAACCGGGCTGTTCCCGCACGGTTAACGGATAGTTTAGCTCCAGCGCGATGGCCTCCAGCCGTTGCGGCCTCAGCTGATCGGCGAGGAACTGATCGTTATCGCCCTGATCGACCAGCATCGGCAGAACGGCACCACCGTTACGCATCAGCCAGCAGCTGTCGTACTGCTTCCACGTGTTGATATCATCCCCCAGATAGGTGCGGAAGGCCTTCTGCCCCCATGCCACTTCCAGCGGATTCACAATCGGTGCGAACGCCGACGCCGAACTGAATTTACCCGGGTTACGCAGTGCAATCATCAGTGCACCGTGGCCGCCCATCGAATGCCCCATAATCGCCTGACGATCGCTGACATTGAAATTACCGGCAATCAATGCAGGTAATTCAGTGTTGATGTAATCGTACATGTGAAAATGGTCTGCCCAGGGCGCTTCGGTGGCATTGAGGTAGAAACCGGCACCCTGACCGAGGTCGTAACCGTCGTCGTTGGCAACGCCTTCGCCGCGCGGGCTGGTATCCGGCATCACCAGCACCAGGCCCAGTTCGGCCGCCACGCGCTGTGCACCGGATTTCACGCTAAAGTTCTCGTCGCTACAGGTCAGTCCCGCCAGAAAGTAGACCACGGGTGGCGGTGAACTGCTTTTCGGTCCCGGTAAAAAGACGCTGAAGGTCATCGCGCAGTTCAGCGTCTCAGACTGATGCTGGTAGCGCTGCTGCCAGCCGCCAAACAGGCGATGTTCTTCCAGAAGTTCCAGAGTCGATGGCATCCTTTCCTCTCTTATTTTTTGGCGAAATGCACCACAGAACGAATCGATTTCCCTTCGTGCATCAGGTCGAATGCGTCGTTGATCTCTTCCAGCGGCATGGTGTGGGTAATAAAGTCATTCAGCTGGAAGTCACCCGCCATATAACGATCCACGATGCCCGGCAGCTGCGAGCGGCCTTTTACGCCACCGAAGGCAGAACCGCGCCAAACGCGCCCGGTCACCAGCTGGAAGGGACGGGTAGAAATCTCTTCACCGGCACCGGCTACACCGATGATCACGGACTCGCCCCAGCCTTTATGACAACACTCAAGAGCTGAACGCATCACGTTGACGTTACCAATACACTCGAAGGAGTAGTCAACCCCGCCGTCGGTCATTTCAACGATCACATCCTGAATCGGCTTGTCGAAATCTTTCGGGTTGATCAGATCGGTCGCGCCCAGTTTGCGTGCCAGATCGTATTTGTTGGTATTGATATCAATCCCGATGATGCGTCCGGCCTTCGCCATTTTCGCGCCAATAATCGCCGACAGGCCAATGCCGCCGAGGCCGAAAATCGCCACGGTATCGCCTTCTTTCACTTTCGCGGTATTGGTCACGGCACCCATGCCGGTGGTGACGCCGCAGCCCAGCAGGCACACTTCTTCCAGCGGCGCTTCTTTACTGATTTTCGCCAGGGAGATTTCCGGAATCACGGTGTATTCAGAGAACGTTGAGGTGCCCATATAATGGAAAATCGGCTGACCGTCTTTGAAGAAGCGAGTGGTGCCGTCTGGCATCAGGCCTTTGCCCTGGGTGGAGCGGATCGCCTGACACAGGTTGGTTTTACCGGACAGACAGAATTTACATTTGCCACACTCCGGGGTGTACAGCGGGATCACATGGTCGCCCACGGCCACGCTGGTAACGCCTTCACCCACGGCTTCCACCACGCCGCCGCCCTCATGGCCCAGCACCGCCGGGAACACACCCTCCGGATCTTTACCGGACAGCGTGTAAGCATCGGTGTGGCAGACGCCAGTGGCAACGATACGGACCAGCACTTCGCCTTTTTGCGGTGGCATCAGATCCAGTTCTTCAATTTTCAGTGGTTCACCGGCGGCCCATGCTACGGCGGCACGCGTTTTAATCATCTGCATATGTTGCTCCTGTCTTTCTTTCAAAGGGGTGTAATAAGCGTAACCAGAGTTGAAGGAAACAGCGGTTAATCGCTGGACTTCTCATCAAATTGTTCAATAATCAGATACTTCAGCGCCTCAACGTTGGGCGTGAAGGCATCACGGCGCCACACCAGTCGGGTCTCGGTTTCGCGCATTTCAGGTGGCAGCGGGTGCTGGCGCACGCGTTTGTGGCCCGGCATCTGCGCCAGCACGGCGGCAGGCAGCAATGCCAGCCCGCCGCCGCTGGCAACGCAGGCCAGCATCGCGTGATACGACTGAATCTCCATCACATTGCCCGGCTGGACGCCAGCATCGCGGAACCAGTTCTCTAAGCGAATGCGATAGGAGCAGCCCGGACGAAAGGCAAACAGCGTGCTGCCTGCGGCATCGGCGGGCGTTATGATCCCGGCATGATCCAGACTGGAAATCAGCACCATCTGCTCGGGAAATGCCACACAGCTGTTGAGTTCATCCGCATTGACCGGGCCATCCGCCAGCGCGGCGGCCAGAGTGCCAACGCGCACTTTTTCGATAATCTCAGAAGAGGTACCGGTACTCAGCGCCAGGTTTACGGCGGGATAACGCTGATGAAACTCTGCCAGCAGTGATGGCAGCCGCGTCGCGGCCGTGCTCTCCATCGATCCGAGGGCAAAATTGCCCGCCGGTTTGCCACCGTGAGCCATGTTCAGCGCCTCTTCGCTCAGCGCAAGGATACGCTGAGCATAACAGAGGAAGTTATGGCCCATCGGCGACAGGCGCAGGCGCTGCTTCTCGCGGATAAACAGGTCGGTGCCCAGCTCTTCTTCCAGCTGGCGCAGGCGCGTAGTGAGGTTTGACGGCACCCGATGTAACTGCTCCGCTGCCCGCACGACGGAACCGCTGTCAGCCACCGCGCAGAACATTTTAAGTTGGGTCAGGTCCATTCGTTCTCTTATCGTCAGCAACTTAGTTAGTATTATTCACTTTTCGTGATTTTAACCATCACTCATGCTGATGGCAACTGAAAATCGGCTCGGGAGTCAAAAATGGCAGTACGTGTTGCGCTATGTGCTTTTCTGACGTTGGTGGTGGCGATGGGGATAGGGCGCTTTGCCTTTACCCCACAGGTGCCTTTAATGATAGGCGAAAATCAGCTATCGCTGACGAGTGCGGCGGTGGTGGCGGCGCTGAACTATCTGGGGTATCTGTGCGGTTCGTTTGATGCCATGCGTGCTACGCGGCGCGTGGAATGGCGCTTACAGGCGGGGGTCTGGGGAGCCGTCGTGCTGACGCTGATTTCCGCCCTGGTTTCCGGCCCGTGGCAGCACGGCGTGGTGCGCTTCCTGATTGGCTGGGCCAGCGGCTGGGCCATGGTGCTGATTGCAGCCTGGAGCAATGAGCAGTTGCACCGTTATCAGCGTCCGGGGCTGAGTGCCGCCGTGTTCGCCGGGCCGGGAACCGGGATTTTGATCAGCGGACTGCTGGCGGTGTGGCTGCACAGCCAGCAGGTCAGCGCGGCCTGGGCCTGGGGCGCTTATGGCGTGCTGGCGCTGGCCCTGGTGGCGCTGATTGCCCGCACCTTACCGCGTACCGGTCAGTTGCATCGCCCGGAAACCGCCCCGGAGCCGCTGCGCCTGACACCTGGGCTGAAGCGGCTGGTATGGAGCTACAGTCTGGCCGGATTTGGCTATATTCTGCCCGCAACCTTTCTGTCACAGATGGCGACCACACGTTTTCCCGGCCTGATCAGCCAGTTTGTCTGGCCGGTGTTTGGTGGGGCTGCCGTGGTGGGGATCGCTATCGGTATTCTGACCCGTCACCTGGGTGACAGTAACCGTCGCCTGGCGCTGGTGCTGTGGGTGCAGGCGCTGGGGGTTTTTGCAGCGGATCTGATCCCCGGATTGGGCGGATTGGCGCTGGGATCGGCGCTGATTGGTGGCGGCTTTCTCTGTGTAGTACAGCTTTCTCTGCAATATGCCCGTGAACTGGCCCCGCTGCACACGCGCTATCTCGCCGGATTACTGACCACCGGTTACGCAGTCGGGCAACTGGTGGGGCCGATGTTATCGGCGATCTCTACGGCGCTGACGCACCGTCTTGAACCCGCGTTGTATGTGGCCGGGGCGGCGCTGCTGGTGGCGGGAGTACTGGTGTGGCATCGCGAGGCGGCAGCTGAATGAAACTGTTTCATCGACAATTAAATTGATTCACTGGATCAGACTCCAAATGTGTTCCAAAATAGCGCCTCAGAAATCCTCTTCATCTTTCACGCTGCAGGTGCGTTGTCTGCCCTTACTCACCCCGGTCACTTACTTGTTGTAAGCTCCCGGGGATTCGTTCGGTTGCTGCCTTCCTGCATCATGAAATCTATTGAGGATTGGATTTTGTCAGACCTGCTGGAGAAAAGAGACAAATGGCGACGTTAAGTCAGGAAGCCACACTGGTTCATGAGGCGCTGGTTGCCCGCGGCCTGGAAACCCCGCTGCGTTCACCTGTGCGTGAAATGGATGACGATACGCGTAAGCAGCTGATCGCCGGTCATATGACCGAAATTATGCAGTTGCTCAATCTTGATCTGGAAGATGACAGCCTGGCTGAAACACCGCAGCGTATTGCCAAAATGTACGTTAATGAAGTGTTCTCCGGCCTGGACTATGCCAACTTCCCGAAAATCACCGTTATCGAAAACAAGATGAAAGTGGATGAAATGGTGACCGTGCGTGATATTACGCTGACCAGCACCTGTGAACATCACTTTGTGATTATCGATGGTCAGGCGACCGTGGCCTATATCCCGAAAGAGAAGGTGATTGGTCTGTCGAAAATCAACCGTATCGTGCAGTTCTTCTCCTCGCGGCCGCAGGTGCAGGAACGGTTGACGCAGCAGATTCTGGTCGCACTGCAAACACTGCTGGGCACCAGCAACGTCGCGGTGTCCATTGATGCCGTGCACTATTGTGTGAAAGCGCGCGGTATTCGCGATGCCACCAGCGCCACCACAACGACCTCGTTGGGTGGGCTGTTCAAGTCCAGCCAGAACACGCGCCAGGAGTTCCTGCGCTCGGTACGCCATCGCTAATGTTCAGGGCCAGGCATGCCTGGCCCCTACAGGATTGCCTCCATGTCCCGTATTCTTCCTCTCGATTTTATTCGTGGACTGGCCATTCTTGGCATTCTTCTGCTGAATATCACCGCCTTTGGTTTGCCGAAGGCGGCTTATCTGAATCCAGCCTGGCAAGGATTGCCATCGACCCGCGATTTTCTGGTATGGGCGGCGATGGATCTGTTTGCCCAGGCAAAATTCCTCACGCTATTTGCCATCCTGTTCGGTGCCGGGCTACAACTGCTGTTGCCGCGCGGTAAGCGCTGGATACAGTCACGCCTCTCCTGGCTGGTGATCTTCGGTTTCCTGCACGCCTTACTGCTATGGGAGGGCGATATCCTGCTGGCTTACGGGCTGACCGGGCTGGTGACCTGGCGCATGATCCGCGATGTCCCCGGTACAAAGCAGCTGTTCAATACCGGGTTAATGCTTTATCTGATTGGCAGTGCGGTGCTGGTGGTGCTCGGCATGGCATCCGGGCCAAATCCGAACAGTTCATGGCTGGCAGGCGCGGCCGACGTGCAGTATGAAACCTTCTGGCGCACGCAGGGTGGCTGGGAGGCGATGGTCAATCGCCTGGATATGCTGGGGTCGGCGCTGATGGCGCTGGCGGCGCAGTATGGCTGGCAGCTGGCGGGCCTGATGATGGTGGGTGCCGCATTGATGCGCAGCGGCTGGCTGCGCGGCACCTGGAGCCTGAAACATTATCGCCGTACGGGCGCGATGCTGGTGCTGGCCGGCATGCTGATTGAAGCACTGTCGATTGCGTTACAATGGCACGTCAAATGGGAGTTTCGCTGGGCGGGCTTCTTCCTGCAGGTGCCGCGTGAAATCAGTGCCCCCTTGCAGTCGCTGGGCTACGCCGCGCTGTGCTTTGGCTGGTGGCCGCAGCTCCAACGTTTTCGCCTGACGCTGATGGTGAGTGCGGTGGGCAGAATGGCACTCTCCAATTATCTGTTACAGACGCTGATTTGTACCACGCTGTTTAACCACTTTGCATTGTTCAATCACTTCGATCGCCTGCAATTGCTGCTGATTGTTCCGCTGGTCTGGGTCGTTAACCTGTTGTTTTCCCACTTTTGGCTGCGGATATTCCGTCAGGGCCCCGTCGAGTGGTTATGGCGCCAGCTGACCGGGGTGGGGGTAGAGAAAAAACCGTTGGAAGATGATGTTCATCACAAAGGTTAAAAAATTGTATGTAACCGTTTTCAAGCCTGTGACGGATTTCACGTAGCCCGGGTCTTTCACCTGACAGAATAGACGTCAGAATGCGTCTGGGTCAGGAAGAGCTATGCAAATAACAGGCTTCAGTGGTAATCGCTCATGATTACCATACGTGATGTTGCCCGCGAGGCGGGCGTTTCGGTCGCTACGGTCTCCCGGGTGCTGAATAACAGTGCGGCGGTGACCGGAGACACCCGCGAGGTGGTGCTGAAAACGGTTGCACGCCTCGGTTATCGTCCCAATGCGAACGCCCAGGCGCTGGCCACGCAGGTCAGCGACACCATTGGTGTGGTGGTGATGGACGTGTCCGATCCCTTCTTTGGCGCGCTGGTGAAAGCGGTTGATACCGTGGCCCAGCGTCTGCACAAACATGTATTAATCAACAACTCCTATCATCAGGCGGATAAAGAGCGTCACGCGATTGAAGTATTGATTCGCCAGCGCTGTAACGCCTTGATCGTCCATGCGAAAGCCTTACCAGACGCCGAGCTTGCCTCTCTGATGCAGCAGGTGCCGGGTATGGTACTGGTTAACCGTATTGTGCCTGGTTTTGCCCATCGCTGTGTTTGCCTCGACAACGTCAGCGGGGCGCTGATGGCGATGCGTATGTTGCAACAGCACGGTCACCAGCGCATTGGCTACTTAGGTTCCGTACATCCGATTGAAGACAACGATCAGCGCCGTGAGGGCTGGTCTCAGGCGCTGAGCGAGCAGGGCGTGACGCCCGTTGAAAGCTGGTGTGCCAGCGGTGAGCCTGATTTACAGGGCGGTGAGGCGGCGATGGTGGAGCTGCTGGGGCGTAACCTGCAGCTGACGGCAGTGTTTGCCTACAACGACAGTATGGCTGCCGGGGCGCTGGCCGCCCTGAAAGATAATGGTATTGCGGTGCCGCAGCAGCTTTCTGTCGTCGGGTTCGATGATATTCCCATCTCGCGTTACACCGATCCGCAGCTCAGTACCGTGCGCTACCCGATTGTTTCTATGGCAAAACTGGCCACTGAGCTGGCGCTCAAAGGCGCCGCCGGGGAGCTGGACAGCAGCGCCCAGCACTGCTTTATGCCGACCCTGGTGCGACGCCATTCAGTGGCAACACGACAAAATGTGGCGGCCGTCACTAACTCAGGCGAATCTACGATGTAACCGTTTCCAATCTGTGAGTAAATTCACAGTTAATTAACAAGGCCTTCTCTATGATGGCAGCGTCCTGCAGGGTTTGAAACATTATGTAACGGCAGAACGTCCCATTGTGACGCTCATTTGCCCTCCCTGCGAAACAGTTTCACACACAGCATTCAGGAAGCATTCCGTACAGGGAAGTCGGGTTTGATGTTAGCAATATGTCGGTGCCGCAGATCGTAGATGTAACATTTCGCGCCGCCGCCAACAAACTGATCGCCCCGTGCCTCATCATTGACTGGCACGTGGCGTTGAGTACTACCCTACAAAAACCGGAGATACCATGAATAAGAAGGTTTTCACTCTCAGCGCCCTGGTGGCCACCATGCTGTTTGGCGCAACTGCTCAGGCAGCAGATACCCGTATTGGCGTCACCATTTATAAATACGACGACAACTTTATGTCCGTCGTGCGCAAGGATATTGAGAAAGAAGCCAAGCTCAACCCGGGCGTGCAGCTGCTGATGAATGACTCGCAGAACAGCCAGTCTACTCAGAACGATCAGGTTGACGTACTGGTTGCTAAGGGCGTAAAAGCGCTGGCCATTAACCTGGTTGACCCGGCTGCTGCTGCCGTTGTGATCAGCAAAGCAAAAGCTAACGATATCCCGGTTGTGTTCTTCAATAAAGAACCGACTGCGAAAGCACTGGCCAGCTATGACAAAGCTTACTACGTTGGTACTGACTCTAAAGAGTCTGGCGTGAAGCAGGGCGAGCTGATCGAGAAACACTGGAAAGCGAATGCCAACTGGGATCTGAACAAAGATGGTCAGATTCAGTTCGTGCTGTTAAAAGGCGAGCCAGGTCACCCGGATGCGGAAGCCCGTACCAAATACGTGATCGATACGCTGAACAAAGATGGCGTGAAAACGCAGCAGCTGCATCTGGACACCGCGATGTGGGATACCGCACAGGCGAAAGATAAGATGGATGCGTGGTTGTCTGGCCCGAACGGCAACAAAATTGAAGTGGTTATCGCCAATAACGATGCGATGGCAATGGGTGCAGTAGAAGCACTGAAAGCACACAACAAGTCCTCTGTACCGGTCTTTGGTGTGGATGCGCTGCCAGAAGCTCTGGCGATGGTGAAATCTGGCGCAATGGCCGGCACCGTGCTGAATGATGCGAAAAACCAGGCGAAAGCGACCATTGATATGGCGATTAACCTGGCGGCGGGTAAACCTGCCACCGAAGGTACTGATTACAAACTGGATGGCAAAGTGGTTCGTGTTGCCTATGTCCCGGTCGACAAAGACAACCTGGCCGACCTGCCTAAATAAGTACAATCTGATACGGATGCTGGTTCCAGCATCCGTTTTTCAGGCGTTGAATAAAAAACCTTCAGCCGGGTAGAAATATGGGCAGCGATAACGTGCAAACACAGCGCGAGTTTTTACTGGAGATGACTGACGTCAGTAAGTCATTCCCCGGTGTTAAAGCGCTCGATAATGTTAATTTAAAAGTCCGTCCACATTCGATTCACGCCTTGATGGGGGAGAATGGTGCCGGTAAGTCAACACTCTTAAAATGCCTTTTTGGTATTTACAGTAAAGATACGGGGAGCATTCTTTTTCAGGGCGAGGAAATTAATTACAAAAGCTCCAAAGAGGCGCTGGAAAATGGCGTGTCGATGGTGCATCAGGAATTAAACCTGGTTCTGCAACGTACGGTTATGGATAACATGTGGCTGGGTCGTTATCCAAAAAAAGGCTTTTTCGTCGATCAGGATAAAATGTATCGCGATACCAAAGCGATTTTCGACGAGCTGGATATTGATATTGACCCGCGTGACAAAGTGGTTTCACTGTCTGTTTCTCAAATGCAGATGATTGAGATTGCGAAAGCATTTTCCTATAACGCAAAAATCGTCATTATGGATGAGCCCACCTCATCGTTGACGGAAAAAGAAGTTAATCACCTGTTTACGATTATTCGTAAGCTGAAAGATCGTGGCTGCGGCATTATCTATATCTCTCACAAGATGGAAGAGATCTTCCAGCTGTGTGATGAAATTACCATCCTGCGCGACGGACAGTGGATTGCCACTCAGCCGCTGGAAGGGCTGGATATGGATAAGATTATTGCCATGATGGTTGGGCGGTCGCTGAATCAGCGCTTCCCGGATAAGACCAACGTGCCGGGTGAAACCATCCTGGAAGTGCGTAATCTGACCTCACTGCGTCAGCCGTCGATTCGCGACATCTCCTTTGATTTGCGTAAAGGGGAGATCCTCGGGATTGCCGGTCTGGTCGGCGCGAAACGTACTGACATTGTTGAAACACTGTTTGGTATTCGCGAAAAATCAGGCGGTACGATTAAGCTGCATGGTAAGGCCATTAATAACAACAGCGCCAATGAAGCCATTAATCATGGTTTTGCTTTGGTGACTGAAGAACGTCGTTCTACCGGGATTTACGCTTACCTTGATATTGGTTTTAATTCACTGATTTCAAATATCGGTAAATATAAAAACAGTATTGGTTTGCTGGATAACACCCGAATGAAGAGTGATACCCAATGGGTGATTGACTCTATGCGGGTGAAAACGCCCGGGCATCATACCTCGATTGGTTCATTGTCCGGTGGTAACCAGCAGAAGGTGATTATTGGTCGTTGGTTATTAACGCAACCAGAAATACTGATGCTCGATGAACCCACACGTGGTATTGACGTTGGGGCGAAATTCGAAATCTATCAGCTGATTTCTGAACTGGCGAAAAAAGGAAAGGGGATTATTATCATCTCTTCCGAAATGCCAGAGTTGTTGGGCGTTACCGATCGTATTCTGGTAATGAGTAATGGCCTGGCCGCAGGCATTGTCGAAACGAAGACTACCACGCAAAACGAAATATTGCGTTTGGCATCGTTGCACCTTTAATGATGTAAGGGCTGTTACTATGAAAGCAGTGAATAAGAAAAGTTTGCTCACCTGGCTGAAAGAAGGTGGGATTTATGTGGTGCTGCTGGTATTACTGGCCATCATTATTATCCAGGATCCAACGTTCTTAAGTTTAATGAACCTGAGTAATATCCTGACCCAGTCTTCGGTGCGTGTGATTATCGCGCTGGGTGTGGCGGGTCTGATTGTTACCCAGGGGACCGACCTGTCAGCAGGACGTCAGGTGGGTCTGGCTGCGGTTGTGGCCGCAACGCTGTTACAGGCAATGGATAACGCCAATAAGGTGTTCCCGCATCTGGAAACCCTGCCGATTGCTGTTGTTATCGGGATTGTCTGTGCGATTGGCGCCGTAATTGGTCTGATTAATGGTCTGATCATTGCTTACCTGAAGGTGACGCCATTTATCACCACGCTGGGCACCATGATTATTGTTTACGGTGTTAACTCACTGTATTACGACTTCGTTGGGGCATCTCCGGTCGCGGGCTTTGACGAGAAATTCTCTACCTTTGCTCAGGGATTCCTGCGTTTCGGTGATTTCAAACTGTCATACATTACCTTCTACGCGATTATCGCCATCTTTGTGGTGTGGATCCTGTGGAACAAAACCCGCTTCGGTAAAAACATTTTCGCCATCGGTGGTAACCCGGAAGCGGCACGCGTCTCTGGTGTTAACGTTCCCTTCAACCTGATTCTGGTCTATGCACTGTCCGGTGTGTTCTATGCCTTTGGCGGGATGCTGGAAGCGGGGCGTATCGGTTCTGCTACTAACAACCTCGGCTTTATGTATGAGCTGGATGCGATCGCTGCCTGTGTGGTCGGTGGGGTGTCATTTGCAGGGGGCGTGGGTACGGTTGCGGGTGTTGTGACCGGGGTGATTATCTTTACGGTGATCAACTACGGTCTGACCTATATCGGGGTTAACCCTTACTGGCAGTACATCATCAAGGGCGGCATTATTATCTTCGCCGTTGCGCTGGACTCCCTGAAGTACGCACGTAAGAAATAGCGGCGAGGCGAGCTCGACGGGTTTCGGGACGGGCATGCCCGTCCCCTACGATAAGCGCTCACTCGACGATACGTAGAGGCGAGGCACGCCTCGCCTGAAGGGCTGACCTTTTCTGGTCAGCCCTTTTGTTATTTCTTCTTCTGTATCTCCAGTAACTGCTCCGGGGTCACCGCTGGATAACTCTGGGCGTCTTCCGGTACTTCATGCCGCGCCGGGATGGGCACCAGCGGCCCGAGGAAGCGCGGCTCACGCTTCATCAGATACAGATCGGCCAGCGCACCCAAACGTGCACCGACTTCACGCGTTCTCACGCTCCACATATTTTTGGGCGAGGGAACGGCATAACACTGGGCCTGAATCCCCATATGCAGGGCGATAAACAGCGCACGCTCACAGTGGAAACGCTGAGTGATAATAATAAAATCGTTGGTATCGAACACTTTCCGGGTGCGCACAATCGAATCGAGGGTGCGGAAACCAGCATAATCCAGCACGATATCGGAGGGTGCCACGCCTGCGGCAATCAGGTCGCGGCGCATGGTCATCGGTTCGTTATAGCTTTGCTGCGCATTGTCGCCACTCAGCAGCAGATAACTGACTTTGCCACTGTTATACGCGTTAATCGCTCCCTGCATGCGGTACAGATAATACTGGTTGATAACCCCGGTCCGGTAATATTTGGCGGTACCCAGAACCACGCCAACCTGACGGTGCGGCAGTGCTTTCAGATCGTCATAGACGTAAGGTGCGGTTTTCCAGCTCATCCAGCGATCGAGGCCAAGCGCGGTCAGTACCACCAGGGCAATGATGATAATCAGACCATAAATCAGGCGTTTCAACATGCGGAATGGCGCTCAGGTTGGCGGTGGAATGTGGATTCAAGGCTACTTGAGGCGGAGAGGTGAAGCAAGTCACACCGTGTCGGATGGGGCTTTTTCGCGCAATAACCCCTCCCAGGCGGAGAGTAAGACCCGCCCGGAAGGGAAATCGCGCTATCAGATTGAGGTGCGGCGATAATTACGGTACTGCGGAAGCCAGAAGTTGGCCGCGATAGCCTTCGACAGCACATCTTCGGAGGTCACCACTGCCACGCCTGATAGCTGTGCGGCTTTTCCCACTGCCATGGCGATCAGTTTTGACACGCCCTGAATATCTTTCACTTCAGGCAGGACCGGGCCAGAACCCTCGTTGGCCAGCGGAGAACACTCTGCCAGCGCCCGGCTTGCCGCCATCAGCATGCCGTCCGTGACGCGCGTTGCACCCGACGCAATCACGCCAAGGCCAATCCCCGGGAAGATATACGAGTTATTACACTGGGCAATTGGGTAGATCTTATCCTTCCAGGTGACCGGGGAGAACGGACTGCCCGTCGCCACTAAAGCATTACCGTCGGTCCACGCCATAATATCCTGCGGTGTTGCTTCTACACGAGAGGTCGGGTTAGACAGCGGCATGATGATGGGACGCGCGCAGTGTTTGTGCATTTCGCGCACAATCTCTTCGCTGAACAGGCCTGGCTGGCCGGACACGCCGATCATAATGTTTGGCTGCGCGTTACGCACCACATCGAGCAGTGACAGCGAGTCGCTGCTGCTGTCCCAGGCGGTCAGGTTTTCGCTTTTCTGCACCAGTTTGCTTTGGAAGTTAAGCAGGTTGGGCAGCTTATCGGTCAGCAGGCCGAAACGATCGACCATAAAGACGCGGCCACGGGCCTCTTCATCGCTGAGGCCTTCAGATTTCATCTGCGCGATGATCTGCTCGGCAATACCACAACCGGCTGAGCCCGCCCCCAGGAACACCACTTTCTGTTCACATAGCTTGCTGCCTGCTGCACGGCTGGCGGCAATCAGCGTACCCAGCGTCACTGCCGCGGTGCCCTGAATATCATCATTGAAGCAGCAGACTTCATCACGATAGCGCTCAAGCAGCGGCATCGCATTTTTCTGTGCGAAATCTTCGAACTGCAACAGCACGTTAGGCCAGCGGCTTTTCACGGCATGAATAAAGTCATTCACGAAGCTTTCGTACTCTTCACCCGTAATACGCGGATGACGCCAGCCCATATACAGCGGGTCATTCAGCAACTGCTGGTTGTTGGTCCCCACATCCAGCACCACCGGGAGGGTATAGGCCGGGCTGATCCCGCCACAGGCGGTGTAGAGGGAGAGTTTACCGATAGGAATACCCATCCCGCCAATGCCCTGGTCACCCAGGCCGAGGATACGCTCACCGTCGGTGACCACAATCACCTTCACATTCTGCTTGGTGGCGTTTTGCAGCATATCTTCAATGTTGGCACGGTTCGGGTAAGAGATGAACAAACCGCGTGCACGACGATAAATCTCAGAGAAGTGCTCGCAGGCAGCGCCCACCGTTGGGGTGTAAATGATCGGCATCATCTCTTCCAGATGATTATCGAGCAGGCGGTAGAACAACGTTTCGTTGGTGTCCTGGATATTGCGCAGATAGACGTGTTTATCGTTATTGTTCTTAAAGTCCTGGAACTGACGCCATGCGCGCTCTGCCTGCTCCTCAATGCTTTCCACTGTTTCTGGCAGCAGGCCATTCAGGTTGAAGTCATTACGCTCTTCAATTGAGAACGCACTGCCTTTGTTCAGAAGGGGGAATTCCAGCAAGATAGGGCCAGCATAAGGGATGTATAGCGGTCGTTTACTTTCGTATTCGAGTTCCATGCAATTCATACTCTATTAGGATCGGGATGTTGTGGCGCCAATCCTAAAATAATTCATCTGAAAGTACAGCTTTTGTTAACATGCAATAACAAAAGCTGCGATCTTTCTCGAATTATAAAGACTCTTTTACGATTTTTTCAGCACAACCGTAGTCAAACGCGTGCAACCCAGCGCGGCCAGCGTGGCTGCTGTGGCGCTCTGTTGGCTTAATGCGGCATCCGGGGCTTCGGCCAGAACGGCCTGGTGAATATCGCTCAGGCTATGTCCGCTAAGGCTGAGTAAATTCAGTGCGCCCTGCAACGGAGGCAGGCTGGGATTAAACGCCGCGTTTTCTGCATAACGCCCGGCAAAGATCGCGCCGCTGACGGTTTGTAAGGCGACACCGCTCCAGGCTTTGCTGTAAGGCGCATGACTGTGGCTGGCGGCGTTAATGGCGGCTTGCGTCAGTGCATCGCCCGCCGCGATAAAGCCGTGGTCAATATCGTCCATCAGCAGGGTGGTGATGGCCAGGTCGTGCGGGCCAAAGGAATCCGGCAGATAGTCCCCCAGCGTGGCCGCAGCACGGCCAGGCAGTTCAATCGTCAGCCCGCTGCCGCTGTTCAGCTCATTCATAAACTGTCGGCAGTGGCCGCATGGCGTGTAGTTGACGGTGATGCACGCCAGTGCACTTTCTCCCCGCAGCCAGGCATGCGTCACCGCACTCTGCTCGGCATGAACGGTCTGCTGCATCGTGGTACCGGCAAACTCCATATTGGCACCAAAGAACAGCGTGCCGCTTTTACCACGTGCAATGGCACCCACTTTAAAATCAGACAAGGTGGCTACCGCGCAGGCGGCCGCCAGCGGCAGCAGGGCAAAGGCCAGTTCACTGTCGTTAAATCCGCAGTGCTTCTTCAGTTCACCCGCCTGGCTGGCCGTGATAAATCCGGCGAAGTCATCCGCGGCCAGGATCGGCTGAAGTGCGCTTTGTAACAGGGTAGGAAGCGTGGCAAATGCCTGCTGGTAACGTGGGTGCATAGTGGGGCCTCTTTCGCTGAATGCAGCCCATGTTAGCGGGCCGGCAGCCAGTTATATGTGATCTAAGTCTCTCTATCAATGTAATAAATGAAATTGATCAACAAAATGCGAGACTTATCGCAAGTTTTAACCCCACAGCATCATTAATAGCGGAAAAATAAACGGTGCCAGAAGCGAAGTGATAATGCCGCATAGCACCAGTGCCAGTGAGCTGAACGCCCCCTCCTGGTAATCGATCTCGGCAGCCCGTGCTGTCCCCAGTGCGTGCGAAGCATTTCCGATAGCCAGACCGCGTGAGGATTTACTGCGCACCTGCAGCAGGTTGAGCAGCATATGGCCGAAGACAGCCCCCAGCACGCCCGCCAGCAGCACGCAGATAGCACTAATAGCCGGGATGCCACCCAGCGTGCCGGAGATGGCCATCGCAATCGGCGTGGTGACCGATTTGGGTAACAGCGTGGCGGCAATCTGTGGCGTCGCGCCTAACCACAGCGCAATCGCCGTACCGGACACCATTGCGGTGATGCTTCCGACAAAGCAGACGCTGATAATCGACTTCCAGCGCGAACGGATTTGATGCATCTGCTCATACAGCGGCAGCGCCAGCGCCACCACGGCCGGTTGCAGCAGTTCATTGAGTAGGGCGCTGCCCTGGAAATAGCGCGTGTAGGGCAGTTGCAGCAGCAGCAGCAGCGGAATAATCACCGCCATCGCAATCAGCAGCGGGTTAACGATCGACATTTTGACTTTTGCCGCCAGCTTGCGTGCGGCAAGAAAGACCAGCACGGTCAGCGGCAGCGACCACCAGATATCACTCATCGCTTGCTCCCGTGCGTCGCTGATGGCGGTCATTAAGGCGCTGTGACATCAACCCAATGGTGACCAGCACAATCAGCGTACTCACCACGCAGGAGATCACAATCGGGCCGAACTGAGCGGTCAGAATATCCATATCGTTCATGACGCCAACGCTGATGGGGACGAACAACAGGGCCATATAACGGATCAGCAGATGGCAGCCGGGTTTTACCCAGTGGATCGGAAGCAGTTGCGAAGCCAGCAGCGAAAACAGCACCAGCATACCGAGAATACTGCCGGGAATGACAACAGGCAGCAGGGCCGAAAGGCCGCGACCGGCATAGAGGCAGAGGTAGATAATGATGAAAGCGCGAAGATATTGCCATAAAACCAGGAGAGCGCTGCGCATGGTCAGATCCCAGAGTGCATAGGGGCGGGGCATGCCCCGCCTGGGTCAGGCATGCCTGACCCCCTACGAATTTACTTAACTTGTTGGCCTGGCTGAGCGCCGCTATCCGGGCTGAGCAGGAAGATATCTTTCCCGCCAGGACCCGCCGCCATCACCATACCTTCTGAGATGCCGAAACGCATTTTGCGCGGCGCGAGGTTTGCCACCATCACCGTTAGACGGCCAACCAGTACCGCCGGGTCCGGGTAGGCCGCACGGATGCCGGAGAACACGTTGCGCTTCTCTCCACCCACATCCAGTGACAGACGCAGCAGCTTATCGGAGCCTTCAACAAATTCCGCGTTTTCGATCAGCGCAATACGCATATCGACTTTGGCAAAATCATCGAAGCTGATGGTGTCCTGAATCGGATCCTCCGCCAGCGGACCGGTCACAGGTGCCTTCGCTGCGGCGGCATCTTCTTTTGATGCTTCAATCAAACCGTTCACTTTGTCCATCTCAATGCGGCCATAAAGAGCTTTAAATGGCGCAATGCTGTGGCTCAGAAGAGGTTGCTGAATACCATCCCAGCTCAGCTCCTGATTCAGGAACGCTTCGGTGCGGGCGGTCAGCGATGGCAGCACAGGCTTCAGCCAGGTCATCAGCACGCGGAACAGGTTGATACCCATAGAGCAGATAGCCTGCAGGTCGGCATCACGTCCTTCCTGCTTCGCCACCACCCACGGAGCCTGCTCGTCAACATAGCGGTTAGCCACGTCGGCCAGCGCCATAATTTCGCGCACAGCACGGCTGAATTCACGGCTGGCCCAGGCTTCACCAATGCTGGCTGACGCATCCGTGAAGGTTTTGTACAGCGCCGGATCTGCCAGTTCAGCAGAAAGCTGCCCGTCAAAACGTTTGGCGATAAAGCCGGCATTACGTGATGCCAGGTTAACCACCTTGTTGACGATATCGGCATTCACACGCTGCACGAAATCTTCCAGATTGAGGTCGATATCGTCGATGCGTGATGAAAGCTTCGCTGCGTAGTAGTAACGCAGGCTGTCGGCATCCAGATGTTGCAGCCAGGTGCTGGCTTTAATAAATGTGCCGCGTGATTTA
Organism: Erwinia sp. JH02; assembly: GCF_013074405.1. Classification (NCBI taxonomy): domain Bacteria; kingdom Pseudomonadati; phylum Pseudomonadota; class Gammaproteobacteria; order Enterobacterales; family Erwiniaceae; genus Erwinia; species Erwinia sp. JH02. Next base: position 546,369 of record NZ_JABANZ010000003.1, read on the forward strand.
GACATTTTCGCGCCGTTAACCGTGACATAGCCATGCACAAACAGGTTGGTCGGTTTACGGAAGTTGCTGCCTTCCAGCATGGCTGGCCAGAACAGGCTGTGGAAGTAGACGATATCTTTACCGATAAAGTGGTAGAGATCGGCATCCGAATCTTTTTGCCAGAACGCATCGAAGTCGATATCACCGCGCTTATCGCACAGGTTTTTGAAGGAACCCATGTAACCGATAGGTGCATCCAGCCAGACGTAGAAGTATTTGCCTGGGGCATCAGGAATTTCGAAGCCGAAGTACGGCGCATCGCGGGAGATATCCCACTGCTGCAAGCCGGAGTCGAACCACTCCTGCATTTTGTTCGCCACCTGCTCCTGCAACGCACCGGAACGGGTCCAGGCCTGTAACATGGCGCTGAATTCCGGCAGATCGAAGAAGAAATGCTCAGAATCACGCATCTCAGGCGTTGCGCCGGAGACGACAGATTTTGGATCAATCAGCTCAGTCGGGCTATAGGTGGCGGAACAGACTTCGCAGTTGTCGCCATACTGATCCGGTGCCTTACATTTCGGGCAGGTGCCTTTCACAAAACGATCGGGCAGGAACATACCTTTTTCCGGATCGTAAAGCTGAGAAATGGTGCGGTTCTTAATAAAACCGTTCTCTTTCAGTCGGGTATAGATCAGTGCAGACAGCTCACGGTTCTCTTCGCTGTGCGTAGAGTGGTAGTTGTCGTAGCTGATATCAAAACCGGCAAAGTCGGTCTGATGTTCCTGACTCATCTCGGCAATCATCTGCTCCGGCGCGATGCCCATCTGCTGAGCTTTCAGCATAATTGGCGTGCCATGTGCGTCATCGGCACAGATGAAGTAAACCTGATTGCCGCGCATTCGCTGGTAACGGACCCAAATATCTGCCTGGATATGCTCGAGCATGTGGCCGAGATGAATGGAACCATTTGCGTACGGCAGTGCGCACGTTACCAAAATTTTTTTCGCGACTTGAGTCATATTAAGACTTAGCTCATACCTGTTGAAAAAGGGGTTTAGATGGTAACCGATTGCCTGACCCTGCGTAAACAAGGGGTTCAACTCCCTGCGGTTTTTTCCGGCTGGTTACGTCAGTTCGGGCCAGATCTGATATGCTTAATGACATAAATGCAGGCAGAACAACCAGCAATATCAAGGAACACAGATGACTTCACAATCCCAGGGGCATCATTCCCCCGAAGCGCTACGCGCGATAGTGATGGGCGTGCTGACCACGTTTGAACACCCCACGTTGCACCATAATCTCACCGTACTGAAGGCGCTGCGCCACTGTGCGCTGCTCGATAACACTCTGCATATTGAATTGAATATGCCGTTTGTCTGGCAGGGGCCGTTTGAAAGCCTGAAAGCGACGGTCAGTGCTGACCTGCTGCGTCTGACTGGCGCGGTAGCGATTTCATGGCGCTTAACGCTGAATGTGGCGACGTTACAACGGGTCAAAAATCGCCCTGGCGTCAACGGCGTAAAAAACATTATTGCCATCAGCTCTGGTAAAGGGGGCGTCGGCAAATCGACCACGGCGGTCAACCTCGCGCTGGCGCTGGCCGCAGAGGGAGCGAAAGTCGGACTGCTGGATGCCGATATTTACGGACCGTCGATCCCGGATATGCTCGGTGTTGAAGATCAGCGGCCAACCTCACCGGACGGCACACATATGGCACCGATTATGGCCCATGGCCTGGCCACCAACTCAATTGGTTATCTGGTGACCGAGGATAACGCCATGGTATGGCGTGGTCCGATGGCCAGCAAAGCGCTGATGCAGTTGCTTAACGAAACGTTATGGCCGGAACTGGACTACCTGGTGCTGGATATGCCGCCTGGCACAGGGGACATTCAGTTAACCCTCGCACAGAACGTGCCGGTGACCGGTGCCGTGGTCGTGACCACGCCGCAGGATATTGCGCTGATCGATGCGCGCAAAGGCATTGTGATGTTTGAAAAAGTGAATGTCCCGGTGCTGGGCGTAGTGGAAAACATGAGTATGCATATTTGCAGCCAGTGTGGTCATCATGAAGCGATCTTTGGTACGGGGGGGGCCGAAAAGCTGGCGGAACAGTATCACACTCGTCTGCTGAGCCAGCTTCCGCTGCATATCAGCTTGCGCGAAGACCTGGATAATGGCGAGCCCACCGTTGTGCGTCGTCCCGACAGCGATTTCACCGCACTGTACCGTCAGCTGGCGACACAGGTGGCCGCGCAACTTTACTGGCAGGGTGAGGTTATCCCGGAAGATATCGCGTTCCGCGCGGTGTAGTGAGACGGGCCGGCCTTTTTCCGGTCGGCCCGTGATGAATCCGTTACACCAGTCTGACGTGCCGCTGCTGAAATCCATCCACCATTGAATAATCGAAATCAATTTTCCCACCGTCGAAAAGCTGAGTAATCAACGTGAAATCATTGTCCGGTGTGACATTGCAACGATGGTTAAGCAGGGTGTCCTGAATAGTAAACGAACGGTCACCGCGCGCGATACGCTTCAGATATTGCAGCATGTCGTATGCACGTACACTTACGCCTGCCTGTTCATGAGGGGGTCTGCTTGTCATCTGCTACGGCCATTTTCAGTGCTAAAACGTCATTATAATCCGTTGTGTTTAATCGACGGCAAGCCGATTTTGTATTTTAGTGAAATCAGACGGAGCAACGTACAGCTAATAATCGCGAACCAGGCGCTGTAGATCTGCGGGATCAGCCCGGCTGAGCCGGTCAGCTCAATCGCGGCGCCAATGAGCGCCGCGCTGGCATAAATATCCTGGCTGAAAATCGCCGGAGTTTTTCCAGTTAACACGTCGCGCAGGCAGCCGCCACCGACGGCGCTGATGCAGCCCAGTATCAGGGAAAGCTCAATATTGTGGCTGTGCTCCCAGGTTTTATTGGCACCGAAGGCAGCAAAGAAACCCAAACCCAGCGCATCAAAGAACAGGGTGGCTTTTTCAAAAGAGAGGATGAGTTTTTGAAAAAAGGCAACGCAGATGACGGCTGTCATGATTACCACCAGATAGGCTGAACTGACCAGCCCGGCGGGGGGAAGGCTGGCAATACAGATATCTCTGATCACGCCACCGCCAATCGCGGTGGTCGCCGTCAGTACAAACACCCCGAAGAGATCAAAATCCTCGCGTACTCCGGCGGTCGCGCCACTTAACGCAAAGGCCAGCGTGCCAGCTAAATCAAGCAGATGAAAAACATTCAACATGTCACACATCCCTGATGAGCGTGAAAAATGATTTTCCAACGCCTGTAAAGAGAGTGACAGATAACCCTGCCTCTGCGCTGTCGTCGTGAGCAGAGGGTGCGGTAGGGGGGGTTACAGCACGTAGTGCATCAGCAGGTACTCGCCCTGATCGCTTTCCCCTTCGGCCACCACCCGCCAGCCGTGCTTTTTATAAAACAGCTGAGCCTGCAGGTTTTCCGCCAGACATTTGAGCGCGCCAGTGGAGGTAAAGCTTTTTTGCACGGCCTGCAATAATGCACTGCCCGCGCCGCTGCCCTGCCAGGCCGGGTCGATAAACAGGCTGTGCAGAAAATTATCGTTATCCAGTACGGCGGCAAATCCGATGCGGTGGCCGTCTTCTTCGGCCACCAGCACCCGCTCGCCCCGCGTCACCCGATCGAAATCCTCTAACTGCCATTGACTGTCATCCAGCCAGGTCCAGTTGGTTTTACGCGAGGCAAGAAACAGTGTGCGTAGGAATGGCCGATCCGCTTCGGTGAAAGGACGGATATTCATGGAAAAACTCCTGCAACATAAACGCCGGGTGGCAACGGCGCAGAGTGTAGCGTAAAAGCGCGTCGGTAGCAGCGAAAGGCATCAGGCAGGAGGAACGCATGAGAGAAGGGCGCAAAAAAAAGAGATGATGGGCTCATCTCTTTGCAGGGGACAGTGCGTTTTTTACTTCAATTTTGCCGCGATCGCCGCCACGTGTTGCCCCTGGTGTTTTGCTATAGCCAGTTCACGTTCGCTGGGTTGTCGCGACCCATCGCCACCCGCCAGTGTGGACGCGCCATAGGGTGTGCCGCCACGCACTTCTGAAATATCAAATAGTTCGGGGGTGCTGTATCCGATGGGGACAATAATCATCCCGTGATGCGCGAGGGTGGTCCAGGTCGAGGTAATGGTCATTTCCTGCCCACCGCCGGTGCCGGTAGAGGTAAACACACTGGCCACTTTGCCTACCAGAGCCCCCTTGGCCCACAGGCCGCCGGTCTGATCGAGGAAATTACGCATCTGCGCTGACATGTTGCCAAAGCGGGTGGGCGTGCCAAAAATAATCGCATCATAGTCAGCCAGTTCTGTCGGGCTGGCAATCTCGGCGGTCTGATCGGCTTTACCGCCGTACGCTTTGAACGCCTCGCTATCCATGGTCTCCGGCACGCGTTTGACGGTGACCTCGGTGCCCGGCACGCTGGCTGCCCCTTGCGCAACGTGCTGCGCCATGGTTTCAATATGCCCATACATTGAATGGTAAAGAACTAAAATCTTTGACATTTTACTTTCCTTATTGGGATGGATGGCATTTTCTTTTGGTGCTAATAAACGTGAAATAAAACGACGTAATACAGACACTGATATCACCCCTGGTGAAGGCGTTGATAAGCCACATTATTTAAAAATAGGCATGGAGGTGGGCTGAGGTTGGCCCTCCATTTCCTCACGCAGGCGACGACCGATGTCGTTAATTCTAGCTTCGCCTGCGCGTAATGCCGCATCACTGGTGTGCACAGAATAATTCCCCAGTGAGAGGGACCACGGATGAGCAACAGCGGAACCGATCACGAAGCGCGTTTCGGCGTCTCCGGCGTGAAGGGTGACGGGTTGAGAACCGGCTGCGAAGATGACCATTTCACCTGTAGCGATCTTTTCAGGTGAAACCAGCGTGCCGCGACTGATACTGAGCCACAGGCTGGAGTGATTTTCCGGCGGAATATACTGCCAGGATGAGTGTGCGGGCAGGGTCACCAGCAGATAATTGATGCCCTCATGCGAGCGAACCGGGCTTTTTACGCCCTGATATTCACCCAGAATGACGTATGCCGGGCCGGTTTGCGGCATCGACTGCGCTTCAAGATACTGACTGTCAACGGGGCCATTTTCCAGTTCAGGTGGCAACGCCAGCCAGAGCTGAAATCCCTCAACATACTCAGAATCACCTGCCGACATTTCTTTGCCGTGCCAGACGCCGCCGCCTGCGCGCATCCATTCCACTCCCCCATAGCCAATCATGCCTTTACCCGAATCCGGATCGTCAAAGCGCAGATTGCCTTCCGTGATTACGGTGACAGTGGCAATACCAGAGTGCGGATGAAGCGGCATACGATCAATCATCGTGCGATCGCCGGTGAAGCGATCGAGGAAAACGAAAGGTCTGACGATCGTGCCATAGTCTGACGGGCTCATCAGACGGATAATGGGCCCCGTTCCTCTGCCGCGTGTCCGGTGTTCGATGTGGCGGGAAACGGGGTGTTCCTCGGGCGCTAACGGTGACATTTGACTTCCTCTGGTAAGCGGTGAACGCAAGGTTATTCCGCTGGAGTACATGATAGTGTTGTATCTTAACCATTCGAACACTGCTTGATTAGAGGGCGTAATATCATTGGACTCATCCATTTTTGGACGTAATAAGATGCTCGATCTGAACGACGTCGCGATCTTTATCCATATCGTTGAAACGGGAAGTTTCGCCGCTGCTGCGCGACGGCTGGGAGTGCCACCGAATACACTGAGTCGACGGATTAAGCTGCTGGAAGCGAGTCTGGCGGCGCGGTTATTTCATCGTTCCACCCGCAAACTGACCCTGACCGGTGCCGGTGAGCAGCTGTATGACCACAGTGCACAAAAAATCAGTGAGTTAAACGCCATCAGTACGCAGCTGGTCAGTGAGAATCAGGTGCCGATGGGACGGATAAAAGTCGCCGCGCCTGCTGACTTCTTCGATCTGTTTTTAATGGAGTGGGTGGCCGATTTTCTGGCGTTATATCCGCAGCTGCAGCTGGATTTTATTCTCAGTGATACACATGCGGATATGATCGGCGAGGGCATTGATGTCGCGTTTCGTGGTGGACGCTTAAAGGATTCCAGTCTGGTTGCCCGAAAAATCAGTACTGGCCGCCGTCTGATGGCCGCCAGCCAGCATTATCTGGATACCTTTGGTGTGCCTGACAGCATCGACGCGCTGCAGCATCATGCCTGCATCGGCCAGTCTGCATCCTCTTCACCGGCTATCTGGCATCTGGTGGGGCCGCAAGGTGCGGTGCAGGTTGAGGTGACTGGCCGTTTCTCGGCCAATACCGCGCAGGCCCAGCTTAAAGCGGCTCTCAGCGGGCTGGGCATCTGTTTTTTACCTGAATCCCTGTTATACGACAGCCTGACCCGCCAACAGCTGGTCGCTGTGTTGCCTGATTATGGCCAGCTGAATAACGATTTGTCGATTGTCTATCCCAGCCGTCATTACATTCCGTTGGCGGTATCGACTTTTGTCGAACACACGGTGGCGCTGCTCAAGAAAACCATCGCTGATAAGCACAGCCGTTCATGATGTGATGCGGCTGCGAAGGCTATTGAACACCGGCGAGGCGCAGCAGGGCGGTGACTGCCGCTGCCGCCAGGATCACCCCAATCAGCGGCACTTTGCGCCAGGCCAGCAGCACGGCCACCGCCACCCCGGCGACACGTGCCGTCCCGGCAAAGTGGTCACCTGCATAAAATGTGCTGCCCAGCGCCACCGCAAACAGCAGCGTAGTGGCCGCATCAGACAGCAACTTACGCGCGTTTTCAGACAGGGTCATGCGGTTACCCAGCGTGGCACCGGCAAAGCGCATCAGCCAGGTTCCCACGGCCAGAATCACGATCCCGCAGATAATCAGTGCGTTGTCTGCCATTATTTCCTCCTCGCCAGCAGTCCGGCCATTGAGAGCAATACCGGCAGCCCGATAGGCGTAAAGGGCACGGCCAGCAGTGAGATTACCGCCCCGCAGGCGGCGCGGATCAGCGTGGTGCGGGATTTCAGGGCGGGGATCACCAGCGCCAGTAAAATGGCCGGAAACACCGCATCCAGCCCAATCACCTGGGTATCAGGCAGCAGTGTGCCAATCACACTGCCCAGCATGGCCCCCAACGGCCAGACCACGGCGACGCCGAGGCCACACAGCCAGAAGGCGGCTTTACGCTGCGCGTGCGTGGGCTGCGACAGGCCAAACACCACGCTTTCGTCATTCATAATATGGCAACCGAGCACGGCAGAGAGACGCGAACCTACCAGGTCACGTACGGCAATGCCAAAGGGGAAGTGGCGCGCATTGACCAGCAGCCCGGCCAGCGCAGCGGCCAGCGGATTGCCCCCGCCAGCGACGATGGCAATAAACATAAACTCTGAGGCACCGGCCAGCACAAACAGGCTGGAGAACAGCGGAACCCATAGCGGGAATCCATAAGCGGTGGCCAGCGAACCGTAGGAGATGCCCACAACGCCGACCGCCAGGCAGATCAGATAAATCGCTTTACGCGTGTCCGGGCTGAGTGATGAAAAATGCCGACTGAACATAATTTGTTTTCCATAACGAACGAAGTTGTCATTATAATGAACGCAGGTGCTTCTAAGATCAACACGAACGTTTCGTTCATTTTGGCGAACGATAAGGCGAAAGATGACACAGCCCATAGCGGTAATTGCGGAAAGTTTGATTCGGGAACGCACACAGGCCGGGCTTTCACTCGCCGAAGTGGCCCGAAGGGCGGGAATTGCAAAGTCGACGCTGTCGCAGCTGGAGGCGGGCAACGGTAACCCCAGCCTGGAGACGCTGTGGGCGCTGTGTGTGGCACTGAATATTCCCTTTGCCAAACTGCTGGAACCTGAAGGCAACAAAACCCAGATCATCCGGCGTGGCGAAGGGGCGAAAGTGGTGGCCGGAGAAGCGAACTATCAGGCTATTTTGCTGGCCAGCTGCCCACCGGGTGCGCGGCGCGATATCTATCTGTTAATGACCCAGCCGGGTGCTGACCGTCTGTCACAGCCGCATCCTGTTGGATCGGTTGAGCACATTATCGTCACCCAGGGGCGGGCGCTGGTCGGGCTTAAGGATGCCCCGGAAGAGCTAGCGCCAGGCGATTACATCTGCTATCCCGCCGATCGTGAGCATATCTTTAAAGCGCTGGAACCCGACACCCTGGCACTGCTGGTGGCAGAGCAGGGATAAAGGGAGGATGGGGACGGAAAACCGTCCCGTAATCGGGTTTTTATACCGTGTCGCTGAATAGCGGTTGACGGGGAGTTATGATTCTATCGAACCGATTTTTTGTTGAGACTATTCTTATCGTTAGCTAGAATGCGGCCTGAAAAAGTGAAGGTGTATTATTATTTCTACATAAAATGTGTATTTGCTTTTAATAAAGCAATCTGGGATTTAAATCAAAATCGGTCAGGCTGACGTTCAGAATGTTCTGGCCGAAATAAATTATAAAATGGAGTTAAGAATGAAAGGCATCAGTAAACTGGTCTGGGCAGGTCTCGCGCTGAATATCTGCTATCTTGGCGCGGTAGGGTATCTCACTACCCAGGTGGGAGATGATGAGTTAACTATTTTTGCACGCAATGCGATTGCTTTTTTACAGTACTTCTCCATCCCATTTTTAGTTTCTATTTTATTGCAGATCATCAGTTTGCCCCTGTTATTCAAAAGCCCAAAGTGGGGACTGGCGCTGGCTATCATTGGCTCGCTTATTATCCTGCCATTAAGTATGGTTTTCCTCGCCGGTTATATGTTTAGCTATGAAAAGCATTGCAACAAGGGCCTGGAAGTATTTTCGCCAGGTGATAAAAACACACCTTCACAGGCTTTAACATTTAAAACATCGATGTTCTATGTGCAGGGCGGGATTTCCCTTGCTATCGGATTGTTTATTCTGGCCGATGGTGTGAGCGTTGGCGGATTATTAGTCTGTACCGGGATCATTTTTATCTCAAATGCGATGCGTTTAAAGCAACGCGTGATGATTGGGGTGTCAGGCGATAAATTGATCCTGACCCCGGCTCTGTATGCTGAAACCTGTCTGATCCCGCTAACCGATGTCACGTTAATCAAAGAAAATAAAAATGTCTTCAAACTGCATATCCACTCTGCTGGTGTTGACAGGAAATGTAGCTTTAGTAAAAAAATGATCGCCGGAGAGAATGCTCAGGCAGACCTTGCGGAGATTTTGTCAACATTGCCGAAAGCGGACAGCGAGGCTGTGGCGGTGAGTGACAAGCCTGAATAACCTCCAGCCCGGGCGGCGGGAGACGTAAAAGCTTGTTTCTCTGCCATCTAACTGGCATGATTCTGAAGGGTGATTATCGCAATGGTAATTACAACACATTGATTTTACTATTTAAATGACTCGGGGTGCCCTTCTTCGTGAAGGCTGAGAAATACCCGTACCACCTGATCTGGATAATGCCAGCGTAGGGAAGTCAGATGCCCGACCGGCATCGCCTTCTTGATCGCCGGTTGGGAGCATATATGATCCAACCTGAACGCCTGAGCCACGCCGATGTGGCCCATTCCCTGACGCTGTTTCAACAGCAATCTCCCCTGATTCACTGTATGACCAATGATGTGGTGCAAACCTTTACCGCCAACGTGCTGCTGGCGCTGAGGGCTTCCCCGGCGATGGTGATCGATCAGGACGAAGCCGCGCAGTTCAGCGCCATTGCTGATGCCCTGCTGGTAAACGTTGGTACGCTGACCCATTCCCGCAGTGAAGCGATGCGGGCTGCGATCCATGCGGCCAGCGCTGCCGGACGACACTGGACATTAGATCCGGTGGCGGTAGGGGCGCTGGATTTCCGTACCACTTTCTGTCACCAACTCCTGTTACTCAAGCCCGCTGCGATCCGCGGCAATGCTTCGGAAATTATGGCACTGGCAAAACAGGCGGTCAGCGGACGGGGCGTAGACACTCAGCATGCGTCAACGGCGGCATTACAGGCAGCCGTTGCGCTGGCGACGGAAACGGGGGCGGTGGTGGCGGTTACCGGGGAAGTGGATTTTGTCACCGATGGCGTGCGCACCCTCAGCGTCAGCGGCGGTTCCCCGCTGATGACGCGCGTGGTCGGCACTGGCTGTGCGTTGTCCGCCGTGGTCGCCGGATTTGCCGCGCTGCCCGGCGATCGTCTGGTGCATGTCGCCAGCGCCTGCCGTGTGGTGGCGCTGGCGGGAGAGCGTGCAGCGGCAGCGGCGCAGGGGCCGGGCAGCTTCATCCCCGCGTTCCTTGATGCACTGTATCAACTGAACCCGGAGGCACTGGTATGAAACGGATTAACGCCATGACCATTGCCGGAACTGACCCGAGCGGTGGCGCCGGGATCCAGGCCGATCTGAAAGCCTTTTCCGCGCTGGGCGCCTATGGCACCAGCGTGATCACCGCGCTGGTGGCGCAGAACACCACGGGCGTGCAGTCGGTGTATCGCATTGACCCATCGTTCGTGGCTGCGCAACTGGATTCCGTCCTGTCTGATGTGCGTATCGACACGATAAAGATTGGCATGCTGGCAGAAAGCGCCATCGTTGAGGTGGTTGCCGAACGGCTGAAAGAGACCCCGGTGCCCTGGGTGGTACTGGATACGGTGATGCTGGCAAAAAGCGGCGATCCGCTGCTCTCTGCTGAGGCGGTTGCCACCTTACGCGAGCGTCTGTTACCGCAGGTCTCCCTGATTACGCCCAATCTGCCAGAAGCCGCCGCGCTGCTGGCCTGCGATCCGGCACGCGATGAGGCCGAGATGCGTGAACAGGGCAGGGCGCTGCTGGCGCTGGGCTGTCAGGCGGTACTGATGAAGGGCGGCCATCTTAGCGAATCGGAAAGCCCGGACTGGCTGTTTACCCACCAACTTGAACAGCGGTTTACCGCGCCTCGCATTATGACGCGCAATACGCACGGTACGGGCTGTTCGCTGTCGGCGGCGCTGGCGGCACTCCGTCCGCGACACGATGATTGGGTTGCCACCGTACAAGCGGCTAAATACTGGTTGCAGGGGGCGCTTGAGCAGGCAGACTCGCTGGAGGTCGGCCACGGGCATGGCCCGGTGCATCATTTTCATCAGTGGTGGTGACCACGATGGTCCGCGTTTTTTTGTGCGGATCGTTCTGAAAAATGGAGTCAGCAATTTGCCTTAATAACAGTTTTGGGTCCACCCTGTTGGGGTCAGGAAAACTGACCCGCGGGCCATCAAAATGGCCCTCACACATTTTAACAGGAGTTATCATGACGGACATCGTACAGTTATTGGGCAAAGAAGCGGATTCTCTTTTGCAACATCGCTGCATGACTATTCCAGCGGACAACCTCTATCTTCCAGGGGCGGATTATGTGGATCGGGTGATGGTCGATAACAATCGTCCCCCGGCAGTTTTACGCAATATGCAAACACTGTACAACACCGGACGTTTAGCCGGGACAGGTTACCTCTCTATCCTCCCCGTAGACCAGGGCGTCGAGCATTCGGCGGGCGCCTCTTTTGCTGCGAACCCGCTCTACTTCGATCCGAAAAATATTGTGGAGCTGGCGATTGAAGCGGGCTGTAACTGTGTGGCTTCCACGTATGGCGTACTGGCTTCTGTCTCACGGCGTTACGCACACCGCATCCCGTTTATGGTTAAGCTCAACCATAACGAGACGCTGAGCTATCCCACCCAGTATGACCAGACGCTGTATGCCAGCGTTGAGCAGGCGTTTAACCTCGGTGCTGTCGCCGTCGGGGCCACCATCTATTTCGGTTCAGAGCAGTCACGGCGTCAGATTGAAGAGATCTCTGCAGCCTTTGAACGCGCCCATGAACTGGGGATGGTCACCGTACTGTGGGCGTATCTGCGCAATAATGATTTCAAAAAAGACGGGGTGGATTACCATGCCAGCGCTGATTTGACAGGCCAGGCAAACCATCTGGCGGCCACCATTGGTGCGGATATTGTGAAACAGAAAATGGCGGAGAATAACGGCGGTTATAAAGCAGTGAAATTCGGCCATACCGATGAGCGCGTCTACAGCACACTGACTACAGATAACCCTATCGACCTGGTACGTTATCAACTGGCGAACTGCTATATGGGGCGCGCCGGGATGATCAACTCCGGCGGTGCGGCAGCAGGGGATACGGATATTGCTGAATCCGTACGTACGGCGGTGATCAATAAACGTGCAGGCGGCATGGGGCTGATTTTAGGGCGCAAGGCCTTTAAGAAATCGATGAAGGACGGCGTGGCGCTGATTAATTCAGTGCAGGATGTCTACCTCGCGAAAAACGTCACCATCGCCTGATTTATCGTAGGGGTCAGGCATGCCTGACCCTGTATCAACCGTGCCTTGTCCCGCCGGTTTCAGAATGGCTCAAACCACTCGCTGTTCTGCTCGGCAATCGGGGTAATAGAGAAAATCATCTCCTGCAAATGGCGGCGCAGCGCCTGTTCAGCGGCATCGGCATCTTTCGCACACAAGGCCAGGTAAATCTGGTGGTGCTGCTCGATCAGGCTCTCTGGCGGTGACACTTTACTTAACGTCAGAAAACGCACGCGGTCCATGGTGGCTTTAATATTTTCCACCGTCTCCCACGCCAGTTCACAGGCAATACTTTGCGCGATCAATCGGTGAAACTCATCGTCCAGCAAGAGAAACGATTGGCTGTCGTGGCGATCGGCGGCCAGCTTTTGTAATTGCAGATTATGCTCCAGCGCCGCCAGCCCGACAGGTGTGGCTTCTGCAGCTGCACGGCGTACCACTGCAACTTCAACAGCTTCACGTATAAAGCGACCATCGGCAACGCGCTGTGCGGAGATTTTACGCACGAAGGTGCCGCGCTGCGGAAGGACCTGCACCAGGCCCGCTTCTGCCAGTTTGATAAAGGCTTCACGAACCGGCTGACGCGATACGTTAAAGCGCGTGGACACCTCTTTTTCCGACAGCAGTGAGCCGGGATGGATCGCACAGGTGACGATATCCTGACGCAGGAATCGATAAATCTGCTGGTTGACCGGCTCACTGGCGGTGATGGTATAAACTGTCGACATTCGGCAACGTCCCTTTAGCGGCGGGTCAACAGCCTGCCCGCCTATGGCGTGAAAGCCTTCAGTCTAATCAGGCAGGCGCATCAGCGCCAGAGTTAAACGCGGGCAACCAGTTGATGCACCGTTTGTTTCGCTCCCTGGCTCAACAGCAGACGGTAAAAATGGTTAACCTGGTGGACAAACTGCGGGTTACCGGACAAATCCTCACCAAAGACATGTTTCAGACCCAGCAAGGCGGCCACGCGGGGTTCTCCTTCGGCACTTTCCGCGACCCTTTTTGCCAGCTCGGCACTAAGGGGATCGTTGATCACCATCGGCTGACCCTGCTCATCGTAACCGCTGACATAGCGGATCCATCCTGCCACGCCAAGTGCCAGTAAATCGAAATTGCTGTCATGCGCGAGGTGCCAGCGGATGCTGTCCAGCCAGCGCTGGGGCAGTTTCTGGCTGCCATCATTGGCGATCTGCGCGGTGCGGTGCCTGATAGCACGGTTGCTGTAACGCGCAATCAGCGAGTCGGCGTAGGCCGTCAGATCAACGTCCGTTGTGCGTAGCGTCGGAGCCTGCTGTTCGAGCATCAGCTGGCGCGCCGCCTGTTTGAAATGAACATCTGTCATACAGTCGCTGATGTGCTGATACCCGGCGAGGTTACCCAGGTAGGCAAGGAACGAGTGGCTGCCATTCAGCATACGCAGCTTCATCTCTTCAAAGGGCAGCACGTCAGCCACCAGTTCCGCTCCGGCCAGTTCCCACGCCGGGCGGCCGCTGACAAAGTTATCTTCGATAACCCACTGGAAGAACGGCTCACAGGCCACCGCCACCGGATCCTCACAGCCCAGTTTTTCACGCAAGGCGCGGTGGGTTTCATCGGTCATCGCCGGAACAATACGGTCTACCATGGTGGAAGGGAAGGTCAGCGTTTTTGCGATCCAGTCGGCCAGTTCCGGCGCCTGCTGGCGTGCCAGCGCGGTGATTGCGTTGCGGGTGACATGGCCGTTTTCCGGCATATTATCGCAGGACATCACGCTGAAAGGTGCCAGCCCTCGCTCACGGCGTCGACGAATGGCCGCGAGAATAATGCCCGGCAGCGACTGTGGCACATCGGGATGTTCGAGATCATGACGGATCGCCGGATGGTCAAGATTTAATTCACCACTGGCGGGATAGTGGCAGTAGCCTTTTTCCGTGACCGTCATGGAGACAATCGCGACGTCGGGCTGGCTCAGCGCGTCCAGCACCGCCTCAATACCGTCGGACTGGCCGTGCAGGGCGGCAGTCACCACGCCTACTACGCGCAGATTGAGCTGGTCATCGGCCATTTCGGCCACGGTGTAGCAGAGTTGCTGCTGGCGCAGGGCGGTAATCAGTTCGCCGCTGTTAAGATTGATTTCGCAATATCCCCAGTCGCTGCACTGTTCAGCGGCGAGCCGATCGCTACAGACGGCCTGGTGAGCACGATGGAAAGCACCAAAGCCAATATGGACCATGCGGGTCCGTAGCGCGTGACGGTCGTACTGGGGGCGTTCTACATCGGGCGGGAGGGTATCAAGAGACAACATAACGCATCCTTACAGATAAACGGGTGGTGCAAGCCCACCCGCGCTAATCAAATGGACACCGGAGTATCCAGTTTCTTCGGTGGTTTAATCACAAACAGCACCAGGAACGCGCCCAGCGCGGCCACCACGCCCGCCAGCACAAAGGCGCTGTCGAACTTACCGGTGTGCTGCACGATATAGCCGGTGACAATCGGCCCGACAATCCCGGAAAGGCTGCCGATCAGGTGAATAAATCCGCTGATACTGCCGACGCGGCTTTTATGCACCACATCCTGAATAATCGCCCAGTAAATTGCCCCGGTGATGTAGAGGAAGAAGATAGAGACAGACATCAGACCGACGGCCGATGTGACTTCTTTTACCGTACCTGCAAAGCCGACACAAATTGCAGCAGCCATTAACGAGACCACCAGCACGATTTTGCGTGAAAGCAGCAGCTTGCCGGTCACTTTGAAAATTTTGTCCGAAATAATCCCCCCGAGCGCCAGACCGACGAAGCCGACGATCCATGGGATCATGGTGGTAATGCTCATCGCTTTAATATCCAGCCCGTGCGCCTGGACCAGATAGGCCGGGAACCAGCTGAGGAAAAAGAACAAGATGTAGTTGTAGCAGAAGAAAGCGAATGCCGTGACCAGAATAATCGGCTGACGCAGATAGTAGCCTAAGCCGTGCTGTGACTGTGACAGTTCCTCTTCAGGACTGAGCTGCTCGTCTTTCATCTGCGCAATCAGTGCACGTTCACGTTCGCTGATTAATTTGCTTTTCAGTGGATTGTCAGCGGCAATAAAGAACCACACGACCATCCAGATGATGCCAATCGAGCAGATAATGGCGAAGGCCGGACGCCAGCCGAAGGCAAGGGCCAGGTAGCCGATGATCGGCCCGGCGACTGCGCCGCCAAGGGGCGAACCGGCGCTTAGCAAGCCCATCGCCGTGGCGGCCTGTTTTTTCGGGAACCAGCCGTTAATCGCTTTATTCGCCGAGGCACAGATCGGCCCCTCTGCCATGCCGAACAGCACGCGCAGGATTAACATTGACCAGAAACCGGTGGCCAGGGCGGTAAAGCCGCAGAACAGTGACCACATCCCGACGGCAACGCCGAGGGTGATCGTCGGGCCGAACTTATCGGTCGCGAGGCCACCGACAAAGTTGAAGATGGCATAGCCGAAGAAGAAGCTGCCGAAAATCAGGCCAAACTCTTCCGCATTCAGCATCAGATCTTTTTCAATCATTGGCACGGTCAGGGACAGCGCCACCCGGTCAAGGTAGTTAATCATGTAAACAAGGAACAGCAGTAATACGATGGTCCAGCGCAGGTTCTTAAACATGGTAATAACTCCGCGTTCTATTTGTCATTGTAGGGTAGAGGTGATGGCCGGGCGTCACCCCGGCTTTAGGGTTAATGCATGCTGATGATCACCTTGCAGCAGCTGCGCGGGTCCTTCTCGAACAGTGTCATGGCCTGTTCAATCTGGCTCAGGGGCAAGGTATGGGTCACCAGTTTTTCTGGCTGAATCAGCCCCTGCTCCATCCACGCGATAACCTGGGGGAAGCGGTGACTGTTCAGCCGTGATGTAAACAACGACAGCTCTTTGCTGGTCAGGCTTTGCTGCGTCAGGGTGCAGGGGTCGCCAGAGAAGCCCAGCAGGCCAATGCGCCCGGCCGGAGAGGCCAGTGCGGCGGCTTCGGACAGAATTGTCGGATGGCAGGCCGCATCAATAATCAGCGTGGGCTGTACGCCGTTAAGCTGTTCTGCCAGCGGCGTGGTGCTGTTGTTCAGTGCCTGGTCCGCACCATTTTCCCGTGCCATCGTCAGGCGCTCTTCCAGACGGTCAGCAACAATCACCGTCTTGACCTTGTAGACGCGTTTCAGCACCTGAATCGCGGTCAGCCCCATTGGCCCGGCGCCGTAAATCAGTGCCACATCATCGGGAACCGGCTTGAGGAACGCGCTGATATTGGCCGCAATGGTAAACGGCTCGACCAGGCTGGCCAGCGTGTCCGGTATCGCCTCCGGCAGCACATAAGCATTCGCCGCTGGCGCAATCGCATACTCACTGAAACCGCCATCGCGATGCACGCCGATGACCTGCAATTCGCTACAGACATTCGGTCGACCGATTGAGCAGGGATAGCAGTGGCCACAGCTGACAACCGGATCGACCGCCACGCGCTCACCGACGCGCGCACTGTCCACACCGCTGCCAGTGGCATCAATCAGACCGAAAAACTCATGACCGATCACACGCGGATAGCGAGCGAACGGGTTGTGGCCGTGCCAGATATGCACATCCGACCCACAGATACTGGCGTACTTCACTTTAACCCGTACTTCACCGGCAGCCGGTTCCGGCAGGGGACGATCCTGCAACTGCAACTCGCCCGGACGTTCAATCACCACGCTTTTCATGTTGTGCTCCTTACCAGTTCCACAAGGTGCCGTCTTCCAGGCGGGCCACAGGCAGATAGGCGGGTTCATAGGGGTATTTCGCGGCCAGTTTTTCGTCGAACTCAATACCCAGTCCTGGTTTATCGCCCGGATGCATATAACCGTTATCGAAGCGCCAGCTGTTCGGGAAGACTTCCAGCATTTGCTCGGAGTAGCCCATGTATTCCTGCACGCCGAAGTTCGGCACCCACAGGTCAAAGTGCAGCGCTGCCGCCATGCAAATCGGTGACAGATCGGACGGCCCGTGCGATCCGGTTCGTACCTGATACAGCGAGGCGAAATCTGCGATGCGGCGCATACCGGTAATGCCACCTGCGTGGGTGATGGTGGTGCGGATATAATCGATAAGCTGCTCTTCGATCAGCTGTTTGCAGTCCCAGATACTGTTGAACACTTCGCCCACGGCAATCGGCGTTACGGTGTGCTGACGGATCAGGCGGAAGCTTTCCTGATTTTCAGCCGGTGTTGGGTCTTCCATCCAGAACAGGCGATAGTCTTCGATGCTTTTGCCGAAGCGGGCCGCTTCGATAGGGGTCAGGCGGTGGTGCATGTCGTGCAGCAGGTGCTCATCAAAGCCGAATTTATCGCGAATGGCCTCAAACAGTTTCGGGGTGAAATCGAGGTACTTCTCGGTTGACCACAGCTGCTCTTCCGGGCGTGCGCCTTTGGTCGCGGGTTCGTAAGCTTCACCTTTGCCTTTAGCCATTCCGTAGGTGGTTTTCATTCCCGGTACGCCGCACTGAGCGCGAATGGCTTTGAAGCCCAGCTCTTTATGCTTCGCATAGTCGTCCATCACTTCGTCAATGCTGTGCCCGGTGGTGTGACAGTAGACCATCACGCCCGTGCGCGAAGCGCCACCCAGCAGTTGATAGACCGGCATATTGGCCGCTTTGCCTTTAATGTCCCATAGCGCCTGGTCTACGGCGGAGATGGCCGACATGGTAACCGGGCCACGACGCCAGTAGGCACCCTTGTAGAAGAACTGCCAGATATCTTCGATCTGATGGGCATCGCGGCCAATCAGCTGCGGGCAAACGTGATCTTTCAGGTAAGACGCCACCGGCAGCTCGCGGCCGTTCAGCGTGGCATCACCAATACCGGTCAGTCCCTGGTCGGTGGTGATTTTTACGGTGACAAAGTTTCTGCCCGGGCAGGTGACAAACACTTCTGCGTTAACAATTTTCATTCTGAACCGCCTTGTACGTCAACAATGGTGAAAAAATACGCTTATAACGTACTACCATACAAGTTATGCGTGTGGGATTCGCGAGAGGGATCACATTTCGTCGGTGGAGCAGGAGGGGGGAAAAAGCGCCCAGGGGCGCTTTTAGTGAGTGTGGTATTAACGCACAGGCGACGATTCAGCCTGAGTGGTGGCCTGTTTTCTCTCAACAGCTTTTATCGCATCTACCGCCTCTCCGACTTCGCGCATTCTCTGACCCAGTTTATCCACTGCTTTTTGTAGAGCGATTTGCTGTTCTTGTTCATAGATAGCATCGCGGCGTTCGTATGACATATCCCCTCCTGTTGGGTTGAAAACCTGACTCAAGTGTATTTCCTGATACAAAATGCTTTTTGACGATACGCTGATATATTTTGCATAGCTTGTCATTAACAGCAAGAAAGAGATACATACCAGCATGGTACTGAATATAGTGTTCAATAAGTGCTCTTTCGACATGGCGGATAACATGTATAGACGAAATATTTCCACGCGGAGGATGAAAGCATGTTGAGTTTTTTACGCGATTATCACGAGTATCAAAAGAAACTTCATAAGCGCCATTGTGGCTCAAGGTAAAGCCTGCTTGTAAGTGGATACCTGAATCACTTTGTTGAGTAATCTGCTGAATAACCAACTCATATTCTACATCTTTTGATGTAAAATCATTAAAGTAGGTAACTCTGTTGGTGTAAAGATAGAATGGCCTGAATTCCATTTCCGTCATCTCCTTATTTATCCGCAACAAAAATAAAGACATCTGTTATTACAGGGGATAATAACGATAACGTTTAATGGTTTCCTCTAATCAGGTCTGCTTATTCATTATTCTGGAGCTGCGCCGCAAAAATTCACCCTGACGTTAATAACGACAGGGTGAGCAGAACATTGCGCAGAGAATATTACATCAGTAATTCACAGGAGGGTGGCAGGCGGCATTCCAGTGCATCCGGCATCACCTCAATGCGAAATTCTGTCCCGCTCAGGGGTTCGCCATCGAGATTAAAGGTCATCTCATTCGGCGCACGAATGGTCAGCCATGGCAGTGAGGCGGTGATCAGATTAGGATTTTCTTCGTTACTGGTTAACTTATGCACCAGCGTGGGCAACAGCTCCTGCGAGGTGGCGATACTCAACTCCAGTTTGCCATCGTTAATCAGCGCCGTTGGGCACAGACGCTGACCGCCACCCGCCTGACGACCATTCCCAATACCAATCACCAGCGCATCGCCCTGCCAGTGAAAATCCGGGCCTTCCAGCGTACAACTGTCGGCTTTCAGGGTATCCATGCGCATCAGCCCATGAATAAAGTAGGACACGCCCCCCAGGGCAGATTTCAGTTTTTCCGGGGTTTCGGTGGTAATCCGCGTTCCGAACCCGCCAGTGGCCATATTGATGAAGTAGTGATCATCATTCACCCGCGCGAGGTCAATGGCCGTGGCTTTCCCGAGAATCGCCAGGCGCAGTGCGTTTTCCATCTCCAGCGGGATACCTGCGCTGGTGGCAAAGTCATTGGCGGTGCCCAGCGGCACCAGGCCCAGCACCGGACGGCGCTCAGGCGATAATCCGGCGAGCGCAGTCGCCACTTCGTTAATGGTGCCATCGCCGCCAGCGGCAATGACGGTTTCAGCCTGCAATGCTACCGCTTCGCGCACGTAGCGCTCGCCGTCACCGTGCTCCCAGGTCACCCGCACTTCCAGCGGGAATCCCTCATTGCGCAGTGTCGCTATGGCCTCACGCAGCGCTTCATTGCCTGCGCTTTTACCATTTAAGATTGCCAGCGTAAGTGAATGTTTTTCCATTTTTAATCCCTGAAGGCATTTGCGGTTTGCATCAACATATAGCATACCCTGCCACAGAGGGTTACCTCAGGTCGAAAAAGCGCGGAGTTTTCTGAAAAAAACGCGGGGGCTGAAAAAAGAAATGGCCCGCACGGGGGAGCCGTGTGGGCCGAATAAGGTGGTTCTGGACACCAGGGTCCAGATAACATGCTATTTGGATTTGTTCGTTAGGAGCGGGAGCATCATAACGATGATTGCCATGCGGTAATGTGATCGCATTCTAAGATCAGTAACATCATGTAACTTCTTTCGCAGTTTCCACCGCATGAGGATTGCGGGTGGTGGTGCCTGCGAGATTACGCATCAGCAGGGCATACTGAAGATCCATTTCCTCCGGCAGCGGCAGCCACACCAGATGGCCGTTGCCCGGTGCCACATCAATCGGCTGTGCTTTTCCATTTTCCATCTGCGTCAGGGTGAAGTTGATATTTCCCGCCGGGGACATCAGTTCCAGACTGTCGCCCACGCTAAATTTGTTCTTCACATCCACTTGCGCCAGGGCGCCACGGCGCTCACCTGTAAATTCACCGACAAACTGCTGACGGTCTGAGACCGAGTAGCCAGCATCATAGCTCTGATAGCTGTCATGCGTATGGCGGCGCAGGAAGCCTTCGGTATAACCGCGATGTGCCAGCCCTTCCAGGGTTTCCAGCAGGGCAGGGTCAAAGGGCTTCCCGGCGGCAGCATCGTCAATAGCGCGCCGATATACCTGAGCGGTGCGTGCGCAGTAATAAAAGGATTTGGTGCGTCCTTCGATTTTCAGCGAGTGGATGCCCATCTGCGTCAGACGCTCAACGTGCGCCACGGCGCGCAGATCTTTCGAATTCATAATGTAGGTGCCGTGTTCATCTTCGAAGGCGGTCATATACTCACCCGGGCGCATGGCCTCTTCGATCATAAACACTTTATCCGTTGGCTGCCCGGCGCCCAGCGTGGGCTCGACATTCTGTACGGTAATCGGCGCCTGGCGATGCACGATATTGCCAATCGCATCCTCTTTGCCTTCCTGGACGTTATATTCCCAGCGGCAGGCATTGGTGCAGGTGCCCTGATTCGGGTCGCGTTTGTTGATGTAGCCGGAAAGCAGGCAGCGGCCGGAGTAGGCCATGCAGAGTGCGCCGTGGACGAAAATTTCCAGCTCCATCTCTGGCACCTGCTGACGAATCTCACCGATCTCTTCCAGAGACAGCTCGCGTGACAGAATCACCCTTGTCAGCCCCATCTGTTGCCAGAATTTCACCGTCGCCCAGTTGACGGCGTTCGCCTGCACTGACAGATGAATATCCATCTGTGGAAACGCTTCGCGCACCAGCATGATCAGCCCGGGATCGGACATGATCAGCGCATCTGGCTGCATATCAATCACCGGTTTCAGGTCACGAATAAAGGTTTTCAGCTTGGCGTTATGCGGGGCAATATTCACCACCACGTAGAATTTTTTGCCAAGCGCATGGGCTTCATTAATGCCCGTGGCCAGATTCTCATGGTTGAATTCGTTATTGCGCACGCGCAGGCTGTAACGAGGCTGACCGGCATACACGGCATCTGCGCCATACGCAAAAGCGTAACGCATATTTTTCAGTGTCCCGGCCGGAGAAAGCAGTTCCGGTTTTTTCATAATGTCTCAGTCTGATGTCAGGTCAGATATTGCGATGATGATATTTAGGTGCGGCGCGGGTCAGGCATGCCTGGCCCCTGGGGAGGAGCGAGACGGTCAAACCCGGAGATCAACGTAGGGGCGCGGCATGCCTCGCCCGGTGTTTTGCCCGGCGGGGATTGTAAGGCGGTGATTGTTTGGGGAAATTGATCTACATCAAACGACAGATATCTGCTTCCCAGCGATATCCCATGCCATAGACTGCACGGATAAATGGCTGGTCGGCATCCAGCAATTCCAGTTTGCGGCGCAGGTTCTTAATATGGCTGTCGATAGTACGGTCAGTGACCACGCGATAGTCGTCATAGAGATGATTCAGCAACTGCTCGCGTGAGAACACTTTGCCCGGCTCCTGAGCCAGGGTTTTCAACAGACGGAACTCCGCGGGCGTCAGATCGAGGGGTTTATCGTCCCAGCTTGCCTGGAAACGGTTTTCATCCACCTTCAGCAGCGACACCTGACGGGCTTCTTCCGGGGTGCGCTGACAGCGTTTAAGAATGGTTTTGACACGCGCCACCACTTCACGCGGGCTGAAAGGCTTACAGATGTAGTCATCGGCGCCAATTTCCAGACCGAGCAGGCGGTCAATCTCTTCAATCTTTGCCGTCACCATCACCACGGGCAGGTCGGAGAAACCGCGCAGTTCGCGGCACACCGATAAACCGTCCAGCCCCGGCAGCATCAGATCCAGCAGTACCAGGTCCGGTGAATGCTGTTTTACCCATCCCAGCACTTCATCACCGCGCAGCAGATGATGAGTACGAAAGTTAGCGGCCTGCAGGTAATCGATCATCAGTTGGCCGAGTTTGGGTTCGTCTTCAACGATTAAAATCAGCGGAGCGGGCGTGTCGAGCGTCATAGTATGGTCGCCATGGTCAGTGAGTCTTATACGGCAAGTGTACCGTAATTCGCACGCCACCGGCATCGGAGTGCTCCGCAACAATGGTGCCGTCATGCGCTTCGACAATATTATGGCAGATAGCCAGCCCCAATCCTGAGCCCCCGCTGGCCCGGTTACGTGAACCTTCAGCACGGAAGAAACGCTCAAAAATCTGCGTCCGCTGTTCATCGCTGATACCGGGGGCGCTGTCATCGAAGTGCAGCACATTGGCATTGGCACGTTGTTGCAGCGTGATATGCAGGCTGCCGCCGGGATCGGTATAGCGCAGGCTGTTTTCCATCAGGTTGGTGAACAGTTGCATCAGACGGTCCGGGTCACCAAACTGAGGTGCCTGGTCGGGTAACGTCAGCGTCAGGTTCAGCGGATGCTGTTCAAAACGATGGCGGAAATTGCCGGAGACCAGTTCGAGCAGCGGGACGAGGTCGGTCTGGCTTTTGCGATAGGCCAGTGCCCCTTCATCCGACAGTGATAACTGATGAACATCGTCCACCAGCTTGGTCAGCGTGGCGACTTCGCCCTGTAAGGACACAATCGATTCCGGGGTCAGTTTCCGCACCCCGTCCTGAATCGCTTCCAGTTCACCGCGCAGGATCGCCAGCGGCGTGCGCAGCTCGTGGGAGATATCGGCCATAAACGCCCGGCGCATTTTTTCGTTTTTTTCCAGCGTGTTGGCGAGGCGGTTAAAGTCCTGCGCCAGCCTGCCCAGCTCATCGCGGCTGGAGGCCTGCACCCGGCTGGTAAAATTCCCTGTCGCGAGGTGATGGGTGCCTTCCACCAGACGTTTTACCGGCGCCAGCAGCCCGCGTGACAGCAGCCAGGTAACGGCTGCGGCCAGCAGCATCGTCAGGCCGACGATCATCCAGCTGGTACGATTCTGCTGCCGATCGAAATTAATGTCGGCGCTGCGCGTCAGGCGTTCAGAGGGGGAGCCAATCACCCAGCCGACCACTTTGCCATTGCTGGTGGTAATACTGCGGCGGGAGCCTTCCTGCGGTACCGGTGCGCGTGGGCCAATCATCACATGATACTGCTGGTCGATAATCCAGAACTGTGTACGCCAGCCGTGAGGCGGAAGCTGATTGTTGGCATCCGGGTTCTGCTCCAGCGAGCGCAGAATATTGAACACCAGCTTGTTGTTATTACGCAGGAAATCCCAGTTTCCATGCTGCTCATACTGGTCTGCCAGCGCATCGCTGAGCAGCGTGAGCCGCTGCTCATTGCCACGTTTGATATAATCGATAAAACCGTGTTCGAAGCTCAGACGAACGCCCCAGTGCATGGTGATCAACACCAGCATGCAGGTGGAGAAGATCGCCGCGAAAAGCTTGGCAGTGATGCCGATACGTAATTTTGCCAGCATTAAGGCTTTCTCCTGCGCGCCGGAAGCGTATTAGGGGACGTCTCTTTGGGGACACGCCAGAAAACAAAGACCGGCAGGGCAATGATCAGTGCCATACACAGCCAGGTATAGATAAACGTCTCTGCGATTTGCGGGCTGCCGCTCGCGGCCTCGTGGCCGAAGGTGCCCAACAGCAGCCCGGCCACGGTCACGCCGATACTCATCGACAGCTGCATCACCATCGACAGCAGGCTGTTACCGCTGCTGGCAAGCTCGTCAGGCAGCTCTTTCAGCGTCAGTGTATTCATGGCAGAGAAGCGAATGGCGTTGACCATCCCTTGTAAAAACAGCACCACGGGCAGCAGGGCATGCCAGCCCATCAGCGCCACGGCAGGGAACAAGAGCACCACCAGCGCCAGTGCCAGTGTCGACCCCATCAACACATGGCGGTAGCCAAAGCGGTTAACGATCTGCACCACAATGCGCTTCATTCCCATATTGCCCAGCACCATCGGGATCATCATTAATCCCGCGTGCAGCGGGCTGTAACCCATGCCGATTTGCAGAAAAATGGGCGTCATAAACGGCAGCATGCCACTGCCGATACGTCCGGTCAGGCTGCCAATCAGGCCAATAGAATAGATGCGATTGTCGAACAGTTTCAGGCTGAACAGTGCGCCATCGTTGTGACGGGCATGCAGCAGATAAAACAGCAGGCTGAAGACGCCGCAGAGGATCAGCAGACACAGCAGCAGGGGGGAGAGACCGGAGCCGCGCTGGCCGTCCAGCGCCAGCGTGAGCGTGGCCATACCGGCTGCCAGCAGCAGATAGCCGGTAAAATCGAAGCGTCGGGTTTGCAGGGTAAAGTTTGACATCAATGTCAGCGTGGCAATCGCCCCGATAATCCCCACCGGGATGTTGATCAGGAAAATCCAGTGCCAGCTGGCGTACTCCACCAGCACACCGCCCAACGCCGGGCCGAGCAGCGGGCCAATTTGTCCCGGCAGGGTGACGAAGGTCATTGCGGCCATATAGTCGGCACGCGGCACCAGCTTCATCACCGTTAAGCGGCCCACCGGTACCATCATTGCCCCTCCGATGCCCTGTAACACGCGTGAGAGAATCAGCTGGTCCAGCGTGGTGGAGAGCGCACAGCAGAGCGAGCCCGCACTGAACAGCACAATGGCGCTGAAGAACACATTTCGCACCCCGAAGCGGTCTGCCAGCCAGCCGCTGATCGGCAGCATCACCGCCACCGTCAGCACGTAGGAGACAATCACCGAATGCATATTCAGCGGGCTTTGATGCAGGCTGGCCGCCATCGAGGGCAGCGCCGTATTGACGATGGTGGTATCCAGCGTCTGCATAAAGAAGCCGAAGGCCACTATCCACAATTGCCAGCGTACGGAGGCAGGAGGTGCGTTCATGGCATCAGCTTTCCCCGGTGACGGCATCAAAGCGCGGTTTACGCCGCAGTTTGTCCATATACAGATAGACCACCGGCGTTGTGTACAACGTCAGTAGCTGGCTCATCACCAGCCCGCCGACGATGGTGATCCCCAGCGGCTGGC
The DNA here is from genome assembly GCF_013074405.1 of Erwinia sp. JH02. Classification (NCBI taxonomy): domain Bacteria; kingdom Pseudomonadati; phylum Pseudomonadota; class Gammaproteobacteria; order Enterobacterales; family Erwiniaceae; genus Erwinia; species Erwinia sp. JH02. The sequence goes on from NZ_JABANZ010000003.1 coordinate 571,987, forward strand.
GCAGCTCGGCACCGTCACCGCTGGTCAGCACCAGCGGCAGCGCACCAAACAGCGCGGCCAGGGTGGTCATCATAATCGGGCGGAAGCGCAGCAGGCTGGCCTGGAATATTGCGTCACGCGCCGTCATTCCGCCGTTGCGCTGGGCGTCCAGCGCGAAGTCGACCATCATAATGGCGTTTTTCTTCACGATGCCGATCAGCAACAGGATGCCGATCAGCGCGATCAGGCTGAACGGAGCACTAAACAGCTCCAGTGCCAGCAGGGCGCCGACCCCCGCGGATGGCAGAGTGGAGAGGATAGTCAGGGGATGAACGTAGCTCTCATACAGGATCCCCAGCACGATATACACGGTGGCAATCGCCGCCACAATCAGCCACAGCTGGCTGCTTTGGGTTTGCTCAAACACCGCCGCCGTGCCGGAAAAACTGCCGCGCACGCTGGATGGCACGCCCAGCGAGGTGACGCTGCGGTCAATGGCCTCTGAGGCCTGCGACAGCGATACTCCTTCGGGCAGGTTAAACGAGACAGTGGAGGCGGCAGACAATCCCTGATGATTCACCGACAGCGGTGAGTTCGCCGGCTGCCATTTTGCAAACCAGGAGAGCGGGATGGATTTCCCCTCGCTGTTAATCACATACATCTGGTTAAGGGCGCTGATATCCTGGGTGTAGCGCGGATCGACCTCCATCACCACTTTGTACTGATTCAGCGGTTGATAAATGGTGGAGATCTGCCGCTGACCAAAGGCGTTATTGAGCAGGTTATTGACATCGGCGACATCAATGCCGAGCCGGGCCATGCTGGCGCGATCGTAAGTCAGTGCCATCTCAGCGCCTTTGTCTTCCTGATCGGAGTTCACATCGGCCAGCTCGGGCAGGGCAGCAAAGGCGCGGCGGATTTTAGGCTCCCACTCACGTAAATCATCCAGGCTGTCTGAGAGCAGCGTGTACTGATATCCGGCGTTGGACTCGCGCCCGCCGACGCGAATATCCTGCACCGCCATCAGAAACAGGTTGGCGCCCGGTTCTTTTGCCAGCTTGCCGCGCAGTCGGGCGATCACCTGTTGGGCGTTTTCGCTGCGCTCACTGAGCGGCTTTAGTGAGATAAACATCGAGCCGCTATTGGTGCGAGAACCTCCGGTAAAGCCCACCACACTTTCGACGGCCGGATCGGCGTGGACGATACGCATAAAGTCTTCCAGCTTGCCGCGCATCGACTGGAACGAGATGCTCTGGTCGGCCTGAATAAAGCCCATCAGCCGCCCGGTGTCCTGCTCCGGCATAAAGGTTTTCGGGATGGAAACGTACAGATAGAGGGTCAGCCCGATGGTGGCGAGAAACACCAGCAGCGTCCAGCGCGCATGGTCCATCACCCGGTGCAGGGTGCTGCCATAGCCCTGTTGTACCGCCAGCAGCACGCGGCCAAAACCGCGAATGCGCGGCTGCTCATGTTGGGGTTTATTACGTAGCAGCCAGGCACACATCATTGGCGTCAGGGTAATGGATATCACGAGGGAGATGGCGATGGCCACCGAGAGTGTGACGGCAAACTCTCTGAAAAAGCGACCAATAATGCCGCCGAGCATCAGCAGCGGAATAAACACCGCCACCAACGAGATACTCATCGACACCACGGTGAATCCGACCTCGCGTACCCCCTGCAATGATGCCTGCAGCGGCTTCATGCCAGCCTCAACATGGCGTGAGATATTCTCCAGCACCACAATGGCATCGTCGACGACAAAACCGGTCGCCACCGTCAGCGCCATTAGCGACAGGTTGTTCAGACTGAAGCCACAGAGATACATCGCGGCAAAGGTGCCGATCAGCGACACCGGTACGGCCACTGCCGGGATCAGCGTGGCGCGGCCGGAGCGCAGGAAGGCAAACACCACCAGGATCACCAGGCCGACAGAGATCGCCAGCGACTGTTCCACCTCGTGCAGTGAAGCACGAATGGTCGGAGAACGGTCCTGCGCCACTTCCAGCTGAATCGAGGCGGGAATAATCTGGCTCAGCTCAGGGATTTTTCCCCGGATCCGATCGACGGTATCAATGATATTGGCTTCCGGCGCTTTACGGATTAGCACCAGGATCGCCGGGCGGGCGTTTGACATCCCGGCGTTGCGCACATCCTCGACCGAGTCAGTCACCGTGGCAACGTCCTGCAAACGTACCGCCGCCCCATTGTTGTAATGCACCACTAACGGCTGGTATTCGGCGGCGGTTTGCAATTCATCGTTGGTTTTCAGCCACCAGCGTTGGTGATGATCTTCAACGGCACCCTGAGGTTTACGCACGTTGGCGCTGGCAATGGCCGTGCGTACCGCGTCGAGCGACACGCCCTGATGGAACAGAGCTTGTGGATTGAGTGCAACACGCACCGCAGGCAGTGAACTGCCGCCGATGGTGACATCTCCCACCCCGTCGATTTGCGACAGCTTCTGCGCCAGCTGTGTCGAGGCGTAGTCATATAACTGACCCGGAGACCAACTGTCTGAGGTGAGCGTCATGATCATAATCGGCGCGTCAGACGGGTTCGCTTTGCGGTAGGTCGGTCGGCTGGGCATCCCGGTCGGCAGCAGGCTCTGCGCGGCGTTGATTGCCCCCTGTACATCGCGCGCCGCGCCGTTGATATCGCGTTCGAAATCAAATACCAGGATAATCCGCGTGCTGCCAAGCGAACTGGTGGAGGTCATTTCAGTGATGCCGGCCACCCGGCCCAGCGCGCGTTCCAGCGGCGTGGCAACGGAGGACGCCATGGTTTCCGGCGAGGCGCCAGGCAGCGATGCGCTGACCATGATCACCGGGAAATCCACCTGTGGCAGCGGGGAGACCGGTAGCAGACGGAAACCGAGGATCCCGGCCAGCAAGATCGCCACGGTCAGCAGGCTGGTGGCGATCGGACGATGAATAAACAGGGCGAAAAATTTCACTCTGCCTCCCGGCGTGCCAGGCGGCGGGTCGCGCGCGACAGACGATCAAACAGCAGGTAGATCACCGGCGTGGTAAACAGCGTCAGTACCTGGCTGACAATCAGCCCACCGACCATCGCGGTTCCCAACGGACGACGCAGTTCCGCACCGACACCAGTACTCAGCATCAGCGGCAGCGCACCAAACAGGGCGGCCAGGGTGGTCATCAGGATCGGACGGAAACGCAGCAGACAGGCCTGGTAAATGGCCTCATACGGCGTCATACCCTGTTCACGTTCTGCCGCCAGTGCGAAATCGATCATCATGATGGCGTTCTTCTTGACGATGCCAATCAGCAAAATAATGCCAATGATGGCAATCACATCCAGCTCGCTACCGCTCAGCAACAGTGCCAGCAGCGCACCGACTCCTGCCGTTGGCAGTGTGGAAAGAATGGTTACCGGGTGGATCAGGCTCTCATACAGCACGCCAAGCACGATATACATTGCGACAACCGCCGCCACAATCAGCCATACGGTACTGGAGAGCGCGGCCTGGAAGGCGAGGGTGCTGCCCTGGAACTGCGTCATGATTTCTGACGGCATCGAGAGATCTTTTTCCGCCTGGGTAATGGCATTCACCGCCTGCTCCAGCGAATAGCCATCGCTGACGTTAAACGAGAAGGTGGTGGACGGGAACTGGTCGAGGTGATTGATGCTCAACGCACCATGACGCTGCTCTACGCTGGCAATCGCGCTGAGTGGCACGCTGCCGCCATCGGTACTGTTCAGGCGAATGGATTGCAGCGCTGCCAGGCCTGGCGTGGCTGCCGTGTCATGCTCCAGCACCACGCGGTACTGATTCGCCTGGGTATAAATGGTCGATATCAGTCGCTGACCAAAGGCGTTATACAGCGCGTTATCCACATCGGCCAGGGAGATCCCCAGGCGACTGGCGCTGTCACGGTCAACGCGGATATACGCTTCCAGCCCCTGGTCCTGCCAGTCACTGCTCACCTCTTTGAGTTCAGGCAGTGTGGCCAGCCTGGCCTGTAACTTCGGTACCCAAAGGCTCAGTGAGTCCAGCGATCCGGCCTGCAGGGTAAACTGATACTGCGTGCGGCTGGCCTGGGTATCAATGGTCAGGTCTTGCACCGGTTGCAGCCAGAGGTTAATGCCAGGGATTTTCGCGATCTGCTGTTGCAGACGGGCCATCACCACCGGGATACGATCGTCACGTTGATCCAGCGGTTTCAGGTTGATTTGCAACCTGCCGCTGTTGAGTGCGGCGTTGGTGCCGTCCACCCCCACGAAGGACGTCAGGCTTTGTACCGCCGGGTCCTTCATGATCACCGAAGCCACTTCCTGCTGGCGCTGCGCCATATTGCTGTAGGAGACCGACTGCGGAGCCTGAAGGGTTCCCTGAATAATGCCGTTATCCTGCAGCGGGAAGAAGCCTTTGGGGATCACCATCCACAGCAGCACGGTCAGCGCCATGGTGCCGAAGGCGACACCGAGTGTCAGCCACTGATGTTTCAGTACCTTCTGCAACAGGCGGCCATAGCGGGCAATAATCCGTTCGAACAGGGCTTCACTGGCACGCGAAAAACGGTTCTGTTTGCGCAAAGACTCAACGCTTAACATGCGTGCGCACATCATCGGCGTCAGCGTGAGCGACACAATGGCCGAGATAAGGATCGCTACCGCCAGGGTAATGGCAAATTCGCGGAACAGGCGGCCAACGATATCCCCCATAAACAGCAGCGGGATCAGCACCGCAATCAGCGAGAAGGTCAGGGAAATAATGGTAAAGCCAATTTCACCTGCCCCTTTCAGCGCAGCCGTCAGCGGTTTTTCGCCTTTCTCGATATAGCGTGAAATGTTTTCGATCACCACGATGGCATCATCGACCACGAAGCCGGTGGCGATCGTCAGCGCCATCAGCGTCAGGTTGTTGACCGAAAAACCGAAGAAATACATCACCGCAAAGGTGCCCACCAGGGACAGTGGCACCGCCACGGCGGGAATAATGGTCGCCGCGACGTTGCGCAGGAACAGATAAATAATCATCACCACCAGCGCCAGCGCCAGTAGCAGTTCAAACTGTACGTCGTGGACCGAAGCACGGATATTGGTGGTTCGGTCGGTCAGCAGCTTCACGTCTACGGACTTGGGCAGTGAGGCGGTGAGGGCGGGCAGCATTTGACGAATATTGTCGGCGGTGGCGATGATATTGGCCCCCGGCTGACGCTGGATATTCAGCACAATGGCGGGCTGGCGGTTAGCCCATGCCCCGAGCCAGCTATTTTCGGCCCCTTGCTCTACGGTGGCCACATCCCCGAGCCGCACCGGCGCCCCATTCTGGAAACTGACAATCAGCTGGCGATAGCCTTCGGCGGTTTTGATCTGGTCGTTGGCCGAGAGCGTAATCGAGCGTTCCGGGCCATCCAGGCTGCCTTTCGCTGAGTTGACGTTGGCATTGCTGATGGCGGTACGCACCGTCTCACTGGTGATATTCATCGCCGCCAGCGCCTGGGCGTTCAGTTTCACCCGGACGGCCGGACGCTGACCGCCGGCGATCGTCACCAGCCCCACACCGGAAACCTGCGATATCTTCTGTGCCACACGGGTTTCCACCATGTCGGCAACCTGGGTCATTGGCAGGCTGGTGGTGGTGACGGCAAGGGTCATGATCGGGGGATCGGCCGGATTGACCTTGCTGTAAACCGGCGGGTTAGGCAGGTCGGAGGGCAGCAGGTTGGTGGCGGCGTTGACCGCGGCCTGCACTTCCTGCTCGGCCACATCCAGCGGCAGCGTCAGTTGGAACTGAAGGGTGACAACCGAAGCCCCGCCGGAACTTTGTGACGCCATCTGTTTCAGACCGGACATCTGGCCAAACTGGCGTTCCAGCGGTGCGGTAATGGCTGAGGTCACCACGTCCGGGCTGGCACCGGGATACAGCGTGACCACCTGAATTGTCGGATAGTCGACCTCTGGCAGCGCCGAAACCGGCAGGGCGCGATAGCCGATAATCCCCGCCAGCAAAATAGCGATCATCAGCAGCGTGGTGGCGACCGGGCGCAGAATAAACTGGCGGGATGGACCACCGCCTGGCGTTGGGGGCATAACCTGCATCAGTCGCTGGCTCCCTTCGCCGGTTGGGCGGTTTTACCGGATGTCAGCGGGGTGGCCTGCGGGGCGACCACTTCCACCGTTGCCCCGTCTGTCAGACGATCGATACCGTCTGTCACCACTTTTTCACCGGCTTCCAGCCCGGCCTTGATCACCACTTTTTCGCTGTCCTGGAATTCAATGGTGACGATTTTCTTACTCACTTTGTTGTCGCTGTTGACCACCCAGACAAAGCTGCCCTCATTACCCATTTGCAATGCGGCTGCCGGGATGACAATCGCATCCTGCAAGGTGCTGACCTTCAGACGGGCGTTAACAAACTGATTGGGGAACAGGCGGTCGTCCTGATTCTCGAAACGCGCTTTCAGCTTGACGGTGCCGGTAGTGGTATCGATCTGGTTATCCAGGCTCAGCAACGCCCCGGTGGTCAGCAGCGTTTTATTGCTGCGATCCCAGGCTTCTACCGGCACTGCACCCTGTTTTTGCGCACTGAGGATGGCGGAAATATCATTTTCCGGCAGGCTGAAAATCAGGTCGATGGGATGCGTTTGCGTGATCACCACAATGCCAGTGGTGTCGCCGCTGCTGACATAGTTACCAATATCGACCTGCTTCAGGCCCACGCGTCCGTCGATCGGTGACGTCACGCGGCTGTAGGTGAGGTTGAGCCGGGCGCTGGCCACGCTGCCTTCATCGGCTTTGATGGTGCCCTGGGTTTCACTGACCAGCGAACGCTGGGTATCCAGCTCCTGCTGTGAGACCAGGCTGGTTTTCGCCAGCTTTTCATAGCGTGCCAGGTCGCGCTTTGCATTGGCCAGCGTGGCGTTGCTTTTTGCCAGCTGCCCTTCGGCCTGGATCAGCGCCACCTGATAGGGACGCGGGTCGATCTCCGCCAGCAGTTGCCCGGCTTTCACTTCCTGGCCTTCGTTAAAATAGAGGGCGATAAGGTCGCCGTCGACGCGGCTGCGCAGCGTAACGGTGTTTGCCGCCGTTACGGTCCCCAGCCCGGTAAGGTATTGAGGCACGCTCTGACGTATGGCGTCGGCAGCCTGCACCGGGGCCATCGCCGCACCCATTGCACCCCCGTTCCGCCCACCGCCGCGATGACCTTTGCCACGGGATTGCTCTGCGCCTTCGGCAGGCTGTGCCTGGGAAGCGCTACTGTGGCTGTACCACCAATAGCCGCCGCCTGCGATCAGCGCAACAGCGATAACCAGGGGGATGACAGGGAAACGACGCGGTGTTTTCATGTTTTTTGCTCTCAGTAAATCTGGTGAATACCCAGGCGGGACAAAAAGGTGCCCCGAATCTTAAAAGAATAGCGAACTTCAACCGCTGAAAAATGAAGGAATTAAGAATAACGGGTTAGCGATACGCTGTCGCGTGAGCATGAAATGATTTTAATCACTTCTCGCAAATTCATTACCATTATTGAACCAAGCGTGCTCCAGGTTCTTTGTTAGACTTAGGGACTGCTTTATTGACATCCAATCAGGAGAATCATGATGAGTACTTTAGAACATCGCCAGCTGGGCCGTTCCGGCATTCAGGTTCCGGTGCTGACGTTTGGCGGCAATGTGTTTGGCTGGACCATTGACGAAAAGACCTCGTTTTCTCTGCTCGACGCACTGGTGGAGAAAGGGCTGTATTTTATTGATACCGCTGATGTGTATTCTCGCTGGGCACCGGGTAACAAAGGTGGCGAATCGGAAGTCATTATCGGTAACTGGCTGAAAAAAAGCGGTAAGCGCGATAAGATCGTGCTGGCGACCAAAGTGGGGATGGATCTGGGTGACGGGAAAACCGGCCTGGCACCGAACTATATTCGTCAGGCGGTAGACGCCTCGCTGGCGCGTCTGCAAACGGATTATATCGACCTGTATCAGGCGCATCGCGACGATGCGGATACGCCATTGCAGGAGACGCTGGCGACATTTGACGCGTTGATTAAAGAAGGTAAGGTCCGTGCCATCGGTGCCTCTAATTATTCTGATGACCGCCTGAACGAGGCGCTGAAAATCAGTGCTGAAAATGGGCTGGCGCGTTATGAAACCCTGCAACCCGAGTACAACCTCTACGATCGTCAGGGTTATGAGAGCGGTCTTGAGCCGGTCGCCAAAGAGCACGGTCTGGGGGTGATTAACTACTATTCTCTGGCCAGCGGCTTCCTCAGCGGTAAATACCGCAGTAAAGCGGATGCCGCCAAAAGCGCGCGCGGTCAGGGTGTGGTCGAGAAGTATCTGAACGATCGGGGTCTGAAGATTGTGGATGCGCTGGTGCAGGTGGCAGAAGCACATCATGCTTCGCCTGCGCAGGTTGCGCTGGCGTGGCAGATTGCCCGTCCGTCGATCACCGCGCCGATTGTTAGCGCCACCTCACTGGCACAGGTTGATGAGCTGGCGAAAGCGGCGGTATTGAGGCTTAAGGACGACGATCTGCGTCTGCTGTCGGAAGTGAGTAGTTATTAATTATTGCCAACAGTGAACACGGGTCGGGCATGCCCGACCCCTACAGCACGACCGCGCAGGGGTGAGCCAGGCTCAATCCCTGCGACAGTATCTCGTAGGGGCCAGACATGCCTGGCCGGGTTGTTTCGTTACCGGAACATCACCTGCGCCCAGCGCGCCAGGCCCGCCGTTACGGAACCGAAGTCATCTCCGCTTGCCAGCGGAATATCCGGTAATTGCTGTTGCAGTGCCGCACGCAGTACTGGCGAGCGGGCGCTGCCACCCGTCAGATAAATCACGTCAGGACGTGTGCCACTGGTGTTCAGCGCCAGCGTCACCTGCTCCTGGATACGTTCCAGCGGCTGACTGATCGCCGCCTGAAGGCCCGCCACACTGATTTCGGTTTCCAGCCCATTATCAATAAAGTGCATGGCCGTCATCACCTCATCACGATCTGACAGCGCAATTTTGCTCTCTTCCGCTGCCCGCACCAGACGATAGCTCAGACGTTGTTGCCACACTTTCAGCAGGCGCTGCACTTTTTCTGGTTCGGCCGCGTCACGGATCAGATCCTGCAACTGCTTACGCGATGCTGTGGCATAGAAGTCGCTCTGTGCAGGAACGTCGTTGATGGCAACGGCATTCCACCACGGCAGGGCCGGAAGTCCGGTACCTTTCACGGTTTCGCCACCCAGACCGAGCAGTGGCATCAGTTCTTTAAAGGCCAGCATGATATCCAGATCGTTCCCGCCGACGCGGCAGCCACTGTGGCCCAGCAGGCTGTCGCCACGATCGGCTTTATCGTGCCACTGCGGCCCCATCAGCAGCATAGAGCAGTCGGTGGTTCCCCCGCCGATATCCACGACCAGCACACGCGTTTCTTTTGTCAGCGTGGCTTCAAAGTCCAGACCCGCGGCGACTGGTTCAAACTGGAAGATCACATCCTGGAAGCCGGCACGGCTGGCCGCGCGCGCCAGGATGCCTTCAGCCTGTTGGTTGGCCTCATCGCCGCCCAGTCCCTGGAAGTTAACCGGACGGCCAATCACCGCCTGGGTGACGCTGTCATTCAGGGTGCTTTCTGCTGTTTGACGGATATGCAGCATGGTGGCGCACACCAGGTCTTCAAAGAAGGCGACCTGCTGTGGTTTTAGTCCACTGGCTCCGAGGAAAGATTTGGGTGATTTCACAAACCACACGTCTTCCGGGTCATCCATATACTGTGCCAGTGAGGCAAGGCCAAATTTGACGCTGGCAGGCAGAACCTCAATATCTTCTTCGCGGTTAAAAGCCAGCGCGCGACGTAACAGCGCCTGGTTTTCTGCCTGCGGGGTCGGTACCTGGTGATGACGGAACAGCCATTCGCTGACCGCATCACGGGTTGGCGCACACAGCATTGAGGGTAAATAAGGCGAGCTCTGCTCTAACGGCAGCAGCTTAGGTGCGCCGTTTTCCATGATGGCAATAGAGCAGTTTGCCGTACCGTAGTCGAAACCGATAAACATCGTTTCCTCCGCTGAGTGTGAAAAAAGGGGGCGACTTTAGCTTGAGAGCGTTGGCGGTGCAAGCGACAAGATGAGGCCGCACGCGGGGACTCGAATTATTTTGGGTATATTTGCCTGCTTTGTATAGAATCACGCCCTTCACATGGAATCACCGCCTTGCCGTTTGGCCGGGGGGCAGGGAGAAATAAATGGACTGGTCTGTACTGATATTATTACTGGCATTGATGCTTGCACCACTGATGCTTGCCGTTACGGCCATCTTTACCGTGGTGTTATCACAGCGAGCCCGGTCACGATGGGTATTACTGGGCGCGTTGTTGCCTCAATCCCTGATGATTGCCTTGATACTCTGGCCGGGTGGCCTGAAGGTGGTGGAGTTCTCCAGCGAAATTCTCATGTGGCTGGTCACGCTGATAACCTGGCTGACGCTATTTCTGGCACGCTGGCAGCGCCGGGGCACACCGCCCATCCCTGCGCTGGTGACCAGCTGGCTGCTGTTTATTGTCCTGGCTGCCGCCTTCTATTTTAATCCCTCCAATCAAAGCACGATGGCCTGGAAACGCCACGAACAGCAGATGCAGCATAATTTGGTACTTCTGGAGCAGGGGGCTCGTTCGCAGCTGGACAGGCTTTCGGATGAGAGTGCGCGCGAGCTGTTCTATCGGGCTGCGGCAAAAGAGTATCCTGAACAGACGCTGCGCTATTTTATCCGTCGTGGCCTCTCACCGCTGGATAAAGGTGAAAATGGCTATAGCGCGTTAAGCAATGCCATCGAAAGCCATAATACGGTGGCGCTGAAGCTGTTCCTGTCGGTGCTCACCCCGGCGCAGATTCAGTCATTATCCTTCGATTACGACCCGCTGCGCGATCTGCGCCAGGACCCGCCAGCGGGTGAGGCAGAACAGCAGCAGTTTTATGACAGCATGGCGCTGTTACTGGCGGCACGCCCGGACTGGATTCACCCGCGTGACAAGCGCGCCGCCTCTTACCTGACCCGTGCGATTTTTAACGGCAACGGTCAGAGCGCAAATTTCTTACTGAAGTATCTGCCCGCGCCGGAAGGGCTCTGGCGGCTGGCACTGCTGGCGCTCAATGAGGACACGCAAACGCTGATGGCCGCACTGCGTGAGCAGCCGACACAGCTGGAACAAACATTGTCTGATGGGGAAGGGCGTCACCTGAACCTGATGGCGTGGATGATCAAATATGCCCCGCCAGCCACCCGCACCGCGCTGCTGAACAGCAAATTAATCGTCTGGGATCATTACCAGGAACCCTCTCCCCGTGACGGGAAGGGCGCAATGACCAATACGTTGATTGATGAATCCCGTGGCAACTGGCGTTTCCGTGAAGAGTCACCCAGCGTGTTACAGCAGGTGCTGGCCAGTGCGATCGCCCAGGGGGTGACCTTATCGCCTCAACAGATGCTGGCGGTTTTTCGTTATGAAGATGGGCCCGAGACGCTGGCCGTTATGCGCAAGGCAGGATTGCCCTGTGGCCCGTTGATGTCGGCCAGCGCAGAGCTGTTAACTGATTCGGTGCAGGACAGCCTGGTCCGGCGCTGGGTCAGTGAGTCCTGCCTGCGTCAGCCCGGCGGTCAATAACACCTGTATTGCGGTGAGGGGGTTATTTTATCGCGAAGTAGCTGTTGAGCAGCAGTGTCGACAGCGGCTGGCGTGGCGCAATCACCTCACCCCAGACGACATCAATCCCAATGTTCGACAGCGTATTCAGTGCCACCGGCAGTTCTACTGGCCCGGCGAGGGTGCTGATCCCCAGACGCTGGGCGTGGCCGTGAATGATCGACACCATCATTTCGTCCATCAGGTTGCAGTGAACGTTGGCGACCAGCTCACTAGCGAGGATCAGATAGTCGATCTCCTCGGCCGGTAGCTGGTTAAACGCATCAAGATTACGGCCAAAATTGCGCAGTACAATACGGCTTCCCGTGGCGCGCAGACGGGCAATATTCTGGTGCAGTACGACATCATGCTGGCTCAGTACATCGGCGTTGATCGCGAACCAGATAAGGTTGGCCGGAACGTCGTAGCGTGCAAACTGTGCGAGTGTCTCGTTGATAAAGTGCGGATCACGTAAACCAAAACCTGAAACCGGTAGCGCCAGCGTTAACCCTTTGCTCAGCGCACCCTGCGCATAATGCTGGAAAAACTCTCTAATCAGTTTACGGTCAAGGGCCACAAACAGATCACCATCCTGTAACCCGGCGCGGAAGCTGGCCTCATCAATCTCTTGTCCCTCCGGTGTAAACAATTGCATCTCCGCCAGATAGAAGCTGGTGGCATGAATTTTCCCAGGCGGTGCGGCGGCCCAGACGTGCAGCCGCATCGGCTGCTGAGCGATGATTTGTTCGTTTTCAATGCGACTCATTACGGGTTTCAGGCGCTTCAGCAGGTGGCTTTCATACACGGAAAGCTGGCCGCGTCCGTTATTTTTGGCGTGATAGCAGGCGAGATCGGCCTGTGCCATCAGTTCACTGGCGCTGGCATTCTCCGGGCTGATAAGCGTCAGACCTGCGCTGGCACCAACATGATGCAAACGGCCCTCCCACAGGAAACCATAATCGTTCACGGCGTGAACAATACGGTCGATTACCTCACTGGCCTGTTCCAGTGAGCAATCTGGCAATAATGCACCGAATTCGTCACCCCCCAGGCGGGCCAGGAAATCGCTAGCGCGCAGATGCTGCTGCATCACGCCAGAGACTTCACGTAACAATGCGTCACCCGCTGCATGGCCCGCGGTATCGTTGACCGCTTTAAAACGGTCGAGGTCAATAAAGACCAGCACATGTTGCTGCTGTTCTGTGCAAGAGAGGATAAGACGTTTTAACTGATGTTCGAAACTGACGCGATTGGGAAGGCGGGTCAGCATATCGTGAGAGGCGCTGTAGCTCAGACGCTTAAGCATCGCACGTGATTCGCTGACGTCCTGAATGACCATCACGCTACCGATATTTTCTCCGGTCAGCGTTTTCAGTGGCGACAGACTGTAATGTATGGCGAACTGTTCGCCGGAACGGTTATGCAGCACCAGTTCGGCATCAAGATCGCCCGGTATTTTTTGCTGGGGTAAGTCGCACAGCAGCAGATTTTCACGCTCGGGACCCTGGCTGCCGTGAGTGATATGCAGAATATTGCTGATATGTTGACCCGATGCCTGATGTTGCAGCCAGCCGCTCATTTTTTCCGCCACCGGGTTCATAAAGATAACGCGCATCTCTTCATCGGTGCTGATCACGGCTTCACCGATAGCATCGAGAGTAATATGCATGCGTTCTTTCTCTTCATAGAGCGCATCGGTTAACTGGCGCAGCGGGGTCATATCCTGATTGATGCCCAGCATACGTTCGACGTTGCCTTTTTCATCCAGCACGATACTGCACTGCGCGCGGATATGGCGGATGCCGATGTCGGTCTCAATGCGAAATTCAATATCGACGGGCGTGGCATTCTTAATCGCGTTGTCGAAAGTGGTGATGGCCTCATCGCGGTCGGCAGGGTGCAGGCTGTTTGCCCAGGTCAGATAGGTCGCCTGCGCATGGGTGGGGAGTTGGTATATCTGGAACATGCGCTTATCCCAGTTCATGGTTCCGCTTTGCAGGTCCCACTCCCACACGCCGATACCGCCAGCTTCATTCGCCAGGGTGATGCGTTCCATCAACTGCTGATTGACCTTCGCGGTTTTCTTCAACTCGGTAATATCTTCAATTTGCGCAATAAAGTAGAGCGGCTGCTGCTCATTATCACGAACCAGCGAGACGGCCAGCAGTGCCCAAAGGGTTTGCCCGTTCTTACTGAAATAGCGCTTCTCCATGCTGTAACTTTGAATATCACCTGCCAACAGGGTATGTAACTGAACCAGGTCTGCATCAAGATCGTCAGGATGCGTCAACTGCTGGAAGGTCATCGCATAGAGTTCCTCGGGCGTATACCCCAGCAGTTGGCACAGGGCTTTATTGGCCTGCATCCACTGACCACGGGTAGAGACCAGTGCCATACCGATAGCTGAATATTCCATCGCGTGACGGAAACGGGTCTCGCTCTCAGAAATATGTTTGCGCTCCTCGCGAAACGAATGCATCACCAGCGTCATCATATGGCTGGGGATCAGCGCCAGCAGAAAAGGCACCCATGGCATGGAGGAGAGCAGCTGTGCACTGGTGTTGTCCGTTGGGATGAGGTGAAGCGCCAGCATCAGCGACATCATGGAAATGGTCGCGAGATAGATAACAAAGGCTTCAAAGCGGGGCAGTCGCACCGCACTGTAGAACAGGATCACAATCACAAAAGTGAACGGCCAGGGGGCATAGCGCAGCGTTACCCAGCACAGGAACAATGTGATGACCAGAGTCAGCAGCGTTTCGAACAAGACATTCTGGCGTAAGTGACGGCGAACATAATCAGGCTGCCACAGCAGACAAACCGGCCCCAGAGCCAGCATGCCGATCACCTCGGAAATCGTCCACGTGGTAAAAAAACGAAATGAGGCATGGCCGTTGATATCCAGTATCCAGGTGGCTAACAACCCGCCTGCCAGTGGCGTAAATATGCCGATGGAAACGACCATCTTGCACCAGCTGTACAGGGAGTTGAGCGGCGCACGTCGGTCAAGCAGCTGGCGAAGCAGTATTCCCCCCATCAATGCCTGTAGCAGGTTAACCAGGGGGAATTTTAGATTGGAGAACGACAGACCCAGCACCGTGGCATTAGCGCAGGTGACCCCCAACACGCAACCGAACAGAAGCACAGGCAGATCGCGCGAAGGATTGCGGAAAACCACCATGGTCATCAGGGCGGTGGAAAACCACAGCGGGGAAATTTGCCCGCTGACTTTAATCAGCTCAAGGCAGAAAAAGGTGACGACAAAACTCAATAATCCCAATAGCAGCCCGTTGACCCAACGTGGGCGGGAGAGGGCTATTCGTTGTAACGTTTCTGTCGTCATTACATATCCAGCGCAGCGCCGATATAGGCGTAATCTCAATAACTAATGCCATGCTAGCATAAGGAATAGACGATGCAGCGGCAAATGCACAATCAAAAGATCGTCTTATTCGGACGATTGAAAGGGGGGCAATATCGCGTCAGGGGGAGGTTTTGCGCCATTACTGGCGCAATTTGAGCAACTCTTCACGGGTCCAGGCATGGTCGATACCGGCGATCTGTACGGACAGGCGTTGCAGGAACTGCTGGGTGGTGGCGATGCGGCCATGCCCAATCAGCAGCAGCGGCACCAGAAGGGCAATGCTCAGTTGCCACAGGGAAAATCCGCGCGGGCGGGTGTGACGCTGGCCGATCAGGAATGCGCTGCTCAGTGTAAAGCCGAGGATTAATCCACAGACCACTTCACTGACGGAGTGATAATGTAGTACCAGGCGTGAGATGCCGACCATCAGCGGGATCAGATAGCCGATAGCGATGGCTGAAATACGCCAGATTGCCGGCAGACGCGCACTCAACAGCCAGAGCATCACCGGCCAGAGGGTGGCAGACATCGCGCTGTGGCCGCTGAAGCCGGTGAAATTGAAACGTGCGCTGCCAATACCAAACCCCAGGAAGGCGATTTTTGACAGGCTGACCACCGTGCCTGCGGTGCAGAAGGCCAGCAGCCAGTACCAGGCCGTGCGTTTATTGTCACTTTTCCGGTGGAGTAATAACGCCATAATGGCAGCGGTGGGGATCAGCAACATGCTGTCGCCAAAATAGGTCAAAATATGGACGATATGCCAGGACACACGGTTTCCTTTTTACTGTTTTTCTGTCCATCAGTTTAACGATGAAACTGATTGTCGCCTAACGGGAAAGTCTGAAAAAGTTGCAGGCGCTTTTTACTGGCATCAACAGGGGTAACTCCCTATAATTGCGCCCGCTATGCCCTTCATTTTTCAAGCCGCAGGCGTTTTTATTGGCGTTTTTTGTCTGCGCTAACATCAGACCCTAAGAGGGGGCTCGAAATCTGCCGGGTTATGCTTACCCTTATATTGTCTCAGAACCAGGTCTTTAATATATGACTGACAAGTCGCATCAGTGCGTCATCGTAGGTATCGCAGGCGCTTCAGCCTCGGGAAAAAGTCTTATTGCCAGTACGTTGTATCGTGAAGTACGCGATCGCGTGGGCGATGAAAATATTGGTGTCATCCCCGAGGATGCCTACTACAAAGACCAGAGCCACCTCACTATGGAGGAGCGGGTCAAGACGAACTACGACCACCCCAGCGCTATGGACCACAATCTGCTGCTACAACATCTGCAGATGCTGAAAGCCGGGCAGGCGATTGAGCTCCCCGTCTACAGTTATGTGGAACATACTCGCACCCAGCAAACCATCTGCCTTAAGCCGAAGAAAGTGATCATCCTTGAAGGGATTTTGCTGCTGACGGATGCGCGACTGCGTCAGGAGATGAACTTCTCTATCTTCGTTGATACCCCGCTGGACATCTGTTTGATGCGTCGTATGAAACGTGATGTGAACGAGCGCGGGCGCTCAATGGACTCGGTGATGGCACAGTATCAGAAGACGGTGCGCCCGATGTTCCTGCAATTTATCGAACCTTCAAAACAATACGCTGACATTATTGTGCCGCGTGGCGGCAAAAACCGTATTGCCATTGATATCCTGAAAGCGAAAATTAATCAGTTCTTCGAGTAATCGAAGCGTCTGTTGGAGTGCACCATGAGATTATGTGACCGCGATATAGAAGCCTGGCTTGATAATGGCAAACTGGGCATTGATCCCCGCCCGCCGGTTGAACGTATCAATGGTGCCACCGTTGATGTCCGCCTGGGCAATCAGTTCCGCACTTTTCGCGGTCATACTGCTCCTTTTATTGATTTAAGTGGACCGAAAGACGAAGTCAGCGCGGCGCTGGAACGCGTGATGAGCGATGAAATTGTGCTGCCGGAAGGCGATGCCTTCTATCTGCACCCTGGTGAACTGGCGCTGGCGGTGACGCTGGAGTCGGTGACCATCCCCGACGATCTGGTGGGCTGGCTGGACGGTCGCTCTTCACTGGCGCGTCTTGGGCTGATGGTTCACGTGACCGCTCATCGTATTGACCCGGGCTGGCAGGGCCGGATTGTGCTGGAGTTCTATAATTCAGGTAAACTGCCATTAGCGCTGCGCCCTGGCATGCTGATTGGCGCACTGAGCTTTGAGCCGCTGTCGGGGCCGGCAGCGCGTCCTTATAACAGCCGCCAGGATGCCAAGTACAAAGGGCAGCAGGGGGCGGATGCCAGCCGCATCGATAAAGACTGATTACCCGGCATCATTCAAGCTGAGCTTACACTATCAGTCAGTGACTGGGATGAGGGACGGCAGCCAACACCGCTGAGCGGAAAGAAGAGTGATGAAACCCTTTAGATTTCAGCTTGCAGCAAGGCGGCAACTGAGCGAATCCCCAGGAGCTTACATCAGTCAGTGACTGGGGTGAGGGAAGGCAGCCAACACCGCTGTGAGCGGAAAGATGAAGGGTTAAGGAGAGGCATGAAAAGATTTATAACGACCCTCGCCATTCTACTGGTGGTGATGGTGGCGGGTATGACCGCGCTGGTCGTGCTGGTTAATCCTAATGATTTTCGCGCCTATATGATTCGCCAGGTGGAGCAGCGTAACGGCTACCAACTGGCGCTCAATGGCGATTTGCGCTGGCATGTCTGGCCGCAGCTCAGCATCCTTTCCGGGCCGGTGACCCTGACCGCGCCGGGTGCCGCACAGCCCGTTGTCAGTGCGCAAAATATGCGGCTTGACGTCGATCTGTTGCCGCTACTTTCCCATCAGCTTTCCGTCAAGCAGGTGATGCTGAAAGGTGCCGTTGTGCGCCTGACGCAGGACAGCGAAAGCCAGCGTCCTGCCGATGCACCTATCGGTCCCGTCGATAAAGGTAACACTGCTTCCGTCAGTGACGTAACGCATGGCTGGAAGTTCGATATTTCCCATCTGCGCATTGCTGACAGCCTGCTGGTTTGGCAGCAAGCTAATGGTGAACAACTGAACGTGCGTGATTTTAATCTGGCGCTGGATCAGACGCAGCCTCGCCGTGCACACATCACGCTGAGCAGCCGGATAAACCGTGACCAGCGCGAGTTGCAGGTGAGCATGGACAGCGATCTGGATATTACCGATTATCCACGACACATCGGCGCGGTCATCAATCAGTTCGATTACCAACTCAAAGGGGCCAATCTTCCTCAGGACGGCGTGAAAGGCAGCGCCCGGATGAAAGCCCAATGGACGTCACCAACCCGTCAGTTCAGTCTTGAAGATATCAGCCTCAGTGCCAATGACAGTCAGCTCACTGGCACGGTGTCAGGTTCCCTGGGGACGCGCCCCCAGGTGGTTGCCAGTCTGCACGCGGCCAGTCTCGATCTGGATGCCTTACTGGGCCTGAACCCCGTTTCTGCGGGGGGCGCCTCTGGGGCTGAACAGCGTACCGGCCCTGCACCGGTGATTGCTGCGTTACCAGAGTATGATAATGCCGATTCCCCTCTCAATGCGATGGACGGTCAGCTCTCCCTGGTGGCCGACAAACTCAACTGGCGCGGGCTGCAGATGAACAATGTGCAGTTGGACGCCGCCAGTGAAGGGGGGTTACTGACGGTGAACACCTTCAGGGGCCAGGCCGCTGACGGCAGTTTCTCTCTGCCGGGTACGATTGATGTGCGTAGCGCACAGACCAAAGTGGCACTCCAGCCAGACCTGAAGCATTTTGCACTGACGCCGTTGTTGAAAGGGTTTGAATTGCCAAACAACGTCAGTGGTGCACTTTCGCTCAAAGGGGACTTTCACGGTGAGGGGCTGACTGTCGACGCTGTTAAGCGACAGTGGCAGGGCAGTGCGGACCTGAGTATTCGGGACGCGCAGTTTGCCGGTCTTAACTTCCAGCAATTGATCCAGCGAGCGGTGGAGAATAACAGCACCAAAGTACGCGGCCAGAATGAGGAGAACCAACCCAACCTGCAACAAATCCAGGGGCGGCTGGCACTCAATAATGGCGTGTTTAATTTTGGTCGCCTGGATGCCCGTTCCGATCAGTTGAACTATACCGGCGCTGGCATCATTGATGTGGTGAAAAGAACGCTGGATATTCGCTTTGGCGTGACGGTGACGCAAGGGTGGGTTGGTGACAGTACGCTGGTGCAACGTCTGCAACAAACGCCAGTGCCGTTACACATCTTTGGTCCGTGGTCGGCGATTAACTACAATCTGAGAGTGGATCAGGTTCTGCGTGACCAGTTACGTGACGAAGCCCGTCAGCGTCTGCAGCAGTGGATTGAACGTAACCCGGATAGCAACAACAAAGACGATATGAATAGATTGCTGAAAGGTTTGTAATGTTGTCGGGGTCGATGGGAACAGGATCGACCCCGACATTGGCTGACATTATCCGGCCTCATTCTGCGGGATAATCAGCACCTTCTGTACCCGATGACTCTCAACCTGTAACGTCCGGAACAGATAATCTCCCACCTGAACCTCTTCCCCTTCCTGCGGTATGCGCTGCAAATGTTCCATCAGTAATCCTGCCAGCGTGAGGTATTCGCGCTTCTCATCCAGTACCAGCGGCAGATGCATGGCCAGATCGTCGAGTGGCATATGGCCATTTGCCGTCCAGCTGCCGTCAGCATTCTGTTGAATGTCGTAGCGCGGATCAATCTTCTCCCCTTCATTTGGCAGGTTGCCGGCGATGGTTTCCATCACATCACTCAGCGTCACAATGCCTTCAACCGATCCAAACTCGTCGACGACAAACGCAAAATGGGTACGGGCGGTACGGAATTGTTCCAGCGCGGGCAGCAGGGCAAGTTGCTCAGGGAAAACCAATGGCTGGCGGATTAGCGCGCGCAGATCAAGGTCATTGCCATGCAGGGCCTGCTTCAACAGATCAATAACGTGTACCACACCGAGCGGTTCATCGCTGTTTTCGGTAATGATCAGTCGTGTGTGCTGATTATTGTCCAGCAGCGCCATGATTTTTTCCGGCGACTCGGCCAGGTCAATATGCTCAATATCATGACGTGAGGTCATGATGCTGCGAACGCTGCGCTGGCCCATGGCCAGCACGCGAGCAATCATCATGCGCTCCTGCTTGTTGAAGATGGCTTTGCGCCCGGCATTATCGGCAATCAGTGATGAGGTTTCCGCATCCAGTTCAGCCTGCTCGTGGTGGCCGCGCAGTAGTCTCAGTACCGCTTCTGCGGTGCGTTTACGCAGCGGCGATTTTGCAGAGAGGAAACGACGGCGATTAAACTGCGCCAGCTGGTTCAGGGCTTCAATAATCACTGAGAAACCGATGGCAGCGTACAGGTACCCTTTAGGAATATGGTAGCCAAAACCATCGGCTATCAGGCTGAAGCCGATCATCAGCAGGAAGCTGAGGCAGAGAATGATAATGGTCGGGTGGCCGTTAACGAAACGGGTTAGAGGCTTACTGGCCAGCAGCATCAGGAAGATGGCAATAATCACCGCTGCCATCATCACAGCGAGGTGGTCAACCATACCTACCGCGGTGATCACTGAATCCAGCGAGAACACCGCATCCAGCACCACAATCTGTGCCACCACAGGCCAAAAGCGTGCGCCACGTTTTTGCGGGCCTTCTTCTCCATCCTTACCTTCCAGACGCTCGTTCAACTCCATTGTGGCTTTAAACAGCAGGAAGACGCCGCCGACTAGCATGATCAGATCGCGTGCACTAAAACCGTGACCGTTGACGCTAAACAGGGCATCGGTCAGTGATGACAGCCAGGAGATCGAAGCCAACAGGCCAAGGCGCATCAGCAGAGCCAGCATCAGGCCGGTGACGCGAGCACGGTCGCGCAGTGCGGGGGGAAGCTTTTCAGCCAGGATGGCTATAAACACCAGGTTATCAATACCCAGGACCAGTTCCAGCAGGACTAGCGTGACCAGGCCGGCCCAGATTGACGGGTCGGCGATCCATTCGAACATTGTTTTCACCTGAACAGCATATGAGATCATCAATGATGAGTCGGAATCGCCACCATTTCAACCTGTAATCCGGGCGTATTGTCTTTATGGCTTCGGGGATGGACCATAAATCAACCTTATCGGCGGATTAATAACCATCGGTTACCGAAATTCTTAAACTGTTTCTTTTCAGGATTAATCGTATAGGGCCAGATTGATTAAAGAGTAATACTTATAACCTGAATACACGGAAGTAGGATTATTCTTAGTTTTCGACAGGGAATTAATCTTAATTTTACTGTGAGAGGAGTAGGGCAATGAGTGGTACTGACGCAGCAGCAACGTAGTCTTATTCCTAAAAGAAGGTACGGGCGAGGGGAGCCTCTTGTAAACAGGCCAGTTATAACTAGTATAGCAACGTGTTACTGAATGTCTGCGTGGATGTTGTATTTAGCGCAGTACTGACGGATTAAATGTTGATTTATGTGAATGATGACGCATTTCCGTCGATAAAAACGCTAAAACCTGACGCTTAAAATGGCAGGTGAACAACATGAAATGGCAACATTACAGCGCATTGGCAGCTACAAGCCAGGGGCGGTAGCGTGTCCTGACGAGTCTTGAGACTGTTCAGGAAGCGCCGCGGAACAGTAAACGTTCATGTTGATTTTCTTGCCAAAATCTCTAGCCGCTATGCCAGCTACGATGACCTTTTTGTCAGACTCCCTAAATAAGTTTCCTGTGTAATAACTGATGTGTTGATTAAATACTCATCTCACCAGGTCAGAGACCAATAAAACACAGGCTTCCTAAGATAAAAATTACGAGTTAACTATGCGCGATATTGAATTTACCTTTAAAGGGTTGTTAATAAAACTGTCATTGGCTCTCTCAGATCTCATCTGTTTTAATGCGGCACTGGCTGTGGCCATTCTGCTCATTAATAGTTTTCCAGGTGATATTCTGTCGGATATACCTGCCATCGATTTCAAATTGACTATTGTTACACATATTCTCCTTTCTGTTGTTTGTGTGGGATGGTTCTGGGTGAGATTACGCCATTACACTTACCGCAAACCCTTCTGGTTTGAGTTAAAAGAAGTCTTCAGAACCGTCTTAGTATTTTCGATTATTGCACTTTCAATCAGCGCATTATCTAAATGGGAATTGTCCCGTTGGATTTGGGTATTAACCTGGTTGCTGGCGATGGTGATGATCCCGGTGGGTCGTGCCGTTGTGAAACGCGTGCTTAATCGAAACAATCTGTGGAAAAAGCAGTCGATTATTTTAGGCAGTGGTAAAAATGCCGAAGAAGCGTATCAGGCGCTGCAAAGCGAAGAAGTGATGGGCTTTGATGTGGTGGCTTTCTTTGATGTCGATGGCAGCCAGCCCGCTCATGAACTCTTCGGTATCCCGGTTGTGAAAGACGAGCAGACGCTGTGGGCAATGGTGAACAGCGAAACGCAGTTTATCGTGGCAGTGGAATATGAGCAGAGCCAGTCACGCGATCTGTGGCTGAAGAATCTGGCCAAACATAACTGCCGTTCAGTATCCGTCATCCCTTCACTGCGTGGTG
Organism: Erwinia sp. JH02; assembly: GCF_013074405.1. Classification (NCBI taxonomy): domain Bacteria; kingdom Pseudomonadati; phylum Pseudomonadota; class Gammaproteobacteria; order Enterobacterales; family Erwiniaceae; genus Erwinia; species Erwinia sp. JH02. The sequence goes on from NZ_JABANZ010000003.1 coordinate 594,501, forward strand.
TGCCACTTTATGGCACAGATATGGCATACATCTTTAGCCATGAAGTGATGATTCTGCGCGTGAACAACAATCTCGCCAAGCGCACCTCGCGCTTCCTGAAACGCACCTTCGATATCGTTGGCGCGCTGGGGATTATCACTATGCTGTTGCCTGCATTAGCGGCGCTGATATTTATGGTTTCCCGCGACGGTGGTGCCCCTATTTATGGTCATGAACGCGTTGGCTTCAAAGGCCGCAAATTTAAATGTCTGAAGTTCCGCTCCATGGTGGTGAATTCGAAAGAGGTGCTCGAAGAGGTGCTGCGCACTGACCCGGCAGCGCGTGAAGAGTGGGATAAAGACTTTAAGCTGAAAAATGACCCGCGCATTACCCGCGTTGGACATTTTATCCGTAAAACCAGCCTTGATGAATTACCGCAGTTATGGAATGTCGTGCGCGGTGAAATGAGTCTGGTGGGGCCACGTCCGGTGATTGAAGCCGAACTGGAACGCTATGCGGGTGATGTGGATTACTACTATATGGCTAAACCAGGCATGACCGGATTGTGGCAGGTGAGCGGACGTAATGATGTTGATTACGAAACGCGCGTCTACTTCGACTCCTGGTACGTGAAAAACTGGTCACTGTGGAACGATATCGCCATCTTGTTCAAAACCGTCGGTGTGGTTCTGAAACGGGATGGGGCTTATTAAAACAAAGCAGGGGGCCTTACAAATAAGTACCTGATTTGCAGTATTAGCAACTTTTAGACGCTACACAGCGGCGGTCTCGCCATTCACATTCAAATTACTGATAGCGATAAACCAGATGATTAAAATCAAAACTAAATTGATACCCCTGCTGGTCTCAGCAGCGTTCCTTTCCGGCTGTACCATCGAGCCGGGCAGCCACCTTTCCACCACGGGTAAAGATGTTGTCAAGCAACAGGACAGTGATTTTGACATCGACAAATACGTTAATGTCTTCCCGCTGACGCCGGGCCTGGTTGAACGCATGCGACCAAAACCGGTTGTGGCACAGGCGAATGAAGCGCTGCAGCGTGAGTTGCAGGCTTATGAGTATCGTATCGGGGTCGGTGATGTTCTGACGGTGACCGTCTGGGATCACCCGGAACTGACAACCCCATCTGGTCAGTATCGTAGCGCCAGCGACACCGGTAACTGGGTCCATTCCGATGGCACGATCTTCTATCCGTATATCGGAAAAGTGCGTGTAGCGGGTCGCACGGTGCAGGAAATCCGTGATGAGATCGCCCGCCGCCTGTCCCAGTACATTGAAAGCCCGCAGGTCGATGTCAGCATTGCCTCATTTAAATCACAGAAAACCTATGTGACCGGTGAAGTGACGACGTCTGGCCAGCAGCCGATCACCAACGTGCCGTTGACCATTCTTGATGCCGTCAACGCCGCGGGCGGGTTAACCGCCAACGCCGACTGGCGTAACGTAGTGCTGACGCACAACGGCCGCGAGCAGCCTATTTCATTACAGGCGCTGATGAAGAACGGTGACCTGTCGCAAAACCATTTGTTGTACCCTGGCGACATTCTTTATGTGCCGCGTAATGACGACCTCAAAGTGTTCGTTATGGGTGAAGTGAAACAGCAGGCCACACTGAAAATGGACCGCAGCGGCATGACGCTGTCGGAAGCGCTGGGTAATGCTCAGGGCATGGATCAGGCCGCTGCTGATGCAACGGGTGTCTTCGTGATTCGTCCAACTAAAGGACCTAACCGCAGCAAAATCGCCAACATCTATCAGCTCAATACTAAAGATGCCGCCGCGATGGTAATGGGTACCGAGTTCCAGTTAGAACCTTATGACATCGTTTATGTCACTTCTACGCCGCTCACCCGTTGGAACCGCGTGATTTCACAGCTCGTTCCGACCATCAGCGGTGTTTACGATGCGACACGTACCGTGCAGACGCTTCATAACTGGTAACCGCCGGGAAACATTATGATTAATTCAATCTTAGTTGTTTGTATCGGAAATATCTGCCGTTCCCCCACCGGGGAACGACTGCTGAAATCCGCACTACCTGAGAAGAATATCGCATCCGCGGGATTGGGGGCCATGGTCGGCCACGCTGCTGACGACACTGCCAGCAGCGTGGCCGGTGAAAATGGTGTGTCACTGCAAGGGCATGTGGCACAGCAACTCACGTCGGGCATGTGCCGGGATTACGATTTGATCCTGGTGATGGAAAAAAAACATGTCGACCAGGTCTGCCGCATCAACCCTTCCGTACGTGGCAAAACCATGCTGTTTGGACACTGGATCAATCAGCAGGAAATCGCCGACCCGTATAAGAAAAGCCGCGATGCCTTTGAGGCCGTGTACGGAATCCTTGAAAACGCTGCCCAGAAATGGGTCAACGCATTAAGCCGATAGTTGGGACTTCCATGAAAATAAAAAGTAAGGCACCGTCAGCGCCTCAAGACGATTCAAACGGGTTCGATCTGGCGCATCTTGTGGGACAGTTCATTGACCATCGCTGGATAATCGTTGCGGTTACGGCGTTATTTATGTTGATGGGCACGCTTTACAGCCTGTTCGCCACGCCGATTTACAGCGCGGATGCCATGGTGCAGGTTGAGCAGAAAAATGCCAACACCGTGTTGAATGACCTGTCGCAGATGATGCCCAATGCACAACCTGCGTCAGCGACTGAAGTGCAAATTGTTACCTCACGCATGGTGTTGGGGAAAACGGTGGCAGATCTCGGCCTTGATGTGCTGGTGCAGGAGGATTATTTCCCGGTGATCGGTAAAGGCCTGTCACGCATGATGGGCAATAAGCCGCAGCAGATTGCCATTTCTCGCTTGAAAGTGCCGGCTATCTGGGATAAACGCCAGCTAACGGTCGAAGTCGATGGGCCGGACAGCTACACCGTCAGCAAAGACGGCGATGAGCTGTTTAAAGGTAAAGTCGGCCAGTTTGAACAGCACGGCGATGTCACCATGCTGGTCAGCGACATTCAGGCAGAAGAAGGCACCAGCTTCACCGTGTCTAAACTGAGTGACCTGCAGGCCATCAAACTGATCTACAACAACCTGACCGTTGCGGATATGGGCAAGGACACCGGCGTGCTGGGCCTGACCTATACCGGTGAAGATCCAGTATTGATCAGCCAGGTGCTGAACCAGGTGATTAATAACTATCTGTATCAGAACGTTGAGCGCAAATCTGAAGAAGCCGAGAAGAGTCTGGCCTTCCTGAAGAACCAGCTGCCTGATGTTCGCAGCAAACTGGATGTCGCAGAAGACAAGCTGAATACCTTCCGTCGCCAGAATGACTCCGTCGATGTGTCGCTGGAAGCGAAGTCTGCGCTCGACTCTTCTGTCAGCATTCAGACACAGCTGAACGAACTGACTTTCCGTGAAGCGGAAGTGTCACAGTTGTTCAAGAAAGATCACCCGACCTACCGCGCCCTGCTGGAAAAACGCGCCACGCTGGAAGGTGAGCAGAAAAAGCTGAACGGCAAAATCAGCCAGATGCCGCAGACTCAGCAGGAAATTGTGCGTTTAACGCGTGATGTGCAGGCAGGGCAGGAAATCTACATGCAGCTGCTGAATCGTCAGCAGGAACTGAGCATCAGTAAGGCCAGCACCGTAGGTGATGTTCGCATCATCGACCATGCGGAAACCGCTGGTACGCCGGTCGCACCGAAAAAACTGTTACTGATTCTGGCCAGTCTGGTGGCAGGCCTGGTGGTATCGGTGGGTCTGGTGCTGCTGAAAGCCCTGTTCCATCATGGCATTGATAACCCTGAACAGCTGGAAGAGCTGGGCCTGAGCGTGTATGCCAGCGTACCGCTTTCCGAATGGCAGCGTAAGAAAGATGCCGAAGCACTGGCGAAACGTAACCTGAAAGGTAAAACAGACCCGCACAACACGCTGCTGGCACTGGGCAATCCAACGGATCTCTCCATCGAAGCAATCCGCAGCCTGCGCACCAGCCTGCACTTCGCCATGATGGAAGCGAAAAACAACATTCTGATGATTACCGGTGCCAGCCCGGGAATAGGTAAAACCTTTATCTGTTCTAACCTGGCAACGCTGGTGGCGAAAGCCGGTCAGAAAGTGTTGTTTATCGATGGCGATATGCGTCGCGGTTACACCCATGATTTGCTGGGTGCTGACAGTAAAACGGGTCTGTCGAACATTCTGTCCGGTAAGACACCCTTTACCCCGGATCTGATCCAGCGCGGTGATTACGGTTTTGATTTTATTGCGCGTGGTCAGGTGCCGCCTAACCCGTCTGAGCTACTGATGCACAGCCGCATGAATGAGCTGCTTGACTGGGCCAGTCAGCACTATGACCTGGTGTTAATTGATACCCCACCGATTCTGGCTGTGACCGATGCGTCTATTATCGGCAAGCTGGCGGGAACCTCCCTGATGGTGGCGCGTTTCGAAACCAACACCCTTAAGGAAGTGGAAATCAGCTACAAACGTTTCGCCCAGAACGGTATCGATATTAAAGGGGTGATCCTCAACGCCGTAGTACGTAAGTCAGCTAATGCCTATGGTTACGGCTATGACTATTACGACTACAGCTATAAGCAGGATGCAAAGAGCTAATATCCCTGAGGAACCTTTATACCGAAAGGGTAAAGGTTCCTTTTTTTCTGGTGAGTGTTTGTTTGTAACCGTTTAAAAGGTGCCTGGTAATGAAGGATATTTTCTTTTCGATCGTCATTCCTGCATATAATGCATCCGAATCTATTGTAACCACGCTGGATTGTGTGGCGGCGCAGAGTTACCAGAATTTCGAAGTGATCATCGTTGATGATAAATCGGCTGACGCCGATAAGCTGGCCGAGCTGGTGCAGTCAGAGCGTTACCGCCAGCTGAAGATTAATCTGGTGCTGTCGCAGGAAAAACTGAACGGCTCCGGTGCGCGTAACAAAGGTATCGAACTGGCAACGGGCGATTACATCAGCTTCCTTGATGCGGATGATGAGTGGCACAAAGACAAGCTGACTGAGACCCTGAAGCTGATTCATCAGTTGGAAGGGCAGGGCAAGCAGAAGTTCGTGATTTACAGCCAGGTCAATATTATTCAGGATGGGCAGTTCCTGAAGGTGTTGCCATTGCAGCAGGTGGGGCGCCATGAAACCGTGGCCGAGTATCTGTTTGGCTGCTATGGCTTTATCCAGACCAGCACCATTGTGCTGAAACGTGAATACGCGCAGGATATCCGCTTTGATCAGAAGTATATCCGTCACCAGGACTACGACTTCTGCATCCGTGCTGACAAACTCGGCTACGAGTTTGTGATGATTGACCAGCCGCTAGCCAACTACCATCTGGTCACCAAATTTGGTTCTAAACATAAAGGCGAGTCGGTGAAGTATTCCTTCTTCTGGCTCGACAACATGAAGCCGTATCTCACCCGGCGTGATGTTCACACCTATAAAGCGTACAAACTGCCGCTGCGTTATAAGATGGACGGTAAGTCGTTCCAGGCCAGCCTCAGCTTTGCCCGCTACTTTTTCTTAACCAATAAAGATAACCGCACTTACTTCCTCAATCGTGTGAAAGACAAACTTCGGGCAAAACTCGGAGGGAAGTAACGTGAGCAGAAGAATAATAATTGGGTGGGAAACACTATGGCAATATATTGGATAGTCAGTTACAGCATTCTGATTTTATGTTTCTTTGAACTGGCGACGATTAACCAGGCGAATGAGCCAAAAATGAAGCGCGTGACCACCTACTTCTTCTTTATCGCGGTGGTGGCGTTGATTATGTTTGCGGGCTTCAGGGGCCCCAACTCCGGTATTGATGACTGGCAGTATCTGGGTTTCTTCTACGATTTTTCCCGTCAGTCGAGTATCAGTGGTTATGAAACCGTGGCGGATATTTACCGTTACGAAAACCTGTTTATGTTACTGGCATGGATATTGTCGTGGTTCACCCATGAAAGCTACTTTTTCCTGCTGTTCATCAGTTTTATTGCCGTATCAACCAATGCCTGGATTTTTAAGAAGTATTCACCGTTGATCCTCTGTTCGCTGTGCCTTTACTCAGCGCACCTGTTCATCAACAAGGATATGAACCAGATTCGTTTCGGGCTTTCCAGCGCCTTCGCGGTGGCCTGCATCTGTTCGGCCGCCGGGCGTAAATATTTTCTGGCGTTTGTTTTTCTGGCGTTCAGCACCCAGTCACACTCAACCGGCTATGCGGTACTGATGGTGTTACCGTTCCTGTTCCTGCGTGAGCGTAAATACTTTGGTATTGCGATGGTACTGGCGGCGATCCCGCTGGGGCTGATCGGCGGGAAAAAGCTGTTCCTGGACTCACTGGGGATTGTTCCGGTGATCGGGGACCGAGCGATGGGCTACAGCGGGACGGTATTTGATGCCGCCTCACCGGTCTTTGGTCTGGCGAACTTAAAAAACATCGCCTTTATTGCCTTCTTTACCGTGGTTTATTTTAACCGTCCGATTAAAGAAGAAGACCGTATTGCCTACATTCTGTTTATCGCTTACTCGGCCGGTGCCGCCGTGCGTATCATTTTCTCGGACTTCTCCATTATCGGTGGACGAGTCGGGAACCTGTTCCTGCACTGTGAACCGTTATTGCTGGCGTTTTTGATGATGCGTATCCGTCACACGCTGCTTAACTTTGGGCTGCTGTTTGCCATGACCTCTTATTATCTGGCGTACAACACCATTCTGTCAGTGCAGTCCATCAATGGTTACAGCATTGCACCGTTATTCCGTCTTTTTTAACGCCAGCGGGCGAGGCGTGCCTCGCCCCTGCGTTTCCCCAAATATATTTCGTAGGGGTCAGGCATACCTGGTCCGTAATCTTCGACAGATGTATTTCGTAGGGGGCAGGCCTGCCTGGTCCGAAATCTTCGACAGATATATTTCGTAGGGGTCAGGCCTGCCTGGTCCGTAATCTTCGACAGATATATTTCGTAGGGGTCAGGCATGCCTGACCCGTAATAAAAATAGGGTATCAGATGAATAATCAAATCGGCACGGTAGGGATTATTATCCCGATGTACAATGCGCGCGCGACCGTTTTGCGTGCGGTGCAGTCGGTGATTGATCAAACGTATACCGACTGGCGGATCTATCTGATTAATGATAAATCCACCGATGACTCACTGGAATTTGTGCAGCAGCATTGTACTGACCCGCGGATTACTCTTCTCAGCAATGACGTCAACCTCGGTGCAGCAGAAACACGCAACGTGGGATTAAAAGCCGCGACGGAGCCGTTTATTGCCTTCCTCGACAGTGACGATGAGTGGGCCAGCGATAAGCTGATGTTGCAAACCGCCTGCCTGGCGGCCGGTGATGACCTGGTGATCAGTCATTATCACTATCAGTCACGCACGAAATCCTACGAGGTCCGTTACGGTAACCCTGTGTTGCTGAAGGATAACTTCGTTAAAAAGCAGTTCCGTATCTGCTTCTCTTCTGTCTGTTATCGTCGCCCGGCGCGTCAGGTGCTGTTTAAGAAGAAAGGGCATGAAGACTTTCTCTTCCTCTATGAGCTGTTCGAGCAGTACAAGCAGGCGCGGGTGATTGATAAAAATCTGGTGACCTATTATGAAATGGGGGACTCCCTGTCGCGTAATAAAAATAAAGCAGCGAAATGGCACCTCGATTTACTCAAGTACATTTATAAAAATAACCCGCTGAAGGTTTATTACTACTACGTCTGGTACATGGTTAATGGCGTGTTGTTTACCTTAAAACATCGCTGATCTGAGGTGGCTGAAATAATGAAAAGAATCGTACTGGTCATCAAGGATGCGTATTCCTATGCCGGAACTGAGAATATCTGTAACTTCATGTCAGAGTGCTTCGGTGAGCAGCATGAGGTGACCATCTATTCACTGGAAGGGTCGGGAGAACCGTTTTATCCTTTCAGCCAGGTACAGCAGATCGTCAGCTTCGCTGGCGAAAAAAATCCGCTTAAGGCCGCCGTGAAGCAGATTCAGCAGCAGCAGTTTGACGCGGTGTTTCTGATCAGCATGGGGCGCCTGAGCGTGATGTTTGCGCTCTACAGCATGATGACCCTCAAAAAGAAAACCGCCCGCGTCTATGCCTGTGAACATGTGGCGATTAACTCCTTCAGTAAACCGATCAAACTCCTCAAGTACCTGATGCTGCGTTATTACGACCGCGTGATCGTACTGACCGATAAAGATCATCAGGTGTTCAACGGCTGGAATATCGCCAGCAAAACCATCCCCAATCCTGTGGTGTACAAAAATCTTCAGCGCACAACGCGGCACTATCAGGCGCTGGCGGTCGGACGTTTGGATCATCAAAAAGGTTTCGACCTGTTGCTGGATGTCTGGCAGGGCTTTGTTGCCAGCAATCCTGACTGGACGCTGGTGATTGCCGGTGACGGTGAGCTGAAAGATGAACTGATCGCGCAGGCAGCAAAGCTGAACATCAGCGACAGCGTTAATTTCGTTGGCCGGGTGAGTAACATCAACGACTACTACCGCGACAGCGATATGGCGCTGATGACGTCGCGCTATGAAGGTCTGCCATTGGTGTTGCTGGAAGCCAAGTCCTGGTCACTGCCTGTTGTCGCGTACGATTGCCCGACCGGGCCGCAGGAAATTATTAATCATCAGCAGGATGGTTTCCTGGTGGCGATGAACGACAAAGCCCATTTCATTGCCAGTATGAACCAGCTTGCTCATGACGATGACCTGTTCTATGCGATGAGCGCCAGTACCCAAACCACGGCCCTTAAATTTGACGGCCGCGTGATTAAAGAGAGCTGGCTGTCCCTGGTGTAAGGGCGGTTCAGGTTCCAATTGAGTATCTCTGGACATCCGTTTCCTGCCTGCTTTGCAGGCTCCAAAAAATTGACCATGGGATAACACCAATGAAAAGAAGAGAATTACTCACGGCGTTCTCGTCGATTCTTGCCGGACTCTCTGTCAGCTCTATTTCCAGTGCGGCGGCGAAAAGCGATCCCTCTCTGGCGTTAAAAGGGATTACACCCGGTGAGCTGCCGAAAGGCGATGTGCCGATTCTGACGCCAGAGAATGTCTACACCATGCCAGACCAGTTCTGGAAGAATTTCAACGGTAAACTGTTTATCGGTAAAGCGGGTACGGACCCGACCCAATCCGGAAATCTGATTAACCTCTATCTGCGCGATGCCTCTGGCAAACTGTCACAGGTACAGCAGCCCGTTGCCTTGAATAAGGGCAACTTTGAGCAGTTTATCGCTGACAATGCAGCACTGATTGCCGATCCTTCGCACTCTATGGCGGTGGTCGATGATGCCGGAAATACGCTGTTTAATATTCCGGATGTAACCCGTGGCGCGAATAATTTCAGCCAGCGTCTGGCGCAACCTGCCGGATATCAGCTGATTGGTGAAATTCCTTCGGTTGACGATCTGCGTAAAACGCGCCCGCTGTTTAGTGGTGCAAAAATTAAGCTGAAAAGCTGGCATGAGGGGCTGGAAGTGGGCGGCGGTGAGTTCGTTGGCACACTGGAAGCCGCCAAAGACGACGGAGGGGTAACGATCTCCTCCGGTGCGGATTACCACTGGCGCCGCGTGGTGGAGGACTTCAACCGTCTGACCTTGTTTGACTTCGGTGCGATTGCCGATGGTAAAACGGACAGTGCTCCGGCGATCAAAGCGATGTATCAGTGGGCGCAGGATGCGAACCAGCAGATCTGCCTGCAATTCCCGGCGGGCACCTTCTTCGTCAGCGCCTGTGACTTCTCGCAGCAGCAGACGCGTTTCTTCCGCGTCTCCGGTGCGATGGTGAACTTTGGCTATTTCCCGGCCACCACCATCGTCTCCAACGGCGATTCTGACTTCATTTTCAAGGTCAACACCCGCTGGGTGGAAGTCAGCAACCTGCAATTTAACGGTCGCACCGACACCCAGCCGAACAAGCAGGGCTTCTTCGATAACCAATGCGAAGGCGGCCAGTATTTCCGTGGCGCCTGCCTGCGGTTTGTTCGCGTTGGCGGCACGGCGATCAGCCTGATGGATACCCTCGACTGCAAAATTGATCAGTGGTATGCGCTGCGCTGTAGCGGCGACGTGATCAAGTCTGTCTGGTCCAATGCACCTAAGGGTAAGTGGGATCACAGCACGGCCATCGAGCTGTCTAACTTTAATGCACAATACTGCACCGACGGTAAGGTGCTGAACCTGCAACGCTGCGGTCAGTCGCTGATCCACAACGGCTGGATTGAACACACCGAATTCCCCGGTGATATCTCGAACGGGCAGTGGATCATTGATGCGCTGAGCCTGGAAACCTGTAAAAACCCGCTGATTGCGCACAACTCGCGTCTCAATATGCGTCAGACCAATCTTCAGGCCGGTAGCTGGATTGATAATTCGCTGGCGGAAGGCGAGTGGCTGGGCGCCTGGGAACGCGGTTCCACGCGCGTGGAGTCTTACGGCGTGGCGGTTGATGGCAGTATGAAATACAACTATCTGACCTCACGGTTCCGCATCGAAAACAACAGCGACCAGCAGAAGTGGGTGGAGCTGGGCAATATCTATACCCCGGATGTCGGCGATGCCTGGGAGATTGAAATCTTCGGCCAGTCCTCCTTCAGCAACGGCAGCGGCAATGCGCCGCTCAACAAAGTAGTGGGTGACAAAACCACCGGCGGTAGGGCGATTGTCAGCCTGCAACGTAAAACCCACAAGTTTGAAGCGTCCTGGCATGCCGAAGGGGCCAGCCCGGTGCTGGATGTGATGATTGTGACGCCGCACGACACCGATGTGCGGGTGTTTGTCAAAATCGATGGCTGGGTCGCGTCGGCCGGTGTGTTGATCAAAACCACCGCAAAAGACCGCTTTAAGACCGGCCGCTGCGCACGTTTCGACAGCAAAATGGCATTTGGCAACGCCCCCTCGGGCAAGGATGTCAGCCGCGCAAGTCAGCGTTTCAGCTTGCATAACGGCAAGGCCGGAATCGGCGCGAATGAGGCGGGGGATTTGCTGATGGCTTCCCGTCCACTCACCGCCGACCAGGTCAATACGGATCACCCGGAAGGCTTTGTTTCTATCGTGCTGAATGGCCGCCAGGTCGCCATCCCGTACTTTTCACTGAAATAAGTGTCGGTTTTCCGTTAAGACCAGGCAATTTCAGAGTTATCAGGCTGTTTTTCCTCGGGCAGGACAGGCAGCCTGTTTTAAACGATTCAGCTGCATTGATGGGCGTTAGCCTGTAAAAATTACAAAAATTTTTCTGGAGTAGTTATGAAGATTTTATTAGTTGGCAATCATACATGTGGAAATCGTGGTGATGGCGCTATTTTACGCGGGATTATTGATTCGTTGAACCTGGCAAGGAACGATATTGATATCGACATTATTAGCCGTTATCCAACCAGTTCTGGTTACCTGCTCCAGCAAGACATTCTGCCTGATGCGCTCTTTTTGCAGACCAAAAAGGGCAAAAACAAGATCGTCGATAAGATCAAACGCCGCCTGATGCCAAAAATTATGATGGCGCATATCGCGAATAAGGGCGTGTTCAAGCTGTTCCCGGTGCCGCAGTATTTACAGGAATTCAGCGACAACCTGAAGCAGTACGATGCGATTATCCAGGTTGGCGGTTCGTTCTTTGTGGATCTTTACGGTCCGTTGCAGTTTGAGCATTCACTGTGTGCGCTGCTGGCGAAGAAACCGATCCATATGATCGGCCACAGCGTGGGCCCGTTCCAGAAGCCGCGTTTCAATGAAATTGCGAACTTCGTGTTCGACCGCGTCGATAGTCTGGTGCTGCGCGAAAGCGTCAGCCTGGAGATGATGAAGCAGGGCGGTATCACCACCGGGAAAGTGGTAAAAGGTGCTGATACCGCCTTCCTGGTCCGTGCGCGTGAGGTGGAAGAACCGGGTCATAACCTGGTGCACTGGCAGCAGGTCATTGGCCAGCAAAAAACGATCGCCATTACCGTGCGTGAACTGGCACCTTTCGATAAGCGCCTTGGGGTGACCCAGCAGCAGTACGAAGCGGCGTTTGGACGTGTGATCAACGCGATGATTGCACGTGGTTATCAGGTGGTCGCCTTCTCCACCTGTACCGGCATCGACAGCTACAACAAAGATGACCGTATGGTGGCAATGACACTGAGCGATCATATTGAGCAGAAAGATAAGTACCACGTGATCATGGATGAATTTAACGACCTTGAGCTGGGTATCCTGCTGGGTCAGTGCCATCTCACGATTGGCACCCGTTTACACTCCGCAATTATCTCAATGAACTTTGGGACACCAGCGGTGGCGATTAACTACGAGCACAAATCTCTGGGCGTGATGAACCAACTTGGGCTGCCAGACATGGCCAGCGATGTGAAGAGTCTGATGGACGGCAGCATTATCACGCGGGTGAATAATGTGCTGGATAACTATGAGGCGGTGAAGCAGCAGGTTGATACGGCTGTGGAACAGGAACGGATCCTGGGTAACCGTATCACTGACGACGTGGTCAAACGCTTAGGGTGAACCAATGAAACTGACATTTTTCACGATGCGATTTCCGGTTTCCTCGGAAACCTTCGTACTGAACCAGGTGACGCATTTTATTGATATCGGCTACGACGTTGAGATCATTTCGGTTTTTCCGGGCGACCTGGTGAATCGACACGGTGCGTTTGACCGTTATCATCTGGCAGAGAAGACCCACTATCTGCTGCCAGAAGAGAAGGTCAGTAATGCGGATAAATTGAAACAGCGTCTGCAAATTGTGCTGCCAAAAATCCTCAATACCGCCACGTTAAAATCCTTCAATATCGGGCGCTATGGCGCCCAATCCAGCAAGCTGCTGCTGCCGGCAATTGTGGCCGCCAACAAAACCCCGTTCGTTGCCGATGTGTTTTTAGTGCACTTCGGTTATGCCGGGGCGCTCGCCAATAAACTGCGTGAACTGAATGTTCTGCAGGGCAAGCAGGCGACCGTCTTCCACGGTGCCGATATTTCACGCCGCCATATCCTCGACGAGCATAAAGATGACTATGCACGCCTGTTTACCCAGACCGATTTGCTGCTGCCTATCAGCCACCTGTGGGAGAACAAGCTGATTAGCATGGGCTGCCCGGCAGAGAAGATTCATGTAACGCGCATGGGCATCGAGCCGGAGAAATTTAATCTCAAAATCAGGGATTCTCTCCATCAGCCGCTGCGCATTCTTTCCGTGGCGCGCCTTACCGAGAAGAAAGGGCTGGGCGTGGCAATTGATGCCTGCAAAATCCTTAAAGCGCAGGGCGGACAGTTTGAATACACCATTGTCGGCAACGGTGACCTCGAAGAGGAACTGCGTGCCACCATTGCGGCGGCCGATCTGACTGACTGCGTGAAAATGGTCGGCTTTAAGCCGCAGGAAGAGATCAAACGCTATCTCGATGAAGCCGACATCTTCCTGCTTCCGTCGCTGACCGCAGCGGATGGAGACATGGAAGGGATACCGGTGGCGTTGATGGAAGCGATGGCCGTCGGGCTGCCGGTGGTGTCCAGCGAGCACAGTGGTATTCCTGAACTGATTGAACACAATGTGTCCGGCTGGCTGGCACCGGAAGGCGATGCGAGCGCTCTCGCCGCCATTCTGCTGAAACTGTCACAGGGTGAGGCCGATATCGCACCGGTGGTGGTGGCCGCACGGCACAAGGTAGAAACCGAATTTAACCAGCATATCGCCTACCGCGAACTGGCAGAGATTCTGGAGCAATTAGCGTGAGTAGTTTAAAAAATCAGGCCGTATGGCTGTTTGGTGGTACCTGTTTCGCCGCCGTGTTACAGGTGATACAGCTTGGGGTGCTGGCGCGTAAGCTGGAGACCCACGAGCTGGGTATTCTGGCGATTATTAACGCCATTCTGGCCGTGGCGATGGTGTTGCAGGATATGGGGATGAGCAGCTACATCGTCCATCGCCAGAACATCACCCGCAAGGAGCAGAGCACCATCTACTGGGTGAACGTTTTACTCAGTCTGATGACCGGATTGCTGTTGATCGCCATTGCCTGGCCGATCGCGCATTTCTACCACATTCCGGAACTCACCGGGCTGATCATGCTAACCAGCATTAACTTCCTGGTACTGGGATCGCTGTCGCAGTATCAGGCCCATTTCGTTAAAGCCAAACGCATGGTGCTGCTGGCGAAGATCGAAATGGTCACCAAGTTTCTTGCCTTTGCACTGACGGTGGGGCTGCTTTACTACTCGCCGCTCAATGTCTCTGCGGTGATCCTCGGCCTGTTTGCCAATGCCGCGATGCGTATTCTGTGCATGATTTGGTTTGGTGAAAAGTCCTGGCGGCCGACCTTCGAGTTTGATAAATCGACGTTCTTCAGCTCGATGAAGTACGGTGTGTATCAGCTGGGCTCACAGACGATTAACCAGTTACGTACTCAGGCCGACTCCCTGATCGTCGGTAAAGTGATGGGCGCTGAAATGCTCGGGGTATACTCACTGGCGAAAGAGCTGGTGCTGCAACCGCTGAAACTGGTGACGCCGGTCATTAATCGCCTGGCACTACCCCGCTTTGCTGAGAAACAACACGAACCTGCGCAGTTGCAGAAGTTGTTCCTGAAAGGCACCTTCATGATCATGCTGTTCAGCAGCCTGATGTATCTGGCGATTGGTATCCTCTCCCCGGTGGTGGTGCGCGTGCTTTACGGCCCGGCACACGAGGCGGTTGGGCATTTGATCCCACTGATGCTGCTGTTCGGTATGCTGCGTCCGATGGGCGGGCTGACCGGCGCGATATCTCAGGCTAACGGCCGTACCAACGTCGAGTTCTGGTGGAATGTGGTGGCAAGCATCATCGTGGTGCTGGTACTGGCAACCACCTGGATCTGGCCGAACGTCTGGTATGTGGCGCTGACGCTGTCGATTTCTCAGGTTCTCATTTCTGCCTTTGCCCATCCGTTCTTTATCAAACCGGTGATTGGCATTCCGTTTATCCCCTATGCCCGTCAGTGGATGTCGGTGGCGGTGGTGTTTGTCGGGATCATGGCGCTGGTGAGTTATTTCAATCTGTTTATCAGGCCGGAATGGTTCACTCACTGGCTGTAACCCGGTAATAAATATAAGGTCACCGTGATGGTGGCCTTTTTTATTGCTGGCCCTGGCTGCTTATTTTTCAGATTAAGATTATACTTGTGAATCATCTCTTTAATGCATAATCAATGGACGTTTTTTACTTCATTTATATGGAAACACTATGACCAAGCTTAAAGCAGTTATCCCGGTTGCGGGTCTCGGTATGCATATGCTCCCTGCTACAAAAGCCATTCCTAAAGAGATGTTGCCTGTTGTCGACAAGCCGATGATTCAGTACATCATCGACGAGTGCGTGGCAGCGGGTATCAAGGAAATTGTCCTGGTCACTCATGCATCCAAGAATGCGGTTGAAAACCACTTTGATACGTCCTATGAGCTTGAAGCCCTGCTTGAAGCGCGTGTGAAACGTCAGCTCCTGAGTGAAGTGCAGTCTATCTGCCCGCCGGGTGTGACGATCATGAACGTGCGTCAGCCACAGCCGCTGGGCCTGGCAAACTCCCTGTTATGTGCCCGCCCGATGCTGCATGATGATGCCTTCGTGGTGGTCCTGCCGGACGTATTGCTGGATAACGCCAGTGCCGATCCGCTGCGTTACAACCTTGCCGCGATGGTGGCACGCTTTGAAGAGACTGGCCGTAGCCAGGTACTCGCCCATCATATGCCTGACGTGGATTTGTCTGAATACTCCGTGATCACTACCGAGGAGCCACTGGACTTCCCAGGCAAAGTCAGTTCTATTGTCGAATTCGTGGAAAAACCAGAGCAACCACAGACCCTGAATTCTGACCTGGCTGCCGTTGGCCGCTATGTATTGTCTGCGGACATCTGGCCAGAACTGGAAAACCTTGAGCCGGGTGCCTGGGGCCGCTATCAGCTGACCGATGCGATTGCCAATCTGAACAAAAAACAGCCGGTTGATGCACACCTGCTGAGTGGCGACAGCTTCGACTGCGGTCGTAAACTGGGCTATATGAAAGCGTTTGTGACCTGGGGCCTGCGTAACCACGCTCAGGGCCGCGAGTTCCGTGAAGAAATTCAAAAAATTCTGGCGAAGTAATCTTATTTGATTATGGCCGCGCCGGGCGTGGTCTGAAGGAGTCAACATGGCAATTTTAGTAACGGGCGGGGCGGGCTACATCGGTTCCCATACCGTGTTATCGCTGCTGCAACGTGGTGATGATGTTGTCGTACTGGATAACCTGAGCAATGCCTCACGCGAATCGATTAACCGCGTAGAGAAGCTGACGGGTAAAACGGCCACCTTCTGCGAAGGGGATATCCTCGACCGTGCGTGCCTGCGCGATATTTTTGCCAGTAACCGCATCGATGCCGTGATTCACTTTGCCGGCCTGAAAGCCGTGGGCGAATCCACCCGCAAACCACTGGAGTACTACCAGAATAACGTTACCGGTACGCTGGTGCTGTTGGAAGAGATGCGTGCTGCGGGTGTGAATCAGTTTATCTTCAGCTCTTCTGCTACCGTCTACGGTGCTGATGCGCCGGTTCCTTATGTGGAAACCACGCCAATTGGCGGCACAACCAGCCCGTATGGCACCTCAAAGCTGATGGTTGAGCAGATTCTGCGTGACTATGCCAAAGCGAACCCGGAATTCAAAACCATCGCGCTGCGTTATTTCAACCCGGTGGGGGCGCATGAGTCTGGCCAGATCGGCGAAGACCCGAACGGCATCCCGAACAACCTGCTGCCGTACATTGCTCAGGTGGCCATTGGCCGTCTGGAAAAGCTGGGCATCTTTGGCGGAGATTACCCAACGAAAGATGGCACCGGCGAACGCGACTACATTCACGTGATGGATCTGGCTGAAGGCCATCTTAAAGCGCTGGACCATATTGCTGCGGTTGATGGCTATAAAGCTTACAACCTCGGTGCCGGGGTAGGGTACTCGGTGCTGGAGATGGTGAAAGCCTTTGAGAAAGCCGCAGGTAAGCCTGTGCCTTACCAGATCTCACCGCGCCGTGATGGCGATCTTCCTGCGTTCTGGGCGGATGCCTCGCTGGCGGACAAAGAGCTGGACTGGCGTGTGTCACGCGGTATCGATGAGATGATGCGTGATACGTGGAACTGGCAGTCGAAGAATCCTAATGGGTATCGTTGAATAAAACGTGAAATCCCTTGTGTATAAAACTCCCTGATCTGGGAGTTTTTTTGTTTGTGGGCTGTGGCAATGGTATATTTTAACCCTCTATATTTCCAATAGTTACTGTAGGTAGAGCGTGCGTAAGAGAGCACTTGCTAAGGTGAGTTAGAAAATAACCTATCAGTGTTGCTTAATTGTCCATTAAATGTCGAAAGCGTCAAACCCACAAAAAAATAGAGATTAGGCTTGTATGGTCCAGTACTTAGTATAAAAATTGGCGCTGGATTTTGTGAGGCTTTATGTCTGATTATTTCCAGGACTAATCTGGTTATGAAAAGCACGTCGAGTGACAGGGTCAGGCTATGCTTGTGTAACGAGGTAAGAGACAGCTATCTGGTGGCTACAGCCAGTGGCGGTAGCGTGGCCAGGCGAAACAGTATGCACATTTGATAACAACAATTCTGGTCATCACCGTATACCTGTTGATGTTATACGCCATAAAAGTACGGCAAAAAATGACTGTGACTTCACCACGCTGTTTGACGGCCCAATGACCATCAGCGAGCATTCTTAGCATTATTGATATTAGCCAAAGAGAGAACGACGGCGTGAAAATTCTAGTGACCGGCGGCGCCGGATTTATTGGTTCAGCAGTAGTTCGCCATATTATTACGCAGACTACAGACAGTGTCGTGAACGTTGATAAACTCACGTATGCGGGCAATCCTGAGTCCGTAGTTGGTGTCAGCAATGATGCGCGTTATGCTTTTGTACAGGCCGACATCTGTGACAAAGATGCCATTAGTGCGATTTTCAATGAACATCAACCTGATGTGGTAATGCATCTGGCGGCTGAAAGCCACGTAGACCGCTCCATCAGCGGCCCGGCTGATTTTATTGAAACCAACATTGTCGGCACTTATATCATGCTGGAGGCAGCGCGCAGTTACTGGAGCGGGCTGGATTCTACGCGCAAAACGGCTTTCCGTTTCCACCATATTTCCACCGACGAAGTCTACGGAGATTTACCTCATCCGGACGAGATGAATGATGACTCAGCTGCGCTGCCATTATTTACCGAAACCACCGCCTATGCACCCAGCAGCCCGTATTCGGCATCAAAAGCCTCCAGTGACCATTTAGTCCGTGCCTGGCTTCGTACCTACGGTTTGCCAACGATAATTACCAACTGCTCAAACAATTACGGCCCTTATCACTTCCCGGAAAAACTGATCCCTTTAGTGATCCTGAATGCACTCGACGGTAAGCCTTTGCCGGTTTACGGACGTGGCGATCAGATCCGCGACTGGTTGTATGTGGAAGACCATGCGCGCGCACTTTATACGGTGGTAACAAAGGGTAAGATAGGTGAAACCTACAATATCGGCGGCCATAACGAAAAGCAGAATTTAGAGGTGGTAGAAACCATCTGTGATCTGTTGGATGAGATGGTGCCGAAAGCCACTCGCTACCGTGAGCAGATTACCTATGTTGCCGACCGCCCGGGGCACGACCGTCGCTATGCGATTGATGCCTCTAAAATCAGTCAAGAACTTAACTGGCAACCACAGGAAACATTTGATAGCGGGATCCGCAAGACGGTGCAGTGGTATCTGGACAATACCGAGTGGGTGAGTAACGTCAAAAGCGGCGCCTATCAGTCATGGATTGAACAGAACTACAGTGAACGTCAGCCATGAATATTCTGCTGTTCGGTAAAAATGGCCAGGTCGGCTGGGAATTGCAGCGTGCGCTGGCTCCACTGGGGAACGTTACCGCGCTGGCCACATCATCAACAGAATATTGCGGTGACTTTGCTGATACCAAGGGAATTATCGCTACGATCCGCAGCATCCGCCCTGATGTGATTGTGAATGCTGCGGCATATACTGCCGTCGATAAAGCCGAGAGTGAGCCTGAGCAGGCGCATCGGGTCAATGCATTGACCGTGGAAGCTATTGCTAAAGAGGTTGAATCGCTGAGTGCCTGGCTGGTTCACTATTCGACTGACTACGTGTTTCCGGGACAAGGTGCGCAGGCCTGGGAAGAAGACGATTCCACTGGGCCGCTTAATGTGTATGGTGCCAGCAAACTGGCCGGTGAGTTGGCCATTCAGCAGTATTGTTCCCGGCATCTGATTTTCCGCACCAGTTGGGTGTATGCCACCAAAGGTAATAATTTTGCCAAAACGATGCTTCGTCTGGCGAAGCAGCGTGATGAACTGTCAGTGATTAACGATCAGCATGGCGCACCAACCGGGGCTGATCTGATCGCGGATTGTACGGCTCATGCTATTACTGCTGCGATGCGCGATCCGTCGGTGGCGGGGTTATATCACCTTGCCGCAGCGGGCACTACGACCTGGTATGATTACGCTAACGTCGTGTTTGCCGAAGCAAAAGACGCAGGTGTTGAGTTAGTCTTGAAGACGGTACATCCGTTGAACACCAGCCACTATCCAACGCCCGCGCAGCGTCCGCTTAACTCCCGGCTGGATACACGTAAATTTCAAAACACGTTTGGTCTGACCTTGCCCGACTGGCAACGCGGGGTTCAGCGGATGATGGCTGAGTTAGCCGCGTTTAATGCGCTCTGACCTCATTAACCCGATATAAATTAGAGATATCTCATGCGTAAAGGAATTATTTTGGCAGGGGGGTCTGGAACCCGCCTGTATCCGGTCACTATGGCCGTCAGCAAGCAACTGCTGCCCATCTACGATAAACCCATGATCTACTACCCTCTCAGCACGCTGATGCTGGCAGGCATTCGCGATATTCTGATTATCAGTACCCCGCAAGATACGCCACGTTTTGAACAGCTGCTGGGCGATGGCAGCCAGTGGGGGCTTAACCTGCAATACATTGTACAGGAGAGCCCCGATGGCCTGGCACAGGCCTTTATTCTGGGTGAAGAGTTCATTGGTGAAGATAGCTGTGCACTGGTGTTAGGCGACAATATCTTCTACGGCCACGACCTGCCGAAAGAGCTGCAAGCGGCAGTAAGCCAGACCTCCGGCGCGACGGTATTTGCTTACCATGTTAACGATCCTGAGCGTTATGGCGTGGTGGAGTTTGATAAAGACGGCATTGCGGTCTCTCTGGAAGAGAAACCGCTGGAGCCCAAGAGTAACTATGCGGTTACCGGGCTCTATTTCTACGACAATAGCGTAGTGGAAATGGCGAAAAGCCTGAAACCTTCACATCGCGGCGAGTTGGAAATTACCGACATCAACCGCCTGTATATGGATCAGGGCGACCTGTCGGTGGCGATGATGGGGCGTGGCTATGCGTGGCTGGATACTGGTACGCACCATAGTCTGATTGAGGCGAGCAACTTTATTCAGACCATTGAGCAACGTCAGGGGCTGAAGGTCTCTTGCCCTGAAGAGATTGCCTACCGTAAAGGCTTTATTGATGCCGAGCAGGTGAAGAAACTGGCTGCCCCATTAGCGAAGAATGAATATGGGCAGTATCTGCTCAAGATGGTGAAAGGATACTGATGCTATGAACGTGATTAGAACAGAAATACCGGATGTGCTGATTTTTGAGCCTAAAGTGTTCGGGGATGAGCGAGGTTTCTTTTTTGAGAGCTTCAGCCAGAAAGTGTTTGAAGAGGCCGTAGGGCGTAAGGTCGAGTTTGTGCAGGATAACCATTCTAAGTCTTCGAAAGGCGTACTGCGTGGACTGCACTATCAGCTAGCGCCTCATGCGCAGGGGAAGTTGGTACGTTGTGTAGCGGGCGAAGTGTTTGATGTGGCAGTAGATATTCGCAAAGGCTCGCCAACCTTTGGTCAGTGGATAGGAGCGAATCTTTCTGCTGAAAACAAGCGCCAGATGTGGATCCCTGAGGGATTTGCGCATGGATTTTTGGTATTGAGTGAAAATGCAGAGTTTGTATATAAAACGACAAATTACTACCATCCTTCTCATGAGGGAAATATCATCTGGAATGATAGTGATATAAATATCACCTGGCCCTTAGATGCAGTGGATTTTATAAATTTATCGCAAAAAGATAAGAAGGGACTTACACTTTCTCAAGTGGAATTATTAAAATAGTGGAAAAAAAATTATTTAAAAATATTGCTTCGCTCACTTTAGTTCAAGGGGGTAATTACATTATCCCTTTAATCACATTACCATATTTAGTTAAAACTTTAGGACCATTCTCATATGGTGTATTAGGGTTTTCGTTGGCTTTTTTGCAGTATTTTAATGTTTTTATAAACTATGGATTTAATCTTTCAGCTACTCAAAAAATTGCCTTAATTGCTGATGATAAGAATGAAGTAAGTAAGGTTTTTTGGAGCGTTATCGCTTGTCAATTATTATTAACAATTTTGAGTGTAATGATTGTAATAATCGGCGTTACCACGAGTGTTTTTTTAGCAAAGCAATCAATAATAATTTTTGCATGCATGGGAGTGCTACTGGGGAATGTTCTTTTCCCTGTTTGGTTGTTTCAGGGAAAGGAGTGTATGGCTTTATCTTCAGGGGTTAATATAGCCTCAAGATTGCTTACAATTCCATTAGTATTCATTTTGGTAAAGGATAGTAATGATGCATGGATTGCGGCATTGATAATGTCATTAACAAGTGTATTAAGTGGAATCCTTTCAATAGCTATATTAATAAAAAATAAATGGATTACATGGCGTCCATTTAATCTATCAGATATACGAGAGCAATTTTCTGAGGGATGGTATTTATTCTTATCTACTGCGGCGATAAATATTTATACATCTAGCATAACTGTGTTATTAGGGTTTATATGTGGTCCTGTAGTTGTTGGATACTTTGTTGCTGCTGATAAGTTGAGACTCGCTGCCCAAGGTCTGATTATACCCGTATCACAGGCGTGCTATCCTAGAGTGGTTTCACTTTTAGCAAAAAATAAAATGCATGGCATTAATTTCATCAAAAAATTATTTATATTTCAAGGCGGATTAGGGTTATTGATAAGCCTTATGATTTTTATCACTGCCCCATTTATTATTGTGATTCTTTATGGGACTGATTACGACTCATCAGTAAATGTCCTAAGAGTTTTAGCATTTTGCCCATTTTTAGTCGGAATTAGTAATGTATTAGGTATTCATACAATGTCCGCAATGGGGTATAAAAAACAATTTTTCAGGATTTTGGTTACTGTAAGTGCTATATGTATTGCTATGCTATACCCACTTTCTAAGTTCTATATGGAAAACGGTGCTGCATTCACAGTACTGGCTTCAGAAGCGTTGGTGACGCTAATGATGATCAAATTTGTGTCTACTAATAAAATTCTAAATAGGAATTAATTCACCTGAAATTTAATCAAAATAGCGTAAGTTAAAATTCTTAATGTTAATACCACGAGTCTACTTTAAACGGTGTGAAATGAATTTCTCTAGTGTATATATATGTTGTCCAGCAAATGTAGTGACTGGAGGCCCAGAGTTATTACATCAATTCGCAAGTAAACTACAGGATAATGGTGTCGATTCGTATTTAATCTATTACCCATTCGAACATAATTTTGACACTCCTAAACAGTATAAGCACTATAATGTTCGTGTTGCCACTCTCGGTAGCGTAAAAAATGATTCATTAGTGGTACTACCGGAAACAGCTACCGTTTTGGCAAAAAAATTCAGCCACCAGCAGTTAGCAATTTGGTGGTTATCTGTAGATAATTATTACGGTTGCCCCCCTGAGAGTTTTGGTTTGCCGAAGTTTAAGCATCTTGCTGCTTTAGTTCGTAATAAAAAGCTTTCTATAAATAAAATGAAAGGTTTTATTCACCTCCATCAGAGCGAATATGCAAGGTTATTACTTGCGAAGCATAATATTCATTCTATGCAAATGACCGATTATATTAGCTCTTTTCATTTTAGATCAGAAACAAAAAATAGTTTGGAAAATAAAAAGAAAATCATTTCTTATAATCCAAAAAAAGGAGTTGAAATGACTCGAAAAATAATAACGGCGTGCCCAGAATTTACATTTGTGCCTTTAGAGAATATGACTGCTCAAGAAGTTAATGAAACATTATCTAACTCAATGATATATATAGACTTTGGTAATCATCCCGGAAAGGATCGTTTTCCACGTGAGGCTGCTCTGGCCAATTGTTGTATTATAACGGGGAGGCGAGGGAGTGCAAAAAATATGATTGATGTAAGTATCCCTGAAAGATTTAAGTTAGATGAGAATGATGATAATTTAATTGATATTTATAAAAAAATGTGCAATAAAATTTTCAAAGATTTCTCTATACAAATAGAAGCATTTGAAAAGTATCGTGAATCTATAAAATCTGAGGGTGAGCGTTTCGAACAAAACGTTAATGAATTCATGCGAAAATATATAATCTCAAAATAATTTAGATTCTTTGAGAGTTGTCTATCTTTAGAAGGAGGGGGGTTATTGTGTTTTGTAATGGAAAGGTAAATAGTAAGCCATGCAAGATGTTAATCTATAATGATAAACATTATCTTGCTGAATTTGTTTTTGGTAAATTGAAAAATGAACATATTGATGTTAAATCTATAGCCGCTAAACCGAGAGAATTTATTAATTTAAGTTTGGTTAATAGATTATATAACGCATTAATTAAAAGACGTTTGCTACCCTATTTCTCAATTATTTTTTCGTTACTGAATAGAAATTTTAGTAGTGGAAATGATGAGTATGATGAACTACTAGTTGTAGGTATTGAAGACTTATCGGACTTCGCTCCGGTATATAAAAAATACGGCAAGGTGAAAAAATTATATTTTTGGCAATGGAACCCCGAACCTTCAGATAGATTTAAAAATATAGATTTCGCCATTAGAATTAAATTGTTGAAGATGTGTGGCTTCAAAATCGCTACCTTTGATAAAAATGATTCAATTAAACATAATGTTTCTTATCATCCTCAGATTTATTCAAAAGAAATAATAAAAGATTTAGAGGTAGAGAAAAAATCAGTATTAAATAAGGCGTTGTTTATTGGAAAAAACAAAGGGCGTGCTCATAAACTTAATGAACTGGCGTTAATGTTACAGAATGTAGGGGTTGAGCCAGATTTTAGAGTTGTGCAGGACAGGATACCCGTCATAGCAGATGACTTTCCACAAATAGACTTGATATCTGAACCAGTAAATTATCAATCATATTTAAAATTATTGAATGATAAAAATATTATAGTGGAGTTGAACCAGCACGGACAGGTAGGATTGACTCTTAGGTCACTTGAATCCGTTTTTTTTAACAAAAAGTTAATCACTGATAATAAAGATATAAGATCATATGACTTTTATAAATCCAGTAATGTTTTAGTCTTAGATATAAATGAGAATTTTGAAACTACAAATACTAAGCTCGCAAAATTTGTTGAGGCCCCTTATGAATTAATTAGTGAAAATGTTCGTAATAATTATGATGTTACTTCATTAATTGAACATTTTCGCGCGTTATAATTAATTTATTCCCTGTAGAGCTATGAAAAAACCAGCTTAATAAACAAGTTAACGGTCACCCTAACAATGATTTTTTTTCTTATTATGCTATCCTCAGCGTCATTTTTAGCCATATGTCGCAACAGAGTTACATTTTTATTCTGGGTGTTTCTTGCTTTGGTATCTGCATTCAGATATGAAGTAGGGTCGGATTATATCAGTTATACTGCCTTGTATTATGATATTAAAACAGGTTATCAGAGTTATCTGCATCTTGAGCCATTCCATTTGGTTCTAACGCAATTCGCTAACTATTTCGATCTCGGCCCTCAATTTGTTTTTTTGATATATTCTCTATTGACTTCTTACTTTTTTGGCGTCTTTTTCTATAAAATGTCGAATGAGTTTAAAGACCTAAATGGCAGATTGATTTTTTCATTATGCACAATTCTTTATTTAGGTAATTATTACTTCCTTACTTTAAACAGTATCCGTTCTTGTCTGGCTGCCTCTTTATATGCATTAGCAATGCTCTATTACATTAACAATAAAAGATTGCTTATGTTATCACTCTTGATTGTTGGTGGGACTATACATTTCAGCCTTATTCCGGTTGCTTTAGTAAGTGTGTTTTTATTGAAGTTTATTCTTCCTGTGAAGAATAAATGGTTTTACCTCTATATATTAATTATATTAACGAATCCTCTCAGTATTGTGAAATATATATTCGTGACATATAAGCTCATGTATTATAATTACTTCCTTTCAGACACTTATGCTGTTCCAGCAAACTTTATTGGTCAGATTTCTGCTTATGGTGGTGTAGCCCTAACTATCATGTTTTATTATTTTTATGTTCGTATATTAAAATTAGAAAATATCAGAATGATGGCAGTTCTTCAACTGTCAGTGATCTTATTCATAGCATTTAGAATTTTCTCAAGTGAATTATTTATTTTTGCTCGCATGTCGAGATATTTTTCACCAATACTATACTTATTCATTTCCGTTGCAATTGTTTATTATATTCAGAAAAAAACCATTATTAATTTAAGACCACATTTGTTAGGTGGCGTATATTTAATCCTGATTCTATCAAACATTATTATGTTTATTCCTAGGGGGCTCAATGATCCCTCATATGGTAATTACAAGATAAATTACTGTATTGAAAGTACAGTTGTTTGTGATATTTCTATCTCAACGCTAAATTAGTTATTGTGATGATAATTTAAATGAGGTCTTAGTGGTGTATGTTATATGTTTTAGTAGATGATATTTTAAAGGCCAAGTTTTTCCTAGGTTTTTCAGCATGCAATGAAGTCACGTTTATTACGAATAAATTCTCGTGTTACATATTCCTTAAGTTTAAAACTAATAAGAAGATAGTTCTTCTACTTAATAAAAGATGTGCTAGCTTCAATATTAAAGTTGATGATTCAGCATTGAGGAATACTATCTCTGTGCTTAATGGAAGGCAGTCATTAAAGGATGCTTATGAAAATTATAAACAAATCACGCACTCACTTGAAAATAAGATGTTTTCTTCTATCTACGAAAGTGACACTCTTATTGTTTTCAATGGTAATCATCCGACAGCTATCGCTACTACGAATTTTTTTAAAAAATTTAATGCCAAAATACTATATGCTGAAATTAGTAATTTACCAGGGAAAATGATCTTCGATCCAAGAGGTGTTAACGCACAATCTATATTATTCGAGCGACCTGAGATACTTGATTCTTTACCTGCTATTTCTGAGGATCTCCACCGTTCCTGGATAGAAGGTTACATACACTATAAATTTAACCCATTGCCTCAATCAAAAATAAGTATAAAAAATTATTCAGTTATTGCCTTTGATGACCTTTTATCAAGATTGATGCCTTTTTTCATCCGAGAAGACTCTCTTAATTTTTCAAAAAAAGTAAAAATGTTTTTGGATAAATACAAATCTAAAAAAATGCTAATGAGTAGTAACCATGCTGACCTCAATATTGACTATATCTTCTATCCATCACAGGTTACCTCTGATACACAATTGAGAATTAATAGTGACATCGATAATATTTCTGCTATAAATAAAATAATTAGTGAAGAAAAGCATAAGGTTATTTATGTTAAAATCCATCCAGCAGAGTCTGATATAACTACAATAAATTATTTTATGCAACTTTCTGCGAAAGGTAAGATAGTGCTCGTTAATAATAATACTATAGAGTTAATAAAAAACGCATCGTGTGTTTATACTATAAATTCTACTGTTGGATTAGAAACTCTTATTTTTGATAAGAAACTAATAGTTTTAGGAAGAGCCATTTATAGTAATTTTAATTCATTGCGTCTGCGTCAATACATACACAATTACCTAATTGATTTAGATTATTTTAATGAGAATACTTTAACCTCTAATCATATTGATAAACTGAAAAAATTAACTGAGATTTAAAATATGCTTGATTATCTGATAGTTGGTTCTGGTCTGTTTGGATCTGTTTTTGCCCATGAAGCATTGAAACGTGGGAAAAAAATTAAGATCATCGAAAAGAGAAATCACAAAGGTGGTAATATATTCTGTGAGAATATTGAGGGCATAAATGTTCATAAGTATGGCGCGCACATTTTCCATACTAATGATAAGTTTATCTGGGACTATGTTAATAGTTTTGTTGAATTTAATCGTTTTACTAACTCTCCGGTTGCATTGTCGAATGGTAAACTTTACAACTTACCTTTCAATATGAATACATTCAACCAACTTTGGGGCGTTAAAACACCAGATGAAGCAAAAGCTAAAATTAAAGAGCAAAGGTCAGAAATAGAAGAAGATCAAATTACTAATTTAGAAGAACAGGCGATTTTCTTAGTCGGACGAGATATTTACCAAACCATGATTAAAGAATACACTGAGAAGCAATGGGGGCGAGAATGCAAGGATTTACCTCCTTTTATTATAAAAAGATTACCTGTGCGTTTCAACTTTGATAATAACTACTTTAACGATCGTTATCAGGGTATTCCTATCGGTGGATATAATGTTCTTGTTGATGCCTTGTTGGAGGGGGTGGAGGTTGTCACTGACGTTGACTTCTTTGAAAATAGAGAAGTTTATGAGAAGAGTGCACGTAAGATTGTTTACACAGGGCCGATAGATAAATTTTTTGATTATCGTTTTGGTAGGCTTGACTATCGTTCTTTGGAATTCAATACGGAAATTTTGGAAACCGATAATTTCCAAGGTAGTGCTGTTGTAAATTATATAGATAAAATCTACCCTTTCACACGCATTATTGAGCATAAGCATTTTGAATTTGGTACTCAGGATAAAACAGTCGTTACCAAAGAATTCCCTAAAGAATTTGAAGAGGGAGATGAATATTATTATCCGGTTAATGACAAGAAAAATAATAGTGTATTTAGTAAATATAAATCATTAACTTCGGACGTTGAAAATGTGATTTTTGGTGGGCGTCTCGCTGAATATAAATATTATGATATGCATCAAATTATAGCATCTGCTTTGAAGTGTGTTGAAAAGGAGTTTCAATGTTAGATGTTATAGCACTTGTTGTTACCTATAAAAGAAAAGAGTTGTTAACTCAGGTTTTAAAATCTTTACTTGGGCAAACTCATCGCTTAAAAAAAGTTATTGTTGTTGATAATAATAGTAATGATGGAACCGATATAATCGTTGATGAATTTTCTCGAGATCATCAGGACGTTTTTGAGTACTATAATACTGGGGCTAATCTCGGAGGCGCCGGAGGTTTTTCTTATGGTTTCAGGTTATTAAAGGATCGTGATTATCATGCTCTTTGGTTAATGGATGATGATTTGATGCCTGCATCAGATTGTTTAGAAAAACTTCTGACATGCCCTCAAGGTGATATCATCCAACCTTTAAGAACAAACAAAGATGGCTCATTGGCTGAGTTAGCCCCTATCCAATTTGATCTTGACGACTTTCTTACGATCTCGCCTAAAAAGGAGAATGTTTCTCAGTACATTAACAGAACAGGATTAAATTCTGGAGCAATAAAAATTGCTGGTGTACCTTTTGAAGGCCCTTTAATCAAGAAGACAGTTGTAGATCAAGTTGGAATACCTGACGCCAGATTCTTCATTTTTTATGATGACATGGATTATTCACTACGCTCTACTGAGCTGGGATTTACTATTTTTTGTGAACCCTCAGCAAAAGCCACACGACTTTTGAATAACAACCAGAAAAACGATCTTTCCTCTTGGAAAGGCTATTTTATGTTGAGGAACTTATTCCGTTTATATTTCATTCACGGGAAAAACCCATTAACAAAATGTAAGCCTTTCATACTGGCATTTGGTTACTGCTTCTTATCTCTCCTTAGATTTAAGTTCAGTGAGGCGAGAATTTGCCTTGCTGCACTCAGGGACTCGCTCACTTTTAAGACAAATCAAAAATATATTCCCTAATAATATTAGGAGATTAAGCTGAAAAAACTTATCACACTAATTACTATTCACTCGATGTCTTTGTGAGTTAATATCTGTAAGACATGATTCTGCAGCAGTTCAGCGCTGCTGCATAGGTATCCATAGACAGGAGTAGGTAATGTCCAAGCAACAGATCGGCGTTGTAGGTATGGCTGTAATGGGCCGTAATCTGGCACTCAACATCGAGAGCCGTGGCTACACAGTTTCTATCTTCAACCGCTCGCGTGAAAAAACCGATGAAGTCGTGGCTGAGAACCCAGGTAAGAAACTGGTTCCGCACTACAGCATCGAAGAGTTTGTTGACTCTCTGGAAAAACCTCGTCGTATCCTTTTGATGGTTCAGGCCGGTGAAGCCACCGACAAAACCATCGCCTCCCTGACGCCACACCTCGATAAAGGCGATATCCTGATCGATGGCGGTAACACCTTCTATAAAGACACCATTCGTCGTAACCGTGAACTGTCCGAGCAGGGCTTTAACTTCATCGGTACCGGTGTTTCCGGTGGCGAAGAGGGCGCGCTTAAAGGCCCATCTATCATGCCTGGCGGCCAGAAAGAAGCGTACGAGCTGGTTGCGCCAATCCTGACTGAGATTGCAGCTGTCGCTGAAGGTGAAGCCTGTGTGGCTTATATGGGTCCGGACGGTGCAGGCCACTATGTGAAAATGGTTCACAACGGCATTGAATACGGTGACATGCAGTTAATTGCTGAGGCCTATTCACTGCTGAAAGGCGCACTGAACCTGAGCAACGACGATCTGGCTAAAACCTTCAGCGAGTGGAACGAAGGCGAGCTGAGCAGCTACCTGATTGACATCACCAAAGATATCTTCACTAAAAAAGATGAAGAAGGTAACTACCTGGTTGATGTGATTCTTGATGAAGCCGCGAACAAAGGTACCGGTAAGTGGACCAGTCAGAGTTCTCTGGACCTCGGTGAACCACTGTCACTGATCACTGAATCTGTGTTTGCCCGCTACCTGTCCTCACTGAAAACGCAGCGTGTTGCCGCATCTAAAGTGCTGAGCGGACCTAAAGTTCAGACCGTTAGCGGGGATAAAGCCGAATTCGTTGAGAAAGTGCGTCGTGCACTGTACCTGGGTAAGATCGTTTCTTACGCACAGGGCTTCTCTCAGCTGAAAGCGGCCTCTACTGAAAACAACTGGGATCTGCACTACGGTGAAATCGCTAAGATTTTCCGTGCTGGCTGCATTATTCGTGCCCAGTTCTTGCAGAAAATCACCGATGCTTATGCTGTTGATGCTGACATTGCTAACCTGCTGCTGGCTCCGTACTTCAAAAATATCGCTGACGAATACCAGCAGGCGCTGCGTGACGTTGTTGCGTGGGCTGTCCAGAACGGTATCCCAACACCAACCTTCTCTGCAGCTATTGCCTACTACGACAGCTACCGTTCAGCGGTACTGCCTGCGAACCTGATTCAGGCGCAGCGTGACTACTTTGGTGCGCATACTTACAAGCGTACTGACAAAGACGGTGTGTTCCACACCGAATGGCTGGACTAAGTCAATGCCTAACCTCCCGTTTTACGGGAGGTTATTTTCCTTCTTCTCCCCGATTTTAAGACTATCCTTCTGGCGCTCTGCCAACTGCTCGGCTATCTTTTATTCGCATAACCATAAAAACGATACCAATTTTTTAAGTTGAGTCATGATGAGCAAAAAAAACACAACAAACTTTGAGCAATTTGAATCTGTAAAGCATGATGAACTGGACCTGTTGGACATTTTTTTCCAGTTATGGAAAGGTAAATGGATCATCATTGCACTGATAGTTGTTAGCCTTATTGGCGCGGGGATATACCTTGCTTCAGTTAAATCTAAATGGACGTCAACAGCCATCCTGACGCAACCTGATATCGGCCAGATGGCCTATTACAGTGGTGTTTTGAATCAAGTCTATGCACTGAATGACGTTGATAACAATGGTAATAACACTCAGAGCACACCAGGACAATTTTCTCCGGATATGCTCCAGAAAAACCTGTTTAATCGCTTTAGTGCTTCGCTTGCCGCATCAAACTTAGTCGATATTAAAGTCGTAGACAAATCCCTCAACTATCCCCTGAGCATCTCACTAACGGCCGATTCCGCCAATCACGCGCAAGAGCAGCTTTCAAGCTACATTCAGCAGGTCAATACCTCTTTGATGAATGATTATCTCGCTGAAATCAAAACTAACCTTATTGCAAAGCAAAGCGAACTGACCGCATCGCTGGAAGCGCAGAAAAAAATCGCGGAGCAGCGTAATGCGCATCGTATTGAGGTTATTCGCTATGCGTTGAAAATTGCTGAAGATTCCAATATTTCCAGTTCTCAACTGACTCAGGCTGAGAACCTTTCGGATGATACGTTATATCTGCTGGGTACCCATGCGCTAAGTGCGATGATTGCTAATGAGGCCAACAAGCCTGCCGTACTGGATAAACAGTATTTCGATACACAAACCCAGCTCCTGGCACTCTCACAGTTGAAGCCTGACGCTGAAAAGTTACAACCCTTCACGTACATCACTCAACCCGACTTACCTGCGGCACCTGTCAATCCTAGAAAATCGTTAGTGCTGTTGCTGGCCGCCATTTTGGGCGCGATTGCAGGTTCAGCGATTGTTATCGGGCGTAATGTGGTCGCTGATTATCGTTTGAGGATGAGAGCAAAATAGGGTGCAGGCCGGGCATAACCCGGCCTGATAATGAGAGGGGCTTACTTATGACGCTGACGCAGGTTCTCAATCACCGTTGACAGGTTCAGATCCTGGTCCTGTAGCAGAACCAGCAGATGATAGACCAAATCAGAGGCTTCATTGGTCAGCTCATGACGGTCGTTGACGGTGGCAGCCAGTGCCACTTCCACGCCTTCCTCACCGACTTTCTGTGCAATGCGCTTAGTGCCGCTGGCGTACAGGCTTGCAGTATAGGAACTTTTTGGGTCAGCGTGTTTACGCTCGGCCAGGACCTGCTCCAGTTGATAGAGGAAAGTCCAGTCTGTCGCTGCGGGCGAGAAACAGCTTGTCGTGCCACGATGGCAGGTTGGGCCGACCGGGTGGACCAGCACCAGCAGCGTATCGTTATCGCAGTCTGGCGTGATGCTGACCACATTCAGAAAGTGCTCCGAGGATTCGCCTTTCGTCCACAGGCGCTGTTTGGTGCGTGACCAGAAGGTCACTTTGCCAATCTCCAGCGTCTTCGCCAGTGCTTCCTGATTCATATACCCATGCATCAGCACTTCACCAGACACCGCGTGCTGGACGATAGCGGGCATCATGCCGTCGGTTTTCACCCAGTCAAGCTGGGACAGTTGTTGTTCTGTTAACACGCGCGAATCTCCACACCTTTTTCAATCAGATAACTTTTCAGCTCACCGATATTAATAATCTGTTTATGGAACACCGATGCCGCCAGTGCGCCATCAACGTCAGCATCGCGGAAGGCTTCATGGAAATGCTCCATGGTGCCCGCGCCGCCGGAAGCAATCAGCGGTACTTTACAGCGTGCGCGTACTTTTTGCAGTTGTACCAGGTCGTAACCATTGCGCACGCCATCCTGGTTCATCATGTTCAGCACAATCTCACCCGCACCACGCTTCTGCACTTCTTCCACCCAGTCGAGGGTTTCCCACGTGGTGACTTTGGTCCGGCTTTCATCGCCGGTGTACTGATTCACATGGTACTTGCCGCTTTCGCTGTCAAACCAGGTATCGATGCCCACCACAATGCACTGCACGCCAAAGCGATCGGCCAGGCGGGTGATAAGGGAAGGATCGGCAAGCGCCGGGGAATTAATCGAAATCTTATCCGCGCCGAACGAGAGCAGCAGGGCGGCATCTTCAACCGACTTAATGCCCCCAGCCACGCAGAAAGGAATATCAATCACTTCTGCCACGCGTGAGATCCAGCTTTTATCCACCACACGGCCATCACTGGATGCGGTGATATCATAAAACACCAGTTCGTCGGCCCCTTCCTGCGCATAGCGCTGCGCCAGCGGCACGATATCGCCGATGATTTCGTGGTTGCGGAACTGCACGCCTTTCACGACCTGGCCGTCACGTACGTCCAGGCAAGGGATTATCCGTTTTGCCAGCATGAAATAGCCTCCGATGCGGTGAATTTATCTTCCAGCAGAGCGCGACCTACGATCACGCCCCGAGCGCCACAGCCGCGCAGGGCAGCAATATCGTCCAGAGAGCCGATGCCACCGGAGGACTGGAAAGCAATGCTCGGGTAGCGGGCAGACACTTCGCGATACAGTTCAACGTTAGAGCCACTGAGTGTGCCATCGCGTGAAATATCCGTGCACAGCACGTGTTTCAGGCCGAACGGCAAAAACTGCTCAATCACTTCTTCCAGCGTGATGCCGCTGGCTTCCTGCCAGCCGCTGATCGCCACTTCTTTACGGTTACTGGCATCAATGCGTACGTCCAGCGCCAGCACAATCGCTTCCGCGCCGTATTGTTTAAACCACTGCTGCACTTCTTCCGGCTGTTTCACCGCCGTAGATCCCACCACTACGCGTGTGGCACCCGCCTTTAACAGCGCGTCCACATCCTCTTTAGTGCGGATACCGCCGCCCACCTGGACCGGGACGGTGACGCCTGCCAGCAGTTTGGTCAGCAGGGGGATCTGACGTGCGGCCGGATCTTTTGCCCCGGTCAGATCGACCAGATGCAGCACCTGCGCACCCTGTGCTTCATAATCCTGTAAGCGCGGCAGCGGGTCGCTGCCGTAGTCGCGTTGCTGGCCGTAATCGCCCTGATGCAGACGCACCACCTTGCCATCAATTAAATCTAATGCCGGGATAATCATGCCGGTTACATCTCCAGGAAGTTTTTCAGCAGCTGCGCGCCAGCGGCACCGGAACGCTCCGGGTGGAACTGCACGCCAAAGAAATTATCTTTCTGCACGGCGGCGGTAAAGGCTTCGCCATAATTGCACTGGGCAATGGTGTATTCATTGACCGGCATGGCGTAGCCGTGCACGAAGTAGAAATAGGCACCGTCTTCAATACCGCGAAACAGGTGGTTACCCGCTTGCGAGGTGATTTGATTCCATCCCATATGTGGCAGCGGCAGGCCGTGATCTTTCATGCGCTGCACAGGCTGGTCGATGATATTCAGCGTGGGTACGCCGCCGCTCTCGTCGCTACCGCTGCCCAGCAGTTGCATACCGAGGCAGATACCCAGTACCGGTTGGGTACAGGCTTTAATCAGCGCGATCAGTTCGCGTTCACGCAGCTGATCCATCGCGGCCTGGGCGGTGCCCACGCCGGGCAGAAACAGTTTGTCGGCGTTCAGCACGATATCCGCTTCTTTACTGACTACCGGATCATAGCCAAGACGCTGTACCGCCCACTTAACGGAGGACAGGTTGGCGCAGCCGGTATCGAGGATCACCACATCCATCACAGCACTCCTTTCGAACTTGGCAGGGTATTTCCCTCCACGCGGATCGCCTGACGCAGCGTGCGGCCGAAGGCTTTAAACAAGCTTTCAACGCGGTGATGGTCATTTTTGCCTTTGGTGCGCAGGTGCAGGGTGCTGGCCATGGTGTAAGAGAGTGAGCTGAAGAAGTGTTCCACCATCTCGGTGCTCAGATCGCCAACGCGCTGATAGCTGAACTCCGCTTTATATTCGAGGTGCGGACGACCGGAGATATCCAGTGCGCAGCGTGCCAGGCATTCGTCCATTGGCAGCACGAAACCGAAACGACCGATGCCACGTTTGTCACCCAGCGCTTTCAGCAGGGCTTCACCCAGCGCCAGCCCGGTATCTTCCACGGTGTGGTGATCGTCAATATAGAGATCGCCTTTCACGTCGATGTTCATGCGGAAGCCGCCGTGGGTAGAGATCTGATCGAGCATATGGTCAAAGAAACCCACGCCGGTATTAATTTTGCTGTCGCCTTCGCGATCCAGCCACACTTCGACTTTAATCTGCGTCTCTTTGGTGTTGCGTTGCACCAGCGCATAACGGTCACGCTTCGTCAGCTGCTGTTCAATCGCGTTCCAGTTCAGGTCTTTGCTGTACAGCAGACCGGTGATGCCCATGTTCTGCGCCAGCTGCACGTCAGTTGCGCGGTCACCAATCACATAGCTGTTGGCGATATCCAGTGCGCCTTCCGCCAGCCAGGCTTCCACCATTTTTGTTTTTGGCTTACGGCAGTCGCAGTGATCTTCCGGCTTATGTGGGCAAATCAGAATGTCGCTAAAGTTCACGCCCTGCGAACGGAGGATTTGCATCATCAGATTATGCGGACCGTCGAAATCGTCCTGCGGGAAGCTGCTGGTCCCCAGGCCATCCTGATTGGTGATCATCACCAGCTGATAGCCCGCTTTCTGTAACGACAGCAGGGCAGGGATGACGTCAGGCTCGAAGGCCAGTTTATCCATGCGGTCTACCTGAAAATCTTCTGGCGGCTCAGAAATGAGGGTGCCATCGCGATCGATAAAAAGGACTTTCTGACTCATGCTTGCTCCTGAGATACGGATGAACCGGGTAATAATGTTAGTGCGGCCACTGCGCGTTCACACTCTTCGCGGGTGCCAATAGAGATGCGCAGACAGCCCGCCAGACCAGGCTGTTTGTTCTGATCGCGCAAAATAATGCCCTGATCCCACAAGGTCTTAAATACCTGACTTGAGGCGGAGAAGCGCGCCAGAATATAGTTGGTATCGCTCTCAAACACCTGCTCAACGCAGTCTAACGTACGCAGATCGGCAATCAGCTTTTCCCGGGTGGCGACCAGCTCGCTCACATGCTGGCGCATCAGTGCAATGCCCTGCTCGCTCAGTGCCTGACCCGCAATATCCGCCACAGGCGTAGAGAGCGGGTAAGGGGCGATCACTTTCATCAGCAGCGCAATGACATCGGCGTTGGCGAGAGTGAAACCACAGCGCAGCCCTGCCAGCGCAAACGCTTTAGACAGCGTACGCAGCACCACCAGGTGCGGGTAATCCTTCAGCCAGCCAGCGAGTGAGGCTGAAGGGCAGAACTCAATATAGGCTTCGTCGGCGACGACCAGCGCTTTGCCACGCGTCATCTCCAGCAGCTGGCGAATATCGTCCGGGTTGATCAGATTTCCGGTCGGGTTGTTCGGGCTGCACACATACACCAGCTTTACATTGTCTAACTGGCCAGCAATGGCGGGCAAGTTCAGTTGCCAGTCTTCGCGTGCTTCTACCGTACGGTATTCAATACCGATGGTTTCAGCGCTGACGCTGTACATACCGTAGGTCGGCGGGCAGAACAACACGGCATCTTTGCCCGGTTCACAGAAGGCGCGCATTAACAGTTCGATGCCTTCATCGGCACCGCGGCTTACCAGCACCTGCTCCGGCGTCAGTCCCGCATAGGCCGCGTAACGCTCAATTACTAACTTAGGCTGACATTCCGGGTAGCGATTCAGGGTCTGCTGGCTGAGCTCAAACGGCACCGCCAGCGGGTATTCATTGGCGTTCAGCCAGACATCACCGTTGCCCCCCAGACGGCGTGCCGACTGGTAGGGCGTCAGGGCGCGCACATTAGCACGGGCCAGATCTTCAATCTTGCTGCTCATGGCTTCTCCTTCAGTGCGGCTACGCGCAGGGTCACGGCATTTTTGTGGGCAGTCAGTTGCTCGGCAGCGGCGAGAGTTTCAATGGTGGCCGCCAGCCCCATAAAGCCCTGCTTTGTCAGTTCCTGCACGGTCATACGCTTCTGGAAATCCGCCAGCCCCAGGCTGGAGCAGGTAGCGGTATAACCGTAGGTTGGCAGGACGTGGTTGGTTCCCGAGGCATAGTCACCGGCGGATTCCGGTGACCAGTCACCGAGAAACACGGAGCCGGCACTGGTGATGCTGTCGACCAGGTCGCGTGCCTGGCGTGTCTGAATGATCAGGTGCTCAGGCCCGTAACGGTTGCTGACTTCAACGCACTGTTGCAGATCGCGCATCACAATCAGGCGACTGCTTTCCAGGGCTTTTGCGGCCGTGGCCGCACGAGGCAGTTCAGCGAGCTGGCGTTCAACGGCTTCGGCGACCGCCACGGCCATGGTTTGCGAAGGCGTCAGCAGGATCACCTGCGAATCCGGGCCGTGTTCCGCCTGTGACAGCAGATCAGAGGCCACGAAGTCCGGCGTGGCCCCTTCATCGGCAATCACCAGCACTTCAGACGGGCCAGCAGGCATATCAATCGCCGCGCCGTCCATGCGCTGGCTCACCTGACGTTTGGCCTCGGTGACATACGCATTGCCTGGACCAAAAATTTTATCCACCTTAGGCACGGATTCTGTCCCGAAGGCGAGGGCGGCAATCGCCTGCGCCCCGCCAACCTGGAACACTTCCTGCACGCCACACAGCCGTGCAGCATAAAGGATTTCATCGGCAATCGGTGGTGGAGAGCAGAGCACCACTCGGCCACAGCCTGCGATACGCGCCGGGGTAGCCAGCATCAGTACCGTGGAGAACAGCGGAGCCGTGCCACCCGGAATATAGAGGCCGACTGACGCTATCGGGCGCGTGACCTGCTGGCAGCGCACGCCGGGTTGTGTTTCGATATCCACCGGCGGCAGCTGCTGCGCCTGATGGAAGGTATCAATATTGGCGACCGCAACAGCCATCGCCTGCTTGATCTCATCACCCAATCGCGCACAGGCATCGGTGATCTGCTGTTCGCTGACGCGCAGTGCATCAACCTGAGTTTTATCGAAGGTGGCGCTGTAATAACGCAACGCATCGTCACCTTCACTCGAAACCTTGTCGAGAATGCCGCGCACGGTGGCACTGATGCTGTCAGAGGCGCCAAGCGCCGGGCGAAGCAGCAGGGCCTGCTGCTGTTTGGCACTGCAATCCTGCCAGGCAATGGGGGTCATCAGGGTCGCCATCGAATTACTCCATCATCTTCTCAATGGGCAGTACCAGAATGGAACTGGCACCCAGGGCTTTCAGTTTTTCCATCGTTTCCCAGAACAGGGTTTCAGTGCTGACCATGTGCATCGCTACGCGGCTCTTATCACCGGCCAGCGGCAGCAGGGTTGGGCGCTCAGCACCCGGTAGCAGGGCGATGATATCGTCCAGGCGTTCGCTCGGTGCGTGCAGCATGATGTATTTGGATTCACGCGCCTGAATCACACCCTGGATACGGGTCATCAGTTTGTCGATCAGCTCCTGTTTGGCGGCAGGCATCTCGCCATCGCGCTGGATCAGGCAGGCTTTAGAGCGGTAGATCACTTCCACTTCACGCAGGCCGTTGGCTTCCAGCGTGGCGCCGGTCGAGACCAGGTCGCAGATCGCATCGGCCAGGCCGGCGCGCGGGGCGACTTCGACGGAACCGTTCAGCAGGCAGGATTTGAAGTTGACGCCCTGCTTGTCCAGGTACTTTTTCAGCAAGTGCGGATAAGAGGTGGCAATGCGGGTGTTTTGTAAACACTGTGGACCGGTATATTCGTCATCAACGGACATCGCCAGTGACAGGCGACAGCCACCGAAGTCGAGGCGGCGCAGCGTGAAGTAACGGGGATCTTCGCCCTGAGCACGGCGGGTCAGCAGCTCTTCCTCCAGCACGTTCTCACCGATAATCCCCAGATCGACCACGCCATCCATCACCAGGCCCGGAATATCGTCATCGCGCACCCGCAGAATATCAATCGGCATGTTTTCGGCGAAGGCGATCAGGCGCTGCTGCTGGAGGTTGATTTTAATACCGCAGCGCGCGAGCAATTCGCGTGATTCATCGCTTAAACGGCCAGATTTCTGCATAGCTATGCGTAAACGGGTGTTATCTAACATGGGTTCTTATCCTTTTCCTGTCTGTATGGTGTATCCGCGTTCTTCTGATCTCAGGGCATAAAAAAAGCCCCCGGAAGGCGATCTTCCGGGGGCTGAGTTTGCGTTCTGCACCACTGGAAGATCCTGATCGTCTTCCAGCACACATCGCCTGAAAGACTAGTCAGGGTGATGGTGATGATGGTGATTGAACTGAACGCGTGTCATAAAATTCTCTTGGATGAATGGATATTCATTACGTGACAAATAACCTAACGAGAATGGACGCGTGGCGCAACACTTTTTTGTAAATGTTGAAAAATTCTCTTATCAACTGTCGGTTGTCACTGACTGAGCGCTGGCGTAGCCTGATAAGATAGCGGTCTGCACGATCGGCATTAACAACAGGAGTTGAGGGATGAAACGAGTCGCAATTGTCGGCCTGGGATGGTTAGGTATGCCACTGGCCATGTCGCTGGCGGGCGCGGGCTGGCAGGTCACCGGCACCAAAACCACGCCTGATGGCGTTAATGCTGCGCGAGGAAGCGGCATTGACTGTTATCTTCTTGAATTGACACCGGAACTGAACTGCGATGCAGACGATCTTGAGGCGCTACTCAGCGTGGATGCGCTGGTGGTGACACTACCGGCCAGCCGGACGGCGGCCGGGGGCGAAAATTATCTGCTGTCTGTACAGCAACTGGTAGACAGTGCGCTGGCGTTTAACGTGCCACGGATTATCTTTACCAGTTCAACCTCGGTTTACGGCGATCATAGCGGTATCACTAAAGAGAGCAGCGAGCTGGACCCGGTCAGCGTGGCCGGACAGACGCTACAGACGCTGGAGAACTGGCTGCATAATCTGCCGAACACCTCAGTGGATATCTTACGTCTTGCCGGACTGGTTGGCCCACATCGCCATCCCGGACGTTTTCTCGCCGGAAAAACCGATATCGCCAATGGTAACCAGGGGGTCAACCTTGTGCACCTGGACGATGTGATTGCGGCGATTAGCCTGCTGTTGCAGACGCCGAAAGGCGGGCATATCTATAATCTCAGTGCCCCGCAGCACCCGGCGCGTAATCAGTTTTATCCGCAGGTTGCGCGGCAGTTAGGGCTGACGCCGCCAACCTTCCAGGCGGACCATGATAAAAACAGTGGCAAGCTGATCGATGGCAGTAAAATCTGTCGCGAGCTGGGGTTCGAGTACCGTTATCCCGATCCTGCCAGGATGCCATTGTCATAATCAACAAGGGGTTGTCGCAGTGGGGGACCCTTTTTCCGGTCGCCCCGTGCTGATGCCCGGCCCGGTTACACGCCCAGTCGGTCTCGTAATGCATACCACGCCGCACCAATGGCGGTTAACGGCACGCGAAGGCGACGACCGCCAGGGAAGGGCAGGTGCGGTAGTCGGGCAAACGCATCGAAGCGCTCGGCATCTCCGCGCATTGCCTCAGCAATTAACTTTCCAGCCAGATGGGTGCAGGTCACCCCGTGTCCGCTGTCACCCTGCATGTAGTAAACGCCGTTCTCCAGGCGCCCAAACTGTGGCATCCGTGACAGGGTCAGCAGGAAATTACCGCTCCACGCATAGTCAAACTTCACGCCAGCCAGCTGCGGGAAGGTCTTCAGTAGTTTCGGGCGGATAAGAGCATCGATATCACCTGGATCGCGCGCCCCGTAGATCACGCCGCCCCCGTACAACAGGCGGTTATCCGCTGTCAGGCGGAAGTAATCCAGCAGATAGTTACAGTCCTCCACGCAGCGATGGTTGGGCAGCAGCGACAGGGCCTGATCCGCGGACAGGGGTTCGGTGGCAATAATTTGCGAACCACAGGGCAGGCTTTTTTTCGCCAGCCGCGGTTCAAGATGCGGCGCGAGATAGGCATTACCGGCAAAGATGACAAAACGTGCGCTGACCTCACCGCGCCCGGTACGCACCCGATGCGGGGTGCCATATTGTACGGCGGTCACGGCAGAGTTTTCATAAATACGCCCGCCGTGGCGGCGGATGGCCTCGGCCTCACCCAACGCCAGATTCAGCGGGTGAATATGGCCGCCACGTTTATCCAGCAGCCCGCCGACATAGCGTTCAGTGCCCACTTCTCGTCGGATGCCACTCTGGTCCAGCAGTTCGACGTCGTGATTGCCATAGCGCTGCCATAGCTGGTGTTGCGATGTCAGATGCTGCATCTGGCGGTTATTCAACGCGGCGAAAATACTGCCCGGACGATAATCACAGCGAATCGCATAGCGATCGATGCGATCGCGAATGATCGTTGCTCCTTCAAACATCATGCTGCCGAGCAGACGTGCCGTCTCTTTGCCGTAACGCTGTTCAATAACATCAACATCACGGCTGTAAGAGTTAACCACCTGGCCGCCATTGCGCCCGCTGGCACCGAAGCCCACCCGGGCCGCCTCCAGCAGTACGACATCGTAGCCCGCCTCGGTAAGGAACAGAGCAGACGACAGCCCGGTAAAGCCCCCGCCAATGATGCAGACATCGCACTGGATATCCCCTTCCAGCACTGGCCAGGGATCGTGTGGGTTTGTGGTGGCGGCATAATAGCTGTTGATATGTTCCATACCTTCTCCCTTAATCACTGGCTCAGAGGCGACCGGAAACAGCATCGCCTCTGGCCGTCAGAATGTGGCCGGAGTATGTGCACTGATAATACGGCAGGGCCGCGTGGATGAATTGGTAAAGCTGTGCGGTTTGCCGGTATCGATCACATAGCTCTGCCCGGCGTGAAGTGCGTAGTGCTGGCCGCTGATCGTCAGGATGATTTCGCCTTCCAGCAGCGTGCCAGTCTCTTCTCCCTGATGGCGGATTTTTTCGCCGGTGGTGGCACCGGGTTCGTAGGTTTCCAGCAGCATTGCCAGCGTACGCTGAGGATTGCCGTTGTGGATCAGACGCAGCGATACGCCCTGACTGCCGATATCGATCAGCTCATGGGCATCGATCACCACCTTTGGCGGTTCATCCTGCACTTTTTCGGCAAAAAACTCGGACAGCGACAGGCCGTATACCTTGAGAAGTTTTTGCAGCGTGCTGACGGCCGGGCTGACTTTATCCTGTTCAATCGTACTGATGGCGCTGTGCGTCAGCCCGGAAAGCTCCGCCACGCGACGCTGGGACAATCCCATCTGTTGCCGGATTTCGGATAAACGCCGTCCGGGCGCCAGCGTGATTTCACTCATTGCTGTGCGTCCTTTTTTGATGCCACGCAGGCGGCGAGGAAGCCCTCAAACAGCTGACGTGAAAGCGCCGAGCTGTCGCTGTGCCATTCAGGATGCCACTGCACCGCCAGGGCAAACAGGTGCTGGCGATGGCTGACAGCCTCGATCAGCCCGTCTCCGGCACGCGCCTCAATGCGCAAGGCATCACCCGGCGAACGAATACCCTGCTGGTGCAGGGAGTTGACCCAAAATTTTTCACAATGATTCACCAGCGGTGCCAGCAAGCCTCCCGGTTCCACCCAGACTTCATGCGCCGGGGCATATTGCTGGTCCAGTGACAGTTCCTCGTCCTCACGATGCTCCTGAAGGCCCTCAACCTGATGTAACCGACGGTGCAGCGTACCGCCGGTGGCCACCACCAGCTCCTGTAAGCCGCGACAAATCGCCAGCAACGGCATCTGGTGGTCCAGCGCATAGCGGATCAGGGCAAAGGAGAGCGTATCGCGGCCGGGATCGGCGAGAACTTCTTTGCCGCTCTCGCCGTAGTGGTGGGGTTCAATATTGCTGGGGCTGCCGGTCAGCAGAATGCCATCCAGAACGGCCATTGCATTCTCTAACCGCTGAGGAGCGGCCATCAGTCCGTGGGGCAGGGCGAGCGGGATACCGCCTTGAGAGAAGATGGCATCGAGGTATTTGTTATGCACCATCTGCGTCGGGTGGCCGCCAATATCGGTTTGGCACATCACCACGCCAATCAACGGCTTGTCAAAAATAATGCCCATCAATCCCTCCTCATGCTGGTCAATATATCAACCATTCGAGCCAGAAATGGCCGAAAACTGTGCAATATATTTTCAATCTAGCAATCAGGTGCTTAATATTCAAACGCAATAAGCGCAAATATAAAGCGGATAGTTACATTTGCACACTTTTTGTGTTGGCGCTATGTTAAGAGGGTGGCTGTTATTTTGAG
The DNA here is from genome assembly GCF_013074405.1 of Erwinia sp. JH02. Lineage (NCBI taxonomy): Bacteria > Pseudomonadati > Pseudomonadota > Gammaproteobacteria > Enterobacterales > Erwiniaceae > Erwinia > Erwinia sp. JH02. The sequence goes on from NZ_JABANZ010000003.1 coordinate 637,443, forward strand.
CAGTATTCAACAACCTGAAAAGGTGATGCGATGACCAATATTGTCGAAGTTGAAGACTTCACGCGGCACAGTGAAGAAAAACGAACCAGCGCGTTCCAGAATGAAGTGAAAGCTTATCTGGAACGCCATCCTGAAACGCAGTATGCCGATATTCTTCTTAATGATTTAAATGGGGTGTTTCGCGGTAAACGTATCCCCATCGCCAGTCTGACAAAACTTGATAAGGGTTGCTACTTCCCGGCATCGGTCTTCGCCATGGATATTCTGGGCAATACCGTTGAAGAGGCTGGACTCGGCCAGGCGCTGGGCGAACCCGATAACCTTTGCATGCCGGTTGAAGGCACCTTAACCCCCTCTGCGGCGGACCCGCACCATCTGGCACAGGTTCTGCTGACTATGTGTAATCAAGATGGCACTCCCTTTGACGTTGAACCCCGAAACGTACTCAATCACCTCTGGCAGCGACTGCGCAATCGAGGTTTGTTTCCGGTGGTAGCGGTAGAGCTGGAGTTCTATCTGGTCGACAAGCAGCGTGATGCGGAAGGCGATATTCAGCCACCGTGTGCGCCGGGCAGCGACGAACGCAGCATGCAGAGCCAGGTCTATTCTGTCGATAATCTTGACCATTTCTCAGCGGTACTGGGTGATATCGATTCCCTGGCGCATTTACAAGGGATACCGGCTGACGGTGCGCTGGCGGAAGCGTCACCGGGGCAGTTTGAAATCAACTTGCATCACACCCGCCATGTGCTCAATGCCTGCGATCATGCTGTACAGCTAAAACGCCTGGTGCGCCAGGTTGCCGAGCAGCACGGGATGAATGCCACCTTTATGGCAAAACCTTACGAGGCCTATGCGGGCAGTGGCATGCACGTGCATATCAGCATGCTGGATGCGGCCGATCATAATGCTTTTGCCAATGACGATGGCAGCGATTCGCCGCTGCTGAAGCGCGCGCTGGCGGGCATGATTGACCTGATGCCTGCATCAATGGCGCTGCTGGCCCCAAATGTGAACGCTTATCGCCGTTTTCTGCCGGAGGCGTTCGTTCCGCTTCAGGCATCGTGGGGCCATAACAACCGCACCGTGGCCCTGCGCATCCCCTGTGGCGATCAGCAAAACCATCGCGTGGAATATCGTGTCGCCGGGGCGGACGCTAATCCTTATCTGGTGATGGCGGCCATTCTGGCAGGCATATTACATGGGCTGGACAATCAATTACCTTTACCTCCTGCGGTCAAAGGTAACGGACACGAAGCGGAAGGGAACCCGCTGCCGATCCGCCAAAGCGATGCGCTGAATGCCTTTGAGCAAAGCCATCAGATACAGGCATTACTGGGCACGCGTTTTGGTTTTGTCTGGCATCAGTGTAAGCACCATGAACTGATGCAGTTTGAACGGTTGATCACCACCACGGAGATTGACTGGATGCTGAAAAATGCCTGAAAATCCCTGTACCGGGTGTGACTGTCACGCCCGGCTTACTCTCTTTGTTTCAATAAATTGTAACTGAAACTCTTAGGGGCTTGTCATTGCGCCTTACTTTGGTGCAGAATGTGCGCCCTGCAAAATGATACCTGTAAACCGACGCTTAATTTCCTGGCGGCGGTATTTTTTTATCTGTCGGTCAGCAGGCAACACAACTTTCGCATTTTAAAGAGGCCGGTCCAGAACCGGATAGATATTCGCTTTTAAATACACTTTGACGTGTTTTATTGAGGAAACAAACATGGGGCTTCACCATCTTACTCCAGCGTCTGCTGGGATCCGTCAGCGCGATGACTACGGCGCCACAGCAGGTGATACCTTCACGCCTGCCTGTTCTTCCCAGTATCCTCTTTCGAAAAGCTATCGCACGATGCATAGCTCCCCTGTGGTTCAACCCAGAACGGTTGATGCTGTGGGGAGGCTAAATCATGTCGTTTGATACGCTCAATTCAGCCGCCCAGCCGCGTGCAAAACTGAAAAAAACGCTGACGTTACTGCCTGTTGTGATGATGGGTCTGGCTTATATGCAGCCAATGACTTTATTTGATACGTTTGGCATTGTTTCTGGCCTGACAGATGGCCACGTCGCGACCGCGTACGCCTTTGCGCTGATTGCTATTCTGTTTACCGCACTGAGCTACGGCCAGTTGGTTCGTCGTTTCCCGTCTGCGGGATCGGCCTATACCTATGCGCAGAAAGCGATCAGCCCGCACGTCGGCTTTATGGTCGGCTGGTCTTCGCTACTTGATTATCTGTTTATGCCGATGATCAATATCCTGCTGGCGAAAATATACTGGGAAGCACTGGTCCCTGGCATTCCATCGTGGATCTTTGTGATCTTGCTGGTGGGCTTTATGACTCTCTCCAACCTCAAAGGTATTAAAACCGTTGCCAACTTTAACAGTGTAATTGTTGTGCTGCAGGTAGTGGTGATGGTGGCGATCATGGCGATGGTTGTCTGGGGTGTGGCGCACGGTGAAGGCGCAGGCACGCTGGTCAGCAGCAAACCGTTCTGGTCAGAAAATGCCAATGTGGTGCCGATGATCACTGGCGCGACGATACTCTGTTTCTCCTTCCTTGGTTTTGACGGTATCAGTTCACTGTCGGAAGAGACCAAAGATGCAGAGCGCGTTATCCCGAAAGCGATCTTCCTCACCGCACTGATTGGCGGCGTCATCTTTATTGTGGTGTCCTATTTCCTGCAGTTGTATTTCCCGGATATCTCGCGCTTTAAAGATCCGGACGCATCACAGCCGGAAATTATGCTGTATGTGGCAGGTAAAGCCTTCCAGTTCGGTATCCTGATCTTCTCCTGCGTGACGGTACTGGCTTCTGGTATGGCGGCGCATGCGGGCGTGTCACGTCTGATGTATGTGATGGGCCGTGATGGGGTATTCCCGGTACGTTTCTTCGGTTATATCCATCCGAAATGGCGTACGCCAGCACTGAACGTGCTGCTGGTCGGGGTGATCGCACTCTCCTCAATCACCTTCGATCTGGTGACGGCAACGGCGCTGATTAACTTTGGTGCGCTGGTGGCGTTTACCTTCGTTAACCTGTCGGTGATTTCTCAGTTCTGGATCCGTGAGAAGCGTAACAAGACCTTGAAAGATAACTTCAAGTTCCTTGTGCTGCCGCTGATGGGTGCACTGACAGTGGGTGCACTGTGGGTGAATCTGGAAGAGAGCTCCATGGTGCTGGGCCTGGTCTGGGCCGCGATTGGTCTGCTGTATCTGGCCTTTGTCACCCGCAGCTTCCGTAATCCGGTGCCACAGTGCAGTGAAGATTTGATGTAAACCCTCGTGGGTGCATCATTCTCTGTGAGGGCGGGCCGCTGTTGGGTCCGCCCTTTTCATATCAGGACACCAGCTCCCGCGCGTACTCAAACAGCGCTTTCAGCTGATCCAGCTTCGCCTGTTCCCCTTCGTACTGATTAAACAACATTTCCAGTTCCTGAATATAATTCTGCACCCGCTCAGGATGCAGCACTTCGCGACGATGCTGCAGCCAGCGTTTCTGCTCGGCATCATCCAGCGTGCCGGGGAAGTTACGTGCGCGATAGCGGAACAGTAACTTCTCAATGCGTGCATCATTGAATGCTAAATCCAGCGCCGGAAGATTCTCCGGCACGGTCTGACGAATAATATTCATCGCATTGCGGTCGGCATCGCTAAAGAAGCCGTTATAAATCTGGGCATCCACATCTTTGGAGGCTTTGAACGGTTCGGCATCGGCATACAGCGCTACTACTTTCTCGCGTACCTCAGGGTGTTGACGCAGCAGGGTGAGATTATCCAGGCAGCGCTGACGGTCAATCCCAATGCGTTCCGCATCTTCCGGACGAAGGGTATTCGCCGGGGCAACTACCGGGCACTTGTTAATATGAACCAGCTTCAGCGGTACCGGGGCGGCATCACCCAGCTCACTGCGCGGGGTATACAACCGCTCACGCAGTTCATCGGCGCTCAGGGTGAGTAGGGGGGTCATATCACCGCCCAGATCGCAGGTGATCAGGGCATTGCGATTATCGGGATGCCAGGCCAGCGGGGCAATCCAGCTGGTGTTACCGCGAGCCGCGCCAAACATGCCGGAAATATGCACCAGGGGTTTCATCTGCGGAATATCAACCAGCGCGCTGATTTTTTGCTTATTACGGTGGCTGAACAGGAAGTCATACAGGCGTGGCTGCTTCTCCTTGACCCGTTTTGCCATCGCAATGGTGGCATAAACATCCGACATCGCATCGTGGGCGTTTTCATGGGCAACACCGTTGGCTTTGGTCAGGTGTTCAAGGCGGAAGCTGGGGAAGCCGTCCTCGTTTTCAGGCCATTCGATGCCTTCCGGGCGCAAGGCATAGCAGGCACGCATCACATCCAGCAGGTCCCAGCGGCTGTTGCCGTACTGCCAGCTCCAGGCGTAGGGATCGTAAAAGTTGCGATAGAACAGATTGCGGCTGACCTCATCGTCAAAGCGCACATTGTTATAGCCCACCACACAGGTGTTGGGTTCGCTGAACAACTGATGAATACGGCGGGTAAATTCCGCTTCACTGACACCGCGAGCACGCGCAATTTGCGGCGTGATGCCGGTGATCATCACGGCTTCCGGCTGTGGCAGATAGTCATCCGCAGGCTGACAGTAAAATACCTCGGGCTCGCCCAGGATGTTGAAATCCATATCGGTACGGATGCCCGCAAACTGCGCAGGGCGGTCCAGCGAGGGGCTTTTACCGAAGGTTTCGTAATCGTGGAAAAGGAAGGTGGGTTGGTTGGCTTTGTCTTTCACTGTTTCGCTGTCCACTTCTGTTTGTTAACTTTCTAAAAACGCAGTGCCTGATCCTTGATGTGAACCTTCCCGCATTGGCTTATGTCCCATAGTAAACCATATCCAGACAGGCATGAAGTGGCAGGGCGTCCATTGCCGCTGTGCAAATCGGCTTTTCACAGAGTATATTTTTAATTCCCTGATTTATTCATATTTTCTTGCAATTTAGTCACGCAAAGACATCACGGATCCCGTACAACATGCGCAGTTTTTTATTGTGTCTATGTTGAGGATTGAGCGTTGAAAAAGCATCAGCTTGCAAGTTTCTGTGTGGTTATGGCCCTGAGTACCGCCGTCTGTGCCGAAGGCCAGCCTGCCGGGGATGCACTGGCATTCCCGATGACCGCTCCGGCGATTGATGCCGCCTCCTGGGTGCTGATGGATGCCACCACCGGACAAATCCTCACTTCCGGGAATCCGGACGAACGCCGCAACCCGGCCAGCCTCACCAAGCTGATGACCGGCTATGTGGTGGATCGCGCCATTGATAAAAAGCGCATCACCCGTGACGACATGGTGACCGTGGGTAACGATGCCTGGGGAGCCGGTAACCCGGTATTTAAAGGATCGTCACTGATGTTCATTAAACCGGGGGAGAAAATCTCAGTACGCGACCTCAGCCGGGGTGTGATTATTGATTCCGGTAACGATGCCTGTGTTGCACTGGCTGACTATGTGGCCGGCAGTCAGGCGAATTTCGTCACCATGATGAATCAGTACGTGGATAAACTGGGGCTGAGCAATACCCACTTTGAAACTGTGCATGGACTGGATGCACCAGGGCAGTTCACCACGGCACGCGATCTGGCCACGCTATCGCGCGCCATCATTAGCGGTGAGCAGGACTTCTACCAGATGTACAGTGAGAAATCGCTCACCTGGAATGGCATTACTCAGCAGAACCGCAACGGCCTGCTGTGGGATAAAACACTGCATGTTGATGGGCTGAAAACCGGTCATACCGAAAGCGCGGGCTTCAATATTATCGCCTCCAGTGTTGACGGGCAGCGCCGCCTGATTGCCGTGATCATGGGCGGAAAAAGTTCTAAAGGGCGGGAAGAGCAGGCGCGTAAACTGCTGACCTGGGGCCAGAGCCAGTTCGATACCATCCAGCTGTTCCACGCCGGCAAAGAGATTGGCCATGAAAACGTCTGGTACGGTAACCCGCACCGCGTTTCTCTGGGCAGCGAGAAAGATGTATTCCTGGCACTGCCGCGTGATCAAGTGCAGAAAGTGAAAGCCCGGTATGTGATTGACCGCAAAGACCTGGAAGCCCCGATTAAACTGCATGAACAGGTGGGCACTATCCAACTGGTCGAAGGGGACAAAACGCTGGCCAGCTACCCGCTGGTGGCGTTGCAACCGATTGAGCAGGCGGGGCTTATCACCCGCATCAGCGACTACATCAAACAGAAGTTATAATCTCACTCTGCGCGGGCCGGGCATAAAAACATGACCCGGCCATCCCTCCACTCTGTGCAGCGCCTCACAAATCATTTCTCTTCAACGAAAGATGCCTGGTAAAAATCTATCTTAATGGTTATTTATACAGTGGTTAATTCATTGAGGAGAGAACCATGCAGGTCGAGATTAAGCATCTTGAGGCGAAAAATGTAGCCGCCTTTCGTCTGGTCGGTCCCTGGCAGGACACCGCGCCGCAAGGCTTTGCCCGTTTGAGCGAATGGGTGGAACGTCATCAGTTGGCAGGAGACTGGCTGGCGATCTATTACGATAACCCCGAGATCGTCCCCCCCGAACAGTTGCGTATTGATACCGGTATCAGTGTGCCTGATGGCTACGTTTTGCCGCTGGGCAGTGAAGGGGTTGAACTGCGTTCTCTTCCCGGTGGCACCTATGGCGTGGCGAAAGTCACCGTCAACGACGGCGATTTTTCAACCCCCTGGCTGGCCTTTTACGACGAGTGGTTGCCGAACAGTGGCTATCAGCGTGCAGAAGGGCCCTGTTTTGATCACTATCTGAATGACGGATCGCAAAGCGGTATTTGGGAGTTCCTGATCTGCGTTCCGCTGGTTAAACGCAGCCTTTAGCACACTCTGTTTTGTTGTCGAAATGTGAATGACATCCGCAAGAAGAAAATGGCCGATTAACGGGTTGTATCAGTGCGGTAATCTCAGTGTTTTCTGCTGCTTAATGCAGTGAAATGAGCGAAAAAACGGGGGAAAACATCCCTCGTTCGCCTGTTACCTGAGCCTGCTTCAGGTATGATGTCCCGCTGATTCTTTCTTCTTTCGGAGCTACCTTTGCGACCGGACAAGCCGCTGTCGGCCTTTGAGTTCAGCCTGTACCGTAATTACCGCATCGTCCACGGTGTGCGTATCGCTCTGGCATTTATCCTGACGTTCCTGCTGGTGCGCATAATGGAGATCCCGGAAGGCAGCTGGCCGCTTATCACGCTGGTGGTGGTGATGGGGCCGATCTCCTCGTGGGGCAACGTCTTCCCCCGTGCGGTTCAGCGTATTGGCGGTACCATCTTTGGTTCAATCTCCGGGTTGATTGCGCTCAAACTGGAACTGATCTCTATGCCGGTCATGCTGGTGTGGTGTGCGGCGGTGATGTTTATCAGTGGTTTTCTGACGCTGGGTAAGCACCCTTATATGGCGTTGCTGATCGGCATCACTCTGGCCGTGATCTGTGGCGGCATTCCGGGCGATATGACCACCGCGCTGTGGCGTGGGGGCGATGTGATCCTCGGTTCGCTGCTGGCGCTACTGTTTACCAGTATCTATCCGCAGAAAGCCTATACTCACTGGCGCATTCAGCTTTCCGATTTGCTGCTGGAGACCGCGCGGGTGTATCACGCTGGCTTTTCCTCCAACCTCGTCGAGAAGCCGCGTCTGTCACGCCCGTTACAGCGTCTGTTAACTAACGTGATTAAAATGCGTGCGTTGATCGAACCCTCCAGCAAGGAAACACGTACGCCGCGTTCGGTGTTTGAAGGTATCCAGACGCTGAACCGTAATCTGGTTTGCACGCTGGAACTCCAGCTCAATGCCTGGTGGGCTTCCCGTCAGAGTCATCTGATTATGCTCAACGCGCCGGCGCTGCGGCGTACCCAGCAAATGACCGAAAATACCCTGCGCGCACTGTCAAAGGTGATTGTCGAAGGGGATACCGGGAAAATTGCCGCCAACAGCGAAGAGCTGGCGGAAATCACCCGGGAACTGCGGCAGCTGATTGCCGAGTCAGACAGCGACGAACTGGTGGAAACGCCTATTCACGGTTATGTCTGGCTCAGTCTGGAAATGGCCAGTCAGTTGGAAAGACTGACCGAACTTATCCGACTCGCGTTGCGAAAATAGAATGATTCAGCAACAACTTACTGCGAGCTGACTCGGTTCAGGGTAAGATGGGGACAGCGCAGTTCTGTAAGTTTAAAATTGCCATCGGCAGCGGCCCGCCGTTAAGCTGATAGCCACGACAATGATGCCTGTTTGCACAGGCCCAAATGAAAGGTGTCTTCATGGAAAATGCAAAGCAATCATTTCAGGACGTACTGGAGTTCGTGCGTATGTTCCGTCGTAAGAACAAGCTGCAACGTGAAATTCACGATAATGAAAAGAAAATCCGTGATAACCAGAAGCGTGTGCTGTTGCTCGATAACCTCGGTGAGTACATCAAGCCAGGGATGAGCGTCGAAGCCATTCAGGAAATTATCGCCAGCATGCGTAGCGACTACGAAGATCGCGTTGATGACTACATCATCAAAAATGCCGACCTGTCGAAAGAACGTCGCGATCTGTCGAAAAAATTGAAATCACTGGGCGAACCAAAAGCGTAATAGCCTGTGGTGACATCAGTGAATAGAGTGAGCCGGGCAGAGATGCCCGGCTTTTTTTATGGTACGTCATTATCCAACTGTTGTGCCAGACGGCGTAACTCCTCTGCCACCGGATGAGGCGTACGCTGCGCGTAACGGGGGGCAGCAGTGCTGGCTCGCACCACGAGGGACGTTGCAAACGGGGGTAATCCTGTTTCACTGCCGGGCTGCTCCAGTTGGCGGGTCAGCCACTGTACGCTGTGTTCGCCCAACTGACGCATATCCTGACGCACCGTGGTTAACGGTGGCTGATACCAGGCACTGTCTGCCGTATCATCATAACCGACCACCGACATCTCTGCGGGCACAGCTACGCCCATCTGATGCAGTGCCTGCATTGCGCCCAGTGCCATCTGATCGTTAGCGACCAACAGAGCAGAGGGCATCTCCTGCCCGGCCAGTTGCATCACAGCCTTAAATCCTGATTGAGCACTCCAGTCGCCCTCTAACTGGTTGCAGGGTGCCAGCTGATGCTCTTGCAATACCTCAATCCAGACCGCGCGGCGTGCGCGTGCCGCGACCGAATCTGCCGGGCCGTTAAGCAGGGCAATATGGCGGTGCCCCAGTTGCAGCAGATGTTCTGCACCCTGACGTGCACCGGTATGCGCGCTGAAGGTGCAGGCGGCAACATCGGCATCTTCCGCCACATCTAAGAACAGGCAGGGCAGGGAGGCTGCCATGCGTTCAATCTGTTGCGCGGCCTGCGCCTCAAGCGGCACATTGATAAGCAGCGCATCGACTCGCTGGGATAACAGATCGCTGACCGCCTGCTGCGCGCCGCCGCTGCCCGCCATCGCGATCACCAGATGATAACCCAGCTGGCTGGTACGCTGCTGGATCGCCGAGGCAATCTGTGCCGGTGCCAGCAGCGCGAGATCGCTGGTGGCAAGGCCGAGTGTACGGGTATTTTTCCCCGCCAGCTGCTGCGCCACCCGGTTAGGCACATAATTCAGCGCCTGCATCGCCGCTTCCACCCGCATACGGGTCTGCTCTGCCACCTGGCTCGAATGATTCAGCACCCGGGAGACGGTCTGATAAGACACACCGGCAGCACTGGCGACGTCTTCCAGCGTTACGGAACGGGCTCTCATAGTTCACTCCTGTTTTTGAATCCGCAGTGTAGCAATAAAACGCAGCCGCATCTTTCGCTCTGCACCCTCCTTTCACACTGCCTTATGGTTTAGCCCGTGTTTAATTAAAATTGATGTCGCAGAATATAATGGTCGCCGAACTGACCTCATTTTTGACAGACAATAAGGATATAACATGTCTGAACACACGTTATCCCGGGATCGGGTGATCCACACACTTCCGCTGACCGGCTGGAATCAACCACAGCACGATAGCAATGCTCTCGAGTCACTTGAGCAGGGCAATGTCCTGTTTATGCCTCACCTGACCTTTACGCTGCTGCCGGAAGAGCTGGCTTTATTGACGCCAGCGCTGGTGGACCCCAAACGTAAAAATATCAGCTTTAATCCGCAAAAAAGTCAGGTGCGGGGCATTGCGCAGCAGGATAAAGCTCCTGAGGTGACCGCGTTACTGTCGCGCTATTATCAGCATTGCCTGCAACTGCTCGACGCGCTGCTGCCGGAGTACCGCCACGCGGTGCACTCCCCGTCAAATACTCTGCGCCTGCATCCGGTCACCGCCTGGCGTGATGCCAGTTCCTGGCGTAAAGATGACAGTCGCCTGCATGTGGATGCGTTCCCTTCACGTCCCATCCAGGGCGAGCGTATTTTGCGTATGTTCACCAATATTAATCCGCACGGTGAAAGCCGTGAGTGGCGTGTGGGCGAACCTTTTCCGGTGCTGGCACAGCGATTTATGTCACATTTGAAAGGGTATTCCCCGCTGGGAAGCTGGCTACAGCATCGCCTGGGCATGACCAAATCCCGACGCACCGGATACGACCATATGATGCTCAGACTGCATGATGCGATGAAAGCGGACAGGCATTATCAGGAGCAGGGGCCACAGGTAGCGCTGACGCTGCCGCCGGGCAGCAGTTGGGTCTGTTTTGCTGACCAGACGCCCCACGCGGCAATGAGCGGCCAGTTTATGCTGGAGCAGACCTTTTTACTGCCGATTTCCGGGATGAAAAATCCGCAAAATGCGCCGCTGTCGGTACTGGAAAAACTGTTGCAGCAACCGCTGTTGTAACGTTAAAGAGATGCCTCATGCAGGCATCTCTTTGTTTCTGCAATTTGAAACATAAAAAGACTTTGCATAATGTCATGTCTTTTACCATCATCTGGTTAGCGTATATTTCTTTCCCAGAGAAAAGCGGGAACAATCTTGCAAAACCTTCGTGTTTCATTGCAGCAAGCGATACAACGTACGGACTGGTATCCTAAAAGACGTTCCTTCCGCGTACTCTTCTGGCGTGAAATCACCCCGTTAGCGGTGCCGATCTTTTTTGAGAATTTATGCGTCTTGCTGATGGGGGTGCTGAGTACTTTCCTGGTCAGCTGGCTGGGCAAAGAGGCGATGGCCGGGGTCGGGCTGGCCGACAGTTTTAATATTGTCGTGATCTCCTTTTTCGCCGCTATCGACCTCGGCACAACGGTGGTGGTGGCGTTCAGCCTCGGTAAGCTGAACCGGGAACGAGCGGTGGCCGCCGCGCGTCAGTCGCTGATCATCATGACGATTTTTGCCGTTCTGCTGGCGCTGGCGATCGAGTTTGTTGGCCCGCAGATCATCGATCTGATTGCGGGTAAAGCAGAGCCGGAAGTCAAAGCGTTGGCGCTCTCCTACCTGCAAGTCACCGCCTGGAGTTACCCGGCGGCAGCCATCGCCCTGATTGGCTGCGGGGCGTTACGTGGTGCCGGAAACACCAAAATCCCGATGTTGATCAACGGCGGGATGAACATCCTCAATATCATCATCAGTAGTGTACTGATCTACGGCTGTTTCTCTTGGCATGGGCTGGGGTTTGTCGGGGCCGGTCTGGGACTGACGATCTCGCGCTATATCGGTGCGGCAGCGGTGATTTACGTGCTGGTGATAGGTTTTGTTCCGGCGTTGAAAATTTCACTAAGAAGCTATTTCACCCGTCTGAATATGAGTATTCTGCGCGAAGTGCTCGGCATTGGCGTTCCGGCCAGCATTGAATCGGTGCTGTTTAACGGCGGCAAGCTGTTAACCCAGATTTTTGTCGCCGGAATGGGGACCGATGTCATCGCCGGTAACTTTATCGCCTTCTCCATTGTGTCACTGATTAACCTGCCAGGTAATGCGCTTGGCTCCGCGTCGACCATCATTGTCGGTACCCGTCTGGGGCGTGGTCAACTGGGCCAGCCGGAGCGCCTGCTGCGCTTTATTTTCGGGCTGTCGAGTATTGGTCTGTGCCTGCTGGCGCTGCTGACGGTGCCTTTTGCCGGGCTGCTGGCACAGTTTTACACCCAGGACCCGGAAGTTATCCATGTGGTGAAAATGCTGGTCTGGCTCAATGCGGCGTTTATGCCGTTCTGGGCGGCATCATGGGTGCTGCCCGCGGGATTGAAAGGGGCACGCGATGCGCGTTACACCATGTGGGTGTCTCTGTTGAGCATGTGGGGCGGACGTATCGTGGCTGGATACCTGCTGGGCATTGTGCTGGGCTTCGGCGTCGTGGGGATCTGGCTGGGCATGGTGCTGGACTGGATGATCCGTGGGGGGTTCTTCTACCATCGAATGAACAGCGGCCGCTGGTTGTGGAAGTATCGCCCACAGCCAGAGCAACAATAGCGCACAAATTGCCTCTTTTTTTACGCATTATGAGGTCAGTCTATGTTGCGCTTAAGATATATCATAGATATATTTTACCTCGAATGAGAATGATTCCTGATTTCATATCCTAATGAGGACAAGCACGTTGACTGACTCTCCTAAAGCAAACCGTGCGCCACAGCGCGTACGTAATGAACTGCGTTTCCGCCAGCTGACGGTCACCGCGAAAACCAACGTGGCCGACAGTTTCTGGCGTATCGAATTTAGCGGTGAAGATCTCGCGGGCTTTATCTCTCCGGGCTTCGATGACCACATCAAAGTTTTTTTCCCCGATGCCAGCAGCGGTACGCTACATCTACCGGAAGTGACCGAAGACGGCGTGGTGTGGAAAGAGGGCGCACGGCCCGTTTCCCGCGACTACACACCGCTGTTCTTTGATGGCGTAGCCAAAACGCTGACCCTCGATTTCTATATTCATGACGGCGGCGTGGCCAGTGACTGGGCCGCCCAGGCACAGCCCGGTGATGCCTTAGCGATTGGCGGGCCGCGTGGTTCTCTGGTGGTGCCGGAAGACTATGCCTTCCAGCTGTATGTCTGCGATGAAAGCGGGTTGCCAGCATTTAAACGCCGTAAGGAAACCCTTCGCGGTCAGCGGCTCAGTCTGTTCGCCTATGTGGATGAGGTCGTCGGGCAGACCTATCTGGACGGTCTGAACGGCGTGGATGCAACCTGGGTCGGCAGCGGTGCCATGAAAACAGAGAATCTGGCTGCACTGATTGAGACATTCAACGGCATTCAGCTTCCTACAGAGGATTACTTTATCTGGCTGACCGGCGAAGCGGAGTTTGTGAAAAAGCTGAGTGATTACTTTATCGAACAGCGTGGCTGTGACGCGACCTTCGTGCGCGCCGTTGCTTACTGGCATCAGAAGTAACGTGAAAACGGAGCCGCCCGTGTGGCATCCCGATGGCGCAGCACGTGCCGGCCACCGCAGAAAACGTCGGGAAAAAATACTCGATGCCAGCGATATCCGGCTGCTTCTGCTGCATTTCCTCAGCCACAACGCCGCGCATGGTTATGAGTTAATCAAAGCCGTTGAGGAGCTGTCGAAAGGGGAGTACAGCCCCAGTCCGGGCATTATTTACCCCAATCTCCAGCTGCTGGAGGAGATGGAGTGCATCGCGGTAGTGGATGGTCAGGCGACACGTAAAGCCTATCGTCTGGAAGAGAAAGGGACCGAGCAGTTGCAGCAGCACGCTGCGGCACTGGTCAGCATCATTCAGCGACTGTCCACGCTGGCAGTGCTGGTGAACAACCGCAGTCTGCCGGATGTGGAACGTGCCATCCATAATATGAAAACGGCGCTCAATGTTCGCCTGTCGCAGGACGGGATCTCGCAGCAGTCGCTGTTCGCGATTATTGATGCGCTGGATGATGCAGCGAAAAAGATTGAACGTAGTTAGAATAATTGTGAGTGAATTGTGTAGAGAGTGAAAGTATTGCGCAAAGACTTCTTTATTTAATTTCCTGTCTTAACACTATTCTGCGTTAATATTTAACGCAGAATATAAACGTCTTATTCACCTCGATAACTTCTTGATTAAATATTTTATCCAACCTACTATCTCTCGCTTTTAAAATAATAACAATTAGCGGAGCCTGGTGAACAAGGCCTGCATTTTTTCTATTGAAGCAACCCGTGAGCAAATACTAATAACATAGTAAGGGTTATCTAATGCTCACATATTCAACATTCCAGGGGATCACCGCGCCCGCGATGAAATGGGCGGTGCTGGCTACGGCCATCCATTGTGCCTGTAGCTTCGCACAGACCACCACGGCACCTTCAGACAATAGCACGGATACTCAGGGTGAAATGACCGTCATTTCACCACGGGTGCCATTGCAGGCGGGCAGTAAAACCAGCGTCACGGTTGAGCAGATGCAGAGAAATGGGACCACCGATTTTGGTTCGGTGATGCGCTATCAGCCATTGATCAGCGCCACCGGCGTCAGTGGAGGGTCCAGCGCCGGTAAAAGCGGTTTTGACCGCAGCGGTTATACCGGTTTCAATATTCGCGGGCTGGAAAGTAACCGTGTCGGTCTTGATGTTGACGGTAGTCCGTTGCCAGATGCCACAGGTCGCAGTTACGTCAGCCGTGCCGGATTAAATACCTTCGGTATTGGTCGCGACTATATTGATCCTTATATGTATGGCCGTGTTGATATTCAGGCAGGTGCCTCTGCCGTTGAGCAGTCAAATACCAGTATTGGCGGTACGGTTTCTTTCCGTAATAAAAGTGCGGATGATTATCTGCGTCCGGATAAAGAGAGCTACTTTGGTTACCAGAGTGATTACGACTCCTCTAACCGTGGCTGGCACAATGGCATCACCGCTGCGGCAGGAGACAGTACCCTGCGCGGTGTGGTGGTGATCAGCCGCCGTGATGGGCAGGAAACCCGCAATAACAGCGGGACAGTCGATGCTTACCCGGCAAACTGGCATTCGACGGCGGTGATGATGTCGGGGATCTGGCAGCCAAACGATAAACACAAGTTCACCGCCACGCTGGATGACTATCATAAAACCAACCATACCCATTACGATACCTGGTCAAACGACAGCATCATTGGCGACACCCAACAGCAGAGCGATACGCGCCGCTGGGGGATTGCTCTGGGTGACGAGTACACGCCGGATAATGGGTGGGTCGACAGCCTGACCACGCGCCTGGATTATCAGCATACGGAAGCGCATGACACCAGCCTGATACCATCAACCAGCAGCCAGAGCATTGTCTATTCCGACTACAACGTTGAAACATGGGGGCTGGATACCCGCGCCACGAAAACGCTGGGCCGTCACGATCTCAGCGCCGGGCTGAATGCACGTATGACTGACAGCGAACGTCCGTTCCGTCAGTCTCCGGCCCCCAGTGTCTACAGCGTGATCATGCAGCCGCAGGCCGACAGCCGTACCTATATTCTCGGCGGATATCTCCAGGACAAAATCAATTTCGACGTGGAGGGCAGCAAGTTCGCCGTGATCCCGGCGGTGCGTCTGGCTTATCAAAACACCAGGCCGCAGAACCTCAGTAGCCTGACCACGGGCAGTACGGTGCTGACGGAGTCAGAGCTGGAAACGCTGTACGGCAAAGCCAACAGCGATAGCCAGGTTCTGCCGTCGCTGACCTTACAGTATGAGTTAACGCCGTCACTGCTGACTTACGTGCAGTACAAGCGCGGCGCGCAGTTCCCGAACGCCAGTCAGCTTTATGGTTCGTGGAACCTCGGATCGTCCTATGCCGGTACGGCGCAGTATGCGCTGATCGGTAATACCGATCTGGAAACCGAAACCAGTAACAACGTCGAGTGGGGCCTGAAGGGCGACGTGACTGAAGGCGTCAACTTCAGCGCGGCGATGTTCTATAACTCTTATAAGAACTTTATCGCCAATACCCGCTACACCCGATCGGGTAATCCGGAAAAATTCACCAACGTACCGTCAAATATTTACACCGTTTATCAGGCTGAGAACCGTGATAAAGCCTATATCTGGGGCGGTGAGATGAGTACCAAAGTGAACGTCGGCACCTGGTTTAACGCGCTCAATGGCCTGAGTACAACTCTGGCTGTGGGCTACAGCGAAGGGAAATCGAAGTCCAGCTACAGCGGCGACAGCTATGTTGATCTCGACAGCGTGGCACCGATGAAAGCGGTAGTGGGTATGGCCTGGGATGATCCTGCACAGCGTTATGGTGCGGCGGTCACCGCGACCTTTGTGAAAGGCAAAAAAGCCGAGTCCACCAGCCGTGAAAGCTATAGCAACACCGGGACCGCGCTGGCCAGTGGCAGCGATGACTACACCCGCATCCCGGGTTACGGCATGGTGGATATGACGGCGTACTGGCGTGTGGCGAAAAACATGAAGTTAAGCGGGGGCATCTATAACCTGACTGACCGCAAATACTGGGATTACCTCAGCAGCCGTCAGCTGACAAGCACCAGCACACAGGATGCGTATGAGCAGGCGCTGGCCGTCATGCCGGGCCGTACCTTCCAGTTGGGTGTCAATGTTGATTTCTGATAAAGCGATTGAGGCATAAAAAAACGGCGCAGCCTCATCAGGCTGCGCCGTTTTTATTGAGCGGTTACTCGCCTAAACGATAGCGTTCCAGCCAGTGCGCGTAAGGCGCAGGCAGTACCCAGGATGGGCGCTCAACGTTCAATTTCTTCGCCAGATAGTACGGATAATGCGGGTTGGCGAGGTGCGCACGACCAATCATCACCAGATCCATCTGCTGTTCGGCAATCACCCGCTCAGCCACGTCCGGCGCTTCAATGCCCCAGGACGATGCCACCGGTAAAGCGGCTTCACGACGCACGCGTTCGGCCACCGGCGCCAGGAAGGCCGATCCCCACGGGATCTCGGTTTCAGCAATCGTGAAGCCCACGCTGACATTCAGCAGATCCAGACCGCCATCACGCATCAGTCGCGTCAGTTCAATCGATTCCGCCAGCGTCTGCTCATCACGTCCGTCATATTCGATCACGCCAAAACGTGCCGTCAGCGGCAGATTTTCTGGCCATACTTCGCGAACAGCGGCCAGGGTTTCCAGCAGGAAGCGGCTGCGCCCGGCGAAGTCTCCGCCGTACTGGTCGTTACGCTGGTTAGCGTGGACTGAGAAGAAGCTCTGGGCCAGATAGCCGTGCGCGAAGTGCAGCTCCAGCCATTCAAAACCGGCATCCCGTGCACGACGTGCGGCCGCGACAAAATCGCTTTTCACCCGGGTAATATCATCCAGCGTCATGGCCTTCGGCACCTGTGGGAGATGGTGCCCAAAGGCGACTGCAGACGGAGCGAGGGTTGCCCAGCCACGACTGTCCCCGGCGGCGATATGATCATCACCTTCCCACGGACGGTTGGCGCTGGCTTTACGTCCGGCATGGCCGATCTGAATACCCGGCACGGCCCCGGCGGCTTTAATCGATGCGGCAATTTTTGCCATTCCTTCAGCCTGCTGATCATTCCACAGCCCGGTACATGCCGGAGTGATCCGGCCTTCCGGTGACACCGCCGTGGCTTCGACAATGACCAGCCCGGCACCACCGCGCGCCAGCGCCGGGTAGTGCACCTGATGCCAGTCAGTGGTCAGGCCCTCTTCGGCGCTGTACTGACACATGGGTGGGATGGCGATGCGGTTACGTAACGTGACGTCTTTCAGTGTGAAAGGAGTAAACAGTGCAGACATAATCAACCTGTAAAGTGAGAAAATACGGGAAACAGTGCGCCACACTAAGGCACGTGATACGGCGGACGATAAGCTGTGAGTGCTGTATCAGTGGGTTAGCATCTTTAACAACAGTGTACGCAGCCAGCGATGCCCGGGATCGCGATGGCTGCGTTCATGCCAGACCACGCTTTTACTGAACCCGACGATCGTCAAAGGCGGCGCGAGCTGGATCAAACCGTGGGTATGCTGCGCCAGTCGCTGCGGTACAACGGCTATCAGATCGCTGCTGCGCAGGATCTCAGGCAGTACCAGAAAACTGTTCACTGCCAGCGTCACCCGACGCTCGCGACCCAATGTGGCCAGCGCCTCGTCGGTCACACCACGAAACTGTGTGCCGCTGTGTGACACCAGTGCATGGTCGAGTGCGCAGAAGCGGTCAAGTGAGAGCGCACCCGATGCTGCATCCGGATGCCCGGTGCGCAACAGGCAAACATACTGCTCCTCAAACAGCGGGTGGGCATGCAGGTCAGGTGGGGTGGTCTCTGGCGTGACCAGCGCCATATCCACCTCTCCTTGTGCCATCTGTGCGGCCAGCTGTTCGTTGACCACCGGCTGCACGCTGACCCGCACTCCCGGTGCCTGCTGGCGCAGCGCCATAATAAACGGCACCACTACGGCACTGAGCGCGTAATCGGTGGCGGCAATCCGCAGCGACATCTGCGCACGGGCAGCATCGAAGACCTTCGGTTGCAGGAGCAGGCTGACTTCAGCCAGGATTTGCTTCACCGGAGCGGCCAGCTCCAGCGCACGCAGAGTCGGCGTAATGCCGTGACGGTTACGGATAAACAGCGGGTCGTTAAAACATTCGCGCAGCCGGGTCAGCATGCCACTGACGGCGGGTTGCGTCAGGGCCAGACGCTGAGCAGCGCGTGTCACACTGCATTCATCCAGCAGGGCATCCAGGGTTTTCAGCAGGTTAAGATCAAGGGTTCGGAGATCGGCCATGGTGCAGACTCACTGATTAAGATATTAGAATATAGAATATCTTAAATAAAAAATGACGATTGGTTTTATGTCTCAGGCCGGTGCAGCATAGCGGTGAATTCAATCTTAATGAAGGCACTCCCGATGAACAGCATTAACTGGCCACAAGGCTATATTCCCGGTTTTAGCGATAACTTTGCCTCCAATGAAATGGTCATCACCGGGGTCAGCGTCGCCGCCCTGTGGGACAAGCTGACCGATACGGCGGCATGGCCGGATTACTACAGCAATGCCAGTGATATACATTTCCACGATGGCACTGGCCCACGACTGACGGATGGCGCACGCTTCCGCTTTACCACTTTTGGTTTCCTGGTCGAGGCCGAAGTGAACGAATTTGAGCCACCGCTGGCGGGCAGCGCAGGACGCATTGCCTGGCATGGCTGGTGCGGTGACGACAGCGAAAGCCGCCTGGATGTGCATCATGCCTGGCTGATTGAAGCGCTGCCGGGCGGCCGCGTCCGCTTGCTGACGCAGGAAACACAGAACGGTAAACCTGCCCGCGATCTGGCGTCTGCCCGCCCCAATCCGATGATCAATGGTCATCAGGCGTGGCTGGACGGCATGATTGCAGCAGCCCGCACCGCGCAGCAATAAGTTCACCTTATCAGGTAATAAGTAGAATGTTGCTGGAGGGATAGCGAAACTCTGCCAGGTTATTAACGTGTTTTTCCTCTTACCCTGACGTTAATAATAAAGGTACCCGCAATGAAACAGGACATTCTGATTATTCAGCCACTGATGCCGGAACTGAGCGAGGTTCTGCACCAGCACTATCACTGTCATCGTCTGTATGAACAGACGGACGTGGCTGCCTTTCTTGAGGAACATGCAGGCAAGATCAAAGCGGTTGCCACCCGGGGAGATGTCGGATTGGCGGCTGATTTGATGGCTGCGCTGCCTGCGTTGGAACTGATCGCTGTTTTTGGTGTTGGCACCGATGGTATCGATCTGTCGGCTGCCCGCGATCGCGATATCACGGTGACCATCACCTCCGGCATTCTGACGGATGACGTGGCGGATCTGGCACTGGCGCTGATGCTTGGTGTGTCACGACAGATCGTGGCGCAGGATGCGTTTCTGCGCAGCGGGGCCTGGCAGGAACGCCCGCCGCAGTTGGGTTATAAGCTGTGCGGTAAACGCGTGGGGATTATGGGGCTGGGTAAGATTGGTGCCGCTATTGCCCGGCGCTGTGCGGGCTTTGATATGCAGGTCGGTTACTGCAACAGTCGCCAGAGCAGTGAGCCAGGATGGCAGCGTTTTGGCGATTTGCATCAGCTGGCGCAGTTCAGTGATTTCCTGGTGCTGGCCGTGCCGGGAGATGAACGTAATCGCAAGATGGTGGATGCGGATATCCTCAGCGCGCTGGGGAAAGAGGGCATTTTGATTAACGTTGCCCGTGGGGCGGTAGTGAATGAGGATGATCTGATCGAAGCACTGCAAAATCATGCCATTCGCGGGGCGGGACTGGATGTGTTTGACAATGAACCGACGATTGATACACGTTTTGCGGCGCTGACCAACACGGTTCTGATGCCGCATATTGCCAGTGCAACGGTCGAGACGCGTCAGGCGATGGCACAAAATGTGGTGGATAATCTGGCGGGATGGTTTGCAGGGAAGGGGGCGGTCACGCCCGTGGAGTAGAAATATCCCCACAAAATAAGTCAGCGATTATTTGTAGTGGTCGACCTCTGAGGGATCCCCAGGCATTTTTTATCGCGGATAGTTTGGCTTCCGGTCTGAGGCCAGTTTGAGCACGCCGGATCGGCAAAAGACGCATCCCTGCGGGCCTCGGCACGCGACGTCCTGTCGCGTGACGTCCGGCTTACCTCAAACTGG
>NZ_JABANZ010000004.1:0-126499 GCF_013074405.1 Erwinia sp. JH02
TTTTAAAAGCATCAGAACGTGACGATCTCTGCGGATTGACTGGAATCAGAATTCTGGGCTTTGGGATGGGTTCGGGTTTTGACCTGGATTTTGACGTTGAGGCGGCATTCAGCAGCGCTGAGGAAGCACAGTGAACCAGGACGAACCGCCAGGACGGCGGTGAGAGGGAGAGCCGGCACAGGGATGTGCCGTCACGACCGCTCCGTCGGTGAACGACGCTTGCGAAGGCACCCGCTGAAAGCGGGCGATGCGCCTGCCGCAAGCCCGGATTCCAAAGGGCGGGGCGACTGCCGCCCTTTGGTCGCTCAGCCCGCGCAGCGGGAAAGCGAAACGCCCTTGACGTTGACGTTGACCTGGACAATCGTGCAGATCAGCAGAGCCTGCGACAGATCGCAAAAGCTTAATACTGCCCGTCAATCACTTCTACGCCCTTACCGGCCAGCCAGGGGTCGATCCACTCCCGTTCCAGCTCTCCGCGCTTCGCCAGTTCAAAATTGCGCTCATCAACAATCAGATAAGCCTGCGCGGCTTCCAGAATCTGCGCGGCATCTGCTTTGGGGATGACTATCACGCCATCGTGATCGCCGAGAATGATATCGCCCGGCGAGACATGAATATTCCCA
This sequence comes from Erwinia sp. JH02, assembly GCF_013074405.1. Lineage (NCBI taxonomy): Bacteria > Pseudomonadati > Pseudomonadota > Gammaproteobacteria > Enterobacterales > Erwiniaceae > Erwinia > Erwinia sp. JH02. The sequence goes on from NZ_JABANZ010000004.1 coordinate 624, forward strand.
CAGGCAATCGGCACATTGATCTCACCAGGGCCATCTTTGAACGGCCCGCCGGGCGTGACGCCGGCAGCGTACAGGTGATAATCCATTTTGCTGATGCCCTCAATATCACGGATCGCGCCGTCCAGTACCAGTCCTTCAATATTGCGCTGGCGTGCCCAGGTGGTCATCACTTCCCCCATCAGCGCCTGGCTGCGATCGCCCTCGTTCGACACCACGATGACATCACCCGCACCTGCCATATCCATCGCTTTATGCAGCATCAGATTACAACCGGAACGGGCTTTGACCGTGACCGCCAGACCGCACATGGTGGAATGGGACGGATTGCTCATCAGCCGAATATCGCAGGCCAGTGCAGGCAGACGGCTCATGCAGTCTGCAACTACAGCCGCAGGCAGGGTGCGGAACGCCTCAACCCAGGGCGCGGCCTGTAAATCACGTTGTAAGAAAATACGGTTACCAACAGTCATAACAATCCTCGTTTAGTTCAGGCTGGCAACGGCAGCGGCAATCAGATCCGCGCCCTGTTGCAAGGCAGGTAAATCGGTAGCAATCGACAGGCGAAAATAAGGCGACAGGCCGTAAGCAGCCCCGGCCACCACCGCAACGCCAGCGGTATCCAGCAACCACAGCACCACGTCGTTATCCGTGGACAGACGTTGCCCTTCCGCCGTGGTTTTCCCCAGCAGCCCCCCGCAGTTGACGTAAAGATAAAAGGCGCCTTCCGGCAGACGGCAGCTCAGCCCGGGAATAGCATTCAGACGTGCGGCCATATCGTCACGGCGCTGGCGGTAAACCTCCAGGCTGTGGGTGATAAATTCGGTACCGCTGTTCAGCGCCGCCAGTGCCGCAGCCTGGCTGACGGAGCTGGCGTTGCTGGTGGACTGCGATTGCAGCGTGCCCATCGCCGCGATCAATGCTTTAGGCCCGGTGGCATAACCGATACGCCAGCCGGTCATAGCGTAGGTTTTCGACACGCCGTTGACGATTAGGGTACGGTCAGCAAGGCGCGGCTCCACCTCCAGCAGATGCACATTCGGCGCATTGTCATAGCGGATATGCTCGTAGATATCGTCGGTCATGATCGCCAGGTGCGGGTAATCCAGCAGCACATCGGCCAGCGCGCGCAGCTCGGCACGCGTATAGCTGGCACCGCTCGGGTTGGAAGGGGAGTTAATCAGCAGCCAGCGGCAGCGGCTGGTAATCGACGCACGCAGATTTTCCGGCGTCAGTTTGAACCCGTCCTGCTCGCTACAGGTGACAATCACCGGGCGGCCATCGCAGGCCAGCACCATATCCGGATAGGAAACCCAGAAAGGTGCCGGGATCAGCACTTCATCGCCGGTTTCCAGCGTAGCGGCAAAGGCGTTAAAAATGGCGCTCTTGGCCCCGTTGGTGACAATCACATCATCGGCATTTACCGTCAGGCGGTTCTCACGCAGGAACTTCTCTGCGATCGCCGCACGCAGTGCCGGGGTACCGTTATTCTGTGTATAGCGCGTTTCACCGCGCTCAATCGCGGCGCTGGCGGCCTGGCGGATCACCGCGGGCGTGTCAAAGTCCGGCTCACCCACCACCAGATTAACAATCGATTTTCCGGCACGTTTTAGCGCATTGGCGCGGTCGGAAGCGGTACTGCTCGGCGAGGGTTTAATGCGGGTAACGCGATTAGCAATATGGATGGCACTCATGGCAACACTCCGGTCGGTGGCGTAATAGCCTTAAGTTACGAACACCGGCGCGCTTCGGCTAAGAGGAGTTTGTTCTGATTCAAGAGCGAAAGCTTATGGATGGGGCAGAGCCATAAGCAAAAGCCATTTATTGGTGCAGCGCTGCATCACAGAACGGAGAAAAAGGATGTTAAAAAACGGTTAAAATAGCGATCTATCTCACTGTTTTACATATTAACTTTCTTGATGTGTCGGCGCTCACCCTTAGAGTGGTCTGGATCTTGCTATATTCCCCTTCACCCGATTGTTACCGCAGCGCAGTGCAGAAGAGGAAGGTCACGATGAATCTCAGGCGGCTCAAATACTTTATCAAAATTGTCGATGTCGGCAGTTTGACTCAGGCAGCTGATATTCTGCACATCGCGCAGCCTGCACTCAGCCAGCAGCTCGCATCGCTGGAAGGCGAAGTCAAACAGCAACTGCTGATCCGCACCAAACGCGGCGTCACGCCCACCGAGGCGGGCAATATTCTTTATGCGCACGCCCAGGCGATCCTGCGCCAGTGCGAACAGGCACAGAGTGCCATTGATGGTGCCGGGCAGGCACTGAGTGGGCAGGTGTCGGTCGGGCTGGCGCCCGGTACGGCGGCCTCGCTGCTGGCCCTGCCGCTGATGGAAGAAGTGCGTAAACAGCACCCGGGCATTTTGCTCTATTTTAATGAAAGCTTCGGCACCACCCTCAGTGAACTGATCATGAGCGGGCGTATGGATATGGCGGTGCTGTATGGCAACCGTCAGGTGCACGGGCTGGCGTTTATCCCGCTGATGAAAGAGGACCTGTATCTGGTGACGCCGCAGGCCACCGCCAGCTTTGGTAAAACCGTTACCCTGCAAGAGATTGCACATCTGGAGCTGTTCCTGCCGCGTCCTTACAACATTATGCGCAAACTGGTCGATGAAGCCTTCGTGCAGAAAAACCTCTCTTACAGCGTAAAATGTGAAATTGAGTCAGCTTCCACGCTGGCACTGGCGCTGGATAATAACCTCGGTGCCACTATTCTGCCGGAGTCCATTGCGCGCAACATGGTGGCACAGGCCCATGCACGCATGGCGAAGATTGTCGACCCGGGCATTCAGGCGCCACTCTCATTTTGTACCTCGGATCACCTGCCGCTTTCCCAGCCTGCCGAGGCGGTGAAAAAAATCCTGCTGGCGCTGATGGCCGAACGTACTCAGGACAATCGCCCACTGACGCTGGTGGGGTAAGGTCATCTTCTGAAGGAGGCGGCGATACTCTGTAGGGGTCGATCATCTTTTTCGATCGACCCGTGCTGATGGTATGCACCTCATGCACGCAAAATCTTAAGAGTAATAAGTCTGTCTTATCCCCCTAAAGCGAAACCCTCTTACAGACTGGCAGAACGACCGGGCTACAGTGGCCTTATGTCGGGCTTTCCGTTGACGGATATGATGTTGAGGATGAGGAATGGATCCAGCAGGTCAGTTACAGGCACCGCAAATCAGCTGGCTGGGCACCCACGCGCTGCTGTTTGAAGCGCCGGGGGCACTTTCACTAGTGAACCAGCAGCGCATCTGGGCGCTGGCAGACTACAGTGCCAGGCTGAACAGTATTCGCGGCGTGGTTCCGGGGATGAACAACCTGATGCTGGTGTTCGACCCACAGTGGTGCGGGGCCGAATCGCTGCCGGAACAGCTGCTGCGCCAGTGGGAGCGGGGGGAGAGTAAAACCTTCTCCGGGCGCATCATCGAACTGAACGTCATCTACGGTGGCGAACCGGGGCCGCATATCTGCGATGTGGCGGAACACACCGGTATGACGATTCAGGAAATCGTTCAGCGTCACAGCGAACCCCTCTATCCGGTTTATGCCCTCGGTAGCCATCCGGGTTACTGCTATCTCGGCAATATGGACCCGCAGATCGCCACGCCACGTCGCAGTACCCCGGTGCAGAGCATTCCCGGTGGTTCAGTGTCGATTGGCGGTGTGCAGACGGGCGTTTCCGCCTCCGCCGGACCGAGCGGCTGGAACACCATCGGCCGCACGGATTTTATCTTCTTTGATGCCCACGCTGAACCGCCGGTGCGTTTGCAGCCCGGTGACAGCATTCGTTTTCGCGTGGAAAAGGTGCTGGCATGATCGAAATTGAACGCACCACACCGCTCACCAGCGTGCAGGATAATGGTCGCTTCGGCGCGCTGCATTACGGCGTCGGTACGGCGGGGGTGATGGACCCTCTGGCGCTGCGCCTCGGTAATGCGCTGCTGGGTAATCACCCGGACGACGCAGTGATTGAAGTCCCGCTGTTTCCTTTCCGTGTCCGTTTTCATAGCGATGGCCTGTTTGCGCTCAGCGGCGGTGACAGCCAGGCCTCGCTGGACGGCAAGCCGGTTCCCGCATGGTGGGTGGCACACGCCCGCGCAGGCCAAGTGCTGACGCTCAATGCCTCGCGTTTTTCCGCCCGCAGCTATCTGCACCTGCCGGGTGGGGTGGATGTTCCCCGGGTGCTCGGTTCGCGCAGCACGCAGTTACGCGGTGAATTTGGCGGCTGGCAGGGACGGGGCCTCAGCGCAGGCGACCGGCTGAACGCCCGCACCCCTGACTATCGTGGTGCCTCTGACTTCGGTATTCCCTCACCACGACTGACGTTGCAAGCAGGCTCATTGCAGGTGCCGCACATCCGCGTGCTGCCCGCGGCCGAATACACCCGCTTCACGGCGGAATCTGTCCAGCGCTTTTGGCAGCAGTCGTGGCGTATCACACCGCAAAGCAACCGCTACGGCTACCGGTTGGAAGGCGAAGGGCTGGTGGCAAAAGTGCCGCTGGAGATGCGTTCTCACGGCATCATCCCTGGCGTTATCCAGGTCACCCATAGCGGCCAGCCGATTATTCAGATGCGTGATGCGCAACCCAGCGGAGGCTATCCGAAACTGGGGACGGTGATAGACGCCGACATGTGGCTGTTGGGACAGGTGCCGGTGGGCAGCCAGGTACGTTTTGTGGAAGTGGATCTGCTTCAGGCGCAGCAGGCACAGCAGGAGCAGGACCGCTGGCTGGATAACCTGTGTCATCAGATTGAACGTTACCGCCGCAGCGCGGGCTGACCCGATAAAAGGAGAACGAATGTTAGCATTTCGAGAGTTACAGGGCCTGGTCAATCAGATGCAGCGTAGCGGCCTGACCAGCCTGCAAATTAACAGCGCGGACTATGCCATTCGCATGACCTGTCAGCCGGGAAGTCAGCGGCCCGTCGCTGCCCCCGAACCGGTTGCTGCCATAGCGGTGCCCGTCATGCCGGTTGGCGTCACGGCACCGATGCCGGGCCGCCTCTGGTTACAGGACCCGTTGAGCGGTAAAAACGTCGGCCCCGTTTCCGGGCCGGTGGAAGCAGGCTGTCTGTTGGCGCTGGTTCAGGCCGGGCCGCTTTGCCTGCCGGTCCGTGCGCCGCAGGACGGCATCCTGACTAGCATTGAGGCGACACAAGGTCAGGCAGTGGAGTACGCCCAGGCGCTGATGCAATTGCTGCCGCAGGAAAAACCACAGACAGAGGAACAGAGCCATGCGCAGCATCGATCTTAACGCCGATCTCGGCGAAGGCTTTGGCGACTACACCCTCGGGGATGATGCCGGACTGATGGCACTGATCAGCTCGGCGAACGTGGCCTGCGGATTTCATGCGGGCGACGCCACGATCATGGCTCGCAGCGTTGCGCTGGCGAAACAGCACGGTGTTGACCTGGGTGCCCACGTTGGTTTCCCGGATTTACAGGGGTTTGGTCGCCGCCGGATGCAGATCGATCCGGCCCGGCTTGCACACGATGTCACCTATCAACTGGGGGCGTTATCCGGCTTTGCCCGTGCTGCCCACTATCCGCTGACGCACATGAGTTTTCACGGCGCACTGGGCAATATGGCGGCAGAAGAGGAGGCGCTGGCACGGCCGCTGTTACAGGCGGTACGGGCTTTTGATCCCGCGCTGATTATCAGCACCACGCCGGGCAATGCCGTTGAACGCTGCGCACGCGAGCTGGGGCTGCATGTCGCCTGCACCTTCCTTGCCGACCGGGCTTTTCAGGCCAATGGCCTGCTGGTGCCACGGGGGTCTCCGGGGGCCGTTATTCATGATGTGGAAGAGGTGAGTCGCCGGGTGATCGACCTGCTGACCTCCGGATCCATCACGGCCATCGACGGCACACGGCTGCCGATGAATGTGTCCTCCATTTTGTTGCACGGTGACACGCCGGGGGCGCTGGCACTGATTGCGCGTCTGCGCCGGGATATCCAGGCAAATGGCGGAGAAATCAGATCGCTGTCACAACAAAAAGCCCGTTAAGCCCGGTTATAAGAGTGGCTTATTGCCACAAAGGCTTTACCTCTTACCCCCTGGTAAGCCCAGGGGGATAGAGTCAAAACACCAGAAGAATAACAGGAGTGCATTATGCCTTTTTCAGATTACAAAACGGCCCTGGTCACCGGCGCATCCGCCGGCATGGGGGAAGCCATCGTCGAGCGCCTGTGCAAAGAGGGCATTGTGGTGCATGCGCTGGCACGCCGCAGTGATGAGCTGGAGCGCCTGGCCGCCCGGACCGGTTGTATTCCCCACGTAGTGGATGTTGCGGATGTTAACGCACTGACCGAGGTCTGCCGCGACCTGCCGATCGATATTCTGGTCAACAACGCCGGTGTTTCACATCCTGGCTCCATTCTTAGTGCCGAAGAACAGCATGTAGACACCCAGGTGGATGTGAACCTGCGTGCGGTGCTGCATCTCTGCCGCCTGCTGGTGCCGGGCATGATGGAGCGCGACTGCGGGCATGTGATCAACATTACGTCGATTGCAGCGATCTACAACTTCGGTGGCAACTCGATTTACCACGCCACCAAAGCGGGTGTGCATGCGCTCTCGCGTCAGCTGCGCGTCGACTGTTATGGCAAACGTGTGCGTATCACCGAAATCTGCCCTGGCCGGGTGGCGACCGATATCTTCGGTAACGTGTCCGGTGATAAAGAGGGGGCACGCCGCCAGTTTATCGACGGCTTCGAACTGCCGCAGGCCAAAGATATCGCCGATACCGTCGCCTTCGCGCTGGCCGCCCCGGTGGCGGTGAATATCGGTCATATCGAGATCACGCCGACGCTTCAGGTGCCGGGTGGGTTGTCGACCATGCGTCCTGGTGATGCCATCCGCTGACAAGCCGATTAACTGAGGGCAAGCGACAATGAACGGTTCACTTGATTTTAGCGTCATTCTGCATGGCCAGTACGGGCAGATGATCATCGACGGCATGCTGCTGACGCTGCAACTGGCGCTGGGTTCCTGGCTGCTGGCGATGGTACTGGCGATGCTGCTGGTGGTGATCCGCCTCAGTAACCTGCGCGTATTGCAGTGGCTGGTGGCCGCTTATGTCTCGTATCACCGCAATGTGCCCACGCTGATCCAGCTGATGATGTGGTATTTCGCCATTCCCACGCTGCTGCCGGAATCGGTGCAGATGTGGCTGAATGATTTCAACGCCGAATTTGTCTTCTCACTGGTGGCGCTGGGGTTGTGCCAGGCGGCGTATTTTTCCGAGGACATCCGCAGCGGCCTGCGTGCCACGCCGGAGGGGCAGACGGAAGCCGCCCGCGCCCTCGGCATGGGATATATGCAGTCGATGCATCTGATCATTCTGCCGCAGGGCATTCGTAATGCGTTACCTGCGCTGATTAACCACACGGTGCTGCTGTTTAAAAACACCAGTCTGGCGATGGTGATTGGCGTGGCAGACCTGACCTACGTGACGCGGGAAATCGAAAACTACACCTTCCGTACCTTTGAAGCATACCTGGTGTCGACGCTCTGTTACCTGTTCTTCTCTCTGTTGTTGATGGGCGCGGGTGCGCTGCTGGCGCAACGTTTCCAACGTGTCTATGCGAGGTAACGTCTGATGACGGAAATGCTGACGATTTTACAGCAGAACGGCATGTTGTTCCTGATGGGGCAGTATCCGAACGGCCCGCTGGGCGGGGTGCTCTGTACCTTACTGGTGTCAGTACTGGCGATTGTGTTTGCGCTGCCGCTCGGCGTACTGCTGAGCGTGGCACGTGTTTCACCTTACCGCTGGCTGCGCTGGCCAGCGACTGCCTGGGTGTACGTGCTGCGCGGCATCCCGCTGCTGATGGTGGTGTTCTGGACCTACTTTTGTCTGCCGCTGTTACTGGGGCACACCCTGAGCGGCTTCGGCACCATGCTGATCACCCTGGTGATCTATGAAAGTGCCTATATCGCGGAGATCGTCCGTGCCGGTATCCAGGCACTGCCGCCGGGGCAGTACGAGGCATCACGTGCGCTGGGCATGAGCTACACCCGCACCTTCCGTCTGGTGATCCTGCCGCAGGCGCTCTACAACATGTTACCAAGCCTGGTCAGCCAGCTGGTCTCGATTATTAAAGACAGCACGCTGGGCTATGTGATCAACGTTCCTGAGCTGACCTTTGCGGCCAACCAGGTCAACAACCAGCTGCTGACTAAACCTTTCCAGGTGTTTGCCATTGTGGCACTGAGCTATTACATCATCTGTTTCAGTCTGACGTGGCTGGCGAACTGGCTGGAGCGGCGCATTGCGCAGAAACGTAATCGCAGCCATCCGGTGGCCTCTTCACAGTCCGGCACGTTGCTGGTGACCAAACCCGTTATTGAGGAGTAAGGCATGCATCCGATTATCCGGTTTAATCAGGTTAATAAGTGGTATGGCGCGTATCACGCTCTGGCCGATCTCAACGCGGAAGTGAACAGCGGTGAGGTGGTGGTGGTGTGTGGCCCGTCCGGTTCTGGCAAATCTACCCTGATCCGCACCGTCAACCGCCTGGAGCCGATCCAGGAGGGGCAGATCGTGTTCGATGGTCATGATATTCACGGCAGCGGCATGCAGCAGAACAAGCTGCGGGCGCGCATTGGCTTTGTGTTCCAGAGTTTTAACCTGTTCCCGCATCTGTCGGTGGTCGACAACGTGATGCTTTCACCCGTGAAAGTGCTGGGGATGAAGCGCAGTGAAGCGAAGCAACAGGCGCTGGCTTTACTCGACCGCGTGGGTCTTGCACACAAAGCCAATGCCTGGCCCGCTCAGCTCTCCGGTGGGCAACAACAGCGCGTGGCGATTGCCCGGGCGCTGGCAATGAAGCCCCCGGTGATGCTGTTTGATGAACCGACATCGGCGCTTGACCCGGAAATGGTCGGGGAAGTGCTGAACGTGATGCGCGGTCTGGCACGGGATGGCATGACCATGATGTGCGTGACACACGAAATGAATTTTGCCCGCGAAGTGGCGGACACGGTCTGGTTTATGGATGAAGGAAAGATCCTCGAAAAAGCCCGACCTGAAGACTTTTTTACCCGGCCCGCACATGAGCGCGCCCAGCGTTTCCTGACCGATCTGCGTCAGCACTGATCTCACCTGCACATTAACGGAGTCTGTCGATGATGAATAAGAAACTTCCGCTGTCGTGGGCGATCTGCCTGCCCTTACTGCTGAGTGCCACCCTGTCTGCGCAGGCTGATACGCTGTCTGATATTGCCAGCCGTGGTCAGCTTAACTGTGGCGTTTACGCTGATGTCCCGCCGTTCTCCTCACCGGATCCGAAAACCCGTCAGCTGGTGGGGATGGATGTTGACCTGTGCCAGGCGCTGGCGGGTCAACTGGGAGTCAAGGTGAACCTGATGCCGGTTTCCGTCGAAGCCCGTATCGCGGTGCTGACGACCGGGCGCGTGGATGTACTGATCGCCAACCTCGCTTACACCAAAAGCCGTGCTGCGCAGATCCAGTTCAGCGATCCGTACTACATTGCGAAAGAGGTGCTGGTGGTGAAAAGCCCCAATGCCGATAAAACCCCGGCAGACTTCAAAGGCAAGCGCCTGAGTTCAACGAAAGGTTCCACCTCAGAACAATCCATTCGCATGGCGCAGGCTAAGCCGGTGACGTTCCAGGATACCGCATCGGCCTACTTAGCACTGCAACAGAATAAATCCGTGGGTTTTGTCACCAACGGTATGACCGCCACCCAGCTGGTTAACCGCGCTGCGGCTGACAATATCAAGCTGGCGATGATCAAAGAGCCGATGGCGCTGGAACCGGTCGCCGTTGGGATGAAAAAAGGCGATGAGGCGCTGCTGACCAAAGTGAATGCCGGATTGATGGCGATGGAGCAGGGTGGTGAAATTGACCGCATCTGGAACCGCTGGCTCGGGCCGGACACCGAATACAAAATGGTGCGTGAAGAGAAAGTGCAGCCGCTGAGTGAGCTGAAGTTCGTGCCGCTGGAGTAGCACGGGAGGGACTTCCCCTGACCCGGGGGGATGGTCTGCATGACGGTCAACGTCAAGGTCAACGTTAAGGTCAACGTCAAGGGCGTTTCGCTTTCCCGCTGTGCGGGCGAAGCGACCAAAGGGCGGCAGTCGCCCCGCCCTTTGGAATCCGGGCTTGCGGCAGGCGCATCGCCCGCTTTCAGCGGGTGCCATCGTCAGCTCCGTTCACCGACGGACTGGTCGTGACGGCACATCCCTGTGCCGGCTCTCCCTCTCACCGCCGTCCTGGTGGTTCGTCCTGGTTCACTGCGCTTCCTCAGCGCTGCTTAATTGCCGCCTCAACGTCAAAACCCAGGTCAACATCCAAACCAATGCACAGAGAGCGCCATGTCGTGGCAGTTTTAAAACCCACCGCGAGCAACGGTTCTGCGGGGAAGGGGCCAGATTGAGGTAAGCCGGACGTCACACGACAGGACGTCGCGTGCCGAGGCCCGCAGGGATGCGGCCGTTGCCGTTCCGGCGTGCTCAAACTGGCCCCGAACCTGAAGCCAGACTGCCAGCCATTCATTTTTGTGGGGTCCCCTGAGGTCAGCAGGTTGCCGGAACAGAGGCGCACCTCGACGTTTATTCGCTAAAACATGAGAGCCAGATCCCATTCTGTTATGGGAGTCATTGCCAGTTAACGCCGGAAATGATGATAATCGCGGCGCAACGGCTTTACAGGTTGCCCCCATTTTTTATTGCGGCATGTCACTGGTAAAGCAGGCAAGACCAAAATAAAAATGCATGACCTCTTTTTTGAGGCGCATTTTTATTTTGGTCTTTTTTTTTGGTTTTTTTTGAGGGAATACCGTGGATTATAAAAAACTCGGCCATGAGATTTTAGCACTCAGCGGCGGCAAAAATAACATCAGCAGGCTCACTCACTGTGCGACACGTCTGCGCCTTGAGTTCAGCGACCGCAGCCAGGTACAGGAGACGGAAATTGAGAAGCTTCCGGGCGTGATCGGCGTGGTGGAAAGCGGCGGCCAGTTCCAGATTGTTGTGGGAAACCAGGTGCAGCAGACCTACCGTACGATGCTGGATGCTATTGGCAGTGCCGCGCCAGGCGGCAAACCTGCGGCGGCAAAAGGCGGAATTTTCAGCCAGATTATCAGCGTGATTTCCACCACGTTCACCCCGGTTATCCCGGCAATCACCGGCGCCGGGATGATCAAAGCCCTGCTGGCGATTCTGAAACTGTGCGGGCTGATCAGCGTCAGCAGCACCACCTATCAGCTACTGGATACCATTGCTGATGCCGCCTTCTTCTTCCTGCCGGTGCTGCTGGCCTACGGTGCGGCGATTAAGTTTTCCTGCAACCCCATCCTTGCCATGACGATTGCCGGGGCGATGCTGCACCCCAACCTGGCGCAAATGCTGGCGAAAGGCGGGGAGATCACCTTTATCGGGATCGACGTTCGTCTGGCCGATTATGCCGGCTCCGTGCTGCCCATCATCTTTACCGTGTGGATCATGTCATGGGTGGAACGTTTCGCTGAACGCGTGTCGCCGTCGATGATCACTTTCTTTATCAAACCGATGATTGTGCTGCTGGTGACGGCACCGCTGGCGCTGGTGGCGATAGGGCCGTTTGGGATTTTACTCAATGACCTGGTGGCGAGCGGCGCGTCGGCGATTAACGGCAAGGCCAGCTGGCTGATTCCAATGCTGATGGGCGGGCTGCAACCCTTCCTGGTGATCACCGGCACTGCCTGGGCGATGACACCGATTGCCACCATGCAGCTGACCCGCCAGGGATTTGAGACGATTAACGGCCCCGGTATGCTGGCCTCCAATATTGCCCAGGGGGCGGCGACGCTCTGTGTTGCACTGAAAACCAAAAATAAAGATCTGAAGCAGCTGGCATCGTCCTCCGGTTTTACCGCGCTGCTGGGGATTACTGAACCGTCGTTATACGGGGTGACGCTGAAGTTAAAACGCCCGCTGATTGCCGCGATGATCGGCGGCGGCTGTGCCGGAATCTATGCCGGGTTAAGTGGGCTGGTGCGCTACGCCTTCGTCTCACCGGGCCTGGCGGCGTTGCCAGCGTTTATTGGTGAAAACCCGATGAATATTGTGCATGCGCTGGTGACCTGCCTGATCGCGGTGGTCGTCGCCTTTGCGCTGACCTGGATACTGGGTTTTGATGATCCTAAAGCCGCGGATGAAGCGACTGCCGAACCTGTGCCGGTGCAGGCAGCAGGTGCCTCGCCATCGACTCAGGTGAGTGAAACCCTGCACAGCCCTCTGAGCGGGCGTGTGCTGCCGCTGTCGGCAGTACCGGACGACGTTTTTTCTCAGGGGCTGTTAGGCCAGGGCGTGGCCATTGTGCCGGATCGCGGTGAACTGCTCTCGCCGGTTAATGGGGTGGTCGTGACCTTTCTGCCGTCGAAGCATGCCGTGGGAATTTTGTCGGACAGTGGTTCAGAGGTGTTGATCCACGTCGGAATCGATACCGTCAATCTGAACGGCACGTATTTCACCTCTTCATTACAGGTGGGCGACCGTGTCCAGACGGGGGGTGTGCTGGTGACCTTTGATTGCGCAGCCATTACCGCCGCGGGATATGAACTGATTACGCCGGTGCTGGTGGTCAACAGTGATGACTATCAGATCGTGCAGAATCTGGCTACAGACCATGTCAATGGCGGCTCAGCTTTGCTGGCCCTGACCCCAAAACAACAAGCGAGCGTATCATGATTTATCAACAATCCCAGCCTTTCCCGGATGGCTTCTTGTGGGGGGCATCCACCTCTGCCTATCAGGTGGAAGGGGCATGGAATGAAGACGGCAAAAGCCCGTCGATTATCGATATGTGCCAGCACCCGCAGGAGACGGCAGATTTTACCGTTGCCAGCGACCACTATCATCGCTGCATCGAAGATGTACAGCTTTTCGCCGAACTCGGACTGAAAGCCTATCGCTTCTCCATCGCCTGGACGCGCATCATTCCCGGCGGCGTCGGTGAGGTGAATGCGCCGGGGCTGGCGTTCTATGAGCGACTGATTGATGAACTAAACCGTCACGGTATTGAGCCGATTGCCACGCTTTATCACTTTGACCTGCCCTGGTGCCTGGAGGAACAGGGGGGATGGGAGAACCGCGCAACGATAGCGGCATTTGTTGAGTATGCGCGTACGCTGTTCAGTCATTTTGGCGGCAAAGTGAAACACTGGCTGACTATCAACGAACAGAACACCATGATCCTGCATCCGGGCGCCATTGGTCTGCCGCCCGGTGGTGAACTGCCGTCGCCAGCGTCCCTCTGGCAGCAAAATCATCATATGATGCTGGCCCAGGCACAGGTGATGGCGCTGTGTCATCAGATGTTGCCCGACAGCAAAATTGGCCCGGCGATCAATACCACGTCAATGTATCAGGCCACATGCCGCCCGGAAGATGCTATCGCCGCGCATAACTGGGAAACCCTGCGCTGCTGGAGTTTTCTTGATGTGGCGGTGCACGGGCGCTATAACGCGCTGGCCTGGCATTATCTGCAGGATCGCGGTCTTGCCCCACAGATGGCCGCCGGGGATGCTGAGATTTTACGCCAGGGTAAACCGGATTTTATTGCGATTAACTACTACTCGACCGCCACCATCGCCGCCAGCCAGGGCGATGCGTCGGATATCAGCGCACGTGCCGGTGACCAGCAAATCATGCTGGGCGAACCGGGTGTGTATCGGGCAGCCGAAAATCCCTGGGTGGAAAAAACGCCGTATGGCTGGGTGGTTGATCCGGTCGGGCTGCGTCTGACGTTGCGTAAAACCTGGGAACGCTATCATTTGCCGATTCTGATCACAGAAAACGGGATGGGCGCGCCGGATGTGCTGGAGGAAGGCGATATCATTGCCGATGATTATCGTATCGATTTTTTGCGTCAGCACATCGCGCAAATGCAGCTGGCGATAGCGGATGGCGTGCCGCTGATGGGGTATTGCCCGTGGTCAGCCATTGATGTGGTCAGTACGCATCAGGGCTATGGTAAACGCTACGGCTTTATATATGTGGATCGCGGCGAGCATGACGTGAAAGGTCTACGGCGTATCCGCAAGGCCAGCTTCGGCTGGTATCAGCGGGTGATTGCCAGCAACGGCGCGACCCGGTAAAACAGAGCGCACAATCAGCAGCACAGGGGCCGGATGGCAGCACGATGGATAAAATGACCGTAGCAAAGGTGCTGAATAACAGTCTGGTGCTCTCCAGCACCGCTGACCATGACGAAGTCATCGTGATGGGGAAGGGCATCGGCTTTAACAGCAAGGTGGGCGATACGCTGGATGCGTCACAGATTGAGAAGATCTTTATCGTGCAGGGAAGCCAGACCCGCCGCGACTATCTGCGGGTGATTGAAAATGCGCCGGAGTCTCTGCTGCCGCTGGTGCAGGAGCTGCTCGACCGTGCCAGCGCCCAGTTAAACAGCCGGCTGAGTGAGCAGCTGTTTTTTACGCTGGTGGACCATATCAGCTTTGCTGTTGAGCGTTTTACAAAAGGGATTGCCATCCAGAACCGGCTGCTGTTTGAGGTAAAACGTTTTTATCCGCGTGAGTTTGCCGTGGCGCAACAGGCGGTGCGGCAGCTTAACCAGCAGTTGAATATTGACCTGCCGGAAGAGGAGGCCGGGAATATTGCCTTCCATCTGGTTAACGGGCAAACCGATGTGCAAAACATGGAAACCACGCTGCTGTCGGTGAAGATGCTGAAAGATATTTTCAATATCATCAAGTACCACTTTCGCGTGGAGATCAACCGGGACTCCCTGAACTACCAGCGCTTCCTGACCCACCTGCAATTTTTTATTCAACGGATGGTGGAGGGGCGGCAGATCGCCAATAAAGACGATTTTATTTTCACCCAGGTTAAGGCTGAATATCCCGATCACTATCGCGCCAGTCAGCTGATTGGCGAATATGTGTTTAACCTGTTGCAGGTATCATTAACCAACGATGAGCTGCTGTATCTGATTATTCATCTGGTGCGCATTGTGACGCCGGATGAGGATCTGCCCCACACAGAATAAGTCCGGCTAGCGGCCGGATTATTTTCTTTTGTGGGCGACAGACATCATCGTGCGGTTGAGCTGTTGCTCGGCATGAGCATAATCACTTTGCGCCACCACCACGAACAGGGCATCCAGAATGTTGAGCTGGGCGACGCGTGCGGCGGCGTTTTCACCGGTGAGTGGAGACCCCCGTGCCGTGGAGCACAATACCGTATCGGCCAGATTGGCCAGCGGCGAGCCGGAATAATTAGTAATAGCGATCACCGGCACCTGGTTGGCCTGTGCGGCTTTAACGGCTTCGAGAATATCTTTGGTCTGGCCGGAATGCGAAATCGCCAGCACCACATCATTTTTACCCAGTAATGAGGCTGACATCAGCATCATATGGGGATCATCCCAGGCGGTGGCGCGCGCACCAATACGCAGAAATTTATGCACCGCATCGCGGGCGATTTGTGCTGACCCTCCGAAGCCATAAAAATCACGCTGTTGCGCTTTCGCCAGCAGTTCGGCAGCACGTTCAAAGGCTTTCATATCGAGGATCGCCAGGGTTTCTTCCAGCGCCTGCGCCGAAGTGCGAAACACCTTGGTGACAATTTCCGCTGCCGTATCCGTCGGGGAGACTTCCTGATGCATTTCGGTGATCGGCAGGCGATTATATTCCGCCGCTTTACTGCGCAACTCTCTGAAGCCACTGAAGCCCAGTTTTTTTGCTGTTTTGACCACCATGGCTTCAGACATGTCGCACTGGCTGGCCACGTCTTTCAGGGCAACCCGTTCATGAAAGTCGTTTGAGAGCACCGCGTTGACCAGTTTCGTTTCCAGCGGGGTCAGCAGCGACACCATCATGCGTAACCGGGGGCCAATCGAACTTGCATCATCGGCAGAGTTGACCATGAGACACCTTATTTCCTTACTCAGTGTGTTAACGCGTAAACATATCATGACCCATAGAGTGGGGCTAATGTAATGATTTCCCACATTGATCGGGTGACGATCAATGTGGGTCATCTGTACGTCTATGAGGGGGCGTCAGACCTTATAAGCCCGTGTCGCCGTCTTCGCTTTCGCGCGTTCAGACATCCACTCTTTCAGCACCAGACCGCCGGAGGCCAGCAGCAGGATCGCCCCCCACAGCGCCAGCGTAATAAACTGGCTGAGATCGAGCAGTATGGATGCTGTCGACATCAGTTGCAGGATCAGCAGCGACAGGATCACGCCGCTCACTCTGCCAAATCCCCCTAAGGGATCTACACCACCCAGCACCACTGCGAGGATCGCCACCAGCAGGTAGCTTTCACCATAGGCCGCATTAGCCGAATCGAAGCGTGCCATCATGATGATCCCTGCGATACCGGCTAACAGGGAAGCGATCAGATAGACCCAGACCAGACTGCGTCGTGTATTGATGCCGGAATACTGTGCTGCCCGCTCGTTGGAACCTATCATCGCAATAGCATTACCCAGCGGGGTTTTATTGACGAATATGCTTAACGGGACGATGACGGCGGCAAAGATAAGCAGCGCCACGGGAATGCCGAGCAGCGTGCCATTACCGATAAAGACAATCGGCTCAGGGAAACCGGAAATCACATTGCCATGGCTGATACCAATCGCCAGCCCTTTTGCCGCGGTCATGGTGCCGAGGGTGGCCAGCATCGGTGGCACTCGCACGTACGCCACCAGTATGCCGTTGAGCAAACCTACCAGCGCGGCGACCACCAGCCCGGCACCGATCGCCGCAAACTGGACCATGCCCCAGGCCACACCCTGAGTTTCAGGGATCAGAGCGGCCAGCATATAGGCCACCGTCAGCGCGCACAGATTAGCCGTGGCGATAATCGACAGGTCGATACCGCCAGACAGCATCGGGATCATCATGGCCAGCGCCAGGAATCCCAGCTCGGGGAGCTGAAAGCCCATTGACTGCAGCCCGGCGATGCCAAACAGTTTGTTGCCTTCCAGCAGGCCAAGGCCGATGACCATCAGGGCCAGCATCACCAGCAGGCGGGCATTGGTGGCCCCCACGCGGTGAAGCAGGTTATCTAACAGGCTGTTGTTATGATTTTTCATGATGCCACTCCGGGTTCTGCCTGCTTGTGACGTTTGCGCGTTTCTCTCGCCATCATGATCATCGCGGTGATGATCACCAGACCGGTACTGAACAGCGACCAGTACGACGAGACGCCGAGCAGGATCAGCCCATTTTGCAGAATCGCGATCAGCGCCAGCCCGAGTACGGTACCCAGCACCGTACCGGAACCGCCGGTCAGACTGGCACCGCCAATGACCACGGCCGCCACCACATCCAGTTCGCGCCCGACCAGCGCGGTAGGCGATACGGATTGCACCAGCTGCGCCTGCACCAGTGACGCAATGCCTGCCAGCGCCCCCATATAGCCGTATACCAGCATATTCAATCGGTAAACGTTAAACCCCACGCGCTGCGCCGCATCAGGATTGCCGCCCATGGCATAGATTTGACGGCCTACATTGCTGCGGTTAAGCAGCAGCCACGTCAGCAGGAAGGCCAGGAACATGGCGATAATCTGGAAGTTCACGGCGTAAGGAATGCCGTCAGCATCGGTATGAAAAACAAATTCAAAGCCCGCCGTAAACCAGTCCGGCAGGGCAAAGATGTCAGCACCGCCGGTGACGGTCAGTAAAATGCCAAAGAACACGTTCAGCGTGGCGATGGTGATAATCAGCGCCGAGGTTCTGAGCGAATTCACCAGCAGGCCGTTAATCAGCCCAAGTGCGACCCCGAGCCCGACAGCGATGGCGAAAACCCCCACCCAGCCGATGCCGTAGTAGTTGGCCACCGTCAGTGCGGCAAACTGAGTAATCGAGGCCGTGGCCGCAAAGGAGATATCAATGCCTCCCGTGATGATCACCACCAGCAGGCCGACGGCGAGGATACCGATAAATGATGTTGCCCCAAGGACATCCACCAGGTTTTGCAGCGAGGCAAACTCCGGGGTGAACAGGGTGAGGAAGATCACCATCAGCGTGATAACAATCAGCAACCGGCACTCGTGGGTGTGGATGAAACGCTGGAAAAAATCACGCATTGACCGCCTCCTTCAATTCTTCTTCCGAGCAGCGACCTGGAATATATTCGCCGTTAAGCCGCCCGGCACGCATTACCAGCACGCGATCGCTGTGATAGTAAATTTCCGGGATTTCATCCGAAATCATGATGATGGCAATGCCCTGTGCGGCAAGGTTTCTGATTACGGCGTAAATTCCGTCTTTGGCGTGGATGTCCACGCCGACG
The DNA here is from genome assembly GCF_013074405.1 of Erwinia sp. JH02. NCBI lineage: Bacteria > Pseudomonadati > Pseudomonadota > Gammaproteobacteria > Enterobacterales > Erwiniaceae > Erwinia > Erwinia sp. JH02. Next base: position 18,914 of record NZ_JABANZ010000004.1, read on the forward strand.
GTCGGGCTGTCGAGTATTAGCAGGCTGGGGTTCGTCGCCAGCCATTTGGCGAGCACCACGCGCTGCTGGTTGCCGCCGGACAGCGTTTTCACTTTGTTCTCAGGATTGCCTGCTTTGATGGTCAGGGCGTCGATGCCGTGACGCACGGTGTCTGCATAGAGATCATCACGAATAAAACCGATTTTGTTGACCAGTTTTTCAATCACCGACAGGGTGATATTGGTGCTGATGGACTGTTCCAGCACCAGCCCGAGTGCCAGGCGATCTTCTGACAGATAAGCGATGCCGCGTTGAATGGCATCCCTGTTGGATCGCATTACTGCGACTTCACCATTCACGATAATCTCACCCTGTTCAGGGCGGGTGAGGCCAAACAGCGACAGCGCCAGCTCAGTGCGCCCGGAGCCGAGTAACCCGGTCAGACCAAGGATTTCGCCCCGGCGGACATCAAGGGTAATGTCGTGATATTCATCTTTGCGAGACAGCCCGCGAACCTCCAGCACGGTGTCGGTTTCCGGGCGATCTTTGGCAGCACACTGGTAGCTGAACTCTTTACCGGTCATCAGGGTGGCCAGCTTGCGGTCGGACATCTCTCTGGCATCATAAGTGCCGAGCATTTTGCCATCGCGCATCACGGTAACCCGGTCGGCAATTTCCAGCACTTCATCCAGACGGTGACTGACGAAAACGATGGTGATACCGCGTTCTTTCAGTTGCAGTGTCAGCTTCAGCAGGGCATCCACTTCGTGACGCGTCAGCGAGGAGGTGGGTTCATCCATAATCACCAGCCGCGCATCGGCAGCCATTGCCCGGCAGATAGCGACCAGCTGGCGTTGCGCGATAGAAATATCGGCCACTTTGTCGCCGAGTGGCAGCGAAACGCCGATGCGCTGCATGGCATCGCGGGCGAGCTGATGAACCTGTTTCCAGTTCACCTGGCGCAGGCCCCCCGCGTGCAGACCAATGGCAATGTTCTCGGCCACGGTCAGGTTGGGAAACAGTGACAGATCCTGATAAATCACCTGAACGCCAAGGCGGGTGCTTTCTACCGGCGTCAGGTGACTGATGCGATCCCCGGCAATGGTAATGTGCCCGCCGGGTTCAGGTTGATGCACCCCGGACATGATTTTAATGAGCGTGGATTTACCGCAGCCATTCTGCCCGCACAGGCAGTGTACCTCGCCTTTTTCTAGCGTGAGATTGACGTTCGACAGGGCATGAACCCCGCCAAATATTTTTGATATTCCATTCAGCTGTAAAAAAACGGACATCAGGCTACCCCTTTCATTAATTTAGGGTACAAGGAATCGGCATCGGGCTCCCTGGAGCCCGATGCCTGTCAATAATTAACGGTGTGTTTTAGAGTCCGAGCTTGATCAGGTCCGCGATGTTATCTTTGGTGATCATCAGAATTCGATCCACCATCACCACGTTGTTTTCGGTATCGACCGTGGCTTTACCCAGGCCCGGGATAGTCATACCGGTTTCAAATTTTGTATTATCCAGCGCCAGTCGTGCCACGGATGTCATCGCCAGCCCGGCTTCTTTCGGGTTCCAGAGGAAGCCTTCGCGGATCACGCCCGACAGAATGTAGGCCCGTGCCTGGGAAGGGATAGTGGTTCCCACCAGCGCGATTTTCTTCTCTAAATGGCGTTTTTTCAGCACGTTACCTGCACCGATCGGCCCGTTGGACCCCATCGACATAATGCCGGTGACTTTAGGATAGGCTTTCAAAATATCCTGGGTGACGCGCTCAGACTCATCGATAAAGTCAGCCCCCGGGAAACGGTCGGCGGCCAGACGCATATCAGGGTAGTGCGCTTTCTGATAAGCGATGGCGGCATCAGCCCACTGGTTATGGCCGGTGGTGGTCAGCGTGCCGACCAGCACGACATAATCCCCTTTTTCACCCATTTCACGTGCCAGCGCTTTCATCTGTGCTTCACCATAGGCCTGGGCGCTCATCAGCTCCACATCCCAGGTTTTCCCCGGCTGGTTTGGCCCTTCCTGGGTGATCACCATGATCCCGGCATCTCGTGCGCGTTTTACCACCTGCGCGGTCACTTTCGTATCCAGCGGGACCAGCCCTATTACGTCCACTTTCTTGGCGATCAGGTCCTCAATCAGTTTGACCTGCTGTGCCGGGTCGGCACGGGTCGGGCCGACCATGGAGGTTTTGAGGTTGAACTGTTTGCCGCCTTCCTCCAGCCCCTGGTTGAGGATGTTGAACCACGGAACGCCCACGGTCTTCACGACGGTAACCATGGTTTTTGTCTCGGCAGCGGCAGCGATGCCTGACCAGCCAATCCCTGCGGTCATGGATATCAGGACAGATAAACTCATTAATTTAACAAGGATGCGACGATTCATTTTTAACCCACTTATTTATTGTTGATATCGGCAAAAATTAACCTTTCAGGACGAGTTGTGCGCGTCGTTAGCGTGTAGGGCAAAAACGAACACGTCTTCTCTTTGTGCCAGGAACAAACCGCATTAAATGTCCGTCTGACGACATCGACTTTACTGAAAAAACTTTCAAAGTAAATTTATTGCTCTACCAAAGTGTCCTTATTTGATTCAGCTCACACCTCCGTTTTGCAATTTCGGCAAAAACGCTAACGCGAAGTGCGGATGATCGCGTCTTTCATCTTCGCCTCAGCGACATTCAGATAGCCCAGCTGTACGTGGAAACGGGCGTGCTCACCCCCGGCCAGCGATCGGACATTACCCTGCTGTTGTTCTGCGAAGTGACCTTCAACGCCGCAGGTGGCCGGCATGGCAAAGGCGCACACTTTTTGCTTGTTGTTAGCCAGAATCCAGCGCACCAGATGCGAGAATTCATCCGGGGAGTAACTCACGGTGAATGCATCACCTGCTGGTCTGCGCAGCATTACGTGCACCTTTCCGTCCTGCGCTGTCTTCAGGTTTTTCAGATAAAAAACCAGCTCAGGGTCCACGCCGAGAGCCGTGCTGATCACCGCTGTCTCAGAGGGGTCTTCCTGCATTTTTGCTAACTGCTGAAGGTAGTTGTCATCAGACTTGACGATGGCGGGCACCGAGGTGCGCACCACCAGATCCTCACGACTGAAGCCGGTGGGTTGCACGATCTGGCCTCCTTCAACAAAGGCAAAGTTGGCGTGGCACATGTACATCAAATCCATCGTATCCTGACCGAGATTTTCCACCGCCATATGAATCCCAAAGGTGGCATCGTCAGGCCGGATCACCACACGCGGACGTGCCATATAGTGGTCGCCAAAGCCCATCAGGTATTCACGCTCACCGGCCAGCGCCATCCACGGGCCGTCTTGATCTTCGCCGGTTTCAATACTGGCGCTATCCATCGGGGCCAGCGGCATCTCGCCGTGCAGGGCGTGGCTGTCATGCTCGCCGGGGTTGCCGTTACGGAGCAGGCCTGAGTGATACATAAAACACCCGTAGGTGCCAACGACATCCGTTGCCGGGCGTGGCTCGCGAAAGCGACTCTCCATCGTGAGGTCGACGCCATCGAACACCGCCTGCCAGATCATCTGCCCGTACCAGGGCAGGATAATCAGGTGCCCGCGCCGGTTGCTGAGGCGCACGGCTTCAATACCGGAAGGGAAGGTGAACAGTTCGGCACGGCAGCCATCGGTGCTGACGATGTCCACCGGAGTGGTGCTGAAAAAGGATTTCCTGAGGGTGATTTTGGATTGCTGCATTGACGTCTCCATCCTGTGCGGGTGCGCTGATAATTTACTGTTATTAACTGAACAGTAAATCTTTCGTTTGCATCACACAACGGGAAGGGGGCCGCTCACTCTGTGTTAATTGCGCAAAATGCGACCTGTCACACAGTTGCGAGACTTTTTTGTTTTCCCTGCCGCGCCAGTCAAAATTTCGTGAATTGCGTCTCAAATTGCTGATTAAAACCGCACGCTGTGTTGCGGCAAATTATCGTTAATGATAGAAGTGCACTTATTCACAAATAAATGTGAAGTTGTAAAGTAATTTACGAGCCAACGACCAGGGACATCAACTATGTCAGAACTTAAATTTGCCACACGCCTTAACTCCTTTGCTTCCGGCGCTTTTCGCTACTGGCCTGAACTGAAAGGCAAGCCTTCCGTGCTGCAAATGATCGAGCGCGCTGCCACAGCGAAAGGCCTGACCCATCTGGATCTGAACTACCCTCAGCACATCACCGACGACGTGAAAACCATGCGTCAGAAAATTGAAGATGTCGGCCTGGCGGTAAACGGCATGCAGATGCGCTGGGATGCACCGGAATTCAAAATCGGTGCTTACACCAACCCGGATGCCAAAATCCGCCGCCAGGCGATTGAGCTGACCAAACGCGGCATTGATGCCGGTCGTGAATTTGGTGCCAGCATCATGACGCTGTGGATGGGGCAGGACGGGTTTGATTACAGCTTCCAGGCTGACTACAAAAAAATCTGGGAAGATGCGGTAAGCGCAGTGCGTGAAGTGGCGGAATACGCCGGGGATATGGATGTCAGCATCGAATACAAACCCAATGAGCCGCGTGCATTTGCCATTTTCCCGAACGTGACCACCTGTCTGCTGGCGGTGGAAGAAGCGGATTGCCCGAACCTGGGGATTACCCTCGACTTCGCACATGTGCTCTACGCCAATGAAATCCCGGCTTACGCTGCCGCGATGGTTGCCCGCCGTTCCCGTCTGCTGGGCCTGGACCTGAATGATGGCTGGGGCAAGCGCGATGACGGCCTGATGGTCGCTGCGGTGAATCCGCGTGCCACGCTGGAGTTCCTCTGGCAGATGAAGCGTGACGGCTACAACGGCGCCTATTACTTCGACACCTTCCCGGATGCCAGCGGCCTTGACCCGGTGCGTGAAGCCGAAACCAACATCGCCACCGTGACCCGTTTACTGAAACTGTGCGACAAGCTCGACAATAACCCTGCCTTGCTGGACGCCATCAGCCGTCAGGATGCCGTCACCTCCCAGCAGATTGTTAACGACATTATGCTGGCGCAATAAACGTCTCTCCGGGTGTTAAACCCTATAAAAATAACAGGATAGATTATGAAAAAACACTTGCTCTCTGTACTCACCGCTACGCTGTTCTGCTCAACCGTTTATGCCGCTGATCTGCCGCCGTTGCAGTCGGATACTGAACCCGACCGCACCGACTGGACGCAGCTCACGGCAAAGTACGGCCCACTGCCGGCACCGGACAAAGCCCTGAAAATTGGCGGCGTATCAAAAACGCTGACCAACGAATACTGGCGTTCGCTGGGTGAGGGCTACAAAACCGCCGCGGCGAAATACGGTTTCACCGTGGAGTATCAGGCGGCCGCTAACGAGGACGATCAACTGGGGCAACTGTCAATCGCGGAAACCCTGATCTCTCAGGGCTTCAATGGCCTGCTGGTGTCCCCGCAAACGGACGCCAACATGCAACCCGCCTATGAAGTGGCGAAAAGCAAAGGCATTCCGGTGGTCAACGTTAATGATGCCGTGATGCCAAACGTGGCGAACTACGTCGGTAACGTGCAGAAAGACAACGGCGTACGCGTGGCGAACTGGTTTATCCAGCACTATCCGAAGGGCGGCAAAGTGGCGGTGATTGAAGGCCAGCCTGGGGTTTACGCCGCCGCGCAGCGTACCAAAGGATTCCGTGAAACCATCGCGAAAAACAGCAAATTCAGCCTGGTAGCCAGCGTTCCGGCCAACTGGAGCCGTGAAAATGCCTACAATGCCGCTTCAACCATTCTGCAACAGCACCCGGATCTGATTGGCTTCTACGCTAACAATGACGGCATGGCGCTGGGCGTAGTGGAAGCCGTGCGTTCACAGGGCAAATCGGCGCAGACTGCGGTGTTTGGCACCGACGGGATTTCAGATGCCTATGCCTCTATCAAACGCGGCGAGCTGACCGGCACCGTCGACAGCTTCCCGGTTCTGACGGGGGAAGTGGCGATGGAAGTGATGCTGCGTCTGATTAATGGTCAGAAGCTGTCACGCGTGGTCTCCACTCCGCAGGCGCTGATCACCAAAGATAATGCCGATGCCTTCTCGACAAAAGATAACGACAAGCTGCGCCAGCTGTTAGCTCAGCAGTAATCAAGGCAGGAGGGTGTATGGAACAGTTTTGCCTGACGATGCGCGGCATCAATAAAACCTACGGCAGTGCGGCCGCTCTACAGGGTGTGGATTTTTCCGTCAGACCCGGAGAAGTTCACGCATTAATCGGTGAGAACGGCGCGGGGAAATCAACGCTGCTGAATATCCTCTCCGGCGTGCGCTCCGCTGATTCCGGGGAGATCAGCGTCAACGGCGTGGTGGTGCAGATGAAGAATCCACTGTCCGCGCGGCAGGCCGGGATTGCCATGATCCACCAGGAGTTGCAGCATGTTCCTGAGCTCTCCGTTGCCCAAAATATGTTTCTCGGCAGGCCGCTGACGCGTTTCAAAGGCTGCTTTGTTGACCGTAAGGCGCAGCGTAAGCGGGCGATCGCCATTCTGCGCCGCCTTGATCCGAGCATCGACCCGGACGAGCCGATTAAGAATCTGAAGGTATCGCAGCAGCAGATTGTCGAGATCGCCCGTGCCTTGCTGGATGAAGCCAAAATCATTGCGATGGATGAGCCGACGTCCAGCCTGACACCGCGTGAGTTTGACCGGCTGGCCGAACTGATTTCTGATTTGAAGTCGATGAACGTGGCGCTGATTTACGTTTCACACAAGATGAACGAGATTTTTAAGGTTTGCGACCGCGCCACCATTCTGCGTGACGGCAGGCAAGTTGGCGTGGTGAACATCTCTGATGAAACGGAAGAGACCATTGTCACCAAGATGGTCGGCCGCAAAATTGAGAAGGTACATCATCAGTCGCATATCACCGATAAAGAGGTGCTGCGGGTGGAGGGGCTGGGGCGCGACCGTGCGGTTCAGCCTGCCAGCTTCAGCGTAAATGCCGGTGAAGTGCTGGGGATTGCCGGGTTGGTCGGGGCAGGGCGAACCGAACTGCTGAAGCTGATTGCCGGGATTGATACCCGTACCAGCGGCAGCGTGCTGGTTGACGGTGTGGCAGTGAAAAATCTCAATGTCAGTAGCGCCATTAAGGCCGGCATCGGTCTGGTGCCGGAAGATCGTAAAAAAGAGGGCATCATTAAGCAGCGCGCAGTGAAAATGAATATGGCGCTGCCATCGATGATGAAATTTACCCGCGCGGGAATATTGCGTCAGCGCCAGCTTGATAAAGTGGCGCTGGAGGTAATGACCGACCTCAACCTGCGCCCCCTGAATATTGAAAAGCCGATTGGCACATTGAGCGGCGGTAATCAGCAGAAAGTGATTATCGGACGCTGGGTGGCCGCGGATAATAAAGTGTTTCTTTTTGATGAGCCAACACGGGGAATTGATATAGGTGCCAAATCAGAAATTTATAATCTGATTGAAAAATTAGCCCGCCAGGGAAAAGCCATTGTGGTGGTGTCTTCTGAAATGCCAGAAATTATGCGTATTTCGGATCGGGTACTGGTTATGCGTGAAGGGAAAATCACCAGAGAACTGAGCGGTGAGGCTATCACCGAAGAAAACATCGCCCGTTATGCGATTAACGATCTGGCTTAAGAACGAATGAAGGTAATCAAGATGATGACGCAAGATAAAACGCAACCTAACGTGCCGTCAGCGGCGCTGTTTAAATTTAATCTGCGCGATGCGGGAACACTGATTGGTTTATTTATTATTGTGGTGACGTTTTCACTGCTGTCACCGGTATTCTGGACGCTGCCTAACCTGCTTAATATTCTTCAGCAGTCTTCCATCAATGCCATTATTGCCCTTGGTATGACGCTGGTGATTATTTCCGGCGGGATTGACCTCTCCGTGGGGCCGACGGCGGCACTTTCAGCCGTACTGGGTGCCACGCTGATGGTGGCCGGGGTGCCGGTTCCGCTGGCGGTAATGGCCACGCTGGGCGTTGGTGCACTGTGCGGTGTGTTCAGCGGTACGCTGGTAGCCTATGCCGGATTACAGCCGTTTATCGTGACGCTGGGCGGGCTGTCCCTGTTCCGTGCTTTAGCCCTGATCTTCACCAACGGCAACCCGATCTTTGGGATTCCGATGGAGTTCCGTAATCTGATCAACAGTACTGTATTTGGCGTGCCCACGCCGATTGTGGTGGTGGTGGTGATTGCCGTTTTCCTGTGGGTGGTGATGAACAAAACCCCGCTGGGTGAATATATTCTGGCGGTGGGCGGCAATGAAGAAGCGGCGCGTGTGGCCGGTGTGCCCGTTAAACGCACCAAAGTGACTGTGTTTGTGATTTCCGGGGTGCTGGCCTCGCTGGCTGCACTGATCCTGATTGCCCGCCTGGGGGCCGCAGAACCGACTATCGGAAACCTGTGGGAACTGGATGCGATTGCCGCTGCGGCCATTGGCGGAGCGTCGCTGATGGGCGGAAAGGGCAGTATTATCGGTACGTTGATCGGGGCGGTCATCCTCGGTGCATTACGTAACGGTCTGACGCTTCTCAATATTCAGGCGTTTTATCAATTGCTTGCTACAGGCCTTATTATTATCATAGCCATGTTGATTGACAGAGCGACACGAGGCAAGTAATGAAGCAAGACCCGCGAGCCATAGGCGCTCAAATACGCATGCGTTTACCCAGCCTGACGCCACTGGAAAGGAAAGTCGTGGATTCCGTTACGTCGAAAACAGATTTAACTGAGCAAACATCGATTAAAGAAATTGCCCAGATAAATAATGTTTCCGAAGCCATGGTGGTGAAAATAGCCAAGAAATTAAACTTCTCGGGGTTCAGAGATTTCAGAAGTAGTCTGATTTATTATAACTATTCTGAAGTCGCCGGGATGCATGCGGAAATTGAAGCGGATGACTCGTCGGAGCAATTACTGGCAAAAGTTTTCAGAACCTCCATTCAGGCAATAGAAGAAACACGCTCTATTCTTGATGTGTCTGAATTCAACCGGGCGGCTGATATTATTTTTAAGGCGCGACATATCGATTTATATGCCGTCGGCGGCTCTGCCGCCGTTGCACGGGATTTATCCCATAAGATGTTGAAGATTGGGATTAAAACCACGGTGTACGATGATGCGCATATTATGCTGATGTCAGCGGCAGTGTTATCGGATGACGACGTAGTGATCGCCATCAGTCATTCCGGCGCCACGCGTGCGGTGAATGACCCGATAAAACTGGCAGCACGTAACGGAGCCAAAGTGATTGCGATTACGAACTATGCCGAGTCGCCCATTGCGCGCAGCGCGCATGTGGTGCTCAATTCAACCTCTCAGGGCTCGCATTTGTTGGGGGAAAACGCCGCGTCACGCATTGCCCAGTTAAATATTCTGGATGCACTGTTTGTGGCGATAGCGCAGAAGGATCTGAAGACGGCGGAGAAGAACCTGAAGAAAACCCAGCAGGCAGTCCAGGATCTCAGAGAATACTAATATGAGTCACATCTTAGTCATCGGCAGTCTCCATTACGACATTATGCTGGCGGCACACCATCGCCCGGAAAAAGGTGAAACGGTGATTGGCAGCAGTTGTGCCTATAAATTTGGCGGCAAAGGCGGTAATCAGGCCGTGTCGGCGGCGCTGGCAGGCGCGAAGGTGCGTTTTGCCGGGGCCGTGGGGGATGATGCGCAAGGGCAGTTTTTGCTGACGTATCTCCAGCAACATGGCGTGAACACGGCGGATGTGGCGGTGAAAGCGGGTGTGCCGTCCGGGATGAGCGTGGCGATTCAGGATGCAGAGGGCGACTACGGCGCGGTGGTGGTGTCCAACGCCAATAACCTGATTGCTCCCGATGCCCTCAGCGATGACCGTTTGTGGCAACAGGTGAGTATGTTGCTGCTGCAAAATGAAGTGCCGGACGCCGTTAATCATCAGGCCGCTGCCGAAGCGAAGAAGCGCGGCATTCTGGTGTGCTATAACGCTGCCCCGGCGCGCGAGGTCAGCGAACAGATGCTTGCAAGCGTTGATTTGCTGGTGGTGAACGCGGTGGAAGCGCGCGACCTGAGCCAGATTGCGGTGCCGAATCTGTCTGCGGCGTGCCTTGCTGCCGAAAGCCTGGGGCAGAGCTTCCCGGCCGTGGTGGTAACCGCTGGCGAACATGGCGTGGCGTTCTGTGAGAAAGGCAGTGCCAGCCAGTCCTTGCCGGCAGAGAAAGTGACGCTGGTCAGCACCCACGGTGCAGGAGACTGCTTTATGGGCATGCTGTGCACCACGTTATTACAGGGCGCGACGCTGGCGACTGCCGTCAGCAACGCTAACCGTGCGGCGGCCGAGCACGTCTCACGCCCTGCGTTGTAAAGGTAGTGCCCCGCAGAATGAGTGCTCGCTGTTGGTTTTAACACCACCACGACGATGGCATCATTTCTGCGGGTATTGTCTGAACGCGTCCAGCGCTTCCCACTTCTCTGCATAGGCGGCAATCGCCTTGAACGCATCTGCTTTCACCACATCAGGTATCATCAGCTGAATAAAGCTCCATACGACGGCGCTGGTGATCGCCACCTGGTCGGGTTTTTCCTGCGCTGTGGAGCGGGTGCTCAGCGCGGCTTCCCACTTGCGACAGGCCGCCAGCAACTGCCCGGTAACACGATCGGTCCAGGGCTGATGTTGCTTCTCCGCCGGGCGCAGGTTGTGCTCATAGACGTGCTGCACGGCTTTCTCACTGGCAGCCAGGATCACACCCAGCAGCGCTAAATCGGTTGCCAGCGCGGCAGGTGCAGAGGGAAGTAGCTGATGTTGTGCGTCAGCCTGTGCCTCGAAATAGCTGAGGATCAGTGACGAATCCATCAACTGCGTGCCATCGTCGAGAATCAACGTGGGGGCTTTCACCACCGGATTAAGCTGGGCAAACGCGTCAAACGTGCTGAAAACCGACAGCTGCTGGTTTTCAAATACCACGCCGTAATACGCCAGTGAAACCGCTACACGCCGTACATACGGCGAATCCAGCATACCGATCAGCTTCATTTCAACTCCTCATCGTCAGGTTAAAAATCACGTAACTCATCGAACAAATTCATCATCGGGTCTTTATCAAACGGTTCCGACGCCCCTGCGGTTTGCTGCTCAATCAGGGATAACAGACCATAAAGCACCTCACCAATTTCTTCACGCTCTATCGTTTCAATGATGTTGCTGCGGCGATCCATGGCATTAAACGCCTCGGTGTAACTGCGCACCATGGCTTCAGCGAGGGCGGTAACACTGGCCGCCTCGCTGGAGGCATCAATAGTGCGCAGCGAGGCCAGCATTTTTTTATACAGCGTGGCGGCCTTTTTCGCGTTGGCGGCACTGATATGTTCACGGCCATCCCAGTCCCGGAACGGGTTATTCAGGTTTTCTGCCAGCCATGCCGGTTTACGCGCCTGTTTGATCGCCAGATCCACACCCGATAACGCGGCTTTCTTCCAGGCTTTTTTAATAGCACTCGCCGCGTCAGCAGGCAGACTGTTCATCCACAGTAGCGAGAGATGCGGTAACTGCGGCGGCGCAGGAAACGCCTCCGGGCCGAAGCCAAACAGATCAACGGTGGTGAACATTTGCAAATCCGCGAGGCGTGACAGGCTGGCCATATTGCTCACCATGCCCGGCTTACCCCACAGGCGCAGGGTGTTTAACGTCGGGTAACGATCGGCAATCGCGGCGATATCCACTTCTGCCACCTCGGTTAAATGCAACCCGCCCAGCGCTTCCAGCCCCTGGAGTTCAGCCAGCGTTTGCCTGTGCTGAACGGTCAGGTCACGGCCAAGATAGCGGCTGTTGATTTGCAATTCCGCCGCCGGGGGACGGGTGAAAGAGAGCAGCTTCAGGCCATCGTTGAGCGACAGGGATACCAGCCCCGTAGGGTCAACGATCAGGCGTTGCAGCTGGCTGCCGCTGAGGTCGAGCGTTGTCACGCAGGAGGATGCCCAGTGGAGTTCATAGATAAAGGCATGCTGATTAACGTACTCCGCCAGCCTGGCGTTGCCCTCCGTCGTGTCGAGTGAGGTGAGGCAAGGCAGCCGGTCCAGTTCAGCATAATCCGTGATGCCCTGCAGGAAAGTATCGCCAATTTTATTGGTATTTTCAGGCAGTACGCCTGCGGGCAGAGTCACCTGACGGTCGCGGGACGCGGCTTTAAAACGTGCGCGCTTTTCCGCGTCAATCCGATCCCAGCTGCGCTGCTGATACAGGCTGCTGCCAACATTCCAGCCGCCGCCGTAGCTGTTCACCTCTTCATTCACCAGAGGCGGAATATTCCCGACCCGAGTGTAATATGATGGGACACTGTCGGAGAGAAAGGTGTGATCGTAGCGGCCCCGCCAGAAAAAGTAATCACAGCGCAGCGGCTGCATCGCGACCAGCGCAGCCTCATCGGGTAAGGCTTCTCCTGACCAGTCGAGATCCAGCACCGCGACCAGGTTGCCCTCTTTTAGCGCAGTGATCTGGCAGGCTACGTACTGCTGAAGCTTGGGATAAAAAACACAATAGATATCGCCTGGCGTGGGTTTCATTCCCTGTCTTTCCCTGAGGTTAGGTGGCTGTTGCAGTGAAGGGGTGTGATTTCAGTATGCCGGGGAGGGGCGTGACAGACAATGAGAAAGCGTTGTCGGGTCTGAATTCAGAATGGTGAAGGGCGTGCCGCAGCCCTTCACTGCGGATGAGTATACAGTGCCGACTTACGATTCTGAGGATTAGCGATCGGGATAAGAGGGGGGTTGACGTTGATGCTGAAACCACTCAGGTTTCTTCACGATAGCCAGCTCTATCGTAGCTGACTGAAATCATCCAGGAGAGAGTTTTCGTTGTGAGGCGAGGCTTTACTTCTGGTTGTCAGGGGCATCCGCTTAGACGGTTTGCTTTATGTCAGAAGCGCACATTACTTACATCGTGCTATGTTGATTTATGTGGAGAAATTCACCGAAAGTCATACCTTCTAGTAAATAGGATTGTCAGATGAATGTAGAAACTGCGCGTTTAAGGCTTGAACCCTATCATGACTCACACTACGAAGGCTTAAGGGTGATGGATAACGATTCCGGCGTGATGCGGTATATCAGCAAGGGGATTGTTAAAACACCAGAAGAGACCTGGGAAAGTATCAGGCGTGTTCAGGCCAGATGGCATAAATACGGATTTTCGTGGTGGGCTATCAAAGAGAAGGCTTCCGGGGCCATCGTTGGCGCAGCATGCCTCCAATACCTGGCAAACGTTGAGGGTGCACCCTTAGAGATTGGCTGGCGGCTCGTCCCAGAACAGAATGGCAAAGGCTATGCAACAGAAGCGGCGAAAGCGATTATTGATTTCGCGGCAGAGCAGACAGGCGCAACGTATTTAGTGGCTGTTGCCGATCCTGAAAATACTCCCTCTCAGCGCGTGATGCAGCGATTAGGCATGACTTACAAAGCAATAGAACAGCATTACGATGTGCCCTGCGTAGTCTATGAGCTGAGCATTCAGCGCGCTGAATCGTAATGGGGATGTGACAACGTCCGCTTCGTGCCCAAAAGCGGACTTTGCAAACATCTCTGTTTTAATTAGAGGATAACAGGTCATGATATGTGGGCCTCATTGACTGCGTTCCATCAATTCAAGCGTCTGACCATCAGGGCTTTGTAAATATATTACTCTGGTTCCCTGCATGGGGCCTGACAATACTGTCTGAGGTTTACCCGGCGTCTTCCAGCCGTAGTCCGATACTTTGCCCAAGAGCGTATCAAGATCCTCTACATTAAAAGCAAGGTGAGCGTAGCCTGGGATATAGGGCGCTGAAGGTTCTTCTGGCTGCTCAATGTTATTGTATTGTAGTAATTCAATTCGAATATCAGCCAGTTCAAGCAAAGCCATTCGTACATCAGCTCCCCTTGCACCTGTTACCTCATCGATTATAGGTCCGGACATTTTTCCTTCACGTAATAATTTACCTCCAAGAATCTGAGTCCAAAAAAATAATGAGTCTTCAATGTTTTTAACTGAAAAACCAACGTGATTAACACTTAAGATCATGCAATTACCTGCTGATATTTGAAAAGTTCATCATCCAACTATATAGAAAGCCTGCTTTATTTCTACAAGATAAATGCGCGACCGTTTTACAAGCCTGCATCTTTTATCGATAAATTGCGAATGTCCGCTTTCGCTCTCAGCGGACCTTCAGCTTCACGTGCTTGTCTGCTGAGTGCCAGAAGGGAACGTTCAGGATATCATGATGCAGTTAACGTCGAAGATCCGGCTGACTTGCTTTCAAGGATGTTAATGATTAAGTCGCGTGGGAAAATTGTCTCATTGGTGTGTATGATTTCTTCTATTGTCCACCAATGATGATCGCGAATGACTTCCTTTTCATTGCGACTCCACCCTGATCGGTCGACATCGACTGTATTTGCATTAATCATAAAGAAACGTTCTTCAGCAAGTACCGTCTCCCCACTTGGTAGCATCATTGTGAAGGTTCGGGACGCTATTTGTGGTCCGGTTAATGTTCTTGTCAAACCCGTTTCTTCAAATAATTCGCGTATAGCGGCCTGCTCGAAAGATTCATTTTTTTCAAGCCCTCCGCCCGGCGTTGCCCAGTATGTTTTTCCTCTCAGAGCACCCTCTTTATGACAGAACCTAAAGAGCAGGACGTGATTTTCAGGCGAAAGAATGATCAATCGAGATGATGGTCGAATGCGCACGTACCCTCCTTAAAAAAGCTTAAATACTCATTCTCGATATTTATCTAAACATAAATTGCAGCCTGAGTCGGCCTATAGGTCTGCATTTTTTTACAGCTTTAATCTCACTCAACGTCCGTTCCTCGCCCATGGCAGACAGCAGACCAGGTCCCGCTTCTGGCTGCTTAGTGTCAGAAGCGGGCAGAAACTATTCGGAGATGACGTGCGCTGCTTCAGCGGGTGCATTGAGTTCTACATCACACTGAGGGCCAAAGCATTTTATCTGTTGGCAGCCTGGCTTCCCGCTAAGGCAGTTGTGATAAACGTGCATGTTATGGAGTCTGACATTAAAGACGGTGTCCATATGGATACCGTAATCGGCATTGTCATATACCTCCAGATCACTCATATACACGTTGATCAGGTGCGAACCACGAATGCCGTGGCCACGCGGGCTGGCATAAAAACCGCCGCTGTTTTTTTCGGTTTGGATCAAACGAATTTCTGCCACCCGACGAAGGTAGATATTATGAAAATAGTCCTTTTCGGTGTTGCCGTTGTTATGCAGCTTCAGGTCTGTCGCCGTGACACGACTGGCGCCTTTAATGTGGACCCCGTCGCTGCTGTTCTCCACCTCAACATTCTGCAGGGTGATATCACTGCAGCCGGTTTTTTCACCGATAGTTGGGTCCCCACTGCAGTTAAAAAAGAGGCCAATCTGATTATTTCTCAGATCCTGGCTGTCAACATGCTGGTCAATGGTGCCGACCAGTTTCACATCCTTTATTGTGACGTGGCTCGCGGCAGTGGCATAAAGCAGCGGGGCATTAATGCTGCTTCTGACCTCAGGGCTCCAGGTGATAACCGTACCCGGCCCCGCGCCTTCAAGTGCCACATTGCTGCTCAGCAACAGACTGCTGTCCTGAAACCACGTACCGTTGCCGAGCTGCACGGTGCCGCCACCGGCATCGGCCACCCGCTTAATGCATTCAGACAGCGCGTGCGCAACCGGGCAAACCACGATGCCAGCAGCAACCGCCGCGGGGGCGTAACCTGGCACTAGGAAAACAGTGATAAAACCGAGATAGCGCAAGAGGGCTTTCATTGTCATTTTTCGCTCACCGTTAACTGACGAACAGGCGGGGAGAGGGTGACTGGCGGCTCTGACGGTAACGTTTAGCCAGCTTATCCAGGAAAGTAAACAGTGTCTGATTCATCTCCCGATAATCATGTGTACGCAACTCCGCTGGGGTTTGCACAAAGCGGAATTTGGCTGCACGGCTAAGATCCTCTTCGGAGTGGGCGATCAGCAGTTCGACCACCTCCGGCGTCAGCTCCATGTGGCACTGAAAACCATAGACCAGATCGCTGTAAGCCACGATCTGTCGCGGGCATCCTTCGCTGTAGGCGATGATTGTTGCATCCGGCGTCAGACCAGGCATATCGTTATGCCAGTGTCCGACTTCAAGCGTATGCCCGAAATGCGTAAACAGCGCATGCTGGCGCCCGGCTTCCGTCAGGGAAACAGGGAATTTACCAATCTCTTTTTCCGGGCTGTGGCTGAAGGGAGCACCGAGTGCTTCACCGATCAGCTGGGAACCCAGGCAGATACCGATAACGGCTTTTCCGGCACGGACCGCGGCAGCGATGATGGCTTGTTCAGCCTTCGCATCAAAATGGGGGCATTCTTCAGGCGTGGTGGACGGATCCTGTGGGCCGCCCATGACGATCAAAATATCAATGTCATCCACGCTGGACGGGAGCGACTCGCCTTCATAAACCCGTGTACAGGTTACGTGATGGCCCTGGCCTCTGGCCCAGGCCTCATAGGCGCCAGGTGCCTCAAAACTTTCATGGATAAGGAAATGTACGCGCATTTGCATATGCCCCTGTTATGCTTATGATAATGAGTTTGTTTCAAGTGTTACCCTGCCAGGATGTTTCTGGAGCGGGTGAGTCCTACTTAGTCAGGATAAAGGCAGGAACTGAATTTAAGATGCCAGGTAGCATAGATAAAGCGCCAAGACATGATGACGCGACCGGGTGGTCTGGCACCTCCATAGGCTATCAACGCGGAGAGACAGACCCTCCCCATCATCATATTGAAGGACAACTACTTTTTGCTACCAGAGGCGTTATGCTGGTTGAAACAGAGGGCAATCGTTGGGTGATACCACCTCAACGTGCATTATGGCTACCGCCTCTCCAGATACACAGCTACAACCTGCTATCACAGACTGACTTAAGAGCCATTTATTTCAGTCGCAGTCTTATCGAAGAATGCCAAAATTTTACCAAGAGTAGCCATGTGCATGTGATTACAGCCACAGCACTGGTGAAAGAGCTGATAGCCGGGCTTTTCAGTGCCAACTACAGTGCACCGAGCCAACGTAAAATGGCGCTGTTGATTTTGGAAATTCTTAGTGAGGCAACACCTTTGGCCGCGGAGCTTCCTGTGCCGCGTGATGAGCGCTTATGTCGGGCAACCAACGAGTTATTGGTCAGCCACCGCTGGGAAGCGTCGCTAAGTGATCTGGCCTATATTGCTAACATGTCTGAACGCACTTTCTCGCGACTGTTCATTAAAGATACCGGGTTCAGCTTCAGAACCTGGAAGCAAAGAGCAAGAATTTGTGCGTCATTAGATCTTCTCGCCAATGGCATATCAGTTAAGCAGGTCGCATACCAACTGGGTTTCTCATGCCCGGCTGCATTCACCGCAGCTTTTCGTTCCATTCTGGATTCAACACCACGCCATTTTCTTACTTAACAATTATCTGCAATCTGTTCTATGAGGCGTTAAATGGATATCTTACTTGAAGATTTCACAGAAATGTGTTTTCCCGATTATTTCAGACTTGTCAGTAGCGTAGAAGTTATGGCTATGATCACAGAGCGTGCGATTCCCTATGATGAGGCATGCCATGATTTTGAAAAGATGCTTAATGACAATGCACGGAATGCAGAATTAGGCTGTTTCAGGATTGTAGATGCTAATAAAGGTAATTTTATCGGCCTCGCTAAACTGGTGCAGATTAGTGAAAAACCTCAGACCGCCGAGCTTGGTTACATGCTATTACCTGAATTCTGGGGGCGCGGTATCGCCAGCCGTGTCACCAGATTACTGATTGAGAAAGCCAGTAAAAATCTTGAAATATCCACACTCATCGCCATTATTGATCCTGCAAATGCGGCTTCGAGAAAAATTCTGACGAACCATGATTTCGTTTCCGTTGAGTTCAGGGATTTTGATGGTTTGCCAGGTGAAATTCTACAGCGAGCAATATAGTCAATAATTTTTTGTTACCCGATTTATTACTGTCCAGGATCAGTCTTTAATGAGATTTATTTCTATGGTTGTGATTGGGGTTTTTTATAATTTTACATTCTGATTTACGTTAAATATAGGGACATGTATCCCTTGATATATGTCCGCTTGTCGCTCAAAGTTGCCTGTCATGCCTGCCTAAGAAATAGGCTTAGCGTAGGATGTTTCCATTTTTCCATCGGAAAGTCAGCCCCGTATTGTCGACTCTGTGATCATCCATACGGACGTCAATCAGACTTCCTTTCGCCACGCAAACAATGTGACGACAGTTCCATCCTTTATAGCTGTGATGGGCAGTCAGCCCACGCTGAACAATCAGCTGGATCGCAAATTCTCAATGGCATTGTTGCTAAGCATGAGCACGGATTTAACGCTGACGCTGATTCTGTCGACAATGGCCTGCCGCGGGCCAAGACGCCACTCTTCGCTGTTATAAAAAGATTCCTGAGAGGATTTCAGCTGGGAGAGGCTGTCATAAGCTCTGATCAAATAGTAAGCATCGTCGTCATGGGCTGATATACCAAAAGAAATGATATCCATACCCGCTAAACGGTGAAGTGGAGCACTCTCCTCCGTCATTATCCTGTGGAAGTCTTTCCCTGTGCCGGGTTTTAGGGTGTACAGCAAAAATTCGACTGTTTTCATCTTCGATATCCTGTTCATTTTTATCATCATAGCGAATTATTGTGCCGTGGAACCATGAGGCTTGCCAGAACTGGTGGTATGGTAAATACCAATGGTCTGCGGGTACCAAAAACCGGAGCACTGTATCTGGTAACATCTACTCGAGGTAAAAAATGGTTTTCAGGTTTTTATCACAAATCGCGCTTGGTAATGCGCTGACAAAACTCACTAACGTGTTTGAAGAACTACAGCATTCAAAGAAAGTGATGCCTGTGGGTGCTGGCGGAGGGATTGATTCACTGCCAATCAGAAGGCAACAAGAAATTATAAATAAAATGCCCAAATGGCTCGATACGCTGAGAAAGCATCCTCGCCATGTCGTCACTCGTGAGTTGATAAAAAATATGCTCATTAGTGAGAAATTGGGTGAGGTTGGACGTATAGAAATACAGTTTAACTTATTGGAATTTCTGGTCGAAAATGACGTTGCCATTTCTGATGATGAATTCAAAAAAAGCGATATGGATTAAATTGTTACTCAAGCGTGACTGAGTCTATCTGGGGCTGAGGGGTGAGGGTCGAAGACCGTCCATGACGAGTGCGCTAAAGTTCTTCAGGCAAATGTCATGGTAAATCGGAGGTACCGGGGAAAGAGGAATAAAATGCTCTGGCTGATAGTGAAATATGCGCTGACCGCAGGAATGATTGTGCTTGTCTCTGAGGTGGCAAAGCGAAGCGACCGGCTCGGTGGTCTGCTGGCGGCATTGCCGCTGGTCACTGTTTTAGTGCTGATATGGATGAAGATTGAGGGGCAAACGCAGGAAAAGATTGCGAGCCATGCGTGGTATACATTCTGGTATGTGGTCCCGACGCTTCCGATGTTTCTTTGCTTCCCCCTCATGTATCAGCGGTGGGGATTCTGGGTCGCGCTGCTGGCGTCCTGCTTCATGACTGTGGTGATTTTTTGGGGGTATGCGCTTGTGCTTCGCCGCTTCGGTATAGATCTCATGTAACACCGGTACCAACGGCGGATGTTATGTTCAATCCGGGTGGTTTTGCAGGTTACCAGCAGATAAGGTGCCCCCCGGATGTGAAGGTGGCACGTCCGCTTTTCACTCAACGCTGGCCTTTAGTTCTCCTCTCCATCGGCGGAATGCACCTTGTTCCGATGACATTCCCCATGCCCCCTTGACCCTGAACGCCATCCCGCCCCAATCTTCTCCTCGTCCCATGGTGGCAATGACGTTGACGGGGCAGGAGATGAGCACTATTTTTGAGCCGGGTTCACGCGTATAAACAGCAAGGCTCTTCAAGTACTGAACAATCAAAAGCCAGGCAAATTAACCCGGGCCATCGTGCCGGTGTTTTCGTGATGACGATTCTTTCTGGGGCGAATGTTGATGAGATTACGTTCACTGCAAGTTCTCTGTTTGCTCAACTTTTTTATCGCGGATGTCCGCGATGGGCTGGGGCCGTTTTTAGGTATATTTCTGGTGTCCCATCACTGGCGGGCAGAAGAAATTGGTCTGGTGATGACGGTGGGGGGCCTGGCCGGATTGTTAGCCACGTTCCCCTCAGGGATGATCGTCGATGCCACGCGTTACAAACGTCTGTTAATTATCACTTCATCCCTGCTCATCACCTTGAGCGCGCTTGCCCTCTGGTATTTTCCGACTTCCGTCGTGGTGATTTTATCGCAAATCATTACCGGTATCGCGGCCGCTATCGTCGCGCCAGCCATTGCCGGCATCACCTTAGGCATCGCCGGTCAGAAAGGTTTTTTGTCGCAGATGGGCCGAAATGAAGCCTTCAACCATAGCGGTAATATGGCGGTGGCGGTGCTGGCAGCGATAACCTGCTGGGTCTGGGGCACGGGTTCCGTGTTTTTACTGATGACCACGATGGCGGTATGCGCCGTGATGTGTACATTAGCGATTAATAAAAACGATATTGACCATGATGTCGCGAGAGGGGTGGAAAAACACGAAGGTCCGACGGTTTCGGTCTCTGTTCTGGCGTTGCTAAAGCGACCTGAACTGGCGGTAACGGGGGTGACACTGCTCCTCTTCCACCTGGCCAATGCGGCACAACTGCCGATGTTAAGCATGCAGGTCGCCTCCTCTCCCTCGGGTTCCCTGTTTACGCCTGGCACCTATGCCGCCCTGACGGTCGCGATTTCTCAGGCGGTGATGATCCCTGTTGCATTGCTCACGGCAAGATATGCCGCACAGTATGGCTATGCCAGGCTTATCGTCATTGCGTTGATCGTATTACCTGTTCGTGCCGCGATTGCGTCTTTCTGGGGCAATGAATTTGTTATCTTTCCAGTCCAGGCGTTAGACGGTGTCGGTGCGGGAATTTTGGGCGTGGCCGTACCCGGACTTATCGCCTCATTGTTTAATGGCTCAGGACATATCAACGCAGCGCTTGGGCTGGTTATGTTACTCCAGGGGCTGGGTGCCTCATTCAGTCCGGCGTTGGCTGGCGTCATCGTAAGCCATACGTCATGGAGCTTCGCCTATATGATTTTGGCAGGCATTGCGCTCTGTGCTCTTTTCATCTGGCTGATGTTTCGCCGGTACGTTTTTAATTCACGTCAGCCTGAACAAGAGACGATCTGAGGATCCCGATATGACCGCCTTTCACCAACTTACCGCCACCAGTCTGGGTGGCGAGCTCATCCCGATGGCCGACTACGCTGGCAAGCTGGTTGTGGTGGTGAATACCGCCAGCCATTGCGGCTTCACGCCACAATACGCAGGCCTTGAAGCGCTCTACAAGAAGTATGCTGCACAGGGGCTGGTGGTGCTGGGTTTCCCCTGCAACCAGTTCGGTAAGCAGGAACCCGGCGGTGCCGACGACATCGCGCAGACCTGTCATATCAACTACGGCGTGAGCTTTCCGATGTTCGGGAAAGTGGAGGTCAACGGAAACGCTACGCACCCGCTGTTTCGTTATCTGAAAGACGCCTTGCCCGGCGTGCTGGGTGGGCGGATCAAGTGGAACTTCACTAAGTTTCTGATCGGATGCGACGGCAAACCGCTAAAGCGTTTTGCCCCGTTCACCCCCCCCGAGAAAATGGAAGCCGCTATCCTGGCTGCACTTGAAAGCTAAGGGCTCCTGTTATCTGCTGGTCGTCTAAAACGACGACGACCCCGATTTTCATCGTTCATCCGTTAACGCGACAGAGCCTGAATCAGCGATACAACCATTCCCCAAAGTAGAGGCGAACAGCCTCCCTGTCATATTTGTCCTCGCCACGCCATGCTGCGGCCGCCGCTGACCAGTCGCTCTTGCCGTGAATCGGGCGATCAAAGGATGCTGGCCTGAGCACGTCCAGGTGGGCAAGGATGTCGATGATTGTACGTCGTTCGTCCTTCGACGATTTAACGGCGGCAGCCAGTCGCTTTTCTAGCGCACCGGCATGGTCGGTCGGTTGGCTTGATTCGATGGTCGAGAGGATGCTCTGGAGGATTACGATGTCCTCCTCCGTCGGCTCTGGAATATCGGCGCGTTCCAACTCTTGCAGATCAAACCACGTATAGATCAGCTGACCGTGACGGACGCCGCCCCACTTAATGCGTTCGAAATTGAGGACGTTGAGATCCTCATTCTCATAGCGCTCAGCGCCAATCGTGAGGCCGGGTACGACATCCCGGCAAACGCTGCAGGTATGGCTCGTACTCTCTATGGAACCGTCCGGCCGAAAACTTTGCCCGCTGATAACCGGCGCGTATTGATGTGGAACCATTTGACGGGCGAGGTTGTATGAGGCGATGCCTGACCGCCAGTCGAGTCTTTTTGCCGACAGGCTGGCCAGAAAGGCGTGTGCCGCTTTGGTTGGCGACATCCGTTTCGCCATCGCCAGGATTTTCTCCAGACATTCGTCGTGGGTCACGTTGACCGGATCGAACATCATCCCCTGGGATTTGGCATAAGCGAAGTCGTCGGGGGCGGTCTTTTGTTCAGAGAGCCAGCCGCTGCTGCTCCAATATGTTTTGAACAGTATGTTCTTTGCTTTCTTGTCCATGATGGCTTCCGAAAAGTCTGTCGTTGGGCCTGTGCCAGTCGCTCACAATGATGTCATCCAAAAATTTGAGTACATCATTGATGAGTGAAAGCGTAGGGCAGGGACGGTAAGAAGGGGATGTCCGCGCCTCGGTTAAAGCTAAGTGATAATTTCCCTGACCGATAACAGCGAGTTCCTCCTGCAAATAACCGCTAATGTCATGCTGAAAACCACAGGAGACATGATGAAATACAGAATTTCTGGCCTGAGAGCCGAGCAGTTTACCCATCTTTTTGGACAGAGCGATACCTATCTAAAAAGATACGGTGCCATCAGAAAAACGGTAGTGAGCTACCCCGGCTATCCCGACAGAATCTCGTTGTGCGATATCCCTGCTGGCGAAACCGCGCTTCTGATCAACCACATCTACCAGCCTGCAGATACCCCTTATTTCGGCTCTCATGCCATCTATATATGGGAGGGATGTACCCAACAAGGCATTTACCTCAATGAATTACCTGAGGTGATGAAAACCAGAGTGCTGTCATTGCGGGCCTATGATGAAAATCACTTTTTAAGACGGGCAGATATCTGTGAGGGACAATTTTCTGAAAATCTTATTGGCCTTTTTTTTGCCGATCCGCTGATTAGTTATATCCAGATACACAATGCGAAACAGGGATGCTATGCCTGTTGCGCTGAGCGTTCTGAATGAACCTTCAGACCTCTGCCACCAGATTGAAACGCCGCATCTGTCGGTTCAGTGAAGCTTACGAGTCTGACGGTAAGTGTCAGAAACCCACAAATTCTAACCACGACGTCCAGAACTCCTGCTTAAAACCAGTTTAATGGCTTGCTCCAAGATACTTTCACATGCATTTATATACTTTTTATTGCATTATGTTGACTATCTATTTTTATGTATATAGTTGACTAATACTTTACTAAGGAGATGTATATGAGCGATTCAGCTCTGGTTGTATTCACTGCCCGTGGTCTTGATCGTCTGATAAGTGATGGAGGATCTAGCGCCTGGGTTCTCAGTGAAAAACGTGCATCGCGTTGTAAATACGTGGTTTGTGTACAGAACAGAGACCCTGCTGATAATCATAATGACGACTGGGGAACCGTAACCGCCCCGCACAAATACGCCTTTTTTGTTGGCATGATATCGGACGTCCTACTTTCCCCTGAATGGGATGGAAAGCATCCTAAAAGATGGCTAGTCAAAGTCAGCCAGTACGCTGAAGTAGCATACCCGGACATGTGGGATGGCGCTCGAAACCCCGTTGCTTACTCATCACTTTTTGAATTGGGTATTGAGGAAAATAAACTAAAATTCAAAAAGATGCCTGAAGTGACGATTGAGCCACCTAAGGCTGTACTTGAGGAAGATCCTTTCCCAGAAGGGATAACAATTCAGCAAGCGAAGATACTGTTATCTAAAAAGTATGAGGTTTCAGTCGATAGTATTGAAGTTATCATTCGCGCCTGACGACATTGCTGCAAATGCGGCGCATTAATCTGAGTTTTAGGAGGCTGTATGGATAAGTCATGGGACGGTAATTTTAAGGATATCCCTTTAGATCATTTCGAAAAGATGAAGTCGGCTGCACGCGATCTTGCGGAACGACGCAGAAAATCTGAAGATCCGAAAGTAAATGACAAGAATATCTGTATACGTATCGGTATGTCAGGAACAGGCGTCAGGCCTAACTATCAGGTTGAACTTCCTAATGGTCGAATTATTGCCATAAATGGTATTAATCATGAAGAATTCGGCGTTGAGCAGTTCGACAGTGACTGGATTTCCCGGCCTTATAGCATCGATCAGCTCAATACTATGCGCATGTTCGGAGGCACTCTTGAGTCATAACCTGAGAGAGTTAACAGAGCTGCGCATCTAAGCTCTGTGCCCTTGCCATAAGACCCCTCCGCAGAGGCCCGAAACGCCTCTTCTGATGGTTCGGCGATGCTGGTTAAAGAAGTTGGGCTGATGGCCCGTCCGGGCAGGGAGTTGGGAGGATATTGTTATTAATGTCTCAAATGTTATGTGAGTTCAACGGTTTATTGTGTTGGATCCATCGGTTGAATTCACAGCCAACATCGCGATACGTTAATAACCCGGGGGCTGGTCAATATACTCCATGGAAGAAGTCACCCACATCACGGTTCAGGGCGTTCTGTCAGGCGGACATGCCTTGCCAATAACATCAGCCAGAAATTCCATGACCATCACCGCGAAGGGATCGCGTCTGTACTCTGGATAGGCAACCAGCCACATGCTCCTGCCTGGGGGGCGCGAACTGACAGGCAGTTTTATCAGCGAGCTGTCATTGTCCCCCATAAAGCAGGGTAACGTCACCACGCCCAGCCCACTCCTTGCAGCCTGCTGCTGTGCCATCAGGTCGCTGGCCCTGAATATAATCCGCCTTCCGTCCAGCAGGGATTCCAGCCATTGCTGCTGCGTCACATGATCCAGCGAGTTCTCGTAGGCAATGAATACCCAACTGTCGGGCGGCTTATCCAGCCAGCAAGGTGAAGCATACAGACCGAAACGCATCGTCCCGATACGGCGCGTCAGCAAATCGGGATCATCCGGTCTTGTCAGACGGACCGCGATATCAGCCTCGCCTTTGTTCAGTTGAACATGATGGGATACGCCTGATAATGAGAGTGAGATAGTCGGGTGACGCTGCGTAAACTCAGCCACGGCCGGTGCAATCAGCTGTGCAGCCACCGCCGGGGATGCGCTGATCCTGACAGCCGCCGCTGGCGCAGCAGACAGCGACTTCGCCTGTATACCCACCCGGTCGGCAATCCTGTTCATTTCATCAGCCAAAGAGGCGATGACTTTGCCTTGTTCCGTCAGCGCGGTACGCCGGGGCAATCGTTCAGTAAGACGAAGGCCGAGCGAAGTTTCGAGGGCGGCGATGCGGCGGCTTACGGTGGCATGGTCAACGTGAAGCTCTTTTGCCGCAGCGGACATGGAACCCCAGCGGGCCAGAGCAAGAAAGTAATGTAAATCCTGCCAGTCCATTCACTCTTTCCTTGTGCATTTTTACACATACATGGTTCTTTTATACCCGTATTTTTCCTGACATAAACGACTTTATAATTTTTCTCACGTAAACAGTGAGGACAGCAATATGTCAGTAGCCATCGTTATCAGTCAGCCGGGCGGTCCCGACGTCCTTAAAGCCATTGAAATGACGCTGAATGAACCGGGCCCCGATGAAGTTCAGATTCAGCATGAGGTGATCGGCGTCAACTTTGTGGATATTTACTTCCGTTCAGGGCTTTACCCTTTGTCCTCTTCCCCGACAGTGCCCGGGTTTGAAGGGGGCGGGGTGGTAACGGCCGTGGGGCATAACGTTCGCGCATTTATCCCCGGGGACCGCGTTGCTTATACCGGGAACCCGATGGGAGCCTATACAGCACTCAGGAATATTCCTGCCAGTCGGCTCATTAAAATACCCGATGGGGTAACGATTCGGGCCGCCGGAAGCTCGATGCTGAGGGGGCTTACCGCACATATGTTGCTTCACAAGGTAAGGGAGGTTAAAGCGGGTGACTGGCTGCTGGTTCATTCTGCAGCGGGCGGTCTGGGCCAGATTGTTACCCGCTGGGCAACCATGAAAGGTGCCAGGGTGATTGGGACAACGGGGTCCGCGGCTAAAGTGAACATTGTGCAGGATGCAGGGGCTGCTGAAGTGCTGCTTCACACCGATGCGGCATGGGCGGAAACCGTGCGCGAAATGACGGAGGGTCGCGGAGTGCATCTTGCCATTGATGGGATTGGAGGAAACATGCTTGCTGCAACGCTCGGCGTGGTGCGTCCTTTTGGCATCGTCGCAAGCCTGGGTCAGCCTGCCGGGCCTATTCCACCGGTGCGTGTAGAGGATCTTGGCTTCGCCCGCTCAATTGCACTGATGCGGCCAAGTTCCATTGCCTATGCTGACGACGCCGATCTCTACAGACAGGGGGCCAGCGACCTCATGGCGGCCCTGCAGAATGGACTGGAAAATCCCGTCGGAGCGGAATATTCCCTGACGCAGGCGGCGAAAGCACACGCTGACCTCGAAGCCGGACGCACAACAGGAAGTGTGATACTGACCGTGTAGATTCCGTTGTTACAAGGGTAAAAGCAGAACCCGCCTCTTCTGCTTTTACCCATTACATTAAAAGATGTCTGTGATTTTCCGCATTGATAACGGCTTGTGGGCTGCTCCGCTAGCTGAACGGAGGCGATGTCCCCGGCGTGGTTAACGTGTCAGTGAAATGTCCTGCTTTGTGTTTCTGTCGGTGATGAAGAGACTCTGACCCGGAAGGCAATAATCAGCGCGGCACTGAACATGATGCATGCCGCTGTGATAAATACCCCCGTCACGCCGTTGATGCCATATATCAGGCCACCGATGGCCGCACCGGCAGCAATGGAGGATTGAACGGCGGCGACCACCATACCTCCCGCACTCTCTGCTTCATCTGGAAGCGTCCGTGCGACCCAGTTTGACCACGCCACCGGTACGCCGCCAAATGCCAGACCCCACAGCATCACCAGCATCGTGAGCCCCACTATCGATAGTGGCATGATGATCATGCCCAGTGCGGCTGCACCCACCAGAGCGGGCATCATGATGAGCGTCAAACGCAAGCTGCGTTCCATCAGCCATCCCGCCGACAGCGTCCCGCAAAAGTTAGCCAGCCCAAATCCGAGCAACAGTAACGCCAGCCCTTCGGCATCCACCTGTGCGAGACCTTCCAGCGCAGGCCGTATATAGGTAAATAGCGCGTACTGGCCGGTGTGTGCCAGCACGCACCCCATCATACCGATGCTAACACCAGGCCGTCGCAGTAGAGAAAAGACCGATGCCGTTTTACTCCGAATCAGCGGTGGCATTCCGGGCAGCGTGAAATACTGGAAAAGCAAAGTGACGACACCCACCGCGGCAGCGGCAATAAAGGCGCTACGCCAGCCCCAAATCCCCCCCAGATAGCTTCCCAGCGGCACGGCAACCACCGTACCTACCGCGATACCACTAAAAATGATCGACAGGGCGCGCGGCACCAGCCTTTCTGGCACCAGGCGCATCGCCACCGCCGCAGCCATGCTCCAGAATCCACCCAGTGCGATACCCAGCAAGACGCGCATTGCCAGCAGCATGACAATGCCTGAAGAGAGCGCCACGAGCAGGTTTGAAAAGACCATCAACGCAGTGAAGCTCAACAGTACGGCGCGCTTGTCAAACGCACGCGTAAATCGCGGGACCAGTAATCCGGCAAATAACGCAATGACCGCCGTCGCCGTGACGGCCTGTCCGGCAAGAGATTCGGACACACCAAAATCCTGAGCCATCGGGGTTAATAAACTGGCAGGCAGGTATTCAGCGGTGAGTAGGCCAAAAACGCCCATGGTTAACGAAAACACCGCCCGCCAGGCGGGCCGGATTGGCTCATCGGTGGTTAATACGGCTTTGTGCTGCCTGATAGAGGCTTCATTGGTCATGACTGAGTTTCCAGGTAAAGGGGTTAAAGGATGAAGTCTATTCAGGTGTCGCTGGATGAGCTATGCTCTAAAAGCCTCCTTTATTACCCGAAAACCCGAATATGGTTATGACTTCACCTTTTGCCCTCTCATCTGAACTGATCAGTGAACTGCTTTCTGGCCTGCGACTTAACGGTGTGCGGTATCAGCGTATTCAAACGGGCAATACGTTTGGATTGAATTTCCCCAGCCGCCCCGGCCATGCTTACCTGCACTATGTCGCGGTGGGGGATGCGGTGCTTCAGACTGCAAACGGCGATTGTTTCTCACTTTCAGCCGGGGAAGCCCTGTTTATTCCCCACGGCGGAGAGCACCAGCTAATGTCGGCAACAGCCGCTGACGTGATGGATATCGATGACTTTGAAACGGTACCCCTGGATGAAAACGTGAGTGGGATTGATACCTGTCCCAGCACCCAGGAAACGCCAGGTGCTGTGCTTTTCTTTGGCTGCATGGAAATTGATTTGGGAAGCATGCAACGACTGGCAGGCGTGATGCCTGAGGTTATGCGTGCTGATGCGAAGGAGGCTAACTGGCCGGGACTGATGCATATCCTGGATGCGATGAAGCGTGAGATATGTTCCGGGCGCGTGGGCTATGCCGGGATTCTTGCCAGGCTGGCCGATGTGGTTGCGGCGATGTTTATCAGAGGGTGGGTCGAAGGCGGTTGCGGCACCAGCCAGGGGCTCGCTGCAGCACTGCGCGATCCGCGTCTGGCTCGGGCCATCCTGGCGATTCACCGCGAACCGGGCCGCGACTGGAGCGTGGCAGAACTCGCCGCTGAATCGCATATATCCCGATCCGCCTTCGCCGAAAGGTTTCAGACCACGATCGGAATCCCACCGTTGCGGTATGCCACGGAAGTGCGGATGCACCTCGCTGTCCGCTGGTTATCGTCAGAAAAAATCACCGTCGACCTGGTATCCCAGCGGCTGGGCTACTCCTCACAGGCCGCTTTCAGCCGGGCTTTTAAGCGTGTAACAGGCAAGTCTCCCGGCGCAATGCGTATCCTTAACTGACAGAGCGTTATCCTCTGGCCTTTTCTAAACGGATATCAGTGTCATTAATATCCGTTTTATTACCCCAGCCGAGATGCAGATAAACGTTCGCAGCACGGCTGTTCTTATCGGTTTCCAGCCAGGCGATACCATGGTGTTTGAATAATTCCTGCTCAGCGGCCATCACCAGTCTGCGTCCCGCTCCCTTGCCTTCATATTCCGGGAGAACAAATGCCGCAAACAGGCAGCCTTCATCCGGCAAAATCATGGAGAAACCGATGATTTTTTCGCTTTCAACCGCAACCCAGGCGCAAGGGCTGTTCTGAATCATATCGGCCACCAGGCTTTCAGTGATCCCCATCTGGCGCATTTCTTCACGACTCAGATGATTTTCAATAACCGAGGTTCTGACGTCGAAAATACGCTCTACATCAGAAACTCGCGCTGATCGGATAGTGATATTCATTATCATTATTCATCCGGTGAAATGATCGGACTGCTCGCTCACATTGAATATGCTGGCAGTCCGTAGGGTTCCAAAAGCTAACGGGTCAGCTGTTACTTCTTCTTATTCAGCATCGACTGTAAATCCGCAAAAGGATTATAGGTGGCAGCACCCACGTCTTTTTGCGCATCTTCTCCTGCCACAACGGTGGTGCCGTACTGGTCAGCTTCGGTGTACTTCGAGTGTTCGTGGTCATGGCAATACAGGCACAACAACTCCCAGTTACTGCCATCTTCCGGGTTATTGGTGTGATCATGATCCATATGGTGAACCGTTAATTCGCGCAGGTTGGAATAAACGAACTCGCGCGCGCAGCGCCCGCAGACCCACGGATAGATTTTGAGTGCTTTCTCACGGTAGCCGCTTTCCAGCCGTGCGTAGTTTTTGGGGATCAGAGCCATTGCCGATATTACCTGTTCTAAAGGGAGCATTTAACGAGAGTGCCTTCAATATATCCCATAATCGAAGCGAAGGAGAAATCAAACAGGGAAGTGCAGGGAGGCGCTGGGGGGAGGGCACAGTCCGGATTGATCAGATCGCCCAATCCGGACTGCGTTGTTTCAAATGATCGACGGCCTGACGCCGTTATTTCGCCAGCAGTTCTTTACGCACGATTTCTGCGCCTGCACTTAATGCATCCAGCTTGCCGCGTGCAACGCCACGCGGTAACGGGATCATGCCGCAGTTGGTGCAAGGATAGAGCTTGTCGGCATCAACATACTGCAGGGCTTTGCGCAGCGTCGCGGCGACTTCTTCAGGCGTCTCAATGTTATTGGTTGCCACATCAATGGCACCAACCATCACTTTCTTACCGCGAATGAGTTCCATCAGCTCCATAGGAACATGCGAGTTCATACATTCGAGTGAGATAATATCGATATTAGATTTTTGCAATTTCGGGAAAATCTGTTCGTATTGTCGCCACTC
This sequence comes from Erwinia sp. JH02, assembly GCF_013074405.1. NCBI lineage: Bacteria > Pseudomonadati > Pseudomonadota > Gammaproteobacteria > Enterobacterales > Erwiniaceae > Erwinia > Erwinia sp. JH02. The sequence continues at coordinate 49,503 of NZ_JABANZ010000004.1, forward strand.
GGTGCCCAGCGTCTTTTTCCAGTCGGTATTGGCTTTGATGCCGTAGCCGTAGCAAATATGGACAGCGGTTTCGCATTTAAGCCCTTCGATAGCGCGTTCCAGGGTGGCAATACCCCAGTCATTCACTTCATCGAAGAAAACATTAAATGCAGGCTCATCAAACTGGATAATATCAACGCCGACAGCCTCTAACTCTTTGGCTTCTTCGTTGAGAATTTTGGCAAATTCCCAGGCGAGTTTTTCGCGGCTTTTATAGTGGTTATCATACAGCGTATCGATCATGGTCATCGGACCCGGCAAGGCCCATTTAATCGGCTTATCGGTTTGCTGACGTAAAAACTTAGCGTCTTCAACAAACACCGACTTCTTGCGGCTGACAGGGCCGACAACGGTGGGCACACTTGCATCATAGCGATCGCGAATTTTAACGATCTCACGTTTCTCAAAATCAACACCCTCAAGGTGCTCAATAAACGTAGTAACAAAATGCTGGCGTGTTTGCTCACCGTCGCTGACGATATCAATACCGGCCTGCTGTTGATCGTCCAGGCACAAACGCAGCGCATCTTTTTTGCCGTCGGCTAATTCCTGATCCTGCAATTTCCACGGGGACCAGAGTTGCTCAGGTTGTGCAATCCATGAAGGCTTAGGTAAGCTGCCAGCCGTGGACGTGGGCAATAACTTTTTCATAATAGAAACCTTGTATTTGTTTAATCAAAGAACGGGATCAGCAGACCATTGTTCAAGAAGAGTTTGATATGGTTTGATGAACTTCTCTTCAGTGAACTTTCCTTGTTCAACAGCCAGCTGGCTACGTTCTTCGCGATCGTAAGTAATGAGCGTTAATGAATGGTCCCGCTGCGTCAGGTTGGGTTGATAATGCTTTCCTGCTGCAGAATTCGCATTGTAAATCTCTGGTCGGTAGATCTTCTGGAACGTCTCCATCGTACTGATGGTGGCGATAAGCTCCAGATCGGTGTAATCATTCACCAGATCCCCTACGAAATAAAAAGCTAACGGCGCAACACTGTTTGCAGGCATGAAATAGCGCGCCTGTAAGCCCATTTTATTGAAATAGTGATCGGTCAGGGACAGTTCATTCTGCTGGTATTCGATGCCCAGAGCAGGATGCTGATAACCCGTCTGATGATAGGTGTTTTTGCTTGAGACGCTCAGGCAAATCACCGGCGCTTTGGAGAAGTTTTCTTTGTAGATATCTGAATCCACAAAGCGTTTAAAGATATTGCCATGCAGGTCGCCAAAGTTAGCGGGGATGCTAAATTCGGGTTGGTTTTTATTATGCTCTGGCAATACCACGCTAAAATCATAATCGCGTACGTAAGAGGAAAAGTTATTTCCTACGATACCTTCAATGCGTTCATCTGTTTTCTTATCAATAATATTGGTTTTTAAAATCTCAATCACCGGGAAGCTATCGTTATTGCCTTCGACAGCAATATTCATCTCAACGGAGATGATTTCCAGTTCGACAGCGTAACGATCCCCTTTGGGATTATCCCCATGCGCCAGGGAATTAAAGCGATTGTTCATCATCACTAAGGCGTTGCGCAGGTTTTCCTGGCGTTTTGAACCTCTGGCCAGATTAGCAAAGTTGGTTGTGATACGCGTATTTTCGGATGGATTATAATTCTCATCGAAACAGATTTTTTTTATGGTAAACGCAAAGTTATTATTCATCGTAATCTGGTATCCTAATTTCCGCTACAAACCTGAGCTTACTTCTTGCACTTTTCATGAAGCTGCAATTTTCTTTTCAGGTTCCAACATTCAGCCGTCTGCACACATTCTATAGTGCATATTTTATGCCAGAGTCACTGGGTGAGGGGAAGTGATATAATTTCACAGCAACATGAGCGATTTTCATGATCGCGGGTAGAAGAAGGAAAGAGGTGAGCGGAAGTTCATCATACTCTCCAACCGCTCCGGGTTCACTCACATTCCACGTCCCACTTTGCCTCTTATCCGCCGTCACCTGCCTGCCGTTCCTCGCGTACCCGCAATTTATCGTCCAGACTTACCGCAAAGGCATAGTCTGCGCAGGCATTGTGTTTTACACTGCGCGCTGAAAATTGAGTAGATTAACGATTAAGTAGGCGACAATGGCGATGAACGGCACGATCACAACCTGGTTTAAAGATAAAGGCTTTGGATTTATCAAAGATGAAAACGGCGATAACCGTTATGTCCATGTGATTAAAATCGCCAATCCTGAGCTGATTAAGAAAGATGCGGCGGTGACTTTCGAGCCCACCACCAACAGCAAAGGGCTGTCAGCTTATGATGTGAAAGTGATACCCGAAAGTTCCTACATCTATATCGCGGGGGAGCGCCTGAAGCTCACCTCGATCAAGTCTTACCTGGTGTACAGCGAAGAAGTCCCTGCGGAAACCCGCATTGATAAAGAAAATACGGTGCTATCTGTGGGCATACTGATGAACAGCATCCGGCCAAAATCAGCCACTCAGCCGGGTGAAATGCGTACGGTAAAAAAACTGGCGATCACCACTTTCCAGGGAACAACCCTGATCTTCTCGGAAGATGAGATCGACATCGACAGCACGGTGAAGTTGCTTAAGGTCTGACACCATCCGGACTGATCCCTGTGCCGAAATCCTGCGCCATTGAGCGGAAGGATTTCGGCATCGCTGACGGCCTTTGAGAACGTCCCCTTCACACATTTCCCCACTGCCTGTCATCCGGCGGCACGAAATCATTAACAACAAAAAGCCCGCTCAGGTTTCCCTGAGCGGGCTTCTTAAATTTGGCTCCTCTGACTGGACTCGAACCAGTGACATACGGATTAACAGTCCGCCGTTCTACCGACTGAACTACAGAGGAATTGTTGGAACGGGGCGCATGATATCCAGCAGGGCAGGGGATGTCAAAGGCTGTTTTCACGCTTTTGGTTCAACTGCTGAATAAAGCAGCATACTGAACAAGCCTATGTGATTTTTACCACAAAAATCGTGCTTTTGCGTATTGCGTTGCAGGATGCGGTGGGACTTGCAGCGGCGTTACATTCATTTTCGCCAGGGCGATCACGTTTGTTTCATTTTGACGTTGAATCACAGTGTTGCGAAATATACATTTCATCAATATTGAATTTTTGTTCCATTTCCTGTTCCCTACATCTAAGGATTTATCATGAAAAAAGTCAGAATTGGCCTGATCGGTACCGGTTATATCGGACGCTGCCACGCGATTGCCTACTCTCAGGCGCCGACCGTGTTCAACCTGAAAGGGGAATTGGTTCGTGAGATGCTGGCGGAAGTGAACCCGGAACTGGCCAGCGCGCAGGCGGCCACACTCGGCTTCAATCGTTCAACCGGAGACTGGCGTGAACTGGTTGCGGATGAAAATATCGACGTTGTTGATATCTGTGCCCCTAACTTCCTGCATAAAGAGATGGCGCTGGAAGCCATTCGCCACGGCAAACACGTCTACTCCGAAAAACCCCTTGCGCTGGATGTCGCCGATGCTGAAGAGATGGTGCGTGCAGCCGAAAAAGCCGGGGTGAAAACGCTGGTGGGTTTCAACTATATGAAAAACCCGACCAGCCAGCTGGCGAAAGAGATTATTGCCCGTGGCGAAATCGGCGAGGTGGTGCACTTCTACGGCACGCACAATGAAGATTACCTGGCGAATCCGAACACCCCGCTGGACTGGCATTGTCAGAAAGCGCTGGCGGGCCTCGGCGCACTGGGCGACCTGGCCGCGCATATTGTCAACATGGCGCACTATCTGGTGGGCAACATTGATGAGGTTAGCGGCGATATGATGACGGTTATCAAGCAGCGCCCGGACCCGAAAAATCTGTCCCAGCTGCGTGATGTGGAAAACGAAGATCAGGCCAGCGCACTGCTGCGTTTTGCTAACGGCGCACACGGCGTGATTGAAACCTCGCGTATCGCCTGCGGCAGCAAAATGGGCCTGACCTACGTGGTGACCGGCACCAAAGGCAGCATCCGTTACACCCAGGAGCGCATGGCGGAGCTGGAGCTATATATCCATGATGACCCGGCCGGTCGCCAGGGCTTTAAAACCATTCTGACTGGCCCGGCGCACCCGGATTATGCGGCGTTCTGTATTTCTGCCGGGCACGGTATTGGCTTTAACGATCAGAAAACGGTGGAAGTGCGCGATTTGATTAACGGGATTGCCGCCAATGACCGTATGTGGCCAGACTTTGCTGAAGGTTTGCAGGTATCGAAAGTGCTGGAGGCGATTGCCCTCTCTGCCGCCGAAGGGCGTTGGATGAAAGTGTAAGTTTTCACTCAGGCCGGGCTTGCCCGGCCTTTTTAGCGTAAGCCGTTTTTTCCCGCCTCTTCTCCGTTGTCATAAGCGATTTAAATTCCCCGCCATTAAATGTATGATAATAAGACTCATTTTCAATGAAATGGCTAAGATGAAAAAACTGTTCTCCTTCCCGGTGCTGTGTGCACTGCTGGTGGCTGCCGCACTGATCTTTGTTGTATCCGTCCGCAGCTGTTCAACTCAGTATTCAGAGTCGCAACCCGCCTCGCCACCGGCTGCGGCCGCAGCTGTTGCGCCAACAGGCGCACAGCAGGGCTGGCCGCGTACGCTGCAAACCCCTAAAGGGCCACTGACCCTGACTAAGGCCCCGGAACGTATTGTCTCCACCAGCGTGACCATTACCGGTACGCTGCTGGCAATCAATGCGCCGCTGGTCGGTTCCGGCGGCACCAGTCGTAACAGCACGGTATCGGATGACCAGGGTTTTTTTAAACAATGGAGTGCAGTGGCGAAGCAGGCCAGGCTGAAACCCCTCTACATTTCTGAACCGAACGCCGAGGCGATTGCCGCTGCGGCGCCGGACCTGATTGTGATTTCCGCCACGGGCGGTGACTCAGCGTTAAAGCTCTACGATCAGCTGTCGGCTATCGCCCCGACGCTGGTGATCGACTACGGTGATAAAAGCTGGCAACAGCTTGCTGTACAGTTAGGGGAGATCACCGGGCATGAGAAAGACGCCAGCACCGTGATTGACCGTTTTGAGCAACGGGTTCAGGCGGTGAAGCAGGCGATCACGCTGCCACCCCAGCCGGTTTCCGCGCTGGTTTATTATGAAGATGGCCGCGGTGTGAATTTGTGGACCCTGGCATCAGCACAGGGCAAGCTGCTGTCTGAACTGGGCTTTACGCTGGCGATGCCACCCGCGGACGTGCAGGGCGGCACCAGCATGGGTAAGCGTAACGATATTATTCAGCTGTCAGGTGAGAATATGGCGGCCGGTCTCACTGGGAAGAGTATGTTGCTGTTCTCAGCAGACGACGAGACGGTGGGGCGCGTAAGGGCCAATCCCTTCCTTGAGCATCTGGAGCCGGTAACGGCTGAGCGGGTCTATGCAATGGGCCCGGATACGTTCCGTCTGGATTATTACAGTGCCAGCAATATGCTGGACAGTATTGAGCGGCATTTTAAGTCCCACTAAGGTGGGATGTCCTCACCCAAATAAACCGCAGAGATCGCCATATTGTGGCAGTTTTAAAACTAACAGCGAGCAACGGTGCTGCGGGGATGGGGCCAGTTTGAGGTAAGCCGGACGTCACACGACAGGACGTCGCGTGCCGAGGCCCGCATGGATGCGGCAGTTGCCGATCCGGCGTGCTCAAACTGGCCTCAGACCTGAAGCCGAATGATCAGCCACTCATTTTTGTGGGGATTCATCAGGGGCCTGGTCAGCCGTCGTTGTTTTCACTCTCCCGGCTATAATCCTCTGTTATCACGGAATAATCCCGCGGTGCGAAGGGATGCGGTACACCTTTTATCATCCTGAATTCAGAAACAATAATGCGGCGCATCATCCTTCTCTCGGTGGGTGAACGTAATGAGATCTCCACGTTTATCTCACCGGACTCCGGAAATTGATAGTAAGTGTCTGGGATGCATAGCTGATTATTAGCAATTTTTAAAGCAGGGAAATCCCTGTTGAAACCCGACCTCGGCGGTGCATCTCTGTCTCTGATAGAAAGGTAATGCGCGTAATAGTCTCCGGCATTGTTAATCTGGAAACAGAATCCGCTCTCAGTTTTGGAAACCTGTCCGATCTCAAGCGAGGGGAAGTGATCTCCTAACCAGCAACCTGTTAGTGATAAAGAGAGAAGGGCGGGTAGTGCGAGTTTATAGATCTTCATTACAGGCTCCATGGAAAGGATCGAAGCGTGTATTTATACTGACGCAATAGCTCTTCATCAGACAATTCACTACAGTTTCTGCATAAACCATACGATTTCCAATCATCACGACCATTAAATTGCGTAAGGAGATAGTAATCCGCAATAATCTGGGCTTGTTGCTCCATACCATAAGTGCTAAGCGGCCAGCTGTCTAAAGAATAATCGTACTTTGCTGCCCAGCTAGTGAGTCCCCTTAGTTTAACGTTCATGCTGTGCTGATATTGCCATACGTGTGAAAGTTCATGGATGAATATGTGCTGACGAATCCTGTCCGCACTTGAAAAATCAGATCTATAATCTTTCCGAAAATACATTTCTCCATTGGGTGACATCGAGACGCGTTGCAGTTGTAAGCCTAAAGGCAAGTAACTTCCTTTATGGACCCACACTTTGCCGTAGTTTATGGTGTCGCGAAAAATATCTTTCGCCATCTTAATCTCACCCAATGTCATCAGGCGCAGACTTCCATCCTTAGTTTCCTTAAATGGCATAAATATCCTTAATTTCATCCATAAGTCATCACTGATGCTCAAGCATAACAACGGCGTATTTTATTGGAAATTCGTTGATGTGCGATTTTCCGCTATCGCCATTTATGAATTCAGCTCATAACGACGACCTGATTACCTGACATTATCTTCTGATGGCAAACCGCTACTCTACCGTTCTCCCTTTCTGTCCCGATGGATTGTCATGACTGACTCTCAGGCGCATACGCCGTTAGCCACCCCAAAAACCACCGGCTTTACCTTTGTACTGATCCTCAGTGCACTAATGGCTATTACCTCGTTATCGACCGATATTTATCTGCCCGCCATGCCCGTGATGGCGAAGGATTTACAGGGCGATGCGGAGCTGACCATCACCGGCTTTTTAATCGGTTTTTGCATAGCTCAACTGGTCTGGGGACCGATCAGCGATCACTTCGGTCGGCGTTTGCCGATGTGCATCGGTATAGTACTGTTTGTAATGGGGTCGGTGGGCTGTGCCTTATCCACTGATATCGTGCATATCGTCTTCTGGCGGGTATTTCAGGCGCTGGGTGCCTGTACCGGGCCGATGCTGGCCAGGGCGATGATCCGCGATCTCTACAGCCGCACCCGTGCGGCACAGATGATGTCCACGCTGATGATCGTCATGGCCATTGCCCCGATAGCCGGGCCGCTGCTGGGGGGGCAGATGATTCACATCGCCTCCTGGCATGCCATTTTCTGGCTGCTGGCGATAATCGGAGCCGTGATGCTGCTGGCAATCGCCTGGCTGCCTGAAACTCTGCCTGAATCAAAACGGGTGAAAGCCTCCCTGTCCGGTGCCTTTCGCAATTATTACCGCTTACTGACGCATGCCACCTTTATGCGCTTCACGCTCTGCGTGACGTTTTATTATGTCGCGGCCTATGCGTTTATTACCGGCTCACCCTTTGTTTACATCTCGTATTTTGGTGTTGAACCCGCGCATTACGGCTGGCTGTTTGCCGTGAATATTGTCGGATTAATGGCGGTCAGCATGGTGAACCGACGGCTGGTACATCGCTATCCGCTGGAAACCCTGCTTAAGTGTGCCGCCTCCGTTGCCGCACTTGCCGCACTGCTATTAGCGGTGGCGACCGGGTCTGGCATGGGCGGGATAGGCCTGATTATCGCGGCGGTATTCGTTTTCTTCTCCATGAACGGCATTATCGCGGCAACATCGACCGCAGCTGCGCTGGATGCTGCGCCGGAGATGGCGGGTTCGGCATCGGCACTGGTGGGATCGTTACAGTATGGCAGCGGCATTATCTCCTCGCTGCTACTGGCGCTGTTTAGCGATGGCACGCCCTGGACCATGGGCTGGATTATCGCACTCTTTACCCTGGCCAGTGCCGTAATGGCACTGACCACGCGCACAACGAAAATAGTCATATAGACTTGATCTACCGGCTGATGAGCGTTGTTCAGGAAAGGGGGGGAATGGCGTTCATTCAGAAAAGAGGTATTCCCGGAAAATAGCTGGATTTAACAACAATAATAAGGCGGGAGCGGCAATGAAAAAGATAGCCATCATCGGGGCGGGGCCAACAGGCATTTATACGTTTTATGCACTGCTGGGCAATCCGCAACCGCTGTCTGTCTCTGTCTATGAGCAGGCCACCGAGGCGGGCGTCGGCATGCCCTACAGCGATGAAGATAACTCGCGGATGATGCTGGCCAATATCGCCAGTATTGAAATTCCGCCTGTTTTTATCACCTATATTGCGTGGCTGCGCACCCTGAGTGACAGCCATCTGGCTCGCTATGGCGTCGAGGCTTCTTCCCTGCATGTGCGGCAGTTCCTGCCGCGGATCCTGCTGGGTGAATATTTCCGTGAACAGTTTCTGGAAATCGTCGCTCAGGCTAAACGTCAGGGTTTTGAAGTCAATATCCATGAAGCGTGCCAGGTGACCGATCTGGAAGCCACCTCCCAGGGCGTGCATATCTGGGCGCAGGGTGAACGCATCCCGGCGCTGTTTGATCTCGCGGTGATTGCCACAGGGCATGTCTGGCCTGATGACAGCAAGGCGACCCGCACCTTTTTCCCCAGCCCCTGGTCCGGGCTCATGGATGCCCGTATTCCCCCCTGTGAAGTCGGCATTATGGGCACGTCGCTGAGTGGCATTGATGCGGCAATGGCAGTGGTGGCTCAGCATGGGACATTTAAAGAAGGCGATGACGAACAGATAACCTTCAGACTGAATAAGGGAAGTGAGCGGCTGAACATCACGCTGATGTCGCGCACAGGCATCCTGCCGGAGGCCGATTTTTATTGCCCGATCCCTTATGAACCGTTGAGCATCGTCACGCCAGAGGCCATCGAAAACGCCATTGCGGAGGGAGCGGACGGCCTGCTTGACCGGGTGTTCGGGCTGATGGTTGAGGAGATGGCACAAAGCGATCCGGCCTGGAGCCAACATATCTCGCTGCGGACGCTGGACGTCGACGGTTTTTCCGCAGCCTGGTTCGCCGATCGGCATCAGCATGACCCTTTTCACTGGGCCTGCGCCAATCTTAATGAAGTCGAGCGCAATAAGCGCGAAAAACACACGGTGGCCTGGCGTTATACCGTGCTGCGTTTACACGAAGCCGTTGAAGAAATCGTCCCTTTTCTCAATGACAAAGACGCGAAAAGATTCAACGGTGGTCTGGCCCGTGTGTTTATCGATAATTATGCCGCCATTCCATCACAATCGATCCGTCGACTGCTGGCGCTGCGCGAAGCCGGGATCATCAGCATCCAGGCCCTCGGGCAGGATTATCATCTGCACGAAGATGACAACCAGACCGTGATTTCCGCTAAAGGGCAAACGCGGGTGTTTGATGTCTTTATTGATGCCCGCGGGCAAAAACCGCTGAAGACCCGTGACCTGCCATTTCCGACGTTGCGCGCCCAGTTGCAGTCCTGTGGGGATGATATTCCTGACGTCGGCAACGATTACACGTTGCTGTCGCCGGAGAGTGCACGGGGGCGCATTGCGTTTGGTGCCTTGCCTTATTTAATGCACGATCGGCCTTTTGTACAGGGCATTACCGTCAGTGCGGACATTGGTGCGGCGATAGCGAAGGCGGCCCTGGAGCCACCCTCACGCACGCGCAGGCGACTGCGTTATATCGACATCTGACGTGCCTGCGTTGATTACTGCTTTGCATCGCCTGGCGTATTCTTCATAATCCCTTGATACGCCATCATTATTTGAGAGCACTATGATCAGGTTTTGGGTTCCGTTTCTGGCCGTGGCATCGGCATCCCTTCTGGCGGCTGAGGTGCCATCTTCCATCAGGCCGCTGGCATTGACGGCGGTGAAAAGTGGCAGCGATCAGTACAACAGTCTGTGTGCCGCTTTAAAAGATCGCTGTAACGCCGGGAAAGAAACCACCTTATGGAAGAGCAAGGCCGATGCGAACACCGTCTATTTAATCAATTCCTCCCCCGAGTTGATGAAGATTGAGAAAACGGGCAGCACCTGGCGCGTGAAAGGAACGTGGGATTTTAGCCCGTATCATCACAGTCACAGTGATAAGAACGAGGGTGATGATGAGCTGTCTGCAAACGGTGTCACACTCTATCCCGCGTTATATCCCCTGAGTAAAAGCCAGCAGGCGGTTGCCCTGGTGTCGCAATGGTCGACGGGATATTCGGGCGGCGGGCGTGAAGAAAATTACGCCGACTTTATGCAGTTGAATGATGACGGAAGTTACAACGCCGCCTTCAAAGATATTCTGTTTTCCTCCCGTGAAATGATCCGGGCCTGTTTCTCTGAACAGGATTATGCCCGCAAGTCCCATTGTCACGATGAGAGCTGGCGTGTTTTGCAGTTGAAAATACGGGACCAGGGGAAGGCGTACTATGCCTGGGAGTTCATCACCAAATCTTCCGACTGGCCGTCGTTTACCGATAAGTCTGAGATAACCACCACCGTCAGTCGGGAAGTGAAAGTGCCGTTTGCAGAGAGTGCGCAGTAGCAGAGTAAACAGCCTGTGGGGTCATCCGGCAAGGCTGGCTATTTTGGCGCAACCTGGTACAGCTCTAAAAATTAAAGGTATAATCCCCCGCATTATTCACCTGATTTAGAAGCGAACATGACAAAACTCACCTTACAAGAGCAGATGCTGAAAGCGGGATTAGTCAGCAGCAAAAAAATGGCCAAAGTTCAGAGAACGGTCAAAAAATCTAAGGCTCAGGCCCGTGAGGCCAGAGAAGCGGTAGAAGAGAATAAAAAAGCGCAGATTGAGCGGGATAAGCTGCTCAGTGAACAGCAGAAGCAGGCGGCGTTATCGAAAGAGTATAAAGCGCAGGTGAAGCAGCTGATTGAGATGAACAAAGTCGACATTGCCAAAGGCAACATTGATTTTAATTTCACCGATAACAACCTGATTAAGAAAATCGCCGTCGATAAGGCCACGCAAGCTCAGCTTATCAGCGGTCGCCTTGCCATTGCACGTTTGCTGGGCAACAGCGGCGAAAGCGAATACGTCATCATTCCCGCCGTGGTCGCCGATAAGATTGCGCAGCGCGATGCAGGCAGCATCGTGTTAAATAGCGCCCTGAGCCTGGAAGAGCAAAACGAAGACGATCCGTATGCTGATTTCAAAGTGCCTGATGATTTGATGTGGTAAATCAGAACGGCGAGGCATTGCAGGCGTTGATCGGCTCTTCGCTGATCGGATGAACAAAATGTAATTCACTGGCGTGCAGCATCATCCGCGGCGTCAGTTCGGTGCCTGGCAACAGGCGACCGCCATACAGATCGCAGCCCAGAATCGGGTGGCCCAGCTGCTGGCAGTGAATGCGTAGCTGGTGGGTGCGCCCGGTCTCCGGGGTGAGCTGTACCCGCGTCACAGGCAGTAACGTCCCGTCTTCCTGTTCCCGAACAATGCGCTCAACAACCCGATAGCGGGAGCGGGCGGGTTTACCGTGGATGGCACAAATCGACATCAGCGGGAACAGCGCCGGATCGCGGGTAATCGCCGCATCAATGATCCCTTCATCATTATCCAGATGCCCGCACAACAGTGCGCTGTACACCTTGGTCACCGTACGCTGGCTGAACTGCTGGCAAAGGGCGGCATTGATCGCCTTATTGCGTGCAATCAGCATCAGCCCGGAAGTGCCGAAATCAAGCCGGTGGATCAGGGTGCAGCCGGGGAAAAGCTGTACCAGCCGGTGATGCACTGAATCGAGATTGAGCGGATTTTTCCCCGAGAGGCTGAGCAGCCCGGCGGGTTTATTGATCAGCACCAGGTGATCGTCCTGATACAGGACTTCAATCTTGTCATGGCAGGGTGGGGCAATAAAGGTATCGAAAATCACAGACATCAGGCTGCCCCGGTAGCGAGTGGGAGCGGATAATAACGAATTTTCAGCCAGCTGGCGAATCTGGCCGTGCGCCCGTGGGCGTCAGCGTGCCGTCACCTCACTTGCAACATAATCAGATAACCATTACCAATCATTCTATTTGCTTGTGTTTGTTTCAAACAGTAACGTTGTTAAAAATAGCGTATTAACGATGGGCTTATTATTAATTTACCTCTGGAAGTAAAATGACGGGGTGAATTATGACAACTTTATCTGGGGTGGGAATGAAGGGATTTTCAAAAGCCATTGCTTTTGCGGCAATGAGCCTGACGGCGTTTAACGTTGCAGCGGCAGAGAATAACAACAGTAATAATATTATTCGCTACGCAATATGGAGCAATCCCAGCGGTAACTTCCATCCCACGCTTTATTTTACTGACTACGATCGCGCGGTTATATTCACTCTGTTTGGCCGCTTGTTTACCCTCGATGAACAGCAAAACCCAAAACCGTCTCTCGCTGAAAAATATGACTACTCGGCTGACGGAAAAACACTGACGCTGCATTTAAAACCGGGCGTGAAATGGCATGATGGCACCGCGTTTACCGCGGAAGATGTCTATTTTACCTATGCCACCGAAGCCGATGCGGGCTTCCCGAAAGACACCCCTGGCTTTGTCAAACACCTGGTGGGTTACGAGGATTACCATATGGGTAAAACGGACCGTTTAGCGGGCATCAAGGTGATTGACGCGCAAACCCTGAGCTTCACCTTTGTAGCCCCGTATGCTGCGGCCTTCTCTCACTTTGCCGACCGTCCTGTGCTGGCCCAACATATCTGGAGCAAAGTCCCGGTTAAAGAGTGGAATAAAGCGACTGACCTGCTGCGCAACCCGGTCGGCACCGGCCCTTACAAGTTTGTCGAGTTTCTCCCGGATCAGTACGTCAAGCTGGAACGCAACGACGACTATTACGGCGGAAAACCGAAAACCAAAACGCTGATATTTAAAGTCTCTAACGCACAGACGGTACAGAATGAGCTGATCAATGGCGACGTTGATATTGCTGAACTCTCATCATGGAATGGCCGCGATTTACAGACGTATAAAAATGCCGGCATTCAGATTATTGAGCAGCCGGGCGTAGGTGCACAGTATTTATCACTGGATACGCGCAATAAAAATCTGTCCGATCGCCGGGTCAGACAGGCGCTGGTCTATGGCATTGACCGACAGGCGATTATCGATAAATTACTCTACGGTCACGCTCAGATATTCAATACCAAAGATAATCCGCACAGCCCTTACTACCCTAAAGCGTTAAATAATTATGCCTATAACCCTGAAAAGGCGAAGGCGTTATTAAAAGAAGCCGGTTGGGCAGACACCAACGGTGATGGCGTTGTCGATAAAGACGGCAAAGATTTCACCCTAACCATTAACTACCCGACAGGGAACCGCACCCGCGAACTCACCGCACCCGTTATTCAGCAAAACCTGAAAAAAATCGGCATCAACGTGGTGCTTAACGTCGCCGACTTCAACGCCACGCTCTCTATTTTGCAGGACAAAGCGCAAGTCTACGATGGCGTGTTGATGGGAGGGACTTTCAGGCCTGGCGAATATGATAACAACTTCTGGTGGGAACGATTCTCCACCCCACAGCTGGACGCTTTCGCCAGTCAGTTTAATGCCACCATCGACCGTGACGCCCTCAAGACCAGCGTTGGCGGGTGGTTAACCGGGATTAATGAAGAAGTGCCGCACGTCTGGCTCTACATCCCCAATATCGGCTACGCCCTGAGTAAGCGAATAACAAGCTATCACTCTTACCCTTATGAACCTTTCGCCGATGTCGCTGGCTGGAGCGTAAAACAGTAACGCATTGCACGGTACAGGGTTTTACAGAGCACCTCTTCTGTAAAACCCGTTCACTTCAGCACGGGATTTTTTATGTTCAGGGTTATTTTTCACAGGTTACTGATCGCTGTTCCGGTGCTTATCGGCATCTCGCTGCTGGTCTTCTTCTTAATACAGTTACAGCCCGGCGATCCGCTGGTCGGCATGATCTCGCCCGAAACAACGCCAGAGCAGAAACAGGAAATGCTGCGTCAGGCTGGCTACCTGGACCCGATATGGCTGCAATACTTGCGCTGGGCTTCGCGAGCGATGGTGGGTGACTTCGGTTACTCCTTACAGAGTGGGGCACCGGTACTCACGCTTATCGGTGAACGGGTCTTCAACACGCTATTGCTGGCGGGCAGTTCGCTGTTGATCACCTTAATCGTGGCGCTGCCGCTGGGGATTTATCTCGGTCTGCGCCGTGGTGCTACGGCGGATATCGCGGTCTCGCTGTTGTCTTTTGTCATCCTCTCCATTCCGGTATTTTTTATTGCCATTTTACTGGTGAAAGTCTTTGCCATGAATCTGCGCTGGTTTCCCGTTTCGGGCGTCTCTACGCTGGGCAGTCACCTTACCGGTTTTGATCATATTGTCGATGTGGCTAAACACCTTGTTTTGCCCGCAGTCACGCTGGCGTTAGGCAACATCGCTATTTTTAGCCGTTACCTGCGTTCCAGCATCAGCGAGTTAATTAACCAGAACTTTATCAAGGCGCTGTTCGCCAGGGGAATGAGGCGATCGGGCGTGATCTATCCGCATTTGCTGAAAAATGCCGCCAAACCGCTGATTACCGTGGTGGGGATGGAGATCCCGGCGCTGCTCTCGGCAACGCTGCTGACCGAGATTATCTTTAACTGGCCGGGCATCGGACGTCTGAGTTTTGATGCTATCCAGTCACGCGATTTTCCCCTGTTGATGGGCATTGTGCTCTTTCTGGCGGTGATCACTTTAGCCATCAATATCCTCGCGGATATTCTCTATGCACTCGCCGACCCGCGAGTAAGGCTGACCCGATGATGCTGAACCATGATGACGCGGCTCTGCGGCCGCGAACCCGGCTGCATCCCCTGCTGAAGGATCACTATTTCGTCAGTGGATTGATTCTACTGACGCTGCTTGCTGCTTTTTCCCTCTTCGCGCCCTGGCTGACACCCTACAACCCCGATGATATGGATCTCTACAATATTGAGGCACCGCCCGGCAGCGAACACTGGCTGGGTACCGATGAGATTGGCCGCGATGTCTTCTCGCGGCTGCTCTACGGCGGCCGCGTATCCATCATGGTCGCGCTGGCCGCGGTGCTCTTTCAGGCGGCGATCGGCATCGTACTCGGCAGCATCGCGGGCTATAAAAGCGGTGTGGCCGATATGATCATTATGCGCATCACCGACATCATCATGTGTTTTCCCTTTTACGCGATGGCGATAACTCTCGCCGCCCTGCTGGGTGCCAGCGTCTGGAACGTGATTCTGATCATCGGCGTGCTTCACTGGACGGGCATCGCCCGGCTGGTGCGCGCTGAACTGCTGTCGCTGCGCGAAAGCGGCTATGTTCAGGCCGCAAAATCCATGGGCGTGAGCAGCTTCACGATTGTCTGGCGGCATTTGCTGAGGAATGCCTGCGCGCCCATCGTCGTAAATCTTACCCTCGCGGTGGCGAATGCGATTCTTGCCGAAGCCGCGCTGAGCTTTATTGGGCTGGGCGTCAAACAGCCGCAGCCGTCATGGGGCAACATGCTGTCGGCGGCGCAAAGTATCAGAGTCATTGATGACGAATGGTGGCTGTGGATCCCCCCCGGCTTAACTATTGTGTTGATGGTATTGGCGATCAACTTTATCGGCGAGGGGCTTGCCCGGGTGTTAAATCCACGGCCTGCGGTCCCGGTGAAAGATATCCACCTTCACTCGCTGAAACTCTCCCAAAAAAGGAAAAGCGCATGAGTCAGTCACTGCAGGAAAAAGGCTTTACCGGAAATCTCTCCGCAGAGGAGACCGCTTTTTCGGAAAAAATTGAACAGTGGTTTGAGCAACACCGTGAAGAATTCATTCAGGACCTGCTGCAATGGGTGGCTTATCCGAGCATTGCCGATGAGAAATTAGCGCAGGACGGCAAACCCTATGGTAACGAGGTGGAAGCGATTTTCCAGCACGTTAAAGCGCAGGCGGAGAAGCTGGGCTTTGCCACCGAAGCGCATCAGGGGCACGCGCTGTCTGTGCTGGCGGATAACCGCAACGCGACCCAGGATTTGGGGCTGATCTCGCATCTTGATGTTGTGCCACCTGGCGATAACTGGACCTTTGCGCCGTTCGAACCGTTCCACAAACAGGGTTTCGTTATTGGCCGCGGGGCATCGGATAACAAAGGCCCGGCGCTGCTGGACCTCTACCTGCTGCGTGCCTTCCGCGATCTCGGCGTCTCCCTGCATCACAAGCTGCGCGTGATCTACGGGGGCGCAGAAGAAATTGGTATGGGCGACATGAAATACTTCGCGAAAAACGGGCCGGTTCCGCGCTTTTCCGTGATCACCGATGGCGCATTCCCCGTCAACTATGCGCAAAAAGGCGGTCTGAACCTGATTTTACAGATCCCGACCGGCCCGGTGTTATCCCGTCTGTCGGCGGGCGTGGCGGAAAATGCCGTTCCGGCCAGTGCGACACTGCGTTTGACCGCGACGGACATTGCCACCGTTGACAGCGCGCTTGCCCGATTACCGGCCGGGCTGCGCGAATCGCTGTCGATTACGCCTGACGGCAGCGATGTGCTGCTGGTATCGCATGGCAAATCCGGGCACGCCGCCTTTCCTGAAAACACGCAAAATGCCATCCCGCTGCTGCTGAATGCCGCCGTGGGTGCCGGGCTGCTGGTTGATGCAGATCTCAATGCGGCAACGCTGATTGCGCAGCTGCTGGCCGATCCCTGGGGGCACGGAGCGGGTATTGCCTTTGAAGATGAGCAGACCGGTAAGCTGACGTTGAACGGGGGATTAGCGATCCCGAATGCGCACGGTGTGGCGATCTATCTGGATATTCGCTATCCGATTTTTACCGATAAAGACGGTTTGCTGGCGACGCTGAAACAGACCATTGCGCCGCTGAACGGCAGCTTAACGATCCTGCGTGACGACGTGCCGATGCATGTGGATAAAGACAGCCTGCTGGTGCAGCGCTTGCAGCAAACCTATGACGCGATAGCGGACGCCAAAACCGACCCTTACACCATGGGCGGCGGCACCCATGCGCGGGTATTGCCGAACGCCATCACCTTTGGCCCGGGATTTGGCCGGGGTGCATCGGCGTTGTTTAACGGTGAAAACGTCAGCGAGCGCCCTGACTTTATCCCTGACGGGCATGGCTCTCCGCACGGCCCTGACGAGTTTGTGTCGATTGAAAACCTGAAGCGCGCGTTTAAAGTCTATGCGATCGCCATTCCGCGGTTAGACAGCTGGCTGGCGCAGGGATTAATCGACAATGCCGGATAACACACCGTTACTCCGCATTGAAGGGCTGTCCGTGTGCTATCCGGGGCAGGACGCAGGCGTGACCGCAGTGGATCAGGTCAGCCTGAGTCTCGCTGCCGGAGAAATACTGGCCGTCATCGGCGAGTCGGGGGCCGGAAAATCGGCCATTGCGCAGGCGATCCCAGGGTTATTACCGGCGAATGCCATCGTTTCCGGCAAGATCCTGTTTCAGGGTATCGATCTGCTGAGGTTAAATCGCACTGAACTTTCCGCCCTCAGAGGGCGGGAGATCGCGATGATATTTCAGGACCCGACGTCATCGCTCGACCCGGTTTTCTCCGTCGGAGCCCAGCTGGATGAGTCGATTGCCTTGTGCGATCCGTCACTCAAGGCACCACAGCGTAAGGCGCGTGCCATTGAGCTGCTGTCGCAGGTGGGTATTCCGCAGGCGGATAAACGCCTGAAGAACTACCCTCATCAATTCTCAGGTGGCCAGATCCAGCGCATCATGATCGCGATGGCACTGGCCGGGCGCCCGAAGATGCTGATTGCCGATGAGCCTACCACTGCGCTGGACGTCACCACTCAGCAGGAAATACTCGACCTGCTGTTCAGCCTGAACCAGCAGTCCGGTATGGCGCTGCTGCTGATCACCCACGACATGGGTGTGGTCGCCGATATTGCGCAGCGGGTGATTGTGATGCGGCACGGGAAAATTGAGGAAAACAGCGCGGCAAAAACCCTGTTCCGTACGCCTGAAAGTGCCTATACCCGCCAGCTGCTGGCGGCGATCCCATCATCCACATCAACGCCGGTCGCCGTTGAGGAAACGTTTGAGGCACTGGTGCAGGTGGATGACGTGCACATCAGTTATCCGGCAGGGTTTGGCAAGCGGCATAACATTGTTAATGGCGTCTCTTTTAACATCGGCAAAGGCGAGTTTCTCGGCCTGCTGGGGGAGTCCGGATCGGGGAAGACCACCCTGGGTCGCAGCCTGCTGGGCATCATTAAACCGGACCAGGGAACGCTGACGCTGGCGGGTGAGGCGATTTATCATCCCAGCCGCACGCGCAGCAAAGCGATGAAATCGCAGGTCGGGGCTATTTTCCAGAACCCGCTTAGCTCGCTGAATCCCCGCATGACGCTCGGCCAGTCGATTGCTGAACCCTTACGCACGCACACCACGTTAAAAGAGGCGGCGATCCTCAAGCGGGTGACGTCATTAATCACGGAGGTTGGGCTTCCCGCCGAATGGCAGCAGAAATATCCGTATGAGATTTCAGGCGGGCAGTGCCAGCGCATTGCGATTGCCCGTGCGCTGGCGCTGAACCCGCAGCTATTAATTGCTGACGAACCCACCTCGGCACTGGATGTCTCTATCCAGGAAAGCATCCTCACACTGCTGCGCAATCTGCAAAAGGAGTATCAGTTTGCCTGCCTGTTTATCAGCCACGACCTGGCGGTGGTGCGCAGCCTTTGCCAGTCGGCGCTGGTATTGAAAGACGGTCATGTGGTTGAGCAGGGGCGGGTCAGTGAGTTGTTCTCCCGGCCTGCCAGTGACTATACGCGATCGCTGATCGACAGCATTCCTTTTGCCGATCCGCAGCATCAGGAAAATAAACGCCGCCAGCGAGCGCCGTGGCTATTTGCTCACCCCTGGGAACTTGTGACATGACAGTGCCGTGTCAGTGTTTTTATAGAAAGAGGATGTCGCACAGGATAATATTTACCGCGTCACCCCACTTATTTACCCTCAGCCCTGGATTGTTTAATAACAGGGAAATGTGATGGAAAACGGTTTTAGTATTGCCATGACCCCGGTGCAACTGGCCGCAGTCATGAAAAAATATGAAACGTTGGCGGTTTTCTTAACAACATTTATGGGCGCAGATGCAGATGCTTATGGCAATAGTTATAGTGAAATTGTTGATGCATCAACACATCTTCTCCCAGGTTTAGTTGATGACCTTGTAACAGAAGTTTCTATTTACATTGAGGAGCATCCAGATAATGAATCTGCGGCTTCCACTCTTAATGAAATCACCCGGCTGGAATCTGGTTATTTGTCTTATCTCTATCCATCAGCGATTGAATTTCTGCATTGGCTATTAGGCTATCTGAAACAAAAGCGTGATGAGCATAACGCCAGATAAACTTCAACGGTCCACGTTCTTGTGGGCCACTGTTACCCTGTCCCCCCTGAACCTGGCAGCAGTCTGTCAGCAGGCGCCTGCAATTTCACTCGGCTTGATACAGTATGGTGACTCTGCTGTGTGACAAAGGCTTCTATAATTCAATATGATTGAATAAAATCGATGGAACACATCATTGATGAGAAAGAATCATGACGGAACTGAAGATGGCTGTCCCTGCGATCGGTATTGATTTAGGCACCACCAACAGTTTGATCAGCGTCTGGCAGGACGGCCAGGCACGGCTGATCCCCAATGCGCTGAATGAATATTTAACACCGTCGGTGGTGAGCCTGGATGACGATGGACAAATGCTGATTGGCCGCCCGGCACTGTCGCGTCTGACCACCCATCCGCAGCGCTCAGCGGCGCTGTTTAAGCGCTTTATGGGCAGTAAGAAACAGTTTCGGCTTGAGACACAAACCTTTGATGCGCCCGAGTTATCGGCGCTGGTGCTGAAATCCCTGAAAGCGGATGCTCAGGCTTACCTTGGTCATGACATTTCCGACGTGGTGATCTCGGTGCCTGCCTATTTCAGCGACGAACAACGCAAACAGACCCGCTTTGCCGCAGAACTGGCAGGGCTCAATGCTGTCAGGCTGATTAACGAACCGACCGCCGCCTCCATGGCCTACGGGTTGCATACCCAAAATACCGGCCGCACGCTGGTCTTTGATCTCGGCGGGGGAACCTTTGACGTCACGGTGCTGGAATACGATCTGCCGCTGATCGAGGTGCATGGTTCGGCTGGCGACAATTATCTGGGCGGTGAAGATTTTACCCAGGCGATGATTGATGCCTGTCTCCGTGAGTGGAAGCTCAACGCGGAGACAATCCCCGCGACCGAACTGGCGCGCCTCTCCGATTGTGCTGAACAGCTAAAATGCCAGCTCGGTCAGCATAATGCCCCGAATCAGTTGAGCTGGCAGTGGCAGGATAAGGCGTGGACGCTCTTGTTTGATGAAGAGAAACTTGAACAGATCTGGTTGCCGCTGATGACGCGTCTGCGAGCCCCGATAGAACAGGCGCTGCACGATGCCCGTCTGCGGCCGGAGCAGCTTGATCATCTGGTCCTGGTCGGCGGTGCATCGCGTATGC
The DNA here is from genome assembly GCF_013074405.1 of Erwinia sp. JH02. Classification (NCBI taxonomy): domain Bacteria; kingdom Pseudomonadati; phylum Pseudomonadota; class Gammaproteobacteria; order Enterobacterales; family Erwiniaceae; genus Erwinia; species Erwinia sp. JH02. The sequence continues at coordinate 70,177 of NZ_JABANZ010000004.1, forward strand.
CGGTGATTCAGAAGCTGGTGGTGAAACTGTTCGGGAAGTTGCCTCACCAGCATCTGGACCCTGCCACCATTGTTGCGCTCGGTGCCGCCGCACAGGCCGCCTGTCGCTTGCGTAATGAAGATATTGAAGAGGTGATCCTCACCGATGTCTGCCCTTATACGCTCGGTATTGCCACCGCCAGCGAGCAAAGGAGCGGGATATTTTCCCCGATCCTTGAGCGTAATACCGTTGTACCGGCGTCACGGGTGGAGACGTTCACGACCCGTCACGTCGAACAGACGTTTATCCGCATTGCTATCTATCAGGGTGAGAATCCCCTGGTCGCCAACAACATTTTTATCGATGAATTACAGGTGCCGGTCAAACCCAACGGCGCGTTACAGAATATCGACGTGCGCTTCAGTTATGACATTAACGGATTGCTGGAAGTGGATGTGCATTTGCCCGAAAGCGGTGAGTCACTAAGTAAAGTGATCGACCACAGCCCGATTGGCCTCAGCCCGGAACAGCAGCAGCGCAGCCGTGAACGGTTAACAGCGGTGAAAATTCATCCCCGCGACACGCTGGTGAACCGCAACTTGCTGGCGCGTCTGGAGAAATCCTGGGCGCAATCGCTGGGCGATACCCGTGGACAGATTGGCCTGTGGTTAGAAGAGTTTGAAATGGCGTTAGCCAGCCAACAGGAAAGCCGTATCGCGCCATTGCGTCAGCAACTGGAAGGCATGCTCAAGGACATGACGCTGTAAAACCAAAAAAATATGCCGCCCGTGAACCAGGGCGGCATACTCACCTTTCCGACTATTTCTTTCGCCGCCAGCCGGGCGGAGGGCCAAAGCGGTTTGGCTCAGGCATCCCGCGTTTGAACAGATACATCCCCAGCAGTTTCAGCACCGGAATTTTAATCTCTTTCAGTTTATCCGCAGAGGCCAGGCCTAAATCCCGTCCACGGCGCACGATCGCGCTGTAAACGTTCATCACCACCAGCAGCGCTGACAGCGCGGTATTCGCCAGCTGCCCTTCAGCGACAATCGCGTTTACCAGCAGGATAGCGAGCTCGCTCCCCAGCACAATCTGCAATATCAACCCCACCCGACCCAGGCGTGAATTAACCCGCCAGAACTGCCAGAAATAACTGCGGCGCTGCGGGTACTGTGCGAACGCATTCTGACGGCGGGTATTGACTTGCAGCATCGTCGCTGCCGCTAAGCGCAACGCGATATCCATCGCGGGGTCGTCAGCACAGTGCCCGGCAGCGGCACTCAGTTTAGCATCCAGCAAATATTCCGGATTGCTGCCAAGCTGATGGATCCCCAGGGCGATTGCCGACGCGTCGCTTGCCCCGCTGGCAACCGTGTCGTCTGTCGGGAATACCGGCAACTGGCGTAACAGCAATTGCTGCTTAAACGCGGCTGCTTCTGGCGAGCTGGCGGTGAGGGCCTCCAGAGCATCCAGATTGTCCTGTGCATACTGCGCATTGTCATGCGACAGGAAAACCGCGTGGTACAGGGCCTGATATGCGAAGGGGGATTGCTCCAGCCGTGACTGCCACTCGGCTTGATAACGATAGAAATAGTGAGCCGAGTTAGATGAGAGCTCTTCACGCCGCGCAATATACTCTTCGATACTGACGGGTAGCCGGGTCCAGCAGTTGAAATGCAGCGAGTTGTTCAGGTCCAGATGGCTTTTGAGCTGGCCAACTTCATCACCCTGAGCCGGGTCAATTTGGGTAAATACCTGATACATCGACCAGAAGGGGTGCTGTTCATCCAGCGGGAAATCCTTCAGCTGGCTGAGCAGGGAAATGTTGCCGATATCCAGTTCGAGCATTGTCTCCAGCAGCATCACCTGACGCAGCGCATCGTGCGGCGGCGTCTGGTCCTCTTCCGGCAAGGCAATATTGGCATGACCGAGGAGATAGCACAGCCAGCTGGTATGCGCTGGCAACACGCTCTCGCCATACGCCGGATGTTGCGCCATCCTGGACAGGCTGTGAGGGGGAAGCGGGCGCCAGTGCCACAACCAGGCGATGCTCTGTTTCCAGGCGGCACCCTCGCTGTCGGCGAAAATCTCAGGCAGCGGCGTCTCTTCTGGCGCAGATAACCACGCGCTGAAAGCCGCCAGCACCGGTGAATCCTGAAGCCACGCCAGGCGCAGTGCGGCCTGGCGCTGCAGACCGCGTAAGATCAGCGCTTCCAGCGGTGCCGTGGGAAGCGGCTGGTCAAGGATCGCCTGTAATAAGGCTTCATTGCCCATCGTTAACATGCTGGCCTGCCAGTAGAGGTGCAGCAGTGTATCCGAGCCATCGACCTGCAAAAGATGCGGGAACATCACCTGCGCGCGATAGCGGCCTGATTTCCAGCTGATGAAGTCAGTGGTGACAGGGGACACATCCACAGGTATCGTTTCGGCCCAGCGCACCAGCGTTTGAGGTGATTGTGCCTGCGGCCGATAAGCAGTTTCCTCCTCGTCGGTGGCGGAGGCCGCCGGTGGAACATCCGGGCGGTCAAAGGCCTGAATCAGCAGGGGCAGGTAATCCGGAGAATGGCTGGCACACCACGCCAGCAGCCATTGTTCGGCTTCGGCATGCTGGTACTGTTCATGCAGGATGAGCCACAGCGGGAAGGCTGTGTCATGATCCCCCATCATACTGCAGTGGCTGGCGCTCAGATAAAGCCACTCAGGGTCATCCGGATGGCGTTCCTGTTGCCGCAGGCAGTAGTCACGCACCTCCGCGTTAGAATCTGCCGCGACATTAAACCAGCGTGCTACCTGTTTCATCAGGCGTGGACACGATGGCCAGTAAATCACACGCGGTTCTCTCAGCAGATGCCGCAACCAGCCCGTCGGTTGTTCCCAGTAAAAGTGCCGAATCTGATGGAAATAACCCAGCGTTTCGTCCTGTGCTGCCAGACTGAGAGGGGCCAGCGTCGAAAGATCGAAAATGTCGCCGCCCTCGGCAAAGTTCAGTAAGTCGTCCGCCCGTGCGCCCATGTCCTGATCAAGTTCCTGCAGACGCATGCGCCATTGCAGGCGGTTAGCCAGCAGTAGCAGGCAGTCGGCCGAGACAAAATTCACCTGCAAAACGGCCTCCAGTAACGGCCAGCGGAGCTGGTCGATGGTGGCGACGGGGTGAGCGTCGAGTTGGCTGATAAACCGCAGCCAGTTGATCGGCAGATAACGCTCAGCGGGGGAGGCGATCAGTTGGCTGAAGGCATCAAGCAGGCCCGTGGGATCGGCTGAGGGGGTTTCTGGCGAGGGGGCTGGTGGCGCAAACGGCATCAGGGTGGCGGGTTCATCCACGCCTTTACGCGCCTGTTCATAGGCATCACGCAGACGCTTAAACCCTTCCGGATTGCTTTCCGGGTGGCAGGTGGGCAGCAGGTCGCGGTAGGCCTGGCGAATCACCTGCTGATCCTGCGTCGGTTCAATGCCCAGGGTTTCCCAACATGACGGGTTACTCATAGATCCATCTCCGGCAATGATGCGGGTTTCTCAATTTCATTCATCGCGATGTGCCACGGCAGTTGGGATACCGGGCTATCCGGATGCGTGTAAAGCTGGCGCATTAATTCAATATTGGTGGTGCTACCGGCGTCTGCGCTCAAGGCATAACGCCGGGCATCGGCGTTGGAAGCGTTGAGTGACTGCCAGTAGAGCCTTCCGATGATAAACCCGGCGTTATAGCGCTGCCAGCTGGTGTAATAGTAACGGGCTCGCGCTGCCAGACGGCTGTGCAACCACAGGTTTTCTTCAGGCGTTATCCAGCCGTTAAGCAGCGCGATACGGCAAAGGAAGCCCATTCTTGCCAAATCCCAGGCGCGGATCCCGCCATCACCGCACATCACGGCGCTGTCAGCCACCAGTGCCAGCAGGGGCTGTACGTCCGGCGCCTGATGCGCCCCATAATCCTGCCACTCGCTCAGGCTCAGGCGGTGCCAGAGCCTGAAGTAATGGGCCAGATCGTCCGCGTGGCCGTTGTCGCTCATCCTGACAATCATCTCAAACAGCTCTTCACGGGAATCAATGCCCCAGCTGTCACTCAGATCCACGCCGGTATCAAACGGATAAAACTGATCGCAGTCGTAGGCGGCACCCGCTCCGGCATTTATCGCCACCATCGGGGCTGAAAGCGCGAGCAACCAGCGCCGTGCAGAATCATCAATCACTGAGCATTTCTCCGGTAGGGGGTATCCGCTATCCATTTGAAAAAAGTGCGCTTAGGTTACATGAAATGTTTCTGACGGTTAATTTTTAGTTGAATCAATTCATTGTTGTACTACAACCCTCCACCCCTCATGTAAGGCGTATTAATCCTCTTTTTTCATTTGCATTCGTCACATCTGCAAGTACAAGCGACATTGCCGCTGCCGCAATGACCTTTTTCATGTTAGCGCCTCTCCTGTTGTCTGAACGGCTAAGCTGAAGCCTCACTCAACAAACCGTATTTCGCCTTTATTTCGCAGAGAGAGCGGGGCGACAGGGAGGGATTCTTTGCTGACGGCCATGTGTGCTGTCTGCGCGATGTAGTCCCGAAAGTGCGGTGTCTGCCTGTGTTGCTGATAAGCCGCCTCGCTGGCGTAAATTTCATAAAAATACCAGCGGTACTTATTGTTCACATCCGTTGCGGCATACATAGCAAGAACGCCTTGCTCAATTCTGATGGACTCCGCCATTTCAGGAAGAACAATACGTTTAAATGCCTCCTGAAATTCAGGTTTCACATCGACAACCACCAGATTATTGATGGTTCCTGAATTTTGTATCACGGGCTTATCGCTGAGAAATTGTGGTGTTAACTTTATCTGATGCTTCTGGTTGATTATTTCAGGGGCATGGGCAATAAATTTCTTATATTGCGCAGAATTAAGGTGATGGTGATAAGCCTCTATGTTTTTATATATTTCAACCATGTAAGCCTGTTGCGGATGATCCTTATGCTTGAGGGCGTACATCGCCAGCGTCCCCGCTTCCTCGTCGAGTGACGTGGAAATCGTGTCCCTTGCCATTTCATCATATTGCGGGTTTTTATCGGGTTTCACGCTGAGCTCAAAAATGCTCATTACCGGGCTGTGCGGAGAATTCGTTGCTTTCGCGATGACGGAACTGCTCATCATCAGACTGAGGGTCATTACGCCAATGTTTTTCACAGATAACCTTTATCATCGAGGGTTAATATTCATATAACGGAAAATCACTTTTTCAGTCGTGCGATAAACTGCCTACCTGGCAGCAGCCACTTCTCGCAGAATGGTTGCATTACCGATGGATGAACTCAGGTCAGGATGGCTGGAAATAATCAGAATATTATTCATTCGCTTTTGTACACCTCACGGATAATGCGTTGCGCATTCTGGTTGTCACGATAATCCCGCATATCAGCCTCCAATTATCCAGACATAGAACTCGCATTTCAGTCTCCCGAATTGGCTCTCAGATTGAACAGATGGGAAGTATAAGTTCACTTTTTCGGGAAGATTAGGCCATCATTGACTTAAGGATATTTAGTCTGTATCTAACAATCAGGTGGCTATTGTTTGAGGATGACGCTATGAATAACGCCATTTATAACCAGATACGTATTTTTCAAAGTATTGCCCGGGAAGGCAGTATCTCAGCGGCCGCTCGTAAGCATGAAATTACCCCTCCCTCTGTGAGCCATGCCCTGAAGTTGCTGGAGCAACACATTGGGCATCCGCTTTTTGTACGAACCACGCGGCGCATTGAGCTGACCGATATCGGGCAGCAGTTGCTTGAGCGAACCGCAGTAGCGATGGATTCGCTTGAGCAATCGTTGCAAAGCATCCGCGATCAGAATCAGGAACCGTCAGGTCTGGTGAGGATTACCCTCTCTCGCTTCGCGTATTTGCTGATACTCAAACCCGTGATGGCCGCATTTTGTCAGCAGTATCCGGGTATCCAGCTAGAGATTTCGGTTTACGACGGCACTGTGAATATCATTGACGATCGCTTCGACCTGGGGATCCGCTTTGGCGATATTTTGGATGGCGGCGTAGTGGCACGCCCGTTAATGAAGCCCTTCAGGGAAGGGCTGTATGCCTCATCTGCCTATCTTGCCGAGTACGGTACGCCTGAGGCACCCGCCGATCTCTATCAGCACAAGCTTATCGGGTATCGCTTCATCACCAACAACCGAATTCTGCCCCTGATCCTGGATGACCACGGGGAGCAGTTGACCGTTGAGATGCCCGGCCAGTTAATCAGCAATGATATTGAGGTGATGGCTGACGGAATACGTAACGGGCTGGGGATTGGAAGGTTATTTGAACCTATTCACCGGTTACAACCGGATCGGGAAAAACTGATCCCCGTGATGGAGCGCTACTGGAAAACATACCCACCGGTTTATGTCTATTACCCGAAAAGCGCGGGTAAAACGAAACGAGTAAAGACATTGATTGATTTCCTCATCACAACCACCGGCGGGTAAAAACGTGCTCAGATCCGTTCTTCGTTTAAGGCATTAACACCAGGAGTACGGAGGGGGAACATTGATATTCCTTGAGTCAATTTTGAGGAGTGACTACATTACCAAATGGTCACTCGTTGTCAATCAGGGCTCATTGAGCTAAGCTGGAAAAATGACTAAACATATAAATGTACATGCCCCAAGGGGGCCATCGGATCACGGTGTTCGCGATCAGGTTGTGGACGCGGCCACAGAGCATTTCGGGCATTTTGGCTATGAAAAAACCACCGTCTCCGATTTGGCAAAAGCGATAGGTTTTTCAAAAGCTTATATCTATAAATTTTTTGATTCCAAGCAGGCGATCGGCGAGGTGATCTGCACCAACCGGCTGGCGATGATCATGGCGATTGTCAATTCAGCGATTGCTGATGCGCCGTCAGCTTCCGAAAAATTGCGGCGTTTATTCAGAGCACTGACTGAAGCCGGCAGTGATCTGTTTTTTCACGATCGCAAGCTTTACGACATTGCTGCCGTCGCGGCGCGGGACAAGTGGCCGTCAGCAGAGGCTCATGAAGAACGGTTGCGAAAACTGATTGAGCAAATCATTGTTGAAGGGCGGCAAGCGGGAGAATTTGAACGTAAAACCCCGCTGGACGAGGCGGCTCATGCGATATATCTGGTCATGCGGCCTTACATCAGTCCTGTCCAGTTACAATACAATCTGGAAACAGCACCGGCTGCGGCTACGCTCCTGTCCTCACTGATCCTGAGAAGTTTGTCACCCTAAAAAGGTGACTATTGACATTATTGGTCACTAGTCTGAGAATGCGGTTACTCTCCTGTTAACGTAATGAAGGGAACCCATGCTCAGGCTTAATCCTGCCACCTTTGCCGTTTGCCTGTTGCCACTTGCCCTTGTGGCCTGCGGTGACACTTCCGTCACCGACGACCCTCGTACTCAGCCTCCTCTGGTCAGGTCTGCGACCGTGGTGAGTGCTGCCGATGTCTCCCGATTATTTACCGGCGTTGTTGTCGCCCGGATTCAAAGCGATCTCGGTTTCAGAGTGCAAGGCAAAATCCTTGAACGTCTGGTCGATACCGGCCAGACCGTTAAACGCGGCCAGCCATTGATGCGTCTGGATCCGGTTGACCTGAGCCTGCAGGCGCAGGCTCAGCAACAGGCCGTCGCGGCGGCACGGGCTCGTGCAAAACAAACGTCTGCTGACGAGGCGCGTTACCGCGGGCTGGTTGCGGGCGGTGCCGTATCGGCATCGGCCTACGATCAGATCAAGGCCGTTGCCGATACGGCGAAAGCCGAACTCAGTGCGGCCCAGGCACAGGCGAATGTGGCGCAAAACGCGACGGGCTACGCCGTGCTGCTGGCGGATGCCGACGGCGTGGTCATGGATACGCTGGCTGAACCCGGTCAGGTTGTCAGTGCCGGTCAGCCGGTGGTTCGTCTGGCCAGAGCAGGGCAGCGCGAGGCCATCGTGCAGTTGCCCGAGACGCTACGCCCGGCTGCCGGAAGCGAGGCCGGGGCAACGTTGTACGGCACCGGTAAACAGTCCGTCCCTGCGAAACTGCGGCTCCTTTCCGATGCGGCAGATCCACTCACACGTACCTTCGAGGCAAGATATGTGCTTGAGGGGGCACTGGCGAGCGCGCCTCTGGGATCCACCGTTACCCTTCATATTGCAGACGATAAATTACCGGGCCAGGTGATGCAGGTGCCTTTAGCGGCCATCTATGATCCGGGCAAAGGGCCGGGGGTCTGGGAGATTTCGGGTAAGCCCGCCAAAGTGTCATGGCGGCCTGTGCAGGTGCAGGGATTGGGTGACGATGCGGCGAGGGTGACCGGTTCCCTTAAGCCGGGAGAGCAGGTGGTCGCCCTGGGAGCGCATCTGCTGCATGACGGTGAGGCCGTACGCATGGCCGAACAAAGCGATGCCCGCGTCGCCGGGAGCCAGCCATGAGCGGGGGGCGATTCAATCTTTCAGCGCTCGCCGTGCGTGAGCGCTCAATCACGCTGTTCCTGATTATCCTGATTACTGTGGCCGGTATTCTTTCATTTTTTGAACTGGGACGGGCTGAAGACCCGCCGTTTACGGTCAAGCAGATGACCATTATTTCTGCCTGGCCGGGCGCCACCGCGCAGGAGATGCAGGATCAGGTGGCTGAACCGCTGGAAAAGCGGATGCAGGAGCTGAAGTGGTATGACCGCACTGAGACCTACACGCGTCCCGGTCTGGCTTTTACCATGCTGTCACTGCAGGACAGCACGCCGCCGTCACAGGTGCAGGAAGCGTTTTATCAGGCACGTAAGAAGCTCGGCGATGAGGCCAAAAACCTGCCGGCAGGCGTGATCGGGCCGATGGTCAATGATGAATTCTCCGACGTGACCTTTGCGCTCTTCGCGCTGAAGGCGAAAGGGGAGCCACAGCGGCTGCTGGTGCGCGATGCGGAAGCCTTGCGCCAGCGAATGTTGCATGTGCCGGGGGTCAAGAAGGTCAATATCATCGGCGAACAGGCCGAACGCATCTTTGTTTCGTTCTCGCATGACCGGCTGGCCACGCTGGGTATTTCGCCTCAGGATATTTTCTCCGCCCTTAACAGCCAGAACGTCCTGACGCCCGCGGGTTCGATTGATACCCAGGGGCCGCAGGTCTTTATCCGCCTGGATGGTGCCTTCGACACACTGGAAAAAATCCGCAAAACGCCCATCGTTGTGCAGGGCAGGACCCTGCAGCTTTCTGACGTAGCCACCGTTGAGCGTGGCTATGAAGACCCTGCAACCTTTAAGATCCGCAATCAGGGTGAACCGGCGCTGCTGCTGGGCGTCATCATGCGCGACGGCTGGAACGGTCTGGAGTTGGGTAAGGCGCTGGATACGGAAATGGTCAACATCAATGAGGGCATGCCGCTGGGCATGACCCTGACCAAGGTCACGGATCAGTCAGTCAACATCAGCTCCGCCGTTGACGAGTTTATGATTAAATTCTTTGTCGCGCTGCTGGTGGTGATGGTGGTGTGCTTCGTCAGTATGGGATGGCGCGTGGGCGTGGTGGTGGCCGCAGCGGTGCCGTTAACGCTGGCGATCGTCTTCGTGGTGATGGAGGCTTCCGGCAAAAACTTTGACCGCATTACCCTGGGCTCGTTGATCCTGGCTCTCGGGTTACTGGTCGATGATGCCATTATCGCCATCGAGATGATGGTGGTGAAAATGGAAGAGGGCTACGACCGCGTCAAAGCGTCGGCCTATGCCTGGAGCCACACGGCGGCCCCGATGCTGGCGGGCACGCTGGTCACTGCCGTCGGTTTCATGCCCAATGGTTTTGCCCAGTCCACCGCCGGCGAATACACCAGCAACATGTTCTGGATTGTCGGTATCGCCCTGATTGCCTCCTGGGTTGTGGCGGTCGTGTTTACGCCTTATCTGGGCGTGAAAATGCTGCCCGACATCAAAAAGGTTGAAGGGGGACACGCTGCTATCTACAACACCCGCCATTACAACCGTTTTCGCCGTGTACTGACCCGCGTGATCGCGCGCAAGTGGATAGTGGCTGGCACCGTTATTGCCGTCTTTACGGTAGCGATTCTCGGTATGGGACTGGTGAAAAAACAGTTTTTCCCTACCTCCGATCGTCCGGAGGTGCTGGTCGAAGTGCAGATGCCTTATGGCACCGCGATTGAACAGACCAGCGCCACGACGGTGAAAATCGAAGCCTGGCTGGAAAAGCAAAAAGAGGCAAAAATCGTCACATCTTACATCGGCCAGGGATCGCCACGTTTTTATCTGGCGATGGCACCCGAGCTGCCCGATCCGTCGTTCGCGAAAATTGTCGTGCTGACGGACAGCCAGGAAGCGCGCGAAGCGCTCAAGTTCAGACTGCGTGAGGCAGCGGCCAGCGGCCTGGCGCCTGAGGCGCACGTGCGCGTGACGCAGTTGGTGTTTGGTCCGTATTCACCGTATCCGGTGGCTTACCGTGTTATGGGGCCGGATCCGACTCAACTGCGCGAAATTGCAGGCAAAGTCGAAAAGGTGATGCAGGCCAGCCCGATGATGAGGACCGTCAACACCGACTGGGGGCCGCGTGTACCGGCGCTGCATTTCACCCTCAATCAGGACCGCCTGCAGGCGGTGGGGCTGACATCGAATGCGGTCGCGCAGCAGCTTCAGTTCCTGCTTTCTGGGGTTCCTGTTACCGCTGTGCGTGAAGATATTCGTTCGGTGCAGGTCATGGGGCGGGCGGCAGGAGATATCCGGCTCGACCCGGCCAAAATAGCGGGCTTTACCTTAGTGGGCTCTGCCGGCCAGCGCATTCCGCTGTCGCAGATCGGGGAGGTTGAGGTGCAAATGGAAGATCCTGTTCTGCGCCGTCGCGATCGTACGCCAACTATGACTGTGCGGGGGGACATTGCCGAAAACCTGCAGCCGCCGGATGTTTCAACGGCAATGATGACAGCGTTGCAGCCGATCATCGATACACTTCCGGCTGGATACCGCATCGAGCAGGCGGGTTCTATTGAAGAATCCGGGAAAGCCACCCAGGCGATGGCACCGCTGTTCCCGATCATGATCGCCATGACGCTGTTGATTATTATCCTGCAGGTGCGGTCGATGTCGGCGATGGTGATGGTCTTCCTCACCGCGCCACTGGGGCTGATTGGCGTGGTGCCCACGCTGCTGCTGTTCAATCAGCCGTTTGGCATCAATGCGCTGGTCGGACTCATTGCGCTATCGGGCATCCTGATGCGTAACACCCTGATCCTGATAGGGCAGATCCATCACAACGAACAGGAAGGGCTGGCACCCTTCCATGCGGTGGTGGAGGCAACGGTGCAGCGAGCCCGGCCGGTGCTGCTCACGGCAATGGCCGCCATTCTGGCGTTTATCCCACTGACGCACTCGGTGTTCTGGGGCACGCTGGCTTATACCCTGATTGGCGGAACCTTTGGCGGCACCATCATCACGCTGGTCTTCCTGCCTGCCATGTATGCCATCTGGTTCAGGATACGGCCCGATAAGGGGGAGTTTACCGAAAACAAAGCCTGACATGATGCCAGCAGACGGGCATGACACCATGATGCTTTAATCAGGATGCTAAGCAGGGATCCGGTCAGCGAGTGTGACCGGTTTACCATCAAAAAAACCTCATGCCGCGATGCCTTTCACTTAAGCGGAGCGGCAAGTGGGTTCACCGGATCGCTGTTTTTGGCAGCTATATCTGCTGGCCGGACTTAGCTGCAGCTCCAACGTCAACTTGATGTGTAGCAGCATCCTTTATTGATTTAAGAATGACTCAACCGCGCTGGAAAAACGTTCTGGCTGATCAAGCATGACAAAGTGAAAACTGTCATCGATACGCGTGAAATGGATATCAGATGCAGATGCAGATGCATAGGCTTTACGGTACATCGCATCCACGCTGGCTGCAGGAACCCCGAATAAGGCGTCATACGCGTACACGACCTCAATCGGCGCTCTAATGCGTCCAAGCTCGGGGCGCAAATCGGTAATCATCAATTCATACACGGTATCCGCAACGGTTTTGCGATCAGAATGGATCCCCGCAGCCACCAGAGCAGGCCTCACAGCCTCGGTCTTAGCTAAACGGGCGATAGATGTATTCTGAGACTCTTTGATTTGTTCCGGCGACTGCCCCAGTAGCCAATCCCGCGTGGCTGTGGCATGCCGGGCAGCGGTTTTGGTGGTCGCCGCAGGGTCAATCATCAACGTATAGAACGGCAAGGCATCGACGATCATCAAACGACCGACCAGGTCGGGATGACGGGCCCCCAGCATCAATGCAATCTCCCCTCCAAGAGAATGGCCAATGATCACCGGTGCTTTTATGTGCTGGGTGTGAATGTAATCAGCAATGGCGTCAACTGCCGGAGCGATGACCTTTCCCTCAGGATTGGAAATGGCAGGCGTACTTGCAAAGCCCGCAAGTTCAACAAGATGAATACGGTGGCTCCTGCGTAAAGTTGATGCTAATTCGGCCCAAACTTCGCGAGACGACGCCAGCCCCGGAATCAATATGACATCCGTTCCTGAACCTTCCGTCTGTACAGAGATACGCTGCGAGTTCGGATGTTCAGAAGGTACGGACAAAGACTGAGTTGCGGACGCTGAGACCACGACTGACATCAATAAAAGAGCCCCTCCGATCGTGGCTCGAATATTTACGGTAAGCATGCGTTTAGTCCTTGTTATTTTATCCCTGATAAACCAGGTCAAGCTGACAGAAGGGTTTATCATAGATGATAAAATCATTAAGGAATGGATACAAAGGCTTTGGAATGTGCCGGTTACAGCTCCGAACGGATAGGATAGACCTTAGTCCGCTTATCGCAGACCTGCTACCGGCCTCGATCTGCGCCGTGCCAGCAGCAGACGTGGATGCTGAGAAATAATACGGATGTCGGAAGCGGGGAGCACGCTGCTTTTCAAGCCAGTGCCATGACATTGACCACGGGGACACTCAGCGCCAGCCCAATCAGCATGACTCCGGAGATACGTTCCAGCCAGGGTAATGACTGCGAAAAGGATTGTAATACCAGACGATTACCAATGAAGATGGCTATCAGTAAATCCCACAGCAGCACAATACTAAACATCCACACACCATAGAAGACCTTCAAATTTGTCTCGGTATGAGATCCCTCAATCAGCGTGGCCAGGCTGACGTAAAACAGCGCATTTTTTGGATTGAGAATACCCGATAAAAAGCCCATGCCGAATACACGCCAGTGACTCAATACATCGGCAGATGCGGTGACACGCCCGGGTGCTTTGACATGATGTTCGGCGATAGTGCTCGTGCCTGCAAAACGGATGAAAAGTATACCGATGTACAGTAAGTAGGCACAGCCTGCAAGCTGAATGGCAATAAAGCTCATGCTGCCAGGGCGAAGAAGCGTAAGACCACTGAAAGCCGCGAAGATAAAAACACCGTTAGCGATCGCGATTCCCAGACAAGCCTTCGCTGCGTGACGCCAGCCAGCTTTAATTGAGGTTCGGGCAACCAGAAAAAAATCCGGGCCTGGCGACAGCAACGCCAAAAAATGCGCTGCGGCCACGATAAGAAATTGTTGCATCACGGTATCACCCTTTTAGAAAATATTTTTTAATAGGGTGCAGCCTTGAGACAGGATTGTATTGAATAAAATTGCATTTTACTCAGGCTCGATAGCAACCCGGCGTTACGCCAGCATAAGCCTTGAATACGCGCTGAAAATGGCTTTGATCGGCAAAACCCAGTCGATAAGCAATTTCTGTTATTTCATGGCCTGACTGTAGCCAGCGGCGTGCCTGATTAATACGCACATTGAGTTGGTAAGCATGTGGTGTCATTCCGGTGGCCGCGCGAAACTCCCTGATGAGTTGATAGCGACTCATGCCTGCAATATTTGCCAACGCGGCTAATGCCCACGGCTGCCGGTCAGTTTGCTGCAACACATCGATAACGTTTTTCAGCGCCAGCCTGACACCCGCTGATAACCCAGGAAATGTGTCTACCAGATTGATGCCACAGTCACAGTCGCCAATAAACTCTATTAACGCCGTATTTTTGTCTTCTGCACTGGCGTCTGAAAACAGGGTGGCATTCATTTCACAAAAGCGGCCATAGACCGCTTCATTATCAATGATTCGAATGTCTTTTTTACTGATGAATTCCCCTGAAATAGGGCTTATTTCAGCCATGACTTCATTTAACCATGCAGCATCCAGATACAACATCTGATAGCTCCAGGACTGATCGGGTAATGGATTACAGGCATGAACGCAGTTAGCGGGAATGAAAACCATCATTCCTGGCCGAAGAGCGCAAGGGCCCCCGGACGCTCCTGTAAATGTGCTACCGCCTGCATCCACTGCCCCTATTGAAAAGGTGGGGTGACTGTGTGGCTTATAACATGCACGGCTGTTACAGGCGCGACGACTTTCCACATAACCCGTAGTCGAATCACGCCAGAATTGTGCCTGGCTGGGGGGACTGACGTTATTGTAACCACAGTCGGGCAAATCCACAGAGAGTGGAGCGGGCCTGATGAGCATGTCTGATTTCATCCTGATGAACATTGACGTAAGCATGGCGTAAAGCCAGACACGTTGTCATCAATTAAAAAGAGAACCTGCGCGGGTGAGTCCTCATCTGGCACAGAGATATTACCGCGGGTTTACCTAATCCACGTGATACGAGGGATAATCTATATAACCTGCATCTCGCCCGGTGTAGAACGTATTCTTGTCAGGAACAGCCAACGGCCACTCGTTCTTCATGCGTGTAACGAGATCGGGATTGGCGATAAAAGGGCGTCCAAATGCGATCAAGTCGGCAAAACCTTCCCTGAGTGCCCGTTTTGCGCGCTCCGGTGTATAGCTGCCCGCGACGATGAGAGTTCCCTCGTAGGTCTCGCGAAACGTTGTCAGGAAGCCGGCAGGGAGGGCCTGAGCTCCCAGAGATTCCTGATCGCTCAAATGCACATAAGCAAGATGACGACGACGCAGTTCGATACCCAAGGCTAGCCAGGTCTCCTGCTCATCATCAAAGCCATGCATATCCTGCAGGCGACCAAAAGGTGCAATACGGATACCCGTCCGATGACTCCCGATGGCAGCAGAGACCGCATCCACCGTTTCCAGCGTGAATCGCAGGCGATTAGCAATATTACCGCCATAGCGGTCTGTTCTGTCGTTAAGTCCGCCATTGATAAATTGCTCAAAGAGGTAGCCGTTAGCAGCGTGGATCTCTACACCGTCAAATCCCGCCTCAATGGCATTTTTAGCCGCCTGAACGAAATCCTGCGTCACCCGCGGTACTTCATCCGTTGTTAATGCCCGAGGCTGGCTGTGAAATGCACGTACAGACTGATCGTTTTCCCCGGGAATGTGAGTTGTACAGCCTTCTGCAATACGTGAGACGGAACTGACCGGTGCCTGTCCATCAGGTTGGTGAGCAATGTGGGAAGAACGTCCCACGTGCCAAAGCTGAATGAATATTTTCCCGCCTTCCGCATGTACTGCCTCAGTGACCTTTTTCCAGCCCTCTATCTGTTCGTGAGTGTATATTCCCGGTGTGTAAGCTTGTCCACGACCTTCCATTGAAACAGGTGAACCTTCGGAAACAATCAAACCTGCTGTGGCGCGCTGACGATAGTAGGTGACCATACTGTCAGTGGGGACAAGATTGTAAGCCCGGGATCGGGTCATTGGTGCCATAACGACGCGATTACGAAGACTTATTCCATTCATTGTATAGATATTCAATAACTCGCTCATTCTGTCTCCTGAATGAATTTCATGGTAAAAAACTAGTGTCGAGGATCTTACCTTGATTTACAGGCCCTGATTACCTGGTCAAAAAAACCCTCAGTGTTGACATAAAGGAACCAATATCTGTGACGGCACAACTCAATGGCGTACAGGAATTTACTGAAGTGGTCAGAAAAGGCAGTTTCATCGCTGCAGCTGACGGTTTAGGCGTGACGCGTTCGGCACTCAGCAAAAGCATCAAGCGTCTGGAAACACGTCTGGGGGTTCGCTTACTCAACCGCAGTACGCGGAGCCTGTCGCTGACACCGGAAGGGGAGATCTATTTCAATAGCTGCAATGCTGCTCTGGAGATGATTTCAGATGCCGAAAGCAAAATCGAGGCGGGGACAGTGGAACCTTCCGGGCTGATGCGCCTGACGGTACCGGTGGCCTTTGGGCATCTTTTTATGATGCCTTTACTCAATATCATGGCGTTAAAATACCGCGCCCTGAATATCGAAGTTGATTTCAGCGATCGTGTTCGCGACCCGGCGACAGACGGCTTTGATCTGGCTCTGAGGCTTGGCCCTCTGCCTGACTCAGGCGACCTGGTAGCCACCCGACTGGGCGAGCAAAGGCTTATTATTTGCGCCTCTCCGGTCTATCTGGAACGAGCAGGCACCCCCATTGATCTTCATGGGCTTTCATCACACAACTGCATTTCAGGGTTGCCTTCAGATGGGCAAACTTACTGGTTAATCAGGGGTAAAGAGGGGCACGTTGTAAGGCATGTCGTATCCTCTGCTTATCGTTTCAATAATGGTCATGCCATGCTGGAGGCCGCCATTGCCGGATGTGGGGTGACGCAGTTGCCTGACTGGTTGTGCGGGGATGCCATTAAAAAGGGGCAGCTTCAAACAATTTTACCCGCATATCAGGCACCACCCACCCCCATTTCTGCAATGTGGCCCAGGACTCATGCGGTGCTTCCCAAAGTGAGAGTCTTACTTGAGGAACTTAAAAAAGAGTTGCCGACACGGTTAGCTAGCGCGCAGCGTTCATCTGCTGCGCCCGTTATTTAGTCAATCATCAATAATGATGACTTCGCTGCATCCCGCAAAGCCTGTTCAATAAAAGCGACTGAACTCTCAAGCGCCTGTACCGCTTCAGGCTGTAGCGTGGAGAAGAAATGCCAGGCGTGGAACATACCCGGCCAGACTTCCAGGTTTACGCGAACGCGGTTATCACCCAGATGAGTTGCAAGACGCATAGCGTCGCTCAGCATCAGTTCGTTCTCGCCAATCTGAATGAGCACCGGCGGCAGGCCCGTTACATCAGCAAATACCGGTGATGCCATTGGATGATTAGGCAATGCCTCGCCGAGGAACGTTCGCGCAAGAAAATCAAGACCCGCTTTGGTATTCAGAGGATCAAGGCCTTCTCTATTGGTCATAGAGACGCCAGTGTGCTCAAGGTTAGCCCAGGGTGAAATAGAAACACCGCCGGCTGGGAGTGGCAGACCCTTGTTGCGAGCAGCAACCATCACGGTGATAACCATCGCGCCGCCCGCAGACTCGCCGGCCAGCACAATTTTGCTGGCGTCAAAGCCTTGTTCAATCAACCACTCATACGCACGAACTGTATCGGTAACGGGCGTCGGGAAAGGATACTCTGGTGCCAGTCGGTAATCCGGCATGAACACCCGTGCTCCCAGCATGCTGGCGTAGTTGCCACCAATACCGTGATAGCCAGCCGGTTCGCCGACAATATAGGCCCCGCCGTGGATGTACATAACGATGGCCTCTGTTTTAAGAGTATCGGGAGTCACCAGCGTTCCCGGAACGCCCCCCATGTCGATCTCAGTAAAGCTGACACCGGCAGGTGCAGGATTTTTAGCCAGCATACGGGTATAGGCTTCACGCACCTCACTCATCGGCGTTACGGTATCCTCACCCGTAATAATTGGACCCAGACCGGCCAGGCTTTCTGACCACTCTTTTACGGCTTGCCTGGTTTGTTGATTCAACATTTTTATTCCTGTTTGTATTTGCGTTAAAAAAGAACAGGAACCTATAATATATAAACATTTGGGGAATGTGTTTCCCATATCAGGGTACGTTAACGCCCGTATTGGATGAGATAAATAAAGCATGGAGATCAACAGCATTGGTGATATCGCAGCGTTTGTCGCTGCGGTAAAAGCCGGGAGTTATACCCACGCAGCGAGTTCCCTTGGGCTTACTCGTTCTGCCATTGGCAAAAGTGTTGTCAGGCTCGAAACGCGTATGGGGGTGCGTTTACTGAACCGTACTACCCGAAGTCTGAGTCTCACCGATGAAGGGAGGGTCATGTTTGATCGTTGCCGACAGATACTGGATGACCTGGAGGAGGTCGATGCCACCATGGCCATGCGCAGGGTTAAGCCAACGGGGACTCTCAGGCTGAGTGCGCCGCTCTCTTTTGGGCAGCGACATATCCTTCCTGTTCTGGATATTTATCTGAAAAAGTGGCCAGAACTTCGTGCAGAAGTCTCCTTTAGCGACAGGTTTGTTGACCTGATAGAAGAAGGTTTTGATATTGCTATTCGCATAGGTGAACCTCGCGACGACTCACGCATTCTTACCCGAACGATTGCTTCGCAACATATTGTCACTTGTGCATCACCCGAGTACTTATCCTCACGAGGCGTTCCAGAAACACCCGCAGACTTAACCGGGCATGACACTATCTTTCTTCTGAGTGCAGAAAAGAGACGCAGCTGGCGGTTTGCGACTCCGGAAGGCACGTTTGTCTATGAAGGACCCGGTCGGCTGAACCTCGACAGTTCGGAAGCCATGCGGGCATCGGCTATTGCTGGATTTGGTCTCGTTCACTTGCCCACCTACTTGCTCGGAGAAGATTTGCGTAGCGGTAAGTTAATCCCTGTACTTGAGGAGTATCCTTTCCCCCCGGAACCCATTCGGATCATTTATCCCAGCAAACGCCATTTATCACCGCGAATCAGAGCCTTTATTGATCTGCTTGTGGAACGCTGGGAGCCAGGTTTACCCTGGGAATGAGAAGGCGAGTGCGGCATACATCCAGAATTTCATCAGCCAGAGCGGAATCATCCGGGCAGGCACGGGACAGCACCAGGGCGCCGACAAGATGCGCAATGGTGTCTATCAGCTCAGCGCGCGATCCATTTTCATTGCCTAAAACGGCCAGCTGACGTTCAATCCCGGCCGCAAATGTCGCCTTGATGGATTCAGACTGACGGGCCGTATCGGTGCCCAGCGCCGACATCACACATCCCTTTCCCATCTCATCGCGATGTTGTCGTGAGAGGTAGTATTCAATAAATTTTTCCCGGTTCACACCTGCCGTGCTTTCTGCCGATCGCGTGAAACCGCAGCTCATTGCCTCCGCCATCAGATCAGCCTTGGAACCAAAGTGCTTGTAGAACCCTCCGTGGGTTAAGCCTGCCGCTGACATCAGTTCCGCGACGCCCACGCCATCGTAACCGCGCTCACGAAAAAGTTCTGAGGCCGTTTCAACAATGCGTATTCGGTTTTCCCGAACCTGCTCTTTCGACACTTTCATGCTTTCTGCCCGTTTCAAAAATAGGAGGTAAGTATACATTGATGATGACCATAATCAAACCAGTTGACTTTATAGATTACGATCATCATCATTACATCAACACGTTGACCATCCACTGAGCAGGCGATTAAACATGACAAACCAGACACTATTTCAACCCTACGAGCTGGGGACCATCACCCTGGCCAACCATCTCGTGATGGCACCCCTGACGCGTAACCGGGCAGCAGCAGGGTTGGTACCCAGCGAACTGGCGGCGACCTACTACGCCCAGCGTGCCACCGCAGGATTACTGATTACCGAAGCCACGCAGATCTCAGCACAGGCACAGGGCTATCAGGATACGCCGGGCATCTATACGCAAGCGCAAATCGAAGGCTGGCGCAAAGTGACTGACGCGGTTCATGCCAAAGGTGGGCGAATTTTTGTACAGCTATGGCACGTAGGACGCATCTCGCATGTCGATTTACAGCCGGGTGGCGCTGCGCCGGTCGCACCGTCTGCTCTTCGTGCCGAGACGAAGACCTTTGTGAACAACGGTTTTGCTGATGTCTCTGAGCCACGTGCGCTCGAGTTACCAGAAATACAGGGGATTATCGACGATTTCAGAAAAGCATCGGCCAATGCCATTGCCGCCGGGTTTGATGGCGTAGAGATCCATGGCGCAAATGGTTATCTGCTGGAACAGTTCCTGAAAGACGGCGCTAATCAGCGTACCGATGAGTACGGCGGCTCTGTCGAGAATCGTGCGCGTCTGCTGTTAGAAGTGACGGCGGCCGTGAAAGAGGAGATCGGCGCTGATCGCACCGGCGTACGCATTTCACCGGTTTCACCTGCGAATGCGATTTCATGCAGCGATCCGCAGCCGCAATATGACTACGTTGCCGATCAACTCAATGCATTAGGCATCGTGTATCTCCATGTGGTTGAAGGCGCGACGGGTGGCCCGCGTGATGTATCGCCGTTCGATTACGGCTCCCTGCGCCGCCGCTTTAAAAACACCTGGATCGGCAACAACGGCTACGACCTGGCGCTGGCGTCCGCTCAACTTACGCAAGGCAAAGCCGATCTGTTCGCGTTTGGCCGCCCATTCATTTCTAACCCGGATCTGGTGGACAGGCTGAAAACGGGCGCACCTCTGGCCTCACTTAACCCTGACACGCTGTATGGCGGTGGCGCAGCGGGATATACCGATTACCCGTCGCTTGCTGAAACCAGCAAGTAAAGCGCCGATGTCCAGGTTCTACCCGGACCGCACATTGCGGATTCTGATTACACATTAATAAAGAAGATCACCTTATGACTAAAAATTCAGTTCTTATTACAGGCGCTTCGACGGGTATTGGTGCTGTTTATGCTGAGCGGTTCGCCCGCCGGGGACACAACCTTGTTCTGGTTGCACGCGACAAAGCAAGGTTAGAGACACTTGCCGATCGCCTGCGACAGGAAAATGGCATTTCTGTCGATGTGTTACCTGCGGACCTCACGCAAACGCGTGATTTAGCCGTGGTCGAAGCCCGCCTGCGTGAAGACACGCAGATTGGCATTCTGATCAATAACGCGGGTATCGCGCAGTCCGGCAGTTTTACAGAGCAGACGCCTGATTCGATAGAACGCCTTATCGCGCTTAACGTTACCGCCCTGACGAGACTGGCCAGTGCCGTGACACCACGGTTTGTGCAAGCGGGTGAAGGATCGATCGTCAACATCAGTTCTATCGTAGGCCTGGCCCCTGAATTTTCTATGTCGGTTTACGGCGCAACCAAAGCTTTTGTTCTTTTCCTGTCTCAGGGAATGAATGTCGAGCTGTCATCTCAGGGCATTTATGTCCAGGCGGTGCTCCCTGCCGGCACTTACACGGAAATCTGGGATCGTGCGGGGATCGACATCACTAATGCGTCAAAATTCATGGAAGTGGGCGAGTTAGTGGATGCCGCACTGGTGGGCTTTGATCGCCGTGAACTCGTCACCATCCCACCACTGCATCATGCTGCACGCTGGGACACCCTCGATGCCTCGCGTCAGGCTCTGCTTTCGGACATCAAACAAGATGAAGCCGCAGAGCGATATAAAACGCTTTAGTGAATAAGGTCCTGTTCAGCATGACAAAAAAACGTGTAGCACTGGTGACCGGCGCTTCCTCAGGTATCGGCGAAGCGTCGGCTCATAAACTGTTAGCCGCGGGTTATACGGTCTATGGTACGAGTCGGCGTGGCTCCCAGGCGGGAACGCATCCGTTTCCGTTATTAACGCTGGATGTGACGGACGACGCTTCTGTCGAGGCTGCCATTGAGGAATTGCTGCGTCTGGAGGGGCGAATCGATATTCTGGTGAACAATGCGGGCTTCGGAATTGCCCCGGCGGCGGCGGAAGAAAGTTCTGTCGAACAGGCCAGGCGCATTTTCGACACTAACTTTCTGGGCATCGTCAGGGTGACGCGGGCAGTGATCCCTCACATGCGCCGTCAGGGCAGTGGGCGGATCATTAACATCGGTTCAATACTGGGGATCGTTCCGTTGCCCTACGTGGCTCTGTATGCGGCCAGTAAGCATGCGGTCGAAGGGTATACGGGAGCACTGGATCATGAACTGCGCACGCAGGGTATCAGAGTGTCCGTCATCGAACCGGCCTATACGAAAACGCAGTTTGAAGCCAATAACATTGAGCCGGATGCGAAGCGTGAAGAGTATGATCTGATCCGGGCTAAACTTGCGAAAGTGGTGAGCAAAGCAATGGACGCAGCGGAAGGCCCGGAGGTTGTGGCTGACGTGGTGGTGAAAGCGGCTCAGGCGTTACGCCCGAAGGTGCGTTACACGGCGGGCGCGCTGGCAGGACAGTTGAATTTTATTCTCAGATTCGCGCCTGCGTCATTGTTGGATAAGGTCGTGCGCAAAAATCTTCAGCTTGATGCGAAAGAATAAAATGACATTTCTTAACGGGCTATTCTGACCTTTTTCCCGGTAGGGTAACGGTAGGGTAACAGTAGGGATGTCTTTCCCGTTCACCTCAATGCATTAAAATCATACAAAGGTTCGTGCAAAGTTATGAAAAACAAAAAGCCCGCTCAGGATTTCCTGAGCGGGCTTTTCTCATTCTTCCTCCGTTCAGGAGCGTGTTTATCATGCCGGAATTCTGTTGCTGAGTGCGGCAGGATTTTGGTACAGGGTAAAATTCAGGTAGCCAGTTGTTATGTTCCGAGAAGATCAGCACAATGTTTTCACGCAAACCAAAACAAGGAGATGACATGTTGTTATAACCGCCAGGGATAGGTAAATAATGAAATATTCAGGCATAAAATTTATATGAGAATGATTTTCATTTCAATATTTATCAGGGGTTAGTATGCCATTTGTGAAATATGAAGACGGACTTTTTACAAAAAATGAATCACTAAAAAATCTTTACATACCAATGCTATCCTCTCTGGTGTTATGTTTTTTTGTGGTGATTATTAATCTGGCCAGCTTTCCGGAAAAGAAAATTGGACATTCATGGATGGAAAATTCCGGCTGGATAGTGGACATCATTCAGTGGCTAATACTTAACTTTATCTTATGGAGTTTTAACCGTTTAACGGTTAACGCCAGCCTGCGCAGAGGCATTAATCTGGGCCTGCATATCTGGATCATCTCTGCTGCGTTTGATGTGATGGATGAATTTATCCAGCAGCCACGGTGGGTGGGGTATTATATTGAAGATGTCTTCAAGCTGGCAGGGATGCTCTGTGTTTCGATTGGCATCTATTTTATTGTGAGATATGTCAATGGCAAATATGCCGATATCAGCATTGATTCTTATCGTG
Source organism: Erwinia sp. JH02 (assembly GCF_013074405.1). Classification (NCBI taxonomy): domain Bacteria; kingdom Pseudomonadati; phylum Pseudomonadota; class Gammaproteobacteria; order Enterobacterales; family Erwiniaceae; genus Erwinia; species Erwinia sp. JH02. The sequence goes on from NZ_JABANZ010000004.1 coordinate 93,247, forward strand.
ACGAATTGACGAGCTTGCCAAACAGACGGTATTTCAGAAACATTCTTCTGGAGTTAAAAAACACAGATAATTATGTTTTTATCATTGATATCGACTTTTTTAAAAACATCAATGATAAATATGGACACGATATGGGTGATGAAGTCCTTAGGGAGTTCGGTAATCTGTTGAGTAGCCTGCATGACGGTAATGTTACCGCGTCTAGAATCGGCGGTGAAGAATTTGCCGTTATAGTGAAATTGCCATCACAACAGGACGCCAGCGTTGTGGCGGAAAAGATATTATCCCGAACCCGAGACTTAATCATCCGGGATGAAATACGCTTTACTGTCAGTATCGGCGCCGGTCACAAAAAAGAAGACGAAACGGTCGAGAATTTACTTAAACGCGTGGATGTCGCCCTGTATGAAGCGAAAAACCGGGGCAAGAACCGAATCGAATGGGCAGCAGAGTAAACCGGGTCGCCAGGCCTTTTTTGAGCCTGGAAGGGGCTACAAACGCTTGTAGCCCCACGAGGATCTTCTACGGATTAAGTTTATAAATGCCCGACTGCCAGGGTTCAAGACGGAGTTGCCTGTCATTTTTATTCACAATAGTGTGACTGTTGTTTTCAGTAATCACCTTATTGATGGATAAACCCCCAGGCAGGGTGTAGTGCATCACTTCTTCTTTAAAATTAATGACCACAAGATATTTTTCAGCGCCAAACGTTCGGGTGTAAGCATAGACTGAATTGTTGTCAGGATCTAAATCAATATAACTGCCGTAGGTTAAGGCAGGGATGTCGTGGCGAATGTTAATCAGCTTTCTATAATAGTTAAATACGGAATTTGGATTGTTAATCTGATCTGCGCTGTTGATTTCTTTATAATTGGGATTGATTTTTAGCCAGGGGGTTCCGCTGGTAAAGCCTGCGTTTTTGCTTCCATCCCACTGGAAGGGGGTTCTGCTGTTATCACGGCTGGTTTGGCGTACGTTTTGAAGGAATTCCTCAGCTTTCACTTTGCCTGTTTCAACGTAGTCTCGCCAAAAACCTTTCACCTCTACATCATCGAAATCATCGATTTTTTTAAAGGGATAATTGGTCATGCCGAGTTCTGAACCCTGGTAGATAAACGGCGTTGCACGCTGGGTCAGCGTCAATGTTGCCAGTGCTTTCGCCGCATGCTCGCGCCATTGTGGTCGATCATCACCAAAGTGAGAAACCGCGCGGGGATTGTCGTGATTGTCTAAGAAAAAGGCATTCCACCCATACTCTCCTGCCGTTTGGTCAACCTTATCGACAATTTTTCGGAACTGCGAAAGGGTCCAGTCTTTTCGCCGCCATCTTTCATCAGCATCACGATCGAGCCTGATCAGATCAAACGTAAACGCTATATTTAATTCATTTCTACGGCGATCGAAAAACTTAATCGATTTATCCAGAGGAACCCCAAATATTTCCCCCGCAGTGGCGATATCATAGTGGGATAATACTTCTCTGTTCATTTCATTCACGTAGTCGTGAATTTTAGGACCTTTAGTATATTCCTCGGCGAAATTTTTTAACTGCTGTTGGCTAAGGTCAGGGAAGTTCGGGATTTTTGAATAGGTGGCAACGGTATCAAAGCGTAAACCAGAAACGCCTTTATCTAACCAGAAGCGGAGCATGTCATACAGGTCTTGACGGACTTTGGGATTGTCCCAGTTGAGGTCGGGTTGCTGTTTGGCAAAGTAATGGAGGTAATACTGGCCTGATTTTTCGTCTTTTTCCCAGGCTGAGCCACCGAAGAAGGAGGGATAGTTATTGGGGGCATGGCCATCCTTACCGTCACGCCAGAAGTAATAGTCCCTGTAGGGGTTGTTCTTACCCGATTTGCTCTGAACAAACCAGGCATGCTGATCGCTGGTGTGGTTGATAACAATATCAATCATCAAACGCATATTGCGTTTCTTCATTTCTGAAATAAGACGGTCAAAGTCTTCCATCGTACCGTATTCTTTCATTATCTTACGGTAATCCCGGATGTCATAACCATTATCCGTATTGGGCGAATCGTAATGTGGATTGATCCAAATTGCATCAATACCCAGTTTCTTCAGATAGTCTAAATTCTCAATAATGCCATTGATATCCCCAATGCCATCCCCATTCGTATCTTTAAATGAGCGTGGATATACCTGATAAAAAACAGCCTGCTTCCACCATGTGGGCAGAGCATTTGATTGCTGAACGTTGAGCGTGGGGGCGGTATCTGGCCCGGCACTGCAGGCCTGATAGGATGTGGCAGAAAAAGTGGTTGCAAGAAAAATAGCGACAGCCGTTTTCAATCCTTGAGAGGACATAACATAATTCTCCTATGATTAATCCTAAAATATAGAGAGGTGATGAGTTATCACTTTAATATGTGTGGGGTAAAGTATTGAGATGGTAATGTCAAAAATAGACTTTTTGACTGATTTTTTATTAATTATTGCGAGTGTTTTTGTTTTTTTTAATTATGCGACTCTTGAGTGATCAAGTAAATGTGAAATAAAATTTACGTCGCTAAAAGGAATCATGTTCTCTATTTTTATTCAGAATGAGTGATATTAAGCTGAATCGATTTAGTTTCTTTTTCTCTCTGGGGGATAGTTCTGTTTTTTTTCATTGAAAAATATCCACCGCGCTATGCTGTTGAAGCGAGTTATAGATGGACTCTATATCTCTCGGCAATAAATCAATTTCACTTCGCCTGATGCCAACCCTATGCTACAGCGGAAAATATGAAAGGCTCTCAGGAGGAAATGTGGAAAAACAACAGCTCGCGGCGGGTGTGCTGAAGGCATTAGGGGGGGCGGATAATCTCGTTAAGCTGAGTTACTGCGCCAGTCGCATCAGGGTGACCATTCGTGACAACGCGTGCTTCGACAGGCACGCGTTAGAAGCGTTAGACGCGATTAAATCCGTGCTGGAAGTCGACACGGCTCAGCACAGCACTGAGTATCACCTGGTTGTCGGCCCGGGTAACTCCCGTTCGTTGTATGAGGCGCTGACGGGGTTAACCGATCACCGTCGTTAAACCAGCAGGTGGCGGATCGGCTCAAGATGCTGTTGCATCAGTTCCTGCATTTGCACCACGTGAGCCGTGTCCCTCTTCTCACGCATCAAATAAAAGCCGACGTTATAGCGTGGGCTGGGTTGCGTGGTTTGCAAGGGAACAATCTTATGGCGAGAAAAGTAGTCAGCCATGCATAACGGATAGCTCAACATCACGGCGTCCGACTCGTTGATCATATCGACTGCCGCCATCATGGAGTTAGTTGACCAGATCACCCTCTCTTCTAAATGCATGCGGTTTCTTGCCTGCCTTTTCGGTTGCATATCTTCCATCATATGCTGAAAGCGACCCTCATCCGGCGTCAACTCCACACAAGGATAGTCCTGCAGTTCAACCGGTTCGATAACTCTGTTGCTCAGCGGATGACCCTGCCGGACAAACAGGCTGTCAGTGACGCTAAACAGCGGCACAAAGCTGATCCCCGCCTTCGAATTCAGACCCTGAATTTCATGCCCGACAAACAGATCGATATCCCCCCCCAGTAACAGATCCATCAACCTGAGATGGTTTCCCTGGTCGATGTGAATATTGACGGTAGGGTGCAGCGTTCGGTAAGCGGTGAAGCTGTCGCGGATAAACAGATGCCACCAGGCATGCCCCGTGCCCATGCGCAGGCTTTGCACCTGACGTGCTTTGATAAACGCCAGTTTTGTCAGCGTATTTTCATAAATCCGCTGCATCATTTGCGCCTGCTCCAGCAAAAGGTCGCCATACTCGGTGGTCTTCACGCCCGTTGACGTGCGCTCCAGCAGCTGCACGCCCAGACTCTCTTCTAACTTCTTCATATTATGGGTAACGGTGGGCTGGCTAAGGCAAAGTTTGTTTGCAGCATGACTCACATTTTTGAACATCGCGACTTCAATAAACTGACGAAGAATTTTATCCACGATCACATATTCCCTTCATGCTATAGATTTTTTCTATAGCTTAGCGGTGAAAATCAATTTCCGTCAATGTCATGGTTTCGCTATTTTTTTTCCTATGACGATATTCTCGCCCCACCTGAGAACAAACTATGAGAAGAGTGATCCCGGAACTGGTGCTTGCCGTGCTGACCCTGACATCGGGTCTGGCTGCTGCAGATACCCTGCGCATGGAGTGCCCGCCAAGCAAGGAAGGCCGTCAATTTTGTCACTATATTAAGCAGAAGTTTGAGGCTCAAACGGGCCATACCCTGAAATTTATCGATCTTCCTCCTGCCTCCAATGAAAAACTGTCGTTGTTTCAGCAGCTGTTTGCCGCGAAAGACTCCGATGCCATTGATCTGTTTCAGGCGGATACCGTATGGATTGGCGTGCTGGACAAACATCTTCTCGATTTGACGGACAGCGTTAGCGATATCCGCCATGACTTTTTCCCCACCGCGATGCAAAACGATGTGGTCAATGGACGCGTGAAAGCGATTCCCGCCTATATGGATGCGGGAGCGTTGTTTTACCGCAAAGACTTACTGGCTAAATACGGCGAAAAGCCCCCGGTGACCTGGACAGAACTGACCCGCATTGCCACGCGCATTCAGCAGAGTGAACGCGAATCAGGGCATAAAAATTTCTGGGGAATGGTGTTTCAGGGCAAAGCCTATGAAGGGCTGACCTGTAACGCGCTGGAGTGGGTGGAGTCACAGAACGGCGGCAGTGTCATTGATTCTCAAGGCAATATTACCATCAACAACGCGCGCGCTGCACAAGCGCTGGATAGGGCCGCAGGGTGGATCGGTAAAATCGTCCCGCCTGGGGCGCTGGGCTATATGGAAGAGGAGTCGCGTTCGGTATTCCAAAACGGTGATGCCCTGTTTATGCGCAACTGGCCTTACGCCTATACGCTGGCAGAAGACCGCAGCAGCGCCATTCGTGGCAAGGTCGGCGTTATGCCGTTACCCGCCAGCGACGATGGCACATCGGTCAGCGCCATGGGCGGCTGGCACTGGGCGATCAGTGCGTATACCAAAAATCCACAGGCAGCCATTGCCCTGCTCAAGATCGTCAGCAGTGCCGAATCACAGAAGAAAACCCTGGCGCTGATGGGGTGGACTCCGTCACGCACCGCGCTGTATGACGATCCTGAGGTCCTGGCGCAGGCACCTTATCTGTCTGACTTCAAAAACATCTTCTTGCTGGCCAAACCGCGCCCCGCCACGCAGACCCGGCGGCAGTACGCGCAGGTCTCTAAAGCGATCTATAACGCCACCTACAACGTGTTGCGCGGTGACATTGATGGGGCAACCGCGGTGGCCGGATTACAGCAGCGGCTGGAGAGAATTAAAGCCAGAGGATGGCGTTGAACCCAATGCCCCATTAACGGTCCGGAGTACGATGTATGAAGCAAGAAACGCCATCCCTGTCCCTTCCTGACAACACCGCCAGCGCACCGGTGGCGAAGCGCAGCTATCAATTGCGCCGCAGCCGTATTGCCTGGCTGCTGGTGGCGCCTGCGCTACTGTTATTGGCCGCCGTCGCTGGCTGGCCTCTCTTTCGTACGCTGTTTTACAGCTTCACTGATGCCATGCTGGATGCGCCTGACGATTACCACTTTGTCGGCTTTTCCAATTATTTTGACGTTGCTGCGGGTGGCCATCATTACGGCGTGCTGGCGGACCCGCTGTGGTGGATGGCCGTGGGTAACACGCTGCGTTTCAGCATGATGTCGGTATCGCTTGAGCTGGTCTTCGGCATGCTGCTGGCGCTGTTGATGAACGAGAAGTTTCGCGGGCAGGGGCTGGTGCGCACCGCAATCCTCGTGCCCTGGGCGATCCCGACGATTGTGTCAGCCAGAATGTGGAGCTGGATGTTTCACGATCAGTACGGCGTGGTGAACGACCTGCTGCTCAAAATGGGCGTGATCAACACGCCGCTGGCGTGGGTGGCGGACCCGGTGCTCTCAATGTGGGCGGTAGTGATCGTTGACGTGTGGAAAACCACGCCGTTTATGGCACTGATGCTGTTGGCCGCGCTGCAGCTGATCCCCCGCGACTTGTACGAAGCGGCACGTATTGATGGTGCCAACGCGTGGCAGCGTTTTCGTCGCATCACGCTGCCCTTAATTATGCCGGCGATGATCGTGGCGCTGATTTTCCGCGTCATGGATGCGCTGCGCGTCTTTGATCTGATTTATATCCTGACCTCCAACAGTGAGGCGACGGTGTCGGTGTCAGGTTACGCACGCGATCAGTTAGTGAGTTATCAGGAAATGGGGTCCGGTTCCGCTGCGTCGGTACTGGTATTCATGATGGTGGCCGGGATTGCAGCCTGCTTTGTGATGCTGGGCCGCCGCAGCAATGGAGAGGCAAAATCATGAGGCTGAACCGTCAACAACAACAGCTTGCCCGGCGTTTAATGATTCTGACCGCAGCGACACTCGCCTGTCTGATCTGCCTGTTCCCGTTTTATTACGCCATTATCACGTCCCTGCGTTCAGGGCAGAATCTCTTCAACGTGGAGTGGCTACCCAATGAAATGAACTGGGGAAATTATGTCACGGCGCTGATGGATAACGGCATCGCCCGCAGCCTTTTCAACTCGGCAGTGGTGGCAACGCTGACTGTGGGGCTGTGCCTTCTGGTGTCGATTACCGCCGCTTTTGCTTTGTCGCGCATTCAGTTTACAGGCCGCAAGTATTTGCTGTTCACCATTCTCTGCGTGTCGATGTTCCCACAGGTGGCAGTGCTCTCCGGCATGTTTGAGCTGGTGCGTTTTATGGGGTTGTATGACTCGCTTGGCGCGCTGGTGCTCTCTTACACCACCTTTTCATTGCCTTTCACCATCTGGGTGCTGACCACCTTTATGAAGGCTATCCCAACGGAGCTGGAAGAGGCGGCCATCGTCGACGGTGCCAGTACCTGGACCATCATCCGTCGCATTTTCGTGCCGATCATGGGGCCGTCGCTGGTGACAACAGGACTGCTGGCATTTATCGGCGCGTGGAATGAATTCATGTTCGCCCTGACGTTTGTCATTTCCGGTGATAAACGCACCGTGCCTGTCGCGATCGGCATGATGCAGGGATCTTCTCAATTTGAACTTCCCTGGGGAGCCATCATGGCCTCCTCGGTGATCGTGACGCTTCCCATTGTGGCGCTGGTGCTGATCTTCCAGCGACGCATCGTCAGTGGATTAACCAACGGTGCAGTTAAGGGCTAATGCCCACATTATCCTCGTCAGGAGACGTAAACATGGCTACAAAAATTGTTTTAGTGGGTGCAGGCAGTGCACAGTTTGGCTACGGCACCCTGGGTGACATCTTTCAGAGCCGTGCGCTGTACGGCAGTGAAATCATCCTGCATGACATTAATCCTGTTGCACTGGCGGTGACCGAAAAGACTGCGAAAGACTTTCTGGCAAAAGAAGATTTACCGTTCATCGTCAGTGCCACCACCGACCGTCGCACGGCACTGCGCGGGGCCGAATTTGTCATCATTTCGATTGAGGTGGGCGACCGTTTTGCCCTGTGGGACCTTGACTGGCAGATCCCGCAGCAGTACGGCATTCAGCAGGTTTATGGTGAGAATGGGGGGCCGGGGGGGTTATTCCATTCGCTGCGTATTATTCCACCGATCCTCGATATTTGTGCCGATGTGGCTGACATCTGTCCTGATGCCTGGATTTTTAACTATTCAAATCCCATGAGCCGCATTTGCACCACCGTTCATCGCCGCTTCCCGGAACTCAATTTTGTTGGCATGTGCCACGAAATTGCCTCACTGGAGCGCTATCTGCCTGAAATGCTCAACACCTCGTTCGATAACCTGAGCCTGCGTGCAGGCGGCCTTAACCACTTCAGCGTGCTGCTGGACGCGCGTTACAAAGACAGTGGCAAAGATGCCTATGCCGATGTCCGCGCCAAAGCGCCTGACTATTTCGCCAGCCTGCCAGGTTACAGCGACATCCTGGCGTATACCCGTCAGCACGGCAAACTGGTGGATACCGAGGGCAGTACTGAGCGTCATGCGCTGGGCGGCAAAGACAGTTCGTATCCGTGGGCAGACCGCACCCTGTTCAAAGAGATCCTGGAGAAGTTCCACTGCATGCCTATCACCGTGGATAGCCACTTTGGCGAATACATCAGCTGGGCGGGTGAGGTCAGTGACCATCGTGGCATTCTCGATTTTTACACCTTCTACCGTAACTACCTTGGCGGGGTGCAGCCGAAGATCGAGCTTAAATTAAAGGAAAGAGTGGTGTCGATTATGGAGGGCATCCTGACCGACTCCGGCTATGAGGAGGCCGCCGTCAACATTCCTAATCGTGGATTTATTAAACAGTTGCCCGAATTTATCGCGGTAGAAGTGCCGGCAATCATTGACCGTAAAGGCGTGCACGGTATTCAGGTAGACATCCCACCGGGTATTGGTGGGCTGCTCAGTAATCAGATTGCCATTCACGATCTCACGGCCGAGGCCATTATTGCCGGATCGCGCGATCTGGTGATTCAGGCGCTGCTTGTGGACTCTGTGAATAACCAATGCCGTGCGATCCCCGAGCTGGTCGATGTGATGATCTCTCGTCAACAGCCCTGGCTCAACTATCTGAAATAGCGTCATTTCATTCATGCCGGTGGCTGGCCGGCATCATTTTATCGAGAACCGGGAGGGGAATATGGCGCAGTTAACGCTGGATAAGATTCAAAAACGCTATGGCGCGAAGGCGGAGGTCATCCGTTCGCTGAATTTGCAGATTAAAAGCGGAGAGTTTGTGGTGATTGTTGGGCCTTCTGGCTGCGGCAAGTCAACGCTGCTGCGTATGATTGCCGGGCTGGAGGAGATCAGCGGCGGGGGCATGTACATCGATGGTCACTACGCCAATGACGACAGCCCGGCCGAACGCGGTATCGGCATGGTCTTCCAGTCATATGCACTGTATCCGCATATGAGTGTTTATCAGAATATGGCATTCGCGCTGGAGCTTGCGCACTGTTCAAAGGCGGAAATTGATCAACGGGTGAGGGAGTGTGCACGCATTTTACAGCTGGAGCCGTTGCTGGAACGACGGCCAAAAGATTTGTCGGGTGGCCAGCGTCAGCGCGTGGCGATCGGGCGTGCCATTGTGCGCGAACCGCGCTTGTTCCTGTTCGATGAGCCGCTATCCAACCTTGATGCCTCGCTGCGGGTGCAGATGCGTATGGAAGTCTCTGCCCTGCATAAACGTCTGGGTGTCACCATTATTTATGTGACACACGATCAGGTCGAGGCGATGACGCTGGCCGACCGGATCGTGGTACTCAATCAGGGCAATATCGAACAGGTGGGAACGCCGCTTGAGCTGTACGACCAGCCCGCCAATGAATTTGTCGCCCAGTTTATCGGTTCGCCGAAGATGAATCTGATCCCGGCCACGCTCCGCCGGTCGGGCGAACAGCAAAGCGTGGTGGAACTGGACAATGGCAAAACGCTGGTGTTATCCATCGCCACCCCGGCCGAGGCGGAGGGCCGCAGCGTCAACATCGGTATTCGTCCAGAACATATTCGCAGTGGCAATGTGGAACAGTGCGAATACCAGGGCGAGGTGATGTTTGTGGAACAGATGGGCAATGAAACCCTGCTGTATCTGGACAACGGCAATGCGGGCGAACCCTGGGTCGTGCGGCATGCCGAGCGTTCCGCCATCCATGTTGGCCAAACCGTTGGGGTACGGCTTCCGGTGGAATGCTGTTACCTGTTCGACAGTCACGGCCAGGCATTCCAACGTCATCTGGCAAAAGTACACTAATTCGTCTGGGGGAAAATCACGTGATCAATGCTATGCACAGCACACCGCACTGGAAAGAGGCCGTGGTTTATCAGGTCTATCCGCGCAGCTTTATGGACAGTAACGGCGACGGTACCGGCGATCTCAACGGTATTATCAGCAAGCTCGATTACCTGCAACAGCTCGGCATCACGCTGTTGTGGCTGTCGCCCGTATACCGTTCGCCGATGGACGATAACGGCTATGACATCTCTGATTACGAAGAGATTGCCGACATTTTTGGTTCGATGAGCGACATGGAGCGCCTGATTGCAGAAGCTAAAGCGCGTGATATCGGGATCCTGATGGATCTGGTGGTCAACCATACCTCTGACGAGCATCCCTGGTTTATCGACGCACTGACCTCAAAAAACAGTGCTTACCGTGACTTTTATATCTGGCGAAAACCGGCGGCAGACGGCGGGCCGCCTGATGACTCTCGTTCGAACTTTGGTGGCAGTGCCTGGACGCTTGATGAGGCCAGCGGTGAATACTACCTGCATCAGTTTTCCACGCGCCAGCCCGATCTCAACTGGGAAAACCCGCGCGTTCGCGAAGCCATCCACGCCATGATGAACCGCTGGCTGGATAAGGGCATCGGGGGATTCCGAATGGACGTTATCGACCTGATCGGGAAAGAAGTGGATCAACAGATCATGGCGAATGGCCGTCATCTTCACCTGTATCTTCAGCAGATGAACCGGGCGACCTTTGGCCCGCGCGGCAGCGTAACGGTAGGGGAGACGTGGAGCGCAACGCCGGAAGACGCCCTGCTCTACAGTGCCGAAGAGCGGCAAGAGCTGACGATGGTCTTTCAGTTTGAGCACATCAAACTTTTCTGGGATGAACAGTACGGGAAGTGGTGCAACCAGCCGTTTGATCTGTTGCGCTTTAAGGCCGTGATTGACAAGTGGCAGACGGCACTGGCTGACCATGGCTGGAACTCGTTGTTCTGGAGCAACCATGATTTGCCTCGCGCGGTCTCCAAATTTGGTGATGACGGTGAATATCGCGTGGTGTCAGCAAAAATGCTCGCCACCGCGCTTCACTGCCTTAAAGGCACACCCTACATTTATCAGGGTGAAGAGATTGGCATGACCAACGTGAGTTTTGCTGATATTGACGACTATCGGGATATTGAAAGCCTGAATCTTTATCAGGAGCGGATCGCCGAAGGGATGAGCCATGAAGCGATGATGCGCGGTATCCACGCCAACGGGCGCGATAATGCGCGAACGCCGATGCAGTGGGACAGCAGTCCACATGCCGGGTTTACCACCGGTCAGCCCTGGATTGAGGCTAATCCCAACTTCAGTACAGTGAATGTTGCGGCTGCGCTTGACGATCCTGACTCTGTTTTTTACCACTACCAGAAGCTGGTGGCATTGCGTAAGCAGCTGCCGCTGCTGGTGCACGGCGACTTCAGGCAGATCGTTGTCGACCATCCGCAGGTGTTTGCCTGGCTGCGCACGCTGGGGGAGCAGACGCTGGTGGTGATCAACAATTTCACGCGAGACGCTGTGATGCTGGCGATCCCCGACAACCTGCAGAGCCAGCAGGGCCATTGTCTCATCAACAATTACGCGCCACGGGAGCGGCTGGAGCCGATTATGGAACTGCAACCTTATGAATCCTTTGCATTACTTATTGAGAGGCTGTGATGGCAAACTGGTGGAAAGAGGCCGTGGCGTATCAGATATACCCGCGCAGCTTCAACGACAGCAATAACGATGGCATTGGTGACCTGAATGGCATCACGGAAAAACTCGATTACCTGGAAGATTTGGGCATCGATCTGATTTGGATCTGCCCCATGTATCAGTCCCCCAATGATGACAACGGCTATGACATCAGCGATTACCAGAAAATCATGGCTGAGTTTGGCACGATGGAGGATTTTGACCGTCTGCTTGAACAGGTGCATGCGCGCGGTATGCGCCTGATTATTGATTTAGTGGTGAACCATACTTCTGATGAGCATCCGTGGTTTTTAGCGTCCAGTGCCTCACGGGATAACCCGAAACGCGACTGGTACATCTGGCGCGACGGTAAAGCGGGCGCCGAGCCGAACAACTGGGAAAGCATCTTCAACGGTTCTGCCTGGAAATACAGCGCGGCGACCGGGCAGTATTTCCTGCATTTGTTCTCCGAAAAGCAGCCAGATTTGAACTGGGAAAACCCCGAGGTGCGTTCGGCGGTGTACACCATGATGCGTTGGTGGCTTGACAAAGGGGTAGATGGTTTTCGCATTGATGCCATCTGCCATATGAAAAAAGAGCCGACTTTCAGCGATATGCCTAATCCCCTGGCGCTGCCTTACGTGCCGTCATTCGAGCGCCACCTCAACTATGACGGGCTGCTTGATTACGTCGATGACATGTGCGAACAGGTGTTCAGTCACTATGACATTGTGACCATCGGCGAAATGAACGGTGCCTCCGCTGAACAGGGTGAAGAGTGGGTTGGCGAGCAGCGGGGCAGGCTGAATATGATCTTTCAGTTTGAGCACGTGAAGCTGTGGCAGGATGGGCAAAAGGACACCCAGGAGGCCAGTCTCGATTTACCCGGCTTAAAAGAGATTTTCACGCGCTGGCAGACACTGCTGGAAAACAAAGGCTGGAACGCGTTATACGTAGAAAATCATGATCTTCCCCGTGTGGTATCGGGCTGGGGCGACGATAAAAATTATCAACGTGAAAGCGCGACCGCCATTGCGGCGATGTTCTTCCTGATGAAAGGTACGCCGTTTATTTATCAGGGGCAGGAACTTGGCATGACCAATACGCATTTCGCCAGCCTGGAGGATTTTGACGACGTTGCCGCGAAGAAACTCGCCGTTGAAATGCGCCGACAGGGCAGGGAAGAGCACGAGATCCTCGCATTTCTCAGCCGCACTGGGCGCGATAACTCGCGCACCCCAATGCAGTGGGATCAGAGTACCCACGGCGGTTTCAGCAATGCTACCCCCTGGTTCCCTGCGAACAGTAATTACCCTGAGATCAACGTGGCGGATCAACGCGCTGACAGCGGTTCCGTGCTGAACTTCTATCGTGCGCTCATTCGCCTGCGCCGGCAGATGCCGGTATTGATCGAAGGGGCCTATCAACTCCTGCTGCCGGTACATCCGCAGATCTATGCTTATACCCGTAGTCTGAATGAGCAGCAGGTGTTGGTGATCGTCAATTTCAGTGCCCATCAACAGGAGATAGATCCGCAAGAGCTGTTACTGGACGGCTGGCAACCGTTGCTGAGCAACTATCAGGAGCAGGGGAAACAACAAAGCTTACGGGCTTATGAGGCACAGATTTATCAGCGGTAACACCTCTGCCTGTCGGGGAGGATTTGATAATTTTCACAGCTTTTCTACCAGTGATTTTAATTGTGCAATGACAGATTTTTTCTCATCCTCTTCTTCTCCACCGTAAGGACAGGTTGACTGGCGGATAATCAAATGTGTCGGCAGCAATTCACGGATGTGAATCTGAGGGGCGGCCATCTGCTGGATTAACAGCTCGACGGCCCGCTTACCCAGCTTGTTGAAATCCTGCGCAACGGTGGTGAGCGGTGGCTGGAAATAGAGGCTGTCCGCCGTATCATCATAACCGGTGACGGAAACCATCCTGCTGCCGGTGCGATTCAGTTGCGCGAGGGCGCTCAAAACCCCTAGCGCCATTTGATCGTTCGCGACGACGATCGCGCTAATCCGCGGATACTGATGTAACAGCTCAAGGGCCTTATTCCGGCCACTGGCGGCACTCCAGTCACCAAAGACCGTAACCGCATTACTCACTCCAAGCCGGTGCAATGTCTCACGCCAGCTACTCAATCGCATACGCGCCGAAACGGAACTCTCTGGCCCTGCAAGCAGGCCGAACTCACGATGCCCCAGTTCCCAGAGATGACGGATGCATGCTCCGCAGCCATTAAGGTGATCAAACCGTACGCAGCAGACATCCGTTTCCGGCGAAACATCTAAAAACAGACAGCAAATATCCGGGTTCTCATTCACCAGTTTTTCCGCAATGTGATCCTCAAGGGGCAGATTAATCACCGCGCCCCGGATATTTTGTGCGCGAAATTCATTCAGCCGCGCCTGAAGTGAGGCGTAGTCAGCCATCACCGGCATCGCGATAGCAACCTCCAGTTGATGTGTACCTGCGTGACTTTTTATCGCAGCAGCGATTTGCGAGGGCGCGTGCAGGGTCAACGACGCGGTAATCAACCCTATAGACGGTGCCGACTTCCCCGCCAGCAATTGTGCTGAGCGGTTCGGTACATAGTGCAGTGCCTGCATTGCACGAATGACGTTATCGCGGGTACGCTCAGCCACCACATCAGGTTTATTCAGCACGCGTGAGACCGTCTGCTGGGATACCCCGGCCTCGCGAGCCACATCTTCTAAGGTTGCCGTACGGCGCTCCATCGTCTTCTCCTTTACCCGTTAACAATAATGTCGTTCGCTAACATTTTATGTCAGAAAGACGACAATACATTGTTGCTTTAGCCTTGTTTCGTGATCGTCCGTGAGTTTCAACTTCAACATGATTGCCGCTTTGAACAAAATATCTGATAACTCATTCTATCTTGTCTGGCGAATGACATTTTACATTGATCCTACAGGTAGACCTATGCGACATCACGATTGCCACCTCTCCGGTGGTCCTCTTTTTCATGACGTACTTGCCCGTGAAGACTGGCAAAACCAGACCATTACGCACCTGAACCGTTTACCGGCCCATCCGACCTTTGCCAGCTGGCGCGATCTTCGCTCGGCAAGGGAGAATCAGCTCTCTGCACAGCGCCGCCTGCTGGATGGTCAGTGGCAATTTTCTTATGCCCGCAGCCCGTTTGAGGTGGACGCCAGCTGGCTGGAAAACGATTTGGCGGGCAGCCGCAGTACACCGGTCCCCTCGAACTGGCAAATGGAGGGGTATGACGCGCCAATCTATACCAATGTGCGTTACCCCATCGATACGACGCCGCCACGCGTACCAGACGAAAACCCGACCGGCTGCTATTCACTCTCGTTTAGCGTGGAGAAAGACTGGCTGGCTGAGGGCCAGACGCAGATTATCTTCGATGGCGTGAACTCCGCATTCCACTTGTGGTGCAACGGCGAATGGGTCGGTTACTCGCAGGACAGTCGCCTGCCCGCGGCCTTCGATCTCAGTGCGTTCCTACAGGCGGGCGAGAACCGCCTCTGCGTCATGGTGATGCGCTGGAGCGCAGGCACCTGGCTTGAAGATCAGGATATGTGGCGTATGAGCGGGATCTTCCGTTCCGTCTGGCTGCTGAATAAACCGACGCTGCACCTGAGCGATGTCCACCTCACTCCGCAACTCGATGCGCTTTATCGCGATGCCGAACTGGAGGTCAATGCCACCGTCGCCGCCCCGACACCGTTGCTGGAAAAACTGACGGTGGCCGTTGAGCTGTGGAATGACACGCAACGGGTCGCCAGACATCAGCAGTCGCTCGGCTCACCCGTCACGGATGAACGCGGCAATTATGCTGAACGCACGGTGATACGTTTCCCTGTGGAACGTCCGGCACTGTGGAGCGCGGAAACACCGAACTGCTACCGGGCAGTCGTCTCACTGTGGCGCGGCGATGAACTGATTGAAGCCGAAGCCTGGGATATCGGGTTTCGCCGGGTTGAAATCGATAATGGCCTGTTGAAGTTGAATGGTAAACCGCTGTTGATCCGGGGGGTAAACCGTCATGAGCACCACCACCAGCGCGGTCAGGTTGTTACCGAAGACGATATGGTGCAGGACATTCTGCTGATGAAGCAGAATAACTTTAACGCGGCTCGCTGCTCTCACTATCCTAACGCGCCACGCTGGTACGAACTCTGTAACCGCTTTGGCCTGTACGTGGTCGATGAGGCTAATATCGAGACCCACGGCATGGTGCCAATGAGCCGTCTTTCCGACGATCCGTCCTGGTTAGCGGCCTGGAGCGCCCGCGTCACACGGATGGTGCAAAACAATCGCAACCATCCGTCGATTATTATCTGGTCGCTGGGCAATGAGTCCGGCGTGGGTGGCAATCACGAAGCTATGTACCACTGGCTCAAGCGTAACGACCCGTCACGTCCGGTGCAGTATGAAGGCGGCGGCGCTAACAGCACGACCACCGATATTCTTTGCCCGATGTATGCCCGCGTAGACAGCGATCAGCTTATCCCTGCGGTACCGAAATGGGGGATTAAAAAGTGGATCAGCCTGCCTGGCGAGCAGCGCCCGTTAATCCTTTGCGAATACGCTCACGCCATGGGCAACAGCCTGGGAAATTTTGCCGATTACTGGCAGGCATTCCGTGATTATCCGCGCCTGCAGGGGGGCTTTATCTGGGACTGGGCCGATCAGGCCATCACTAAAACGTTCGATGATGGCAGCGTCGGCTGGGCATATGGCGGTGATTTTGGCGATAAACCCAACGATCGCCAGTTCTGTATGAACGGTCTTGTCTTCCCCGACCGTAGCCCTCATCCGTCATTAATTGAAGCCAAACATGCACAGCAATACTTCCAGTTTACCCTGCTGTCGCAAACTCCGCTTTGCATTAGCATCACCAGTGAGTACCTGTTTCGCACAACGGATAACGAGGAGTTGCACTGGCAGGTCCAGGCTGCGGGAGAAACGGTTGCCAGTGGCAGCTTAACACTTGAGCTTCGCCCTGAAGGACAGCGCGAGCTGACGCTGTCGGGGACATTAACACTGCCTGCCGGGGCCAAAGAGGTATGGCTCACGCTGGAGGTTATCCAGCCGCAGGCCACGAAATGGTCCGATGCCGGGCATCGCGTCGCCTGGCAGCAGTTTGCCCTCGCAGCACCGCTGGTGCTTCGGGCGCCTTTGTCAGCAGGAAATGCCCCTGAGCTTGAGGTCAGTGACAGTGCATGGGCGGTGCGCAGCGGCTCCCAGCAGTGGGTGATCGACCGTCAAAGCGGACTGTTGACACACTGGCAGGTGGACGGCGTGGAGCAACTGCTGACCCCGTTGCGCGACCAGTTTGTACGCGCACCACTGGATAATGATATTGGCGTGAGTGAAGTGGAGCGCATCGATCCCAACGCCTGGGTTGAACGCTGGAAAAGTGCTGGCCTGTACAACCTCACTACCCGCTGCGTGCAGTGTGACGCGCAGCGTCTGAACAGCAGCGTTGTGGTAGATAGCCGCTGGCATTACCTGAACGGGGACGAGGTTATGATCGTCAGCCACTGGCAGATGACCTTTGACGCGCAGGGCAAATTGCACCTGGCCATTGACGGCGAACGTGCTGGCACCCTGCCGCCGCTGCCACGCATCGGGCTGAATTTCCAGGTACTGGATCAGAACAAACCGGTCTCATGGCTGGGATTCGGCCCGCATGAGAACTACCCGGATCGTCGCACCAGCGCCTGTTTCTCCCGCTGGGAACTGCCGCTGGACGAGATGACGACACCGTACATATTCCCCACCGAGAATGGCCTGCGTTGTGATAACAAAGCACTGGACTGGGGGCGCTGGCACGTGGCGGGCGATTTCCACTTTTCCCTACAGCCTTACGGCACCGAGCAATTAATGAAGACTGACCACTGGCACTGGATGCAGCCGGAAAGTGGCGTCTGGATAACCCTTGATGGGCAGCACATGGGCGTCGGCGGTGATGACTCCTGGACGCCCAGCGTACTGCAGCAATGGCTATTGCTTGAAACACAATGGAAATATCAGTTAACGATTCATTTCCAATAATAATCGAAGCGTGAGCCCCGGGCTTACCGGCATAACCAGATGGAACAGTCAAAATGAAACTCTCTGAACTCGCACCAAGAGAACGACATAACTTCATTTACTTTATGTTGTTCTTTTTCTTCTATTATTTCATTATGTCGGCCTACTTTCCTTTCTTTCCGGTCTGGCTGGCAGAAGTTAACCACTTAACCAAAACAGAAACAGGGATTGTGTTTTCATCTATCTCGCTGTTTGCAATTATTTTCCAGCCGGTGTTTGGACTGCTCTCCGATAAACTGGGATTACGCAAACACCTGCTCTGGATTATCACGGTCTTACTGATTTTATTTGCGCCATTCTTTATTTTTGTTCTGTCCCCTCTACTGCAGATGAATATTTTTGCTGGTGCACTGGCTGGCGGGATCTATCTGGGCGTCGTCTTCTCCAGTGGATCCGGAGCGGTAGAAGCCTATATTGAACGCGTAAGTCGGGCTAACCGTTTTGAGTACGGCAAGGTTCGCGTTTCCGGCTGTATTGGCTGGGCGTTATGTGCATCAATCACCGGTATTTTATTTAGCATCGACCCTAATATTACATTCTGGATTGCCTCCGGTTTTGCCCTGGCGCTTGCCGTACTGTTATGGATGTCACGCCCGGAAGGGAGCAACAGCGAGCGGGTTATCGACGCGCTTGGTGCCAACCGCCAGGCATTTTCTATGCGTACCGCCGCCGAGCTATTGCGGATGCCACGCTTCTGGGGATTTATTATTTACGTTGTAGGCGTCGCCAGTGTCTATGACGTATTCGACCAGCAGTTTGCTAACTTCTTCAAAGGTTTTTTCTCCAGCCCACAACGCGGGACCGAAGTGTTTGGTTTTGTCACTACCGGTGGGGAAATACTCAATGCAACGATTATGTTTTTTGCCCCTGCCATCGTTAATCGCATTGGTGCGAAGAACGCCCTCCTGGCCGCAGGCGTCATTATGTCGGCGCGTATTTTGGGTTCTTCTTTTGCCTCTTCAGCCACAGAAGTGGTTATCTTAAAAATGCTCCATATGTTCGAACTGCCGTTCCTCCTGGTCGGCACCTTTAAATATATCTCCTCCGCATTTAACCCAAAACTTTCGGCAACCTTGTTCCTGATTGGTTTTAATTTATCAAAGCAACTTTCGGGCGTCGTACTGTCGACATGGGTAGGCCGGATGTATGACACCGTAGGCTTCCACCAGGCTTATCTTGTTTTAGGCTGTATCACACTGAGCTTTACCCTTATTTCAGTATTTACCTTGAAAGGAAGTAAAACACTGCTCTCGACATCCGAATATAACAACGCAACCTGATACGAAATGCCCGTCTCACATAACGGGCACTTAAGCGGGATACTTACAAGCGCCCCATCATCTGAAATGGGGTGGGGCGAATGTGTATTTATTGACAGTGCATAGCCACAAGCTACCGGGAAGCACACGTCGAACAACGATCAGAAGCTATATGTCACTTTCAGGCTGCCAGTGGGCGATATTTTTCGTTGAACAATTGGGCTGTTGCGTGCATCACCAGCCAACTGCGTAAAACCTGCTGCGGCAACTACGCTCCAGTCTTGATTAAGCTTGTGCGTCCAGTCCATATTCAGTGAATAGGCATAAATTCCCGATCTGGCTTCATATCGAGTAAACCCCGATGCGGCCGACTGTGATGCACTTACCCCGTAGTAAGTCTGCATGTACTTGCTGGTCCCCCAACTACTGGTCAGCGCCAGCGTCACAGCGTTTTTCGATGACGTATAGAGCGGGCTGACAATGCTGAAATGCAGGGCCTCACCATTGCTTCGCTGAGAAATCGGCACCTCAGCCTGCAATTGCAAATTAAGCCAGTCGGTCACCTTGTATCCCAGGCCAGGCACAACGATAGCTGAGCCTTTAACGTCACCCATACCTCGCAAGTCGTCGCTACCGTAGCTGAGCGAGTCGCTGTCCACGTCACGATCCTTTCTGCCTGCGCGATAACTCAGCGCAGCGCTGTAATCAAATTTACCGATGTTGTTACCGTAACCGATACCACGCGTGGAGCTGACGAAGAAACCATTTACCATAGAGTAATCAATCACCAGGGCCGTCGTGACTCGGCTTTCATCCGAACCAGAATAACGTGGCGCAACATCCACGCCTCCTCCCAGGGTCAACTCGTTGCCCTGTTTCTGTTCTGCTGCCAGTATTGGGGTTGCCAGTAACGCGAGGACAAATCCTGACAACAATTTTCCCAGGGGTTGCCCCGAGAGTGAAGGGAGGAACTTATGACTCAGTTCGATGTTTCTCATTAAGGAAGTCCTTGTTGGGTCAACTGACTACGATGCAAGCGGTTTTAAACGCCAGAACGCTCAGTTTGAATGCTGACCCTGAAGTTCTCATGAGCCCAAAATGAAGAAATACTGAAGTAAGTACCCGTTCTGCAAACCTGATAGATTTACTGATACCGTTTTTTCTTCAGACGTTCTTCATTCACTGTTGATAAAGTCACTATTGTGAAAATTCTCCTAATCGAAGACGACATCGATCTCGGCAACGGCGTACGTATTGCCCTCACAGACCAGGGATTAGACGTCATATGGGTTCGCCGAAAAGTGGATGCTCTGCATCAACTTGATGTATGCCTGCCAGAACTTGTCTTGCTCGACCTCGGCCTGCCCGACGGTGATGGCATGAGCCTGATGGCGCGTCTGCGTCAGCAGTTCAAGGGGATCCCCGTCATCATCCTGACTGCCCGGGGCACTCTGCAAGATCGCTTGACTGGGCTGGATGCCGGCGCAGACGACTATCTCGTCAAACCCTTTGTTCTCGCCGAGTTATTGGCCAGGGTGAGGGCACTTGTGCGGCGCAGTTACGGTTTTCAGAATGAGGTGATGGAGATTCGAGGGCTATCTCTCCATGTGCCGACTCGTCGCGTGACCGTGAGCGAAAGGCATGTTGATTTGACGGCAAGTGAATACGCGCTGCTTGAAACGTTAATGTTGCGTGCTGACCGTGTTATGACACGTAGTTTTCTGGAAGAAAAGATCTTCGGTGCAAAAGAAAATATGAGTAATGCGCTCGATGTACATATGGGAAATTTACGTCGCAAAATCGGTGACGGCTATGTGCGAACGGTGAGAGGAGTGGGGTTTGTCATTGATACCGTACCCATTCAGAAGGGGGCAGGTTGATGCGTAATTTTTGGCGCTATCTGAGAGTCCCAACGCTCGTACGGCGAATGATGATCGCCCAGATGCTATTACTGACGCTGCTTTGGTGTATTTTTCTGACCTACATTTTATGGGATAACTTACGTAACCCTCCAATGTTATCAGGCAGCAAAACCTATGAAACCATTCTGACATTGGTGGATCGTATGGCGGATCGTCCGCACGATCTCACCGATGTGCTGGAAAAATTCAGCAAGGCATTGCGGGAGGGTTATGGCGGAGGTGAAGACCCCAAAATGTCAATCAGCCTAATCGTTCGGAAGAATAAAGAGATAATTTACTCATCTGATGGCGCTCCGGCAGGAGTGACAAACACCGGTTATGGGATGATTCAGAGTATTCAGAGTAACGGTCGCACCTGGACGAGCCGTACTCTGAAGTCCGGGAACTCCGACACAGAGGTAACACTGCTCACTCCTGCTGGCGGTTGGAACTTCTTCATATACCTGAACTCGCGCGGATACTACATATTACCGCTGCTGGTATGCATTCCTTTTCTTTTGTTTCCCGCGTGGTTGTCAATCCGCATTGCCATGCGTCCCTGGAACAAGGTGGCAAATGAAGTTTCCTTACGAACATCAGAAGATCTTTCTCCCTTAAAAGCGGTTCCAAAGCACAAGGAGCTGCGCCAAATAGTGGACGCGATTAATATATTCCTTGCCAGGGTACGAGAGAGCACTGAAAGGGAACGGACTTTCATTGCAGATGCCGCTCACGAGTTGCGTACTCCGCTGGCTGCAATGCGAGTCAATGTTGAGGCTTTGCAGACCGATGTCAGCAACATTCGTCAACAGGAATTGCTTGCAGGGATTATTCGTAGCAATAGTCGTGCTGCTCGACTCGTCAATCAGTTGCTGCTGCTGATGCACAGTGAAGCGCGCATTGACACTGTTATGGAACCTGTACCGCTGACGACGCTTATACAAGAGCGAATGGCTGAGTTATCACCGCTAGCTGCTGAGAGCCAAATTGAGCTTGAATTCTACTTTCATGATGAAGTCTGGATTACAGGCGTCAGGGAACGCCTGATGTCGCTAATCGACAACTTAATTGAAAATGCTGTGAAGTACAGTCCTGAGGGCGGGCGGGTTGAGGTAGAAGTCCGATTGTTAGATAAATCCACTCAATTGCGTATCTCAGATGCAGGGCCCGGAATCATGGTTGAATTGAGGGAGCGGGTATTTGACAGATTTTTTCGTGATCCCAATCAGATACAAAGCGGCAGTGGATTGGGGCTGGCAATAGTCAAAGCGGTTGCGCAGCAACACAACAGCAGTGTTTTTCTAAGTACGTCTGCAGAAGGCGGACTCATGGTTATTGTTGATATCCCAAATCACCATTCCGTCTGAAAGAGAACGCAATTTTAGTCCCGATCCTGCCCAGGACATTTACCAGAATAATGGAGCATAAATTGAAATATTTGGCCCTGGCTACACTATTATTTTCTATATCACTGAGCGGATGTGCCATAACCGTCAGCGATTTAAAAAACAGCGAATCATCCTTAGACGGCAGTTTCATTAGCAAGACGGGGTCCTCCGATACTTATCGAACCCTAAGGCATATTGCAAGGCAGTGTCTGGAATATGAGTCATATTCAGGAAATCCGGTCATCGTATTTAGCGAGTTTGACGGTGAGCGTAAAGAAGGTGAGATCACTCAAAAGCTGGTTTCAGAGGGGCTGTTGATCAACAACACACTCATTGAGATAGAAAGTCATGATGGTGACAAAGCTAAGATCAGCCTGTACACAACCAAGAATATTTTGAGTACGGGCATCAGGTCGCCAAATATAAGTGATATCAAGCGATGGACTGACGGCGATAGAGCCTGCTAGTGTGGCACTTAGCCATACTGACGTTCCCCCAGGATTAGATACAACGCTCACTTAGTCATGTCAGATCCTTCACTATCAGAATTACCCTTTCTCCAGCCCGCCGCTAATTCAGACGACGTCTGATAATTCAGCGTGGAGTGCGCGCGACACTCGTTATCATCCTGACGCCAGTCACTGATGGTTCGCACCTGTTGCTGGGATACTTACACTAACACTGCTCCCGGAGGTTATATGTAGGATTTCGTCATCTCACGCGTATGGAATGAAGAGAATTGATTATGCTTTTCCGTAGCGTCGCTATGTCAGCACTTTCCCTGGATATTTCTATGCTCTAATTTCGCATGTTATCCAATCTGATTGCCAAAGATTGTTTGGAATAAAGCTGAATTTATAATATTTCTTATCGTTTTTAAGCCGCTCCAATGCGTTTGCTTTTGTATAAAATTCTATTTAATCAATGATTTAATGTTATTAATTGTGGGATTTATTTCTTAATCCTAAAAATTATGGCGTCTATAGATTAGCTGCGCTTGATCCTTTAAGGTATTAAAAAAAACTAAGACTATTCTGAGGGTGCTCCACTAGCGGTAGGTTTTGCATGTTGTTGCTTCTCATTTGTTGCCATTTGTACTCATGCCCAGTAATTGGACAGTGCAACTTGGCATTGCAATTTTTGACTTTTTGTCATCGCAACTCATCGAACTGCCTCTTGTGCCTGCTTTAGAACTCAAAATTGTAAAACCATTTGAATGATATAGGGATTTTTGTATTGGGAGACGCATTTTTATGAGCATTAGGGCGCAGGTGAGTATCGCGCGGAAACTGGGATTCACTTCTCACCAGAATGCCGTTCCGCTGTTACGTGAACTTGTCTTGCATAACGAATCAGATCAAAACTTTCAGGATCTAACGTTACATTTGCAGACAGCACCAGCAGTGCTCGAAGCGAAGCAATGGAATATTGATCGCCTGCTTCCAGGTACATCTCTTGATATTCGTGAGCGTGATATAAAGCTCAATGCCGAATGGCTGGCTGAACTGACTGAAAGTGTGATGTGTGAAGTCACACTAAGTTTGCGGCAGGGAGATGAAGAACTTTTCACTATTAATTATCCCCTCGAAGCGTTGGCTAAAAATGAGTGGGGGGGCAATGCAATGTTAGAATTGCTTCCTTCTTTCATTATGCCGAATGATCCTGCCGTAGACCGTCTCCTAAAAGCGACATCGGACGTTTTGCGCAGTGCCGGCAAAAACCATGCGTTGGATGGTTATGAAAGCCAGTCCAGAACTCGCGTATGGGAGATTGTTTCTGCGCTATGGACTGCAGTCTGTAACCTGAGTGTCAGTTATGCACTACCTCCCGCCAGCTTTGAACGTAACGGTCAGAAAATTCGTACTCCGGGCGCTATTCTGGAAGGCAAAGTCGCCACCTGCCTGGATACAACGTTATTATTTGCTTCCGCCCTGGAACAAATTGGACTCAACTCTCTGGTATTCCTTAGCGAAGGACATGCCTTTGTTGGTTTCTGGCTTCAACCGCAGGAGTTTGCGCAATTAGTCACTGAAGACGTATCTTCGGTTCGTAAGCGCATCGATTTGAAAGAAATGGTGGTGTTTGAAACGACACTGGTCACTAAAGCTCACCCACCTTCATTCACTCAGGCTTTTGAAGAAGCGTTAAAGCACCTTACGGAGGACGAGTTTCACGCAGCCATTGATACTCGCCGTGCGCGGATGCAAAAAATTCGCCCCCTGGCGCTTGGAATCACCCGCCCGGAAAGCCAGTCAGAATCAGAACTGGATGTTCGGCATGGTTTTGAAGATGCACCAGTACTCCCTTCATTTGAGCTTGATATCGAGATTGAAGGGGAAAAAGAAGCAACGGGTCGTCTGGTGCAGTGGCAGCGTAAACTGCTTGATTTGACAACCCGCAACCGTTTACTGCATCTGCCAGAGAGTGCCAAAGGTATCCGGCTGATATGTTCTAATCCCGCCTACCTCGAAGACAAACTGGCAGAAGGCAAACGAATTCGCATTGTCTCATTACCTGACCTTGAGATGGGCGGACGTGATGCTGAATTATATCGTCAGCAGACAAATGAAAATCTCCGTGAGGAATATGCCCAACAGGCTTTGGATCGTGGCGAAGTTGTTTCGCCGCTTGAAAAAGAACGTCTGGAATCAGCGTTGATTGATCTTTATCGCAAATCAAAAAGCGATCTGGATGAGGGCGGTGCCAACACCCTCTTTCTTGCAGTGGGTTTCCTTAAGTGGAAAAAATCAGCGGAAGACCCAAAGAGTTATTCCGCTCCTCTTATTCTTCTACCGATTCAGCTTGACCGCAAAAGTGCACTTTCTGGCGTGACCATGCGCTTGCTGGAAGAGGAACCCCGTTTCAATCTCACCTTACTTGAGTTGCTGCACAATGACTTCGCATTAACGATCAACGGTCTTGATGGTGAGTTGCCCACAGATGAAAGTGGCATTGATGTGGATGGTATCTGGAATATGGTGCGCCGCGCTGTGCGCGATATGCCAGGTTTTGAGGTCACACGTGATGTCGTGATAGGCACCTTCTCATTTGCCAAATATCTGATGTGGAAAGACCTGATCGACAGAGCACCACAACTGATGCAAAGCCCTCTGGTGAAATATCTTATTGAGCGTGGTCAGGAAAATGCTGTTCTCGAGAAAAGTGGAGAAATAGTTGAGGTCGACAAACTTGATGATGCTGTAGACACACGGGATCTGTTCCTGCCATTACCTGCAGACTCCTCGCAAATTGCCGCTGTAGTGGCTTCTGCCAAAGGCCGTGATTTTGTCCTGGATGGACCGCCTGGCACGGGTAAATCACAGACCATTGCCAACATGATCGCGCACAATCTGGCGCTGGGAAGGCGTGTATTATTTGTTGCTGAAAAGAAAGCGGCACTTGATGTGGTTTATCGCAGGCTGGAAGCCCAGGGACTCGGCGAGTTTTGTCTGGAGTTACATTCCAGTAAAACCTCAAAAATGGATTTCCTCAAGCAACTTGAACGGGCATGGGATGCTCGCGATATGCTCACCACCAGTGAGTGGGAAGAGGAAGCTGGCAAGGTGCAACGCCTGCGTGACAAGTTGAATGAGGTTGTCCGTTTACTGCATTTGCGCTGGCCGAATGGCCTGACGCTCCATCAGGCGATGGGCCGCGTTATCAGAGATGCCAGTTCTTTAACGCCTGAGTTCACTTGGGCAGCTGGCACTTTGCATTCCTCTCTACAAATGACAGCGTTCCGTGAAATTGCCAAACGTCTTGAACTCAATCGTAATGCTTTTAAACAACACGACTCTCATTTTGGAATCATTAACCAGACTGACTGGACGAATGGCTGGCAATCGTCGCTGGTTGCTGAAGCACAGGTAATTCCGGGAAAAATAGAGCATCTGGAAAACGCCACAGGAGAATTGCTTAAAGCGACGGGAATTACTCTTGATTCAACCGAGCCAGATAAGCTGATTCAACTGACATCACTCTGCGAGCTATTGTCTAGTGTGGTCGGTATTGATCTGAGTTTTATGTTTGCCCCGGATGCTGCGGCTCGCATTGAAGCTGCAAAAGCGGCAATCAATCTTCTCAGCGAAATTGAATCATTTAAAGCACGACTGTCCGTTGCTTATCCCGGAAACAGCTGGCTGAACCTCAATGTTCAGCAGTTTAAAACCTCACTTGAAGAGGCGGACAAAAAATTCTGGTTCTTCGCAACAAATGCCCGTAAGAAAGTCATTGGCGAGGTAGTTCGACAATTTTTACTGAGCGCGACTCCCGACCTGACTGTCGATCTTCCCATTATTGATAAGCTTCAGGCATTACATCACAAGCTGTCTGAGCTAACTCCACGCACGGCGACGATGCCGGCATGGAATGGCCTTGACACCAATCTTTCTGACTTACAGAACACTCTGGATTTAGCTGACACTCTTCGCAGTGCGTTGGGTGGTTTTGCCTCATCCCCTCAGCAGCTTGCAGAGATCCGCTCAGCGGTTAAAACATTGGTTATTGATGCCAATGACTTGCTCGGCTCGCAGGGTATTATTGCTGCTCTATCCCACAACCTGCGTGCTTCTGTATCGGGTTTCAATGAAGCGAAAGCAAGATTCTGTAATCTTATCAAAGTTCCAGAACGCGACATGTCGATACCCATTTTACGCGAATGCGCCGTGGGTATCGTGCACCATCAATCGGCTTTAAAAGCCTGGAGTGACTGGCGCCGGGTACGTGAAGAAGCTATTGACCAGGGCTTATTGCCACTGATCAACGTCCTGGTGCAACTTGATTCAGGTGATATCAGCGCAGCTGAGTTGTTTGAAACAGCCTATTGCCGCTGGTTTGCGTCGTGGATGATTGACTCAGAGCCTTTGCTACATAATTTTGTACCAGCTGAACATTTTAGTGATATTGAGGCCTATCGCATCCAGACTGACCGTCTCGCCAGTCTCACGGTTCGCTATATTCGTGCTCGATTGTGCGGTGTGATACCTGCAAAAAATGAGATCAGTAAGCAGGGTGGTTTTGCCTTGCTCAAACATGAGTTGCAGAAGTCCCGGCGTCATAAGCCTGTCCGCCAGATGGCGGCTGAAATGGGTGATGCTATGTCTAAGCTTGCGCCATGCATGCTGATGAGCCCACTTTCAGTTGCACAATTCCTTCCTTCGGAACAGGCGCTGTTTGATCTGGTAATTTTCGATGAAGCATCACAAATATCCCCCTGGGATGCTATTGGTGTCATGGCGCGCGGTAAACAGGTTGTTATTGCTGGCGATCCACGACAGATGCCGCCCACCAGTTTCTTCAACCGCGCGGCAAATGAGACGGATGATACCGAAGAAGATATGGAAAGCATTCTTGATGAGTGCCTGGCCGCGGGGCTGTATAACCACAGTCTTAGCTGGCATTACCGTAGCCGCCATGAAAGCCTGATAACGTTCTCTAATCATCGGTACTACGACAGCAATCTGATCACTTTCCCTGCATCGGAAACAAAGCAAAGTGCTGTTAAGTGGTGCAAGGTTGCGGGGATCTATTCAAAAGGTAAGGGACGCCATAATCAGGCAGAAGCGGAAGCAATAGTGGCTGAAACCGTAAAACGCCTGAAGGATAAAACGTTTGTAGCGTCCGGTAAATCCATTGGCATTATTACGCTGAATACGGAACAGCAAAAACTGATTAATGACCTGATGGATCGTGCCCGGCAACAACATCCCGAAATTGAGCCGTTCTTCCAGTCGGAGTTGGAGGAACCTGTTGTGGTTAAAAATCTGGAAACCGTTCAGGGGGATGAGAGAGATTTGATCATACTTGGCATTGGGTATGGTCCGACAGAGCCTGGTGCGAATACTATGTCGATGAACTTCGGACCTTTGAACCGTGAAGGCGGTTGGCGACGTCTCAATGTTGCTGTCACCCGCGCGCGGCAGGAAATGATGGTATTCAGCTCTTTTGATCCCTCCATAATCGATCTCAATCGCACAAGTGCTCGCGCGGTTGCTGACCTTAAACACTTTATCGAGTTCGCCCAGCGTGGACCGATGGCTC
The DNA here is from genome assembly GCF_013074405.1 of Erwinia sp. JH02. Taxonomy (NCBI): domain Bacteria; kingdom Pseudomonadati; phylum Pseudomonadota; class Gammaproteobacteria; order Enterobacterales; family Erwiniaceae; genus Erwinia; species Erwinia sp. JH02. Next base: position 121,408 of record NZ_JABANZ010000004.1, read on the forward strand.
TGGCACAGGCGGTTCGTGGTTCAGTAGGCGGTTATGACTCTCCATTCGAGGAGGCCGTAGCAAATGGCCTAAGAAGGAGAGGGTGGCAAGTTATTCCGCAGATCGGAGTATCGCGTTTCCGTATTGATTTGGGGATCGTGCATCCAGACAAACCCGGCGACTATCTTGTGGGGGTGGAATGCGACGGTGCCACTTATCACAGCGCAGCCACTGCACGTGATCGTGATAAGGTTCGCAGCGCGATTCTGCAGGGGCTGGGCTGGAAACTTCTCCGCCTGTGGTCAACAGAATGGTGGGTGGATAAGGAAGGCGCACTAGAACGGTTGGATATAGCGATTAATGCTCTGTTGGAAGAATCCAGAGCAGCTGAAGTCGCCATTGCTGAAACACAAGAAGAGGCAGAGGTAGTTACTGCAGAAAACAGCAATGAAGAAGTAAACGAAGAACAAGGTTTTAAGCTGGTGGCTAATGATGAAGAAATATCAGCGCCTGTTGAGAGCATTAAACCCGTTGCTCACTCACCAGTAGCAGAAGATGAGTCAGAGGATTTGTTGCAGGAACTGAAGTATGCATCCTCAGCGGTATCTGAAGCCGCTCAACCTGCAACTGCGGGAAAATATGTCGTCAATGATTTGAAGGCGTGGCAGGGCAAAACTGACCCAGAGAAGTTCTATGTCGTGGAGTACGATGAGACGCTAAAAGCTCTTATTGCAGAGGTGGTTAATGGTGAGTCACCTCTTTTGGACACTACACTGGTGCAGCGTGTCTCGCGTGCTCATGGTTTTAACCGTGCGGGAAGACTGATTCGTGAGCGTGTTATGGAGATAGTAGATCATCACTATCATGTCGCGACCGATCATTCCGGTGAAGATTTTGTCTGGCTGTCAGAAGCTCAAAGAACTGATTGGAACTCATTCCGTTTGCCTGCTACGGATAATGATGTTCGTCAGGTTGATGCTATTCCCAGTGAAGAGTTGCGAGCATTGGCTTTGAGTCTTGAAGGAACAAATAAGATTTCGGAAATGGCAAACTCACTGGGTATTAAACGACTAACCAGTCAGGCGAGACAAAGACTGGAATTAGTACTCTAAATTAAATGGCCATTTAGGATGTCAGAACCTTGGATGGCCTTTATTAGATTTTATTGATTAGCATATGAGCTGGTTTTTTTGGATAGGGGAAGATCTGATTGAGGGGGGGGGGGTAGGAGCGGACGTTGTTGATAAAATAGTTTCCCCCTTGCCTGGCATTGTTACATTATTGATTAACGAGATTGTCGCCAAAATATCAATGATTCAGGGAGAACGAAGTGACATTCGAGATTAGAAAAGAAGACAAAACTATTGGTTTCTCTGAATTGGAATTTGGTGATCCCCCAATGGGAATCGTTCATGGAGCTTTAAGACCAACTCAATTTTACTTTCCAAATAGTGATGCAACGGGCTGTAAACTATTCATTAGCGGGACTGCCGAAGAAATAATCTGCGGTTTCATCGCTATCGAAGATTTGTCACAAAAGCTAGATCAACCTGCTGTAGCAGTCACCATCTTAGTTAGTGCCGCAGAAGATTATGAAAAATATTTCAAATATCATTTAGATATGTACGAAAAACAATTCAACTGATCGACGCAGTAACATGCATTTTCTTAAAATGTCCGTTATTGACTAAATTGACGGCACGTCCAAATCAGGCCGGTTCTGTCTCCGGGTTTTCTGGACCTGACCGTCCCCTGAGTGCCAAAAGCAGACATTGAAATTTTATTAAGAGGCGTCATGCTTAAAGCTATGTAAGTGTCATTGGAGGTTAAATGAAACGCTCTCGTCGTTACTCAATGTTGTAGGAGTAACTTATTGGATATAAAATTGAATGCCTCTTGTTGTTTATTAAGTTGTGATGTGATTTTTAAACATCCTTCTGGAACACTCTAACTCGTCTCTACCACCCGCTCACCTAGAAAAACCTGGAGTTTATTAATGGATTATATTTCGAAAAAAATTGGCGAAAAGTCAGAGCTTAATATATTTACTGGCAATCGTCGGGATGCAGCCACTCAGGAGCAATCGAGAATTGAATACATTTTAGTATTAATTCTTGGATATCTTTGGAATAAAAACATTTCAAGAGTAGGGGATGACTCAAGAACTATGTGCTATCAAAATGTGCTTAGACCATCAATTGGCAGTATCCTTAATCTGGTTAGGACATTAGATGTAGAGGGGGAGATATTTGGTGGAAAGAAGCTTAAAGCATTTAAAGAAGCCATCAACAAATATCCTAATTTAAGAAATGAATCCATAGGCCATGGATTTTCATTTGAAGATGGGTCTGATGACCTTTATGAAAAGTTATGTGATATTTACAAGAATATTCAAGATGCTGGTCCAGTTTTTTTGAAACAAGACATGGATATTATAAGTGTATTTTCTTCTAATGAGTCTGTCTCAAAAGGCATCCGGTATAAACCTACAGGTGAGTACTCTCCTTGCACCATTTCTCAGTCAACTGCTAAATTAGAAATAAATACTTTATATATTTATCATGATGCCAATTATCATAAGATATCTCCTTTTTTGAAAACAGATGAAGTCGATGAATTTTATCTTTATTCCTATGTAGATGACAAACTAGCTTCTAGAGCAATGTTCAACCAACTTATTAAAACAAAAAGGAAATATTTCACCATTGATGGAATCATTGGTTCCGTCATGGAAATAGATGAGCGAAGAGTTAAAGCGAGTAACGGTACCATCATTAATAGTTTCGAAAATAATTATAAGAAATACATTGATACAGCTATAGTCAAAAAATTAGTACACTTTCTAAAAGAAAATACATCTACTGTTTTTTCTACCGTTTGGGGGCATGGAGGCGTAGGTAAAACCGCTTCTATCCAAAAAGTTTGTGAAGTGTTGCTTAGCGAGGAAAAGAAATATTTTGACTATATTTCTTTTGTTTCTGCAAAAGATAGAAAATTTAACTACCATACAGGTATAATAGAAAAGATTAGTGCTAATGTTGACTCATATGAGTCTGTAATAAGATACATTAACAACATTGCCTTCTGCAAGGATAGCGCTGACCCATCAGACATAATAAACTTTCAAGGTAAGCTGCTAGTAATAATAGATGATTATGAAACCTTTACTCCTTTAGAAAAGGATAAGCTACTTGAATTCATAAAGTTACTTGACATTAGACATCACAAGGTAGTTATAACAACCCGCTCAGCCAGTAATATTACGGGTGAGGAAATCGAAGTTAAAGAACTATCACCCTCTGAATCAATGAGCTTTTTTGATAGCGTACTGGAAAATGAACTTGAAATCGACACTGAAATATATAAAAAAGGGAGGAATAAAACTAACCTGGCTGTGTTAATACATCAATTAACCAATGGAAGGCCTTTATTCATTTTCCAAAGTGCAATAATTTATGGCGAAAGCGGCTCTATTGAAACAATGCTTGACTCTAAGATAAATACTGGGAAAAATGCTATAGAGTTCCTTTATGGAAGAATAAAGGATTATCTCTCATCAAGTGCTTTGAAAATATTTGGCGTGATGGGGATATTAACAACAGAAACTGATTTGATTAATTTACTTTCAAAGCTTCAGTACATATTAAATATGGAAAGGGATGAGTATGGGTTCGAGAAAGCAGTAGCGGAGTTAGTTAAGCTAAAAATAATCACCATTGTTGATGATAAGTATTTCAAAGTATACTCAAGTGAAATTGCTACTCTTATGAGGCAATCATTCCAGGAAGATGGTTCAGTAACGAGTCGTCTGCAGCTAATTGGAACTGATAAGGGATTAGATAATAATCTTTCTCTTCTTAATGATGCCGACAACTCACGAATCACTAAAAAACAAAGTGAAGTTAAGCAAAAATATCGATCAATTATATCACGAGAAGCTACGCCTGTAGATATTAAAATCCAAGCGGTTATAAACTTGGCGCAATATATAATCGAAGATACAGGTAGCTATGAAGAGGGTATAACACTCCTTGGTGAATACCAATTCTCTTATAACAAATCACCTTTGTTTATAAAAACATACTCCACATATCTATGGCGCGGAGATAAGGAAGAGAAGACTAAAGCAATTACTTTGATTGGAAATTTGCTTCAACTTAACTCTTTCTCAGAAGAAAATGAACGACTTGATTTGCTTTGTGTTTTGATGAGATATGAGGCTACATTTTGGATTGATGCAAGAGAAGAACTCAAAGATGATCACAGAATCAATGAAATAAGCGAAGTGGAATATGAAAAAATCTTCGCAGAACAGCGCCAAGAATTCTACAGAATTTTTAATTTTCCAGGCCTTGAAGTATTCAGCTGTATCAAGACCAAAGAACCCGATAAGTTTGAGCATGACATGAAAGTAAAAACACTGAATGGACTATCATATTTTATAGAGGTTTGTTTGAGAAGGCATCAATTCGAAGAAATTGATGATGTATTGAACTTTGTTTTCAACAAGCTCAAATACAATTATCACGATATTTTCAAAAGAAAACTAGACAGAATTAATAGAGCTAGACCATCAAACATTAAAACTTATGATGAATACATCACTCCGGGTAGTGTAGGTGACCGTTTTGAAGCTGCACGTTTAGGGGCTAAAAAGAATGAAATCCCTGGCTCTTTTGGAAATATACTTTCCGCAGCGTTAAAAAGTTCAGAGGTCTGATAAATCTATATACCCCCCTACTGAACTTTTTATAACAGTCACTAGCCCCAAATAAATTTATTTCCCGGGGCTTTTTTTATTGTCATATAATGAATTATCGCACTGACTCTTTAAAGTTGATTAGTCATCCTTTGATTAATCATGAGCATATTACTAATAACGCCAAGAACATATGACAATCATCACGAACTTCCTCTGACCTTGCCCTCAGTGTTAGATACAACAATCAGTTAGTAATATCGGTTTGGTGACCCTGACCCCATATATGATCTATTCATAATCAGGAATAACCGGCTTCTGTAAGTATCCCGGCAAAACGGCCCATTCACTTTTAGAGATCTTCCGACATACTGATTATGTCACCTGTGGAGATAGCTATGCGTAAGATCCGAT